>JBEVWC010000018.1:0-135000 GCA_040506775.1 Candidatus Thiodiazotropha sp.
CCCGGATGCGCCGCAGCGGGTCCTGGAGATGCCCGAAGGGATTTTTGCGGTACAGCGGGTCAGTGTTGACGAAACCCAGACGGTCTACGCCCTGCACAACATCACAGGTAACCTGAAGACCCTCGATATCGATCATCTGGGCAAGCCGGGCGCCCGCTGGTACGACGCCCTGCACCAGATGGTCCCCGATATCGATGAGCAGGGGTTGCGTCTCCGGCCATACCAGACCGTGTGGCTGATGGCCAAAGGTTGAGGCTGTTCAGGAATTCCGGTTATCCAGTGCCTTGCGCAGGTAGGCGGTCTTGAGGCTGCTGAAGAAGGCCTGATTCATCTGGATGCCTTCGGTGGCGAGCTTGCGGTAGAGGGACTTGGCGATCTCATTCCCTGCCGAGTAGGCGTCGCCCGTGAACTGCACCATCTTGACAGGCGGGTACTCGATACGGGGTGGGTGGCTGCCTCGAGGCATTGCGATCCAGATTTGACGCGGCAATTGCGTGGACAACTCATGAAGCTGCAGTGCAGTGAGCAGGCAGAACACTGCTCGAGGTACCTTGGTGGCGATGGCGCCAAGGCTCTCGAATTCCGAAACCTGCGCTGTTTCCTGGGGCCGGTAACGCTATTCGTGCCACCAGATGACAGCACAATTTGGGAATACATCGTATCGATATCAGGTGCTAAAAGGGGATTTGGAAATCAAACCAAAAGAGTTGATCTGACAGACTTGTCAGGCGTTTGAGGCGGTATGGCACCGAGCGAGATCATGCATCGAATCAAGGGTGGGGGTTCGTCAAAACTGTTTAACAGTTTTCAGGACTTTTAGTCCGTAAGACTAACCCACCGGCTTTTTGCCGGTGGTTGTTGAGATCAAATTAACGTAAATCAGTGGGCTAGGCTATTTTGACATCGACCTCAGAGATAAGTGGCTTCATCACCTTAAAGAGTCGGAGATTTCCGATTGACGAAACGGATCAAGTCAACAGTTTCTCCAATCTGTGCCGGGCCAACATCAGCCGCCATAACAGCGAATCCGATGACAGGAACTCCAGTCCAATAACCTGCGCCATGACCATTGATTCCGCCAACTGCTTCAGTGATATTCATAATTCTTTGGTCAGTATTGTAGTCGTAATCAGACATGTCGATCCGAACCCAACCTGCCTCAAAACCCTCATCAAGTTGCCAATAAAAAATATTCGCCTCAGGTGTTCCCAGCACTGAGGCACTTGTGCCGTCGTTATGATGAGCTTTGACCACGTTAACCTCCCGCTCCAAAGTGTAGACTTCAGGATTATCGACTGGTGGAAGTATCCAGTCCCCGGTTTCTTCTAGGGTCAGAGAAGCAGCGCGCTCGTCGTAGTCATAGTAATAAAGACTGACCTGAACATCAGGCGCACTTTCCATGAAACCACCATTTTCGCAGTAGCTGCCAGCAATAACTGGGTAGTCTTGAACAGTGACTCCAGTGCTGGGAAGAGTAATAGCGGCACCGTCATCAATACCATCATTCATGTCACCGTCACATTCAGCAATTTCACTATCAACCTGGTTAAATAAATGTTTACCATTGTAAATGCCGTGCTTTCTCATTGGGAAGGTGGCCACGATTTCGGTGCCACCGTTGATTCCGGCTTCAGTGAAATATGGTGCGGCGATGACATCAGCACTCAGAGCTACAGCAATCGGGAAAGGGTTAGAGCCCATCGGGACCGAAGGATTTGGCGCGATATCGTTGACTGCTCCGGTATCCCACTCAGCAAGACTCAAAGGGCCGGTAGATTTAACACCTCTGTTGTTGTTCAACATATGCGCCTGAGTTACATCACCAGAAGCCAGTGAAGGTAGCAGATAGTAGGTTGAATCGTTGCTGCGATAGTGCTGTGGCAGTGTGGCGTAATCATCTATATGGGTACCAGGCTCAACGAAAGCTGCACCGCTGGCAACGTTGATCATTATGGCGTAGGCAGTGATGCCACCACGATCCATCGCTTCATAGACCAGTCCGGCATTGAGTGCGCTGTCATAGGGGTCATTGGTGGCGCTACTGGCGGCTATACCCTCAGTAGTCAGTCCTCCTGGCTCAAAACCGTTGATGTTGTTGTCGGCCTGACCGGCACTCCACGCATCTTCGATAACTGAGCAATCCACGGGAATCCCGTTAGCACCGTGTAGAAGACCAGCAGCGATAGATCGGTCACCATCAGTAATCACTCCGTCAGCAACGCCAGTGGCGTCGATCTCAGCGTATTTATCATCATCGGTAGCGCTAGAGCCTCCGGGGCCATCAGCGATAACACCCATCTCTATAATCTCAACATAACCTTCTGTCAGATCGTCGTCACTGGTGGCATCGTGATTGTTAATGAAGTCAACGCCAGCCTGGAGAAGTGCTTTGTCAGGAAAGGTGCAAGATTCATCCTCTGTGATGAAATTGGGGACACCTGTCGCCAGGTTCAAGCGAATGGTGCCGTTCCAGACGTCATAAGGTGACAGATAGAGGTTGACGTTGAATACATCTGCAGAGATAAGGGATTCGCGAAAACGCACTTTTACCGCTTTGAACAGACCCGTGGTATTGATGATGTTGATGCTGGTGATGATGTTGTTGTTTACATTGTAGTAAGGCAACAGCGCGATCTGGCCAAAACCATCATTATTGACGAAAGCGGCATTTCCTACAGTTGTGACGCTAGCCATGAGCATGGTTAGGGCAATCCTGGATCTCCTTAACATGAATACATCTCCTATGTATAAAGTGAAATAGCCGCTGTCACCCATGTATATCAAGGCAGAAAACTGGGGCCTGGATATGCCTGAATCATCCGTCTATCTGGCCTCAATTAAGTGATAAAGGATCTTGTTGATGACCACCTGATCCCCGATACGGGCGATTATCTTGGCTTCACCTCTGCACTTCTCGCAAATAGTGACGTCAATATTGAACAGACGCTTCAGGCGTTGCACCCAGGTCATCGCCTTGTGCTGTTGTTGCGGAGTCTTTTCATCACTCTCATGAGGCTTGGATCCTTTGCCTGCTCCGGAAACAGCCAGGAAATATTCTGACGAGGCTGAAAATTGAAATACTGCGTTTATCTACTCATTCCGTTATTCGCATTTCATCACTCCAAGCTATCTGCTTTGACGGCTTGGAAAAGTCGCTCCGTAAAATCCGGCATCGCCGACAGCACCCGTTTCCAGTTCGGTATGAAGGGGGCCTCCAGCGGGTTGTCGAGAAACACCTGGCCCGCTTCGACGATGCTCTGCTGAAACACCTCGATGGCTTCCTCCTCCGCGTGCCGGTTGAAGGCCAGGGCGTTGAGTTTGGCGTCGTGGTAGTACATCTCCACCATGTCCAGTGCCTTGCGCAGGTAGGCGGCCTTGAGGCTGCGGAAGAAGGCCTGATTCATCTGGATGCCTTCGGTGGCGAGCTTGCGGTAGAGGGACTTGGCGATATCCCGGCTCATCTTCGCCAGGCCGCCGTCGCGATCCTCGGCGGAGAGTTCCTGGTGCTTGTGATCGTACTGGTCCGCGATATCCACCTGGCAGATCTGGTGGTGGGATATGTTCCGGTAGACTTCCGAGAGCAGACCGATCTCGAGTCCCCAGTCGCTGGGGATGCGCACCTGTGAGGCCAGGTCCCGGCTCATGGCGAACTCCCCGGACAGGGGATAGCGGAAACTGTCCATGTATTCCAGGTAGTCCAGCGGGCCGACCATCAGGCGCAGTGCC
This sequence comes from Candidatus Thiodiazotropha sp., assembly GCA_040506775.1. Classification (GTDB taxonomy): domain Bacteria; phylum Pseudomonadota; class Gammaproteobacteria; order Chromatiales; family Chromatiaceae; genus Thiodiazotropha. Next base: position 3,727 of record JBEVWC010000018.1, read on the forward strand.
CTGATCAGGGGTGTGACGAACAGTCGGGTGACCCGTCCGCTGAGCTTGTCTCCGTTGACCCGGGGGTAGTAACCCTTGGCATACTCGAAGCTGAAGTTGGGGTGGGCCAGTGGATAGAGCAGACGTGCCGGCAGGTCCCGGGAATAGGTGGTGATGTCACAGTCGTGCAGCCCCACCGCCTCGAGTTCCTCGATCGCCAGGGCATAGCCCAGGCAGAACCATACATTACGTCCCTTGCCCGGTTCCGGGGGAGAGAGTTCCCGTTGTTTGAGTTCCTCATCCAGGGCCGTGAGGCGCGGTCCGTCATGCCACAACAGATGAGTCTGCTGGGGCAGGCGGGCGAAGAACTCCCGGGCATGCTCGAATTCAGACTCGTTGGCCCGGTCCAGGCCGATGATGATGTGTGACAGGTAGCTGGCCTGCTGCAGTTCATCGAGAATCCGGCCCAGGGCGGGACCCTCGAGCTCCGAGAACAGGCTCGGAAGAATCAGACCGATGGGGCGCTTTTTGGAAAACGCCTGAAGTTCCGCTTCCAACTCGTCCAGGGGGCGTTCGGTGAGCCGATGCAGGGTGGTGATCTTTCCAAACTGAAAGAAGTCCGCCATGGGGATTCCTCGTATGTTTTCTGGGATGCCGGGCAGCCTCTGCGAACCCTACACAATTGGCTGGGGTAATGCCACCGAGGTGGACCTGCCAGCTCTCGAGGGATTCGAAATTTTGCGCATGCGCCAGGGTCAACTTGAGCGGGCATCTACCACAGGCTGAGAATCGCCTGGTTCCAGCCCGCCGGGCCGGGCTCCTGGGTGCACAGGGCGTCCGGACGTTCCGGCAGAGCGAGGCAGCTGCCATCCGGTTTGCGCACGATCACCGGCTGGTCCACCGCGAGCAACATGTCCCGGTCGTTTTCACTGTCTCCAAGGGCAATGGTGTGGGTGATCTTGTGACCCCGGCTGATCATGTGCTTGATCACCAGCTTCACCGCCATGCCCTTGTCGGTGTCACCCAGCAGGTGCAGGAAACGCCCGCCCCGGGTGAGTCTGAGACCGGACTTTTCAACTTCGTAGCGGAATGCGGCCAGGTCATCCGCGCTGCTGCGCCAGAGGAACGGTTCTGAGGCCAGACGTTTGCGGGCGGCCTGGGCCTGGGCACGGGGCAGGCCGGTCTGCTGCATGACCTCTTCAAGGGTCATGTCGCCAAATCCCAGGTTGTCGAAGTGGGGGTTGGCGCGATGGTCGATGAGGAAATCACGGATCAGGTGGTAACCGGGAGGGGCGATCTGCGGCTCCTCGCCGGGGTAGAGGATCACCGCCCCGTTTTCGGCCACGATCGGACCGTCGAAGTGTAGTGCCTGCTTCAGATCATCGAGTTCCGCGAGGGTTTTGCTGGAGACCGGGACCAAAGGGACGCCGGCTTCCCGCAACTTAGCGAGTGCCGGCTGGGCCGGGCCGGTGTCATAGGTGTGGTGATCCAGAAGGGTGCCGTCGAGATCCGTGAAGACGAGCCAGCCGCTGCTCATTGGCGGTCTCGGCGACAGCAACGGCTGTGTTGGGCATCACCACCGACCATGCGGGTCGGTCGGAGTGCCATGGATCTGAGTTGGTGGGTGCAGGGGTGCTTCATGACTGCAACAACTTACTGAAATTGCGTGTAATATACCTGTAGCGCCTGGATTTGTCGAAATGCGGGGTGGAAGTTTCACTGGACAGGATTGTTCATGGATAGCCACAAATCCACTGTTTCTTGGCAGGTTCAGGCTGATCTCCTCTGTGGTTTGTGAGGGTATGTTCATCAACCCGAGTGATATCAAAATGCGAAACCTCATGACGATCGCCGTGTCGGGACTGTTGCTGTGGAGCGGCAACGTCGCAGCACAGACCCCGGAAACCGAGTCCCTGAAAGTCGATTTGGGCGCCTACTTCATCTTCGACACCAGCACCACCCTGAGTTATACCAGTGCGAGATCGGTGGGTCTTACCATCGACAGCGAACGGGATCTGGATTGGCAGAGTTCGATGAATGTGTTCCGCCTGGATGGCCGCTTCCGGTTCACCCCGGCACACTCAGTGGATTTTTCCTGGTTCTCCTTCGACCGGGATGGTGAGGTGGTGCTGGATGAAGAACTCACCTGGGGTGACGATGTATACCCCATCAATGCCAACCTCGATACCCGCATGGGTCGGGATACCTACCGGACATCCTACATCTGGTCGTTTCATCATGACGAGAAGGTGGAACTGGGCGTCTCCCTGGGTTTGCATGTCACCCAGTTCTCCGTCGATCTGGAAGGCACCTATAACGGAAGGGTTGTGGCCAGCAACAGCAACAAGCTGACCGCGCCCCTGCCGGTGATCGGGTTCGTGCTCAATTACGCGATCACTCCCGACCTGACCTGGTCCAACCAGTTCGAGGTGTTCTACCTGAGTGTCAATGACGCCAAGGGTTCACTCACCGACCTCAGGAGCTCCCTCGAATACGCCTTTGACAAGCGTTGGGGCGTCGGTCTTGCGGTGGTGTCGAACCGGCTCAAGGCCGAATATACCGACGGCCAGGACAGAACCCTCTATCTGGATGACCAGGTGCTGGGTCTGAATGCCTATGTGACCCTGCGTTTCTGACACGGGTCATTGCAGCCAATGATTGCCCTGCTCCGCGGAGATCAGGATCTGTCGGGCCAGGTCACTCATCAGGCGACGTACCTCGGGACTGAAGTGATGGATCTCCGCCAGTTGCAGATAGAGTGTCAGCGAGGCGGCCAGCTCGATGGCGAGCTGGTCGAACTCTTCGGGGGCCGGCATACCGGTTAAGTCATCATCCAGCATTATCGTGAATGTCCCGCAACCCGCTGGTCGTCCGGCGCATCATCCCGCGAAGTCGAAGTCTTGCGTGCTCCTTCGTGTAACGATACGCCCATCATCTTTTCATACTCACCAAGGGTGACGTAGGACCAGGATGAGTGGGATTCGAACAGCTTCTCCATCAGTCGCTTGTTCAGGGCATGACCGGATTTGTGTCCGTAGTAGTGACCGATGATCGGCACCCCGGCGAGGGCCAGATCACCGTAGGCATCCAGTACCTTGTGGCGCACGAACTCATCGGCATAGCGCAGTCCCCCGCGGTTGATGATCCGGTCGCCATCCACCAGGATCGCATTGTTCAGCGAGCCCCCCAGTGCCAGACCCTGGTCGCGCAATGCCTCAACCTGCTGTGCAAAACCAAAGGTTCTTGAGCGGGCAAGCTGTTGCACGAAGGCCTCGTTGACCAGTTCGATGGAGTAGACCTGGGCGCCGATGAGGGTGTCGGGAAAATCGATCGACAGGGTGATGCGCGGTTTGCGCGCGGGCAACAGCAGCGCGTGCTTGTCACCGTCCCGGACCTCGATCGGTTGCTGAATCCAGATGGCGTTGCGCGGGACCTTGAGTGACAGGGTGCCGTATTTCTCGATCGAGGTGGCGAAGGGTTCCGCACTGCCATCCATGATCGGTACCTCCGGTCCGTCGATGTCGATCAGCGCATTGTCCACTCCGCAGCCCGCGAGGGCCGCCATCAGGTGTTCGATGGTGGCCACCGAGACACCGTATTCGTTACTGATGGTGGTGGACAGCCGGGTATCGCTGACGTTGTACCAGCGCGCGGCAATCAGTCCCCGGCCGTTTTCCACATCGGAGCGTTGAAACAGGATCCCGTTGCTGTCCTGATTGGGGCGCAGGGTCAGGCGGGTCATGCGGCCACTGTGGAGTCCGACCCCGACGAAGGATATCGCCTGGCGCAGGGTACGCTGTTCGATCTTGTGTGCTGCGAGCATGTTGATTCTCCTGTTGTGATGGCAACAGGATAGGGGCCGGGGGCAGGGCAGGGCTTGTCAGTTCATGCCAATCGATGATCGCTTGGCGCCAATGATGACCGGGCTCTAATGATGTGTTTGGCGGTAGTTTTGGGGTGACTCTCCGGTCCAGCGTCGGAACGCCCGGGAGAAATTGGAACTCTCGGTGAATCCCAGCAGGTAACCGATCTCGATGAGCGGCTTGCCCGAGGCGGTCAGGTACTCGATGGCCAGGGCCTTGCGGGTCTCGTCCACCAGCTGTTTGAAGTTGGTGCCCTCGTGCTGCAGCTTGCGCTGCAGGTTGCGCAGGCTCAGATTGAGTTGCTGAGCGATCTGAGTCTGCCTGGGCAGACCGTTGGGCAGGTCCTCGATGATGCGGATGCGCACCTGCTGGGTGAGGTTGTGCTGGTCGAGCCGCTCAAGGTAGTCCTGAACCAGTGCGTCATTGGCCCGGGCGAGTTCCGGGTGGGCGCTGGGGATGCGGGACTCCAGCGTGGCACAGGCGAACAGCAGGCTGTCAGTGGATGCACGGAACGCTATCGGTGCGGCAAACCATTCGCGCATGTGTTGGCTGCAGGGCGGTTCAGCATGCCGCAGGCTGACACTCAACGGGTTCACCCCGGGGCCGGTGGTGATTCGGCACATTCGCAGGAACGCGCCCAGTGTGGCATCGGTCGAGGCTGCGGCGGGTGTGCCCCTGTCCCGGGTTTCAAACACCAGGCGATAGCCCCGGGGTTCCTCCTCGATGCGGATGTCGAGCACGGTTGAGAGGGCGCTTTGATAACGGATCAGGCGCTTCACTCCGTCCAGCAGGGTGTCGCTGGCGGCCCAGGCCAGTCCCATGCCATGCAACGAGGCGGGTTGAATGTATTCGGCATAACGCAGGCCGAAGCAGGGATCCCCACTGGCTTCGCTACCCAGCGCCCAGAGTTTCTGCAGCTTCGCCATGGGAAGTCGTTGGTCCGGATTCTCGAAGCCTGCCGGATCGATTCCCGCAGCCTGGATCAGCGGTTGGACGTCGAGACCGTAGGACTTAAGGGCGTAGGTCAGAAGCACGCCCACGCTGGCGAGTGTGTGGTGCTCAGCGGGGTCCTGTGTCATGGCTGGGTCTCCGTGGCGTTTCGCGGGGATGATGACATGCTTTCTGTGTGACAATCCAGATTCGGGGAACGGAGCCTGAAATCGAGGATCTTATCTGGCTAAACCCGGCCGTTTGTCCTGTGCAGTGCCCCGGACCTGGACGTTTGTGTTACCCAGGTCTATCGGATCAGTGTCAACAGGCCCTATCATTGAGCGTCCGATCACATGGGGACCTGATATGCCAAGCCGCCGTCTTTGCCGCTTTCTGTTTTTAACCCTTTCAGTGCTTCCCGCGCTGCCGCTGCTTGCGGCGGACAAGCCCGCGCCCCAGGTGATCGCGGCCGAGGTGCGGGAAACCGAGTTCGTCGACCGGATCGAGGCCCTGGGTACGCTGAAGGCCAACGAGTCGGTGGAGTTGACTTCCAACGTAACCGAGATGGTTACCGCGATCCATTTCGATGACGGCCAGCGGGTCGACAAGGACAAGGTCCTGGTGGAGATGACCAGCCGCGAGGAACACGCCTTGCTGGAAGAGGCCCGGGCCAACCTGGAGGAGGCGAAGCGGCAGTTCAACCGGGTCCGTCAGCTGGAGTCCCAGGGGATCGAGGCCCAGTCCCTGCTCGATCAGCGCCGCCGCGAGGTGGATACCGCCCGGGCGCGTCTGGCGGCGATCGAGTCCCGTCTCGCCGACCGGCTGATCAAGGCGCCGTTCAGGGGTGTGCTGGGACTGCGAAATATCAGCGTCGGCGCCCTGGTGGAGACCGGCGACCTAATCTCCACCCTGGACGACGACAGTGTCATGAAGCTGGAGTTCGCGGTGCCCTCCACCTATCTGGCGAGCCTCGCCCCCGGTCTGCCGATCCGCGCCCGCGCCCGGGCCTTTGGTGAGCGGGTGTTCGAGGGCGAGGTCAAGGCGATCGACAGCCGGGTCGATCCGGTCAACCGTTCGGTGCTGGTGAGGGCGGTGCTGCCCAATCCCGAGCGTATCCTCAAGCCCGGCCTGCTGATGACCGTGGAGCTGCTGCGCAACCGCCGCCAGACCCTGGTGATCCCGGAGTCGGCGTTGATGCCCAAGGGCCGCGAACACTATGTGATGCGGCTCCAGGGTGAGCCACCCCAAGCGGAGAAACTCAGGATCGTCATCGGTTCCCGACGGGCCGGTGAAGTGGAGGTGCTCGAAGGTCTGAATAAAGGCGATCGGGTGATCACCCACGGCATGGAGAAGGCCCGGGAGGGGGAGCCGGTGCGGGTCAAGGGGCTTGAGGGGGATGGCCGGAGCATTCCGGATCTGCTCAAGCCGGTCTCCGCTGAAGCCACCGGGTCCGCGTCATGATCCTTTCGGACATCTCGGTCAAACGACCGGTTTTTGCCTCGGTCCTGTCCCTGCTGCTGATCGCCTTCGGTCTGGTGGCCTTCCAGCAACTGCCGCTGCGGGAGTACCCCGACATCGACTCCCCGGTGGTTTCGGTGGAGACCCTCTACCGGGGCGCCGCCGCCAACGTGGTGGAGACCCGCATCACCCAGCTCATCGAGGACCGGGTTTCCGGAGTCGAGGGGATCCGCTTTATCTCCTCGCAGAGTGAGGACGGGCGTTCGGTGGTGACCATCGAGTTCAATGTGGATCGTGACATCGACGCCGCCGCCAACGATGTGCGCGACCGGGTCTCGACCATCCTCGACGACCTGCCCCTGGAGGCGGATCCGCCGGAGATCCAGAAGGTCGACAGCAACGAAGACGTGATCATGTGGCTCAACCTGGTGAGCGACCGGATGACCGTACCGGAGTTGTCCGACTATGCCCGGCGCTATCTGGTGGACCGCTTCTCGGTGCTCGACGGAGTGGCCCGGGTGCGGGTCGGCGGGGGCCAGACCTTCGCCATGCGTGTGTGGATCGATCGCCAGGCGCTGGCGGCCCGGGGCCTTACCGTGGCCGACGTGGAACAGGCGCTGCGCAAGAGCAATCTGGAACTACCCGCCGGCAGCATCGATTCGCAGGACCGGGTGTTCACCGTGCGGCTCAACCGCAGTTTCCATTCCGCGGATGATTTTGCCCGTCTGGTGCTGGCCCGGGGCATTGACGGCTACCTGGTGCGCCTCGGGGAGGTGGCGCGGGTGGAGAAGGGGGCCGAGGAGACCCGGACCTTCTTCCGCGGCAACGGAGTGCCGATGGTGGGCATCGGCATCATCAAACAGTCCACCGCCAACACCCTGGAGGTGGCGGCTCTGGCCAAGGCGGAGCGATTGCGTATCAATGCCACCCTGCCCGAGGGCATGGAGATCAAACAGAGCTACGACAGCTCGGTGTTCGTCGAAGGGGCGATCAAGGAGGTCTACAAGACCCTGGGTATCGCCATCGCCCTGGTGGTGACGGTGATCTTCCTGTTCCTCGGCAGCGTGCGGGCGATGATCGTGCCGGCGGTGGCGGTACCGGTCTCACTGATCGCCACCTTTCTGGTGCTGCTGGCGCTCGGCTTCACCATCAATATCCTCACCCTGCTGGCCCTGGTGCTGGCGATCGGACTGGTGGTCGATGATGCCATCGTGATGCTGGAAAACATCCACCGGCGCATGGAGGAGTATGGCGAGTCGCGTCTGGTGGCCGCGTATCGCGGTGCCCGCCAGGTGGCCTTCGCGGTCATCTCCACCACCGTGGTGCTGATCTCGGTGTTCGTACCGATTGCCTTTCTCGGCGGCGACATCGGCCGGCTGTTCACCGAGTTCGCGATCACCATGGCCGCTGCGGTGGCCTTCTCCAGCCTGGTGGCCCTGTCGCTTTCGCCGATGCTCGCCTCGCAGATCCTGCCCCGGGAACATGCCGGGGGCATCAGCCTCTCCCGGGGAGTGGACTGGCTGCTCAACCATGTGCGGGATTTCTATGTCACCACCCTCAAGGTGGCGATCCATCACTACTGGCTGATGCTGGTGATGTTCGTCGCGATCATGGCGGGCGCCTGGTGGCTGTATGAGCGGATCCCCGATGAGTATGCGCCGAAGGAGGACCGGGGCGCCTTTTTCCTCATCGTCAATGGTCCCGAGGGGGCCTCCTTCGACTACATGAAGGACTACATGGACGAGATCGAGCGCCGCCTCATGCCCTACGTCGAATCGGGGGAGATCACCCGTCTGCTGGTGCGTGCCCCGCGCACCTTCAGCAACTTCGCCATCTTCAACGGCGGTATCGTGATCAATGTGCTCAACGACTGGGATCAGCGCCGCTCCGCCTGGGTGATCATGGACGAGATTCGCAAGAAACTTTCCGACCTGCCCGGGGTGCGCGCCTTTCCGGTGATGCGCCAGGGTTTCGGCCGGCGTATTCAGAAACCGGTGCAGTTCGTCATCGGTGGTGGTACCTATGATGAACTGGCGGCCTGGCGGGACATCCTGCTGGAGAAGATCGAGGAGAACAACCCGGGTCTGCTGGGCATCGACTACGACTACAAGGAGACCAAGCCCCAGCTCAAGGTCCAGATCGACTACGACCGGGCCTCGGAGCTCGGGGTCACGGTGGAGAGCATCGGGCGTACCCTGGAGACCATGTTCGGCTCCCGCCGGGTGACCACCTACATCGAGACGGGTGAGGAGTATGACGTGATCCTCGAGGGTGAACGCAGCGATCAGCAGACCCCCTCGGACCTGAGTCATCTCTACGTGCGCTCGGAGACCAGCGGGGCGCTGATTCAACTGGCCAACCTGGTGCGCCTGGAAGAGGTGGCCGACTCGATCAGTCTCAACCGTTACAACCGGGTGCGCTCGATCACCCTGGAGGCCAACCTGGCGGATGGGCTCGCCCTGGGCAAAGCCCTCAGCTACCTGGACGGACTGGTTCGGGACTATCTTCCGGAACAGGTGATCGTCGACTACAAGGGGCAGTCCCGGGACTACAAGACCGCCGGTGGTTCAGTGGTATTCGTGCTGATACTCGGGGTGGTGGTGGTCTACCTGGTGCTGGCGGCCCAGTTCGAGAGCTGGGTGCACCCCTTCGTCATCATGCTCACCGTGCCCCTGGCCATGGCCGGGGCCCTGCTCGGACTCTGGCTCAGCGACCAGACGCTCAACATCTACAGCCAGATCGGCCTGATCATGCTGGTGGGGCTGGCGGCCAAGAACGGCATCCTGATCGTGGAGTTCGCCAACCAGCTGCGGGATCGGGGCAAGGCCTTTGAGGAAGCCCTGCTGGAGGCGGCCCATGTGCGATTCCGGCCGATTCTGATGACCGGAATCACCACCGCCGCAGGATCACTGCCGCTGCTGCTCTCGTCCGGCGCCGGGGCCGAGACCCGGGCGGTGATTGGTACTGTGATTCTTGCCGGGGTGACCGCCGCCACGGTGTTTACCCTGTACATCGTGCCGGTGGCCTATCAGTTGCTGGCGCGGCATACCGGTTCACCCTTGCAGTTGACCCAGCAGTTGGAACAGGAGCTCGAAAAAAAGCCCGATCAGGTATCACAGTAGCCCGGGTGCAGCGCAGCGGAACCCGGGAAGCCAGGCCGAAGCCGCCCGGCCGCCCGACACTCATGCCTGTATCAGACACGTGCCAGATTCCCCCGGGTTACGCGCTGCTTCACCCGGGCTACGCCGGGCTGTGCCTTGTCGTACTGTAGCCTGGGTGCAGCGCAGCGGAACCCGGGAAACCAGGAAACCAGGCCGAAGCCGCCCGGCCGCCCGACACGCATGCCTGTATCAGACACGTGCCAGATTCCCCCGGGTTACGCGTTGCTTCACCCGGGCTACGCCGGGCTGTGCCTTGTCGTACTGTAGCCCGGGTGCAGCGCAGCGGAACCCGGGAAACCAGGCCGAAGCCGCCCGGCCGCCCGACACGCATGCCTGTATCAGACGCGCGCCAGATTCCCCCGGGTTACGCGTTGCTTCACCCGGGCTACCCGAGCTTCAGATCGCTACGTAGCTCCAGCCCTGCTGCAGCCTTTCGACCACGAATTGCACCGCCGAGGGCTTGACCACCGCGTTCTCGATCAGGGCCACATCCTGGCCTTCACGCATTAACTTTGCGATGGTGTTGTTACAGGCTACGAACTGGAGAGCGGTGTAGCTGTCGCTGAGATCCTTGATTCGCTGTACATAGGGAGAAGCGCTCTTACGCAGCAGATCGATGCCTCCGGCGCTCGCCACGATATTCACCTCCACTCCCTCGCCATGATAGCGGGAGAGCAGGTTTTCCGCCCGGTCCAGGGTCTGCCTGAACTTGTCCGGATCCGAATTTCCGATGAACAGCACCACCTTGTTCGGCTGAGAGACCACCTGGGTCAGCTCGAAAGGCGCCAGGGGGTCATTGGGAACGGTGAACCGTCCACCTGCGAATCCCAGGCTGAACAGGGCCACGGCGGCGGCAGCCAGACCGATGCGCAGACGCGGTGTCAGGCGTGGCTGTCGTTTGGGGGGTTCGCAGTCGGCGTAGGCGTAGCGCACCATGTCTTTAAGTCGGTGGATATCGCAAAGGGATTCGCGCAGCTCCGCGTGCTGCTCGATCTCCTCGAGCAATCGCTCGCTCTGGCGGGCGTCCAGTGCGCCATCCGCGAGGGCATTGAGCTGGCTAAAAGTCTCATCATTTCCTTGTTTCATTTCACGCTCCTGAGATGACAACGTTCAGGATTCAGGTCGCCGTGCAGGGCGATGAGATCCTCCTTCAGAGCCTGCCGCGCACGGCTGACCCGGCTCATCACCGTGCCGATGGGAATCTCCAGGACCTCGGCAACCTCGCTGTAGGAGTACCCCTGCAGGTCCACCAGGGTGATCACCTGCCGCTGTCCCAAAGGCAGCCGACCGATGGCGCAGCGCACCCGGTCGATCACCTGCTGCTTGCGCAGTCCCCGCTCCGGGGTCTGGTCACTGCTCATCACCAGTTCCTCGAGTTCCACCGTCGGGTGCAGCCTCCGCAGATGCTCCCGCCAGCAGTTGTTGAGGATCCGGAACAGCCAGTGCTCCAGCTTCATTTCGTCCTTCAACTGGTGGTGTTTGGCCAGCGCACGCGCCAGCGCCTCCTGGGCCAGATCATCCGCCAGCATGCGGTCTCCGCACCAGGAGAGGCCCACCCGGTAAAGGTCGTTTCTGTAATCGCCAAACCGCTGGCGCATGCTACGGGCCGATCGGCCCAGACTGAATAGTTTCATTATCGTTATCTCTCCCCCTGAACCCACAAGATGCAGGGGCCCGCGGTTTTATTCCATCTCCTGCGATTTTTTTTCTGACAGCCAGTTTATGACGAATTGATGGAATAAAAACCCCGTGGATTCCGTCAAGTGGCACGTGGGCGATTTGGCACCGTGCTGAATCGGGCCGCGTCAATCACATAACAACAGAGGATGAGGAGTATGAAACGACCCTATCAAACGCTCACAGGGGCAGCCAGCCTGTTGCTCCTGCTGATGGCATTTTTCATCGGCTTCACGCCCGCCTGGGCATCTGAAGCAAAACCCTTCGCGGAGAAACAGGTGGTGCTGCAGATCAGCGATCCGGATCCCTTCAAGCAGACCCTGGTGCTTAACGTGGCCAACAACCTGCTGAAGTATTACGGTCCTGACCGGGTGGAAGTCGAGATCGTCGCCTTCGGTCCCGGTTTGCGCCTGCTGCAGGCGGGCAATGACAACGTCCCTCGCATCGACGGTCTGGCCAGTCAGGGGGTGCGTTTCAGTGCCTGCGAAAACACCATTGCCAATTTCACCAAGAATCTCGGCAAGCCGCCTGAGCTGAATCCGCATGCGGTGAAGGTGAGTGCCGGCGTGGTGCGCATCATGGATCTGCTCGATCAGGGTTATCGCCTGATCAAGCCCTGATGCCGACCGCCACGATTTAAAAAATACCCAGGGGGATTACTCATGAACAGATTCGTTATCCACGCATGCGGAGGAGTGGCCTTGCTGTGCGCATTACCACAGGCGCAGGCGACCAACTGGCTGATGCTTCAAGGCACCGAGGCGGAGTCTGCGGCACCCCGCGCCAAGGTGTGGGGCATCATTCAGGCCCAGTACCAGAAGGACTACAGCGATGCCAACGCAACGGACGGCTACATACCGCCCAAGCTGCTCGGGCCAGATCTGGATACCCAGGATGGTTTCAACATCAACCGGGCGCGCCTGGCAGTACGGGGCGCCGGCTTTCCGCTGGATGGGAAGATCAACTACTTCCTGATGGCCGAGCTCGGTAACAACGCCATCACCTCTGCGGGTAACAGCTTCGCCAAACTGACCGATGCCAGCGTCACCTTCAATCACATCCCCGGCGCCCGGACCCGGGTCGGTCTGTTCAAGACCCCGGGATCGGAAGAGGTCTACCAGGGCATCATCAACATCGATTACATCAACTTCACAGAGTTCGGTAACCAGCAGTTGATCGAACGCCTGCCGAATGACAAGTACACCAACAACAAGGGAGCGACGACCCTGCCGGTGGACAGTGACAACAGTCTGAATACGGTCGAGAAGCCGGTGGCCGCGGCCCGGGATACCGGTATCCAGGTGTTCGATACCTTCATCATGGACGACTGGGAACACAGCTATGCGGTGATGCTGGGCAACGGCAACGGCCTCAGCCTTTCCGATAACGACGACAGCAAGGACCTCTATCTCTACTGGTCTTCGGAAAAGGTGTTCGGCGGCAAGGGTCCCCGCCGCGAGGGCTGGAAACTGTTTGGCTGGCATCAGGACGGCACGCGTCTGCTGGACAACACCAATGACGATGTCCACAACCCCCAGGAGTACGACCGCACCCGCTGGGGACTGGGTACCCAGTATCGTCAGATGCCGTTTCGCCTGACCTTCGAGTATCGCAAGGCGGACGGCATGATCTTCGTCGGCCCGGACAAGATGACCTTCGATCAGAACGTGCAGGTCAGCGGGGCCAACCCGGGGGGCGCCGATGGGGCGGAGGGTAAAGCCTGGGGGGCCTACCTGGAGGGTGGCTGGTATATTCCGCAAACCAACTGGGAACTCGATGCGCGCTATGAGTACTACTCACGCCTGACCGACGACAGCGGTCATCCTGCGGGATACAGCTTCGAGTCGATCTGGAAGACCCTGACGCTGGGTGTTCAATACCATTTCAACAAGAAGACCCGGGTGACCTTCAACTACGCGTTCCGTGACGTGGAGACGCCGGACTTTGCCAAGGGTGCGGGACCCAATGCCAACATGGACGGCATCGGTGACCGGCTTGCCCTGCAGGTGACCGCGGTGTTCTGAGTCCACCGGGCACTTCCGGGAAGTGCGGGCATGATCGACATCAGAGGTCATGCCCGCGCGGATGCAAATGCGGAATCTGAACACTGCCGGTGTAAGTCAAGGGGGGCACTGGCATCTGGGGAACAAATGGAATTTCCGTAACCACCCCGGGTGCATTACACTTTGGCGCATGAGGTTGCCAAAAATCTGCAGTCGAAATTGCCGCCTCGCGCTGACCGTCCTGCTACTCATCATCTTCGCTGCTCCGCTTGTCGCTTCGGACGACAAGCCACAGGCTATTGCCGCGAAGAAGATTGGTGTGCTGTATTGGTCGATGAACATACCCGGGCAGGTTGTGATGCGACAGGGACTCGAGGCGCAAGCCGAGATGATCAATCGTCAGGCTGAGGCTCAGGGTGAAGTCGGCGTGGAACTGACGGTCCGAGTTGCCGGTGATGGTCCGGAGGGTATGGAGCGCCAGATCGATCAGTTCTACGAGCTGATCAGCCTGCAACCCGATGCGATCATCGTCCAACCCACCGACAATGCTGCCCTGGCGGCTCCGCTGAGGGATGCCAACCGACTTGGCGTGCCGGTGATCGCCTACGATCAGTACATCAGCGGCGGCACGCTCACCGCCTATGTAACCTCCGACAACCGACAGGCCGGTTACCTGGACGGGGAGTATCTGGCGGGCCAATTTTCCGACCGCCGGGAGATCAGGCTGATTCTGGTCGAGTATCCCCATGTGTCCTCCACTGTGGAAAGGCTCAATGGGTTCCTGGATGCCTTACGGGACTATGGTCAGCCGTTCCGAATCCTCAAGACCTATGTTGCGGTGCAACCGCAAGAGGGACGACGGGCCGGGCAGCAGATTCTCGAGGATTTTCCGCAGCCTGGCAGTGTGGATGCCATTTTTACAGTGAATGACGGAGGTGGCCTGAGTCTGGTGGACGTACTCGCCCGGGCGGGTCGCGACGAGATCATGGTGGCCTCCATCGATGGCGATCCGGCTTCCATCGAGAATATTCGCAAAGGTCGTTTGACCCGAATTGATACTGCGCAGTTCTGCGGCGCCCTGGGCGCCACCGCAATGCGCCTGGCCAATGAAGTGGTGCGTGGCCGTACGGTGCCTCGCCTGACCCTGGTGCCGGTGTTTCCGGTGACCCGCGAGACCTTGCCAGACTACCCCGGCTGGCAGGGTGAAATCCCCAGCCCCTTCGAAAAGCCCTGGAATGCCATCGATCCGGTCTGGTCCGGCTCATTGCAGGAGAACCCCTGATGGCGGAAGCAGGGAGCGATGAAGGCGCGATCTCCCGACTGGTCGCGGTCGACCGGCGTCTGACCCTCTCGTTCGGGGTCCTGATCCTGACCCTGATGATGATCGTGCTGACCAGTGCGGTGTTCTACCTCAATGGGGTGATGAAGCGGGAGGAGCAACAGCTTTCCACTCTGCTGACCAAGGTGCTTGCGGTTTCGGTATCCCGGGTCAGTTTCTCCGGGCGCTACCATGCCCAGTTGTTGCTCGAGGATTTGCTCGCGGATCATCCGAATATCCGCTACCTGAGGGTCACCGATCTGGATAATCAGGTACTGGCGAGCAGTGATCCGGACCTGATTGACAGCCGCCTCACCGGGGAGACCGCAGATCAGGCAAAGGCTGCCTTGAAGGGTACAGGCGCAGAACTCTCCCGGCGCCTCAAGTGGCGAAACGAGTCGGTGCTGGAGGTCACCCTGCCCTACCGCGGGGGATATGACCATACCATTCAGGGCGTGGTGCAGGTGGGGATTTCCCAGGCCTCCCGGGACGCCGCTCTGAGGCAGGGTATCTACTACGTGATCGGTATGGTCATCCTGCTGATGCTGATCGGCAGTCTCGCGGTGCACCGCATCAGCCGGGTGTTCGGTATGCCGGTGCGTCACCTGGCTGAGGACATGGCGGCAACCCTGCAGGCGATACCCGATATCCTTTTTGAACTGGACGATGAGGGACGCTACATCCAGGTGCTGGCGCATCACCGACGCCTCCTGGTGGATACGCCCAACCGGCTGATCGGCGAAACGGTGCGGGGTATGCTGCCGGATGATGCGGCGGACGCCATAGAGGCTGCGCTGCGTGAGGCAGCCCGGGACGGGATATCGACCGGGCGTCAATACCGCCTGACCCTGTCCGGGGAAGAGTTCTGGTTCGAACTCTCGATTGCCCGCAAGCAGTCCGGTAAGGGGGAGCGCCCGCGCTTCATCGTGCTTGCCCGGGATATCACCGCGCGAAAACGCACCGAGGAGAGCCTCTACCTGTTCGCCAACGCCTTCAAGCACAGCGGTGAGGCGATCATGATCACCGATCATGAGAATAAAATCGTCGCGGTCAATCCGGCGATGATCCGTCACACCGGATACGATTACCACGAACTGATCGGGCAGAATCCCAAGGTGCTGTCATCCGGGCATGCCTCACGGGATACCTACCGGGAGATGTGGGCCGCCCTGAATGAATCCGGATACTGGCAGGGTGAGCTTTGGGAGCGCTGCAAGAACGGCATGGTCTATCCGAAATGGGCGGCGATCTCCGCGATCCGCAACCCGGAAAACGAGGTCACCCACTACATCGCCAGCTACACCGACATCTCGGAGCGCAAGGCTGCGGAGGCGCGCATCGAGTTCATTGCCCACCACGATGTGCTGACCGGCCTGTTCAACCGATACAGCCTCGAGGAACGCCTGGAACAGAGTCTGCTGGCGGCGCGCCGTAACAAGGAAAAGGTGGCGGTGATGTTCATCGATATGGACCGCTTCAAGAATATCAACGACTCCCTGGGCCACCATACCGGCGATGCATTGCTGATGGAGATCGGCAACCGGCTCGATCGGGAAGTGCGCGAAAGTGATATCGTGGCGCGTCTCGGCGGGGATGAATTCGTGGTGGTGCTGAGCGGGGTTGAGTCGACGCTCGCCGCCGGGTCGGTTGCGGCCGGTATCGTGCACAGGCTGGGCGAGGTCTACACCATCGATGCCAAGTTGCTGCACATTACCGCGAGTGTCGGCATCAGCATGTTCCCGGCTGACGGCGAGGATGTGGAAACCCTGATGAAGCACGCCGACGCTGCGATGTACCATGCCAAGGACAAGGGACGGAACAATTTCCAGTTCTTCACCGCGGCGATGAACATTGCCATCGAAGAGCGCATGATTCTGGAAAGCGAGATGCGTCAGGCAATCGAACGGCATGAGTTCGAATTGCACTACCAGCCGATCTGCGATGTGCATGGAAAATGGTGCAGTCTGGAGGCGCTGTTGCGTTGGCGTCATCCGCACAAAGGTCTGATCGCACCGGGCCTGTTTGTACCGGTTGCCGAGGAGTCGCGGCTGATCATCCCCCTGGGTATCTGGGTCATCGAGGAGGCCTGCCGGCAGAGCGCCGAGTGGCGTGAGCGGCTGGGAATCGTCTTGCCGGTTTCCGTCAATCTGTCCATGCATCAGCTCTATTCAGTGGGGCTGCATGAACAGGTCAAGACGCTCAGGGAGCGCTATGGACTGGATGCGGGCAGCCTCAAGTTCGAAATCACCGAGTCCACCGCAATGGATAATCCGGAACTGGCGATCGAGCAACTGTTGCGATTTCGTGAGGCGGGAATCGAACTGGCGATCGACGATTTCGGCACCGGATACTCCTCCCTGGCCTACCTGAAGAAACTGCCGATCCATACCCTGAAACTGGATCGTACCTTCGTTGATGACATCAGCCGGGATGACAACGACGAGGCGATCAGTGCGGCTACCGTGGCATTGGCACACAACCTGGGCCTGAACGTGATCGCGGAGGGTGTGGAAACCGTCGCACAGCGGGATTTTCTGATTGCCCACGGATGTGACTACCTGCAGGGATTTCTTTACAGTCATCCCCTGACTCCGGACGAGATCGCCGAGACTTACCGGGCCCTGTCGGAACAGGCCAGCGGAGTCTAGTGCAGTGTCCCGATTGGTTGAATGAAAAGTACATGACAACGGATGATGATTTCCCTGCAGGTGCGGAATACCTGAACCCGGATCTGCTGCAGGGTTTTACCCGACGTGAACTGCCCGCGGGGTATCTTCTGGCGACACCTCAGCAGGCCCGGGACGAGGTGTTCGTCGTCCACAGCGGTCGTCTGCGGGTCTATCTGGCCGGTGAAAATCGTTCCCTGACCCTGAGTTTTCTCGAAACCGGAGATATCTACACCACCCATACCCCAACCTATGTGGAAACGGTGGCTGAGACCTCCCTGTGGATGATGCCGACTGGGGAATTTGCCCGCAAACTCGCCCAGGATCCCTCCGCAACCCCGGCCATCATGCGGGTGCTGGGACGACTGCTGAGCAATGCGGTCAGTCTGGTGGAGGACCTGGCGTTCCGCGAGGTGCCAGCGCGCCTGGCGCGTTTCCTGGTCGGTCTGGCGCAGCGCCGGGGGATGGAGGATGAGAGGGGCTGGCGGGTGCCCCTGGAGTGGACCATCGAGGAGATCGCCAGCCTGCTGGGCACCACGCGTCAGACGGTCTCGATGCTCGTCAACCAGTGGGAGAGGGAGGGGGTGGTGATTCGTCCCGACCGCCAGTATCTGTTGATTCCGTCCCTCGATGCACTGCGCACACTCTGTGGAGACGATTCGGGGCGGGATGTCGGCTAGGCGACAGAATCAGGATCGATGGGTTGTTATGATGTGGCACATTTCGTATCGCGTGCGGAGACGGGCATGTCACACAACTCAACCAGCAAAATCACAGACCGCTACATCAGTTTCGACGGCATCGACTGCGACGGCAACGCGCGGCGCGTGATGCAGTGCATCGAACGGCTGATCGCCCAGCCGGGGGGCAACAACGCCTTCTGGGAATACTTCATGAAGAAACGTGAGGGCGGCTCGGGTCCGAAACCGGATGAACTGTTTCTCATCCATTCCAACATCAACCAGGTTCGTGAACTGTTCGAGACCTGGGACGACGAGGAGGCCATGGCCCTGCTGGTGGAACTCGAGGAGGAGTGCTGCTGAAGGGTCTTGATGGAGCGGCCAAACAGGGCTGGCCGCTCCGCATCAACGACTATTTTTCCGGATGTCCCGTACGCATCCGGTACAGCGTTGTGGTACCGCTGACCTCGTTCCCGACCACCAGCATCGGATCGCCGTTGGGGCTGCGTGAGGCGGGGATGAAGATCAGTCCTTCAGGCCCCAGGTCTCCCGCCAGGGTGTTGCTGGAGCCATCCGGAAGTTCCGCGTCAACGCTGAAATCCCGGTTATTGATATATTGGACGAAACGGGGTGCGTGTGGATGGGTGATGTCATAGATCATCACCCCGCCGACACGCTCCAGGCCGATGAACGCATAGGTCAGGCGACCGATGCGTCCGATCGCAACCCCTTCGGGTTCCGGGCCCTTGTCATCCGAGCGGCTGTCGAATGAGTCGTTGTCGTCATTGTTGCTGTTGAACTGTTCCGGCATCTGTTCCGCAATGATGCGTTCGAACTGGTCACCCGAGTCGAACACCAGATTCCCCCGCGCATCGCGAATCGAGAAGGAGCGGGCGCCAAAGCTGTAGAGTTGGTCGAAATCACCGTCTCCATCCAGGTCGCCCTGGGCGGTGGTGACCAGCAGCCGGCCCAGGTTTGCATTGTCCTGCAGGGTTGCCGCATCCGGGAAGGCATCCGGGTCCAGGGTCAGGTTGCCGATCCGTGATTCTTCGCTGTATCCGTCATAATCCCGACTGTCACCCTCATTGGCGGTGACGATATAGGTGCGGCCCTTGTATTGATAGCTGGCAATCGAATCGGGCATGTACATACCCTGCACCGGCCAGTTCGCAATCGCGATCCCGTCATCCCGGTTGCTGGGATCCAGGGCGTTTTCCGGCAGACTGTGGTCCTTGGTGCCCAGGGGCAGCAAATCGATAACCCGGGCCCGCTGAATGTCGATCAGAGCCAGGGCATTGGCCTCCTGCAGGCTCACCCAGGCGCGCCGGGAGTCCGTCGAGACGGTGATGTATTCCGGTTCCAGGTCCTGGGCCACCGTGGCATTGGGGCCGAAAATACGAATTCCCTGTTCGCGCAGGCTGTCGATTTGATCGTTGAAAGCCTCGAAACCTGCTGTGCGTACCCGGGCATGCCGGGCACCGTCACGCAGGTCGATGATACTGACCGAACCTTGCGGATCCACGTCATAGGCATCATTGGGTTCGCCTTCGTTGGCCACCAGCAGATGACGCCCGTTGGGGGTGAAGGTCAGCATGTCCGGCAATGCGCCCACCTCGACGGTGTTGATCAGGGTCAGTCCCACACTGTCGTAAAAGGCCACCAGCCCCGGTGCCTGCTTGTCCTCTGCCTCGATGGCAACCGCGACCAGGCCTTTGTGCACGGCAACACTGTTGGCGCTACCGCCCAGGCTGCTGGCATCCAGGGTGCCGATCAACATCGGGTTGGCAGGATCGTTGATATCCAAAACATCCACACTGGCGGCGCTGGCGTTTATCGAAAACAGGCGTTGCGTACGCGGGTCGTGGGCGACAATCTCGCTGGCGCCATCATCGAAGATCCCCGTATCGTAGTGTCCGACAACATCAATACTGAAGGGGGCGGTGGTCGATGGATGGGCGTAAACGCCTTGGGACAGGGTCAGACCCAGGACAATGGGCAGCAGTTTGTTCATGCATCTCTCCAGAACATAAAAAGAGTGCAGGGTAGCGGTAAAGTGTGACGAATTTATGATGTTTGTATGTATCCCATGCCTGATCCGGCAATGAGATTCCCCGATAACTCTGTGGCTTTAGCAATTGTTGCGGAGACACCGGTAGCCTAAGTTTTAAGTTCCACCATAAATTGATGCGTCACGCATCCTAAAAAAGAAACCTGGAGAGAGGCATGGAGAACAATCAGAACAATTCCCAGAACACAATATCCCGGCGTGAGCTGCTGACAGGGGCGGGTGCCGCCGCAGCCCTGATGGTCGGCGGTCTGGCGCATGCGTCAGAACAGATGTCGGCGGATCATGCGCACCATCAGCATGCGAAACACGCCCCCCAGCATGAAGGATTGCTGGAGGCGGTCAACAATTGTGTCGACAAGGGCCAGCGGTGTGTCTTTCACTGTCATGTGGCGTTTCAGGAAGGTGACATGACACTCGCCGATTGTGCGGCGAAAGGGCAGGAAATGCTCGCGGTTTGCAAGGGGTTCTCCTACCTGGTGACCGCCAACTCGGTCTATCTCAAGGACTACGCGAAGATTTGCCGCCAGGTTTGTGAAGACTGCCGCAAGGAGTGCGAAAAGCATGATAAACATCGCGAGTGCAAGGCCTGCGCCGATGCCTGTGCCGAGACGGTCAAGGCGATCGATGCCGTGATGGCGGCCTGAACCGCAACACAAAGCTGCTCGATCAGCGGAGAGTCTCAGCCAAAGCCGCTGATGCCGGAAGCCATTGCGATGTGCGGTGGTTTGGCTGAGGAGTTCGCTGCGCTCACGGTTTTTTCTGCCCCCTCACCCGTCAGGGGAGAGGGGGAATCAAGTAAACCGTGAGCGCGGTTCAAACCGCATCGGTCATACGCGAAATCCCTAAGTCGGATTCAGGAGAGTGTGCCGTCATCCAGACGGCTGGATTCCAGCAGGAAGTCGTAACACAGTTCGCGCAGTTTCTTGTCTGCGCGCACCTTCATGGCCGCGCGGGGATGCTGGTTGAAATGACCGCTGATTCCGTAGATATCGTTGAAACCCCACTCGATCTCCTTGCGCAGGGGGACGAACTGCTCCTGGATAACCCGGTAGATCGGCCGTACGTCGAACTTGGGATTCTTCAGAAAATTCAGTAACAGTTCCAGATTGCAGTTACCCGCCCCCCGGCCGATCCCGTTGATGGTGGCGTCAAGCAGGTTCACGCCATCGATGATCGCCTGCTGGGTGTTGGAAAAAGCCAACTGCTGATTGTTGTGCGCATGGAAGCCCAACTCCTTGCTCGGTGCATGTTTCTTGTACAGGTTCAGATAGTCCGTGACCTGTTCCGAGTAGAAGGCCCCGTAGCTGTCCACCAGATAGAGGTAGTCGAGTTCCGCGGTCTCCTCCACCTGGTTGAGCGCCTCGATCAGGTCGGTGCGAATTGCGGCGGAGCAGGCCATGATGTTGATCGTGGTTTCATAGCCCAGATCCTTGGAACGTTTGACCAGGTCCAGCCCCTTGTCGATATCCGGGACATAGCAGGCCACCCGGGCCATATCGAAGGGACTCTGGTCGCGGGGCTTCAACGCCTTCACGTCGACGCGCCCAATGTCGAACATGACCGCAACCAGGGGGCGGTGTTCCGATTCGTGTGAATCGATGACCATCTTCAGATCATCGTCGTCACAGAAATTCCATTTGCCGTAGGCTTCGCGAGTGTACTCTTCACTGACGGAGAGTTTCTTGCCGAGTTCGATGATGTCTACACCCGAATCGCACGCGGCCTGATAGACCGCTTTGACGAAATCGTCCGTGAAATGGAAATTATTGATCAGACCACCATCACGAATGGTGCAGTCCAGGACTTTGAGTTCTTTGCGAAACACGTTTCATTCCTCGTGGCAGGATGCTTGGGGCAATCTGCAATTTTATCCCATCGGCGTTGTCTGGACCACCGCTTCAACGGAGGATCGGGCGCTGACCGCATGTGCCGATACGAGAGGCGTGGAAGGGGGTGTGGTGCCCCGTTCTGTCGCCAAAAACCGGTTGTTGAATGCGATCTTGCCGCAGGTATTGTCCAAACACGCTGACTGTCGCCGATCATGTGGTTTATTTAAGATTTATATTCCACTCTTCGGGCCTGCTCAGGGCTTGTTGACCTTACAAAGACCTATACACGGACATATACTTTCAAAATCGGAATCGCGCAGAAACGCTGTCACTTTATGGTTTTTCAGCGATCTGACGGATGAATCTGGACGCATGACTGTGATTGCAATCCATTTCGGTGAATGGGATGTGATGTGTATTAGGCAACAGCAAGTCCAGAACAAGGCGAGTCGGTTCCGATACACAATTCTATGACCCATCAGGCTGAAGTTGTGTGCCGCCGATCGAGGATGAAAACTGGCGAATGACCCACAAGGACCTGAACCGTTTAAGCCGGGAATTCAAAGCTATCAGCCGATGCAATCAGGCCGTGATTCACGCACGGGATGAATCTGTGTTGCTGCATCAGGTATGCGAAGTACTTTGCCAGGTTCTGAATTATCCGATGGCATGGGTTGTGTTTCCGGGGGGCGAGTCGGAAAACCTGTGGACGGTGGCCGCATGCGCGGGTAACCCTGGTATCCAGGATGTGTGCAACCAATTTCTCGATGTTGAGATGCGTCTGGGTGAGGGGCCTCTGAGACCTTATGCCTCAAATCCCGCGGAGAGGACCACAGAGGCAGCGGATGGTACGGGTATTGCCGAGTCCTGGCGGTTATTCGAAGAACAACATGAACTTCGCGCAAGCATCCTGTTACCGATCAGGGACCGACAGGAGCAGTTGATTGGCTGGTTACAGGTGTTCTCCAACGACTACCGGGTCTTCTCTGCTGAAGAACGCCAGTTGATCGAGCAGTTCACTGAGGATCTCTCATTCGGTATTCAACATCTGAGATTGAATCAGGCGCATCAACAGGCAGAACAGGATTTGCTCTCTAATCTGCGCTTTTTCAGGGATATGGATCGTGTCAATCGAGCGATCCAGAAGGGGGGCGATCTGCATCAGATGGTCAACGATACCCTGGAGATTCTGCTACAGATTTTCGCATGTGACCGTGCCTATCTGCTGTTCCCTTGTGATCCGGATGCGGCATCCTGGAAAGCGTCCCTGGAGCGAACTCGTCCTGAATATCCGGGCATGGCGGCACTCGGTGTCGAAGTGGATATGACGCCTGAAGTTGCCGCTTCATTCCGCATCATTCTGAATGCGGATGAGCCTGTGCAGTTTGGTGCCGACGCGACCTATCCGATTCCTGAAGAGGTAGCGGAGCGCTTCGAGCTCAAGGCCGTTATGGCCATGGCCTTGTATCCCCGCGTCGGCAAACCCTGGCAGTTTGGTATTCATCAGTGTGCCTCGGATCGCGTCTGGAATGATGTCGAGGTTCGGCTGTTCAAGGAGGTCGGTGCGCGCCTGACCGATGGTCTGAGCAGTATGTTGACCCTGGATGACTTGCGCGAGAATCGGCGCAAATTGGCGGAATCGGAGAACCAGTTTCATACCCTGGTTGATAATCTTCCGGATTGTATTGCCCGATTCGACCGGCAGGGGCAGGTGATATTCGTCAACAAGGCCTCGCTGGAGACCTTTGATCTGAGTGAACGGGATATGCTTGGACACTCGCTCTCTGGCGGCGGACCGGGCAACGCTCAGGATAACACCCTGCTCGGTGACATGATTCAGCGAGTCTTCGAGGAAGGGACGATTAACGTGGTGGAAACCACATGGCAGACACGGGCGGGAGTGCGAACTTTCGAAGTGATGCATCTGCCTGAGTGCGATGCGGAAGGGCGTGTGTTGAGTGTGTTGGGTGTCGGGCATGATGTGACGGACAGTAAGGAACAACAGAAGCAGTTGCTCTACCAGGCCCACTATGATCAGTTGACCGGCCTGCCGAACCGCTTTCTTGCTTTGGACCGGCTTGAGCAGAACATCAAAATTGCAGAGCGCGGAGGGTTGCAGACCGCTTTGATCTTCCTGGATTTGGACGATTTTAAAAAGATCAATGATGGGCTGGGACATGAGGTTGGAGATCGAGTTCTGAAACTATCTGCCGATCGGCTGAAAAAGGCAGTGCGTGATTCAGATACCGTGGCCCGACTCGGTGGAGATGAGTTCATAGTGCTGGTTCAGGATGTCAAACAACCCGGATCGGTCAGAGCTGTTTCGGACAAGATTCTGCAGGCTTTCCAGGAGGTCTTTGAAGTGATGGACCGCCGCATCATGGTTACTGCCAGTCTAGGGATTGCGGTATATCCCGTGGATGGAGCGGATGCCTTCTCATTGTTGCGGAATGCGGATACCGCTATGTACTACTCGAAAGTGATGGGCAGAAATGCCTGCCATTTTTTTACCGAGAGCATGAACCAGAACGTTTCACGTCGGCTGCTGATGGAGGAACAGCTTCGTCAGGCGTTGGAACGGGATGAGATGTATATGGCCTATCAGCCGATCATGACTCTGGATAACGGTCAGTTGGTGGGTGTTGAGGCATTACTGCGTTGGGAAAACGACCTGCTCGGACAACTGCCCACCCAGGAGGTTATTGATATCGCGGAACAGACGGGACTGATCATTCCAATCGGACATTGGGTCATCAAAACCGTCTTGAAGGATCTGCATGGTTGGAAGCTTTCAGCTGATATGCCGTTTCGCGTCTCATTGAATATATCGCCCAGACAATTCCGCAATGCCGAATTTCTTCCAATACTCGAGGCCACCCTGTTGAAGGAAGGGGTGTCGGGTCATAACCTGCAACTGGAGATCACCGAAGGACTGCTGCTGGCCGGTGAAGTGGGTGTTGGGGAGGTCATTGAGCATCTTCATGAAATGGGTATATACCTCGCGATGGATGATTTTGGTACCGGTTACTCCTCTTTGAGTTATCTTCGTAAGTATCGCTTTGACACGATCAAGATCGATCGGGAGTTCATCAGCAATTTACTGCTCGATGCCAATGACAGGGTCATGGTTACGGCAATCCTGCGTATGGCGAGAGGTTTGGGTGTGAAGGTGGTTGCCGAGGGTGTGGAAACCAGGGAGCAACTCGATTTCCTTCGTGAAGAAGTCTGCGACTATGCTCAGGGCTACCTGTTTGGAGAACCGGTTGAATCACTGGCAATCAAGACTCTGCTCGGCAGGCAGGATGTGATGGCTAATTCGGACTAAGAATCATTAACATACGACTTGCTGGGTAGCGAATCGCTGATCTGCTCAATTCGTCCGATACTGGCCCTCGGGTATTGCGGCCTATAGGAAAATGATTCCTAAAAGCCCGTGATTGTGCAGCTTTCTATTGCTCTGACAGGGTTAAGATTCACCAGTATCTGACGCTAACTATCAAGCTGCATATGTCGTGCCGCTTTTGTCACGCACGATCAGGAAGCAATGATTATCACCACCGAGAGTGGCCAGGATTGGTGTATATTAATGGGATAATCCTGGTGAGTGACAAACTGTGGCGATGAGGCGGTGTCGGGTAGTACTGATATTTGAAAATATGCATCGTGGTATTTTGCTGGAAGAACTATCACAGTTTTTTTGACACATGGCTTCAGTGTCGTCTGATGTAAAAATACGGATCGCTCTCAGTATCAGGTAGCTGAATACTCGGGGTCTGACTTAGGATGTTATAGATGATCAAGTGGAAATCGATTGAAGACATCATGGACTGTGCAAGCTTTGCGCTTGCGTGGGAGGCGCATTACGCGAAAGTAAATAATCTTTACGCCATGTATCACTCTCCTGAATGGCTCTCTTGTTACGACGATGATACGCATCACAGGATCCGTGTCGCAGCTTGCTATGATACTGAGCAAATGGCTGACAAACCCACCTACGCGGCGTTTCGTGAACGCGCGGTTTCTTTGTCCTTTGGGCTCTCCGCAAGCAAAAAGCTGTCTCTTTCCATTCGGGCGCTCGAATTGCTCGGGAGCGATCTGCTGGGCGATGATGACGTAGGTCGCATCAACGAGATCGTAGACAATGTCTGGAAAGAATTTCCGGATGTTGAAGCGATATATCTCAAGTCGGTACTGACCGATTCCATGCTTTGGCGATATTTTGAGACGCACGATTGGAAACTGGGTGAGGCGCCTGTCTATCTGCCGGATTCGATACGTTCATTTCACTACATCGAACTGCCAAAAACCCATGACGAGTATCTCAGCGGTTTCCGTTCGAAACAGCGCTATACATTGAAGAAAAAAGTCCGCAAGCTTCTCGAGGCCTTCCCTGGAAGAGTGGATATCTTCGAACTGTCCGACGCCAACGAACTCCCCCGGCTTACCGAGAATGCGACTCGGGTCATCAATAACTCGTGGAAGGCTCAGAATCTCAAGCAACCCTTGCCGAGCAGCATCCGCGATATGAACTATCTGAGCAATATCGCAAAAAAGGGACTACTCAAAGCGCATGTGTTGACCATCGATGGTGAACCCTGCGCCTTCATCATCGGTTATCTCTACAAAGGCATCTACCACTACGCCGATCTCGCCTACGATCTGAGGTTCGGCGACTATTCCCCAGGGATCGTTCTACTCTACCGGGTTATCGAATCCATGATCGAGCAGGAAAAGGCCTCCTTTGTCAATTTTGGTATCACGGATGCCCAGTACAAACAGGTGTTCGGAAACCGGCATCTGCAGGATGCAGGTATTATGGTGCTGCGTCCCACATTGACCAACAAATTCAAAATTGGTCTGCACCGGATGTTTCGTGATGCGAAGGCCCATCTCAAACAACGCAGGGACAATGCCCGGGAATTCAAGCGTGCTGTTGTGCTCGATGCCTGATGTTGGTCTGATCGTACAGGACTTCCGAGCGGATCTTTTTTCATGGAGCCACACCGATCTGAGATGACGGCTCCAGCGGCCTCCTGATAAAGTCATAGTGTGCTGGATCTCGGCAGGCACCGTAGCATGGGGTGTTTCCCCGGCCTGCACTGTCTCAGCTCTGTTTCGTTTCATACGACTCCCTCACCATGCAGGCGGCCCGATGCATGTTCTGCAGTGCGGGTATCACCTCCTGCCACTGACGAGTCTTGAGCCCGCAATCGGGGTTGACCCATAATCTGTCTGGCGGAATCTTTGCCGCGGCATCCCTGATCCGTGCGCGCAGCATGCTGACTTCGGGAATGTTCGGACTGTGGATGTCGTAGATCCCGGGGCCGATTGCATTGCGGTAGATTTGTGCTTCAGGTGACTGCAGAAATCCTCCCTCTTCCCCCCGGGCATTCTCCAGGGTGATTACGTCCACATCCATGGCTGCAAGTGCATCGAAGATGTCTTCGAACCGGGAATAGCACATGTGGGTGTGGATCTGGGTCTCATCCGCGACTCCATTGGCGGTCAGGCGAAAGGCCTGAAGCGCCCATTCGAGATATTCGGCCCAGGCCTCTTGACGCAGGGGTAACCCCTCGCGAAACGCTGCTTCATCAATTTGAATGATTCGGGTGCCACTGGCTTCCAGGTCCAGCACCTCTTCGCGCAGTGCCAGGGCCAGTTGCTTGACGGTCGTCGCCAATGGCTGGTCATCACGCACGAAGGACCAGTTCAACAGGGTTACCGGGCCGGTCAACATGCCTTTCACCGGTTTCGAGGTCAGGGATTGCGCAAATGCAGTCCATTCCCGGGTGATGGGCCCGGGACGTTCGATATCCCCATACAGAATCGGCGGCTTCACGCAGCGCGAGCCATAGGACTGCACCCAGGCGTGGCGGGTGATGGCATAACCGGTCAGGTGTTCGGCGAAGTACTCCACCATGTCGGTGCGTTCCGCCTCCCCGTGTACCAGTACATCCAGGCCGATCGATTCCTGCTGCCTGATAGTGTGGGCGATCTCCTGGCGCAGCCTCTCCTGATATTCTGCGGGGGACAGGGTGCCCGCCCGGAGCCGTTGCCTGAGTAGTCGGACCTCTCCGGTTTGAGGGAAGGAACCGATGGTGGTGGTGGGTAACAATGGGAGACCCAGGCGCCGGGATTGGAGTTGTGAGCGATCCGCATAACAGGACTGGCGCTGCCCCATCTCCGGGGTGATGCCCGCGACGCGTGCTTGAACCCGGGAGTTGTGAATGCGGGGTGATGCCTTGCGTGAACGAATCGACCGGGCATTGTCCTCGAGTGACGCCATCACAGTGTGACGTCCCTGGTTGAGCGCGGTGGCAATGATATTCAATTCAGCAAGTTTCTGAACCGCAAAGCTGAGCCATTGCCTGACCTCAGGCTCGAGTGTTGTCTCCGGTTCCAGGTCCACAGGCAGATGCAGCAACGAGCAGGAGGGGGCCAGCCAAAGCCGCTCTCCCAGCCGTTCATGTACAGGCTCCAGCCAGTCCAGAATAGCCGTCAGGTCGCTTTTCCAGACGCTGCGACCATTCACCACGCCCAGGGATAGGGTCTTGTGCGCCGGTAACCAGTCGATCAGCGGGGTCAACTCCTGCCGGCCGTTGCTCAGGTCCACATGCAGACCTGCGACCGGCAGTTCACAGGCCAGTTGCAGATTGTCTCCCAGGGGCCCGAAATAGGTCGTCAGCATGAGTTTCAGGTCGTGCCTCTGGAAACGGTGATAGCTCCTGCGCAGGGCGTGTCGCCAGGCCGAACTCAGGTCGCTGACCAGCACCGGTTCGTCAATCTGCAGCCACTCGATTCCGGCTTCGCTCAGGGCGGTCAACAGGGTGTCATAGGCGTCCAGCAAGCGGTCCAGCAGACTCAGCGGATCGCAGCCATCCACGCTTTTACCCAGCTTAAGGTAACTCACCGGGCCCAGGATGACCGGCTTGATGCGCCTTCCGTCCGTCTCGCCGATCTGCCTCAGGAGTGGGGACGGATCGCACTGGAAGCGGCTGTCGGCACGCCATTCGGGCACGATGTAGTGATAGTTGGTATCGAACCATTTGGTCATCGCCGCAGGTGTGCTGCGACAACCCTCGTCCTGGCTGCGTCCCCGCGCCATGTGGAAGTAGCGATCCAGTGGGTTGGCGTCAGGCAGATCGCGGAACCGGGGTGGACAGTGGCCAAGCAGGATGCTGGTGTCCAGGACGTGATCGTAGAGCGAGAAATCCCCGACCGGTCGCCAGTCCAGATTGGATTGTAGTGCCAGATTGCGGGTACGGATCCGTTGCGCGGTCTGCTGCAGTGTATCCGCCGTGCTCTCGCCCCGCCAGAAGGCCTCCAGCGCGAATTTGAGCTGCCGGCGATCGCCGATTCTCGGAAAACCCAGATTGTGTGTCGTTGCCATGGTCCCTGCCTCAGATGTGTGGAAAGGCGGGATTCTAGGCAAACTAAAGATGAGGATATAATGATTTATTATTCATTAATCATGAGAAAAGATCATAGATGATAGAGCCCACTCACCTGCGAATCATTGCCGCGCTGCAGCAGCATGGCACTCTGACCGCAGCGGCCGATGCCCTGTGTCTGAGCCAGTCGGCCCTGTCCCATCAGATCCGCTATCTGGAGAAGAAACTGGGGTTGGCGATCTGGCGCAAGGAGGGGCGGCGCCTGCGCCTCACCCGTGCCGGTCACCTGTTGCATCAGACCGCGGATAAAATTCTCCCCATACTCGACCAGAGTGAGCGCACACTCAAGGCCTATGCCGACGGAAAGCAAGGGGTATTGCGCATCGGGGTGGAGTGTTACCCTTGCTACGAATGGCTCACGGGTGTGGTCGCCGACTATCTGGGCAGTGACCCGGATGTGGAGGTGGATATCTTTCAGCGCTTCAGCTTCAGTGGCATTCAGGGGTTGCGCGATTTCGCCATCGATCTGCTGGTGACGCCCGATCCCGTCG
Organism: Candidatus Thiodiazotropha sp.; assembly: GCA_040506775.1. GTDB lineage: Bacteria > Pseudomonadota > Gammaproteobacteria > Chromatiales > Chromatiaceae > Thiodiazotropha. The sequence continues at coordinate 33,301 of JBEVWC010000018.1, forward strand.
AGGAGCCCGGCCTGGATTATCAGCCCCTGTTCGGATACGAACTGGAATTGCTGGTCGCGCGGTCCCATCCGCTGGCGGAGCGTGCCTGGGTGACGCCCCGTCAGCTGGCCGGAGAGACCCTGATCACCTTCCCGGTCGAGGCCCGGCGGCTCGATATCCTCAGTGGTTTCATGGATCCCGCAGGGGTTCGTCCGCGAGCCCACAGACAGATCGAATCCGTGGATATCATGTTGCAGCTGGCCGAACTGCGAAGGGGTGTTGCTGCACTGCCGGGCTGGTTGTCCCGCAGGGCCTGTGAAAGGCTGGCGTTGAAATCCCTGCGCCTGGGCCGGCAAGGCATGCGCCGCACGCTCTATGCGGGCTATCGGGACGAAGAGGCATCCAGCGGCTACCTGCAGGCATTTCTGCAATTGGCCCGCGAGCGGAGCGACGGGGTGGGTAACAGCAGAATTTCGTAGCACCGTGGGTATCATCTCAACAGGCCCGGGTGTGGTTGATCGGAGGGAGCGGCGATGGCAATCAGTGTTTTCGATCTCTTTAAAATCGGCATCGGCCCTTCCAGTTCCCACACGGTGGGGCCGATGCTCGCGGCCAGGCGCTTTACCCTGCAACTGGCAGAGGCAGGTGTGCTCTCTTCGGTATCTCGTATCAAGGTGGAACTGTTTGGCTCATTGGGTGCGACAGGCAAAGGGCACGGTACCGACAAGGCCGTGATTCTGGGCTTGCAGGGTGAGGTGCCGGATCAGGTGGAGGTCGAGGCGATTCCGCTGCGGGTCGATGAGGTTCGGGTACAGCGTCGCTTGAGGCTGCACGGCGGGCAGGAGTTGGCCTTCGATATGGAGACCGGCCTGGTGTTTCACCGCCGCCGACAACTCGGGGTCCATCCCAATGGAATGTTGTTCCAGGCCTGGAATGGCGATGCTCAGTTGCTGCTGCAACAGCGTTTCTACTCTGTTGGCGGGGGCTTCGTGGTGCAGGCGGATGAACAGGGTCAGCCGCAGATCGTCGAGGATGCAACGCCCCTGAAATATCCCTTCAAAAGCGGTCAAGGGCTGCTGGATCTGTGTGAGGCCGAAGGGCTTTCGATCAGCCAGCTGATGCTGGAGAACGAAAAGGCCTGGCGGGGTGAGACGGAAATCTACCAGGGACTGCTGGACATCTGGCGGGTGATGCAGGGTTGCGTCGAACACGGTTGCGTCACTGAGGGATTGCTGCCCGGCGGGTTGAAGGTCAAGCGCAGGGCTCCCCGGCTGTTCCGACAGTTAAGCAATGATGGGGAACTCCATTCCGTGCCACTGGGTACCATGGATTGGGTCAATCTCTTCGCCCTGGCGGTAAACGAGGAGAATGCGGCCGGCGGGCGTGTGGTCACCGCGCCCACCAACGGGGCCGCCGGTATCATTCCCGCGGTTTTGCACTATTACTGGCGCTTCTCCCCGGGCGCCAGCGAAGACGGTGTGGTGCGGTTTCTGCTCTGCGCCGCGGCGATCGGAATCCTCTACAAGGAAAACGCCTCCATATCCGGCGCCGAGGTCGGCTGTCAGGGGGAGGTGGGGGCAGCCTGTTCCATGGCTGCGGGCGCCCTGGTGGAGGTGCTTGGTGGAACACCCCGCCAGGTCGAGAATGCCGCAGAAATTGGAATGGAACACAATCTGGGGCTCACCTGCGATCCGGTGGGGGGACTGGTTCAGGTGCCCTGCATCGAACGGAATGCCATGGGAGCGGTCAAGGCAATCAATGCGGCGCGCATGGCGCTGCGGGGTGACGGGTCGCATTTCGTCTCCCTGGACAAGGTCATCAAGACCATGCGCGAGACCGGTGCGGACATGCAGACCAAGTACAAGGAAACCTCCCGTGGAGGATTGGCGGTCAATCTGGTCGAGTGTTGAGGAGGTGTTGTAGTCCGGGGTTTTGGAAATCCATGGCAATCGTGGATAATCAGGGATCGATTTGGAGAGGCCCGCAATTGCAATGATGAGGGGCCTGGGTGAAGGGAAACGAGATGACCGTGGCCAGTGACAGTGATGTTTTTTTGAGTTGGGACGAAGCATCCCACTACGTTGGTGAAGAGAAACTGCTCAAGGAGATCCCGTCCCTGTTTTTCAACTTCACCGGTTTTGCTTCGATCGAGGTATCGGAACGTTCTTTCGAACGGGTCTATGTGGATGGCTATTTTCGTCTCTATCCTTCCGATATCGATGACCTCAAAAGGGGAATGACGATCAGCTACAACAGTGCCCTGATCGACCGCAATATCAGTATCAACGGGGTCATCCGGGAGGATTGTTTTCAGAAGTTCCTGGTATTCGATGACGAACTTCAGATTGGCGGAACCCTGAAAAATGGCGATAACACCTTCAAGTATCCGTCTGACATACATTTCAATCAGCTGGACCTGGACCGGTTCTGTGAGTCGATCGGACTCAGGCCAGGGGAGTCGCTGAGCCGTTCCGAATCCACTGACAGGATCCTGCTGAGTGACTCCGAAGATGAGGAGGAGAGACTCAAGCTGATCGGTGTACTGGCCTGCATGCTGGCCATGAACAACGATCTGGAGGGTTCCCTGCAGGACGGACAGCACATCTCCGAGATCATCATCGACGATCTGTTCACCATGATGAGCGGACTCGGTATCGACATGGACGGTCGCAAGAAATTCCTCTACGAACGCCTCATCTCAAGCGGTGTGAAATCGGTCCTGGAAGACTGAACCTCGGAAAAAGAAGGGTTTAGTGGTACCTGCATAAACGGCCCTCAAAGCCAGTGATCAAGCGGTCTGAAAGCGTTGTACGCCGGTCATTCCCATGTATTTCTCTTGGGATTAGGGCTTGAAAAAAACAATTCCTGACTTTATTACTATGTTATTACTGGCTAACGCCCGGTATGGGTATGGATGGAGATTATGAAATGGCTGAAGAGACTTTTTTCACGTCGATGTTGCGGTGGGCCCGTGCTCGCTATGACGCTGCTGTGTTTTGGTTTTGGCGTCCTTTTCTTGTTCCTGTCCGCATACCGGCTCGGCCTCGTGTTCATCGCCGTGGGCGCCCTCTCTGAACTGCTGTGCCTGTATCTTGGCAGGTCCCGTTGTCAGCGTCGGTTTGATACGCATCGCCTGACCGGCTGAAAAAATTTTGACATAATTTCTGAGTAATTTACTGGGTTATAACCGGAGTGATTTTATGGGTTTACCCGACACACAAATGGAAGCACTGATCGATTCCGACTACGCGCAGGGTTTCGTCACCCAGATCGAGTCGGACACACTGCCACCCGGATTGGACGAATCAGTGATCCGAACCATTTCCGAACGTAAGGGCGAGCCTGAGTGGATGCTGGAAAAGCGCCTTGCGGCCTACCGGCACTGGCTGACCCTGGCGGAACCGGACTGGGCGGCAGTGCATCATCCGCCCATCGATTTTCAGGCCATCTCCTACTACTCGTCTCCCAAGAAAAAGCCGAGTCTGGACAGCCTGGATCAGGTCGATCCGGAACTGCTGGCCACCTATGAGAAGCTGGGCATTCCCATCGATGAGCAGAAGGCCCTATCCGGGGTGGCGGTGGATGCGGTGTTCGACAGTGTCTCGGTAGCCACCACTTTCCGCGAGAACCTGGCCGAAGCGGGGGTGATCTTCTGCTCCATGTCCGAGGCGGTCCGCAAGCATCCGCTACTGGTCAAGCAGTACCTGGGTTCCGTGGTGCCGCACAAGGACAACTTCTTCGCCGCGCTCAACAGCGCCGTGTTCAGTGACGGTACCTTCGTCTACATACCCAAAGGTGTGAAGTGCCCGATGGAGCTGTCCACCTATTTCCGTATCAATGAGGCTAAGACCGGACAGTTCGAGCGCACTCTGATCGTCGCTGACGAGCGCAGCCAGGTGAGCTATCTGGAAGGCTGTACCGCCCCGATGCGGGATGAAAATCAACTCCACGCCGCAGTGGTGGAGCTGGTTGCCCTGGAGGATGCGCGCATCAAATATTCCACGGTACAGAACTGGTATCCCGGTGACCGGGAGGGACGCGGCGGCATCTACAACTTCGTCACCAAGCGGGGTGACTGCCGGGGCGACCGTTCGCACATCTCCTGGACCCAGGTGGAAACCGGTTCCGCGGTGACCTGGAAATATCCCAGCTGCGTGCTGCGGGGCAAGGACACCGTGGGTGAGTTCTATTCGGTGGCGGTGACCAAGGGCCGTCAACAGGCGGACACCGGCACCAAGATGATTCACATCGGCGAGAACAGTCGCAGCACCATCGTCTCCAAGGGTATCTCGGCGATGCAGGGCAGCAACGCCTACCGGGGCCTGGTGCGAGTCGCCGCGAAGGCGGAGAACGCGCGCAACCACACCCAGTGTGACTCCCTGCTGATCGGTGACCGCTGTTCGGCCCACACCTTCCCTTACATCGAGGTGAAGAATCCCACCGCCCAGGTGGAACACGAAGCTACCACCTCCAAGGTGAGCGAAGACCAGCTCTTCTACTGCCGTCAGCGCGGCCTGTCGGAAGAGGATGCGGTGTCGATGATCATCAACGGATTCTGCAAGGAGGTGTTCAATGAACTGCCCATGGAATTCGCGGTGGAAGCACAGAAACTGCTGGCCGTCAGCCTGGAAGGGGCGGTCGGCTGACGCTGACAATTATGAATTTTGAGTTTTGAATTTTGAATTGGATGAGTGTGCGTAGCACACGCCTTTTTAGAAAACGTGAGCGCAGCGAACACCGCAATTCAAAATTAAAAATTCACAATTCAAAATTACTATTGAATGAGGTTTGGAGATGTTATCGATCAAGAATCTGACCGCCAACGTGGACGGTAAAGAGATCCTCAAGGGGATCGAGCTTGAAGTGAAAGCGGGTGAAGTGCATGCCATCATGGGACCCAACGGTTCCGGTAAGAGCACCCTGGCGCATATTCTTTCGGGGCGTGATGGTTACCAGGTCACCGGAGGCGAGGTTCGCTTCAGGGGGCAGGACCTGCTTTCCCTGGAGATCGAGGAGCGGGCTCAGCAGGGGGTTTTCCTGGCCATGCAGTACCCGGTGGAACTGCCCGGTGTGAACAACATGACCTTCCTGCGTGAATCGATGAACGCGATTCGTCGCGCCCGGGGCGAGGATGAGATTGATACGGTATCGTTCATGAAGCGGGTGCGGGAGAAGGCCAAAGCGGTGAAGCTGGATGAGAAGCTGCTCAAGCGATCGGTCAACGCCGGGTTTTCCGGCGGTGAGAAGAAACGCAACGAGATCCTCCAGCTGGCGATGCTGGAACCCTACCTGGCGATCCTCGATGAAACCGACTCCGGACTCGATATCGACGCCCTGCGCACGGTGGCCGACGGGGTCAACATGATGCGCTCCCCGGAACGCTCGATGATCGTGGTAACCCATTACCAGCGTCTGCTCGACTACATCGAACCGGATCATGTGCACGTGCTGGCCGGTGGGCGGATCATCCGCTCCGGTGGCAAGGAACTGGCCCTGGAACTGGAGGCCAGGGGATACGGCTGGTTGCTGGAGGAGGCGGCGGCATGAACCCGCAGATCGACCAACAGCTCGAAGCCACCGCAAGGTATATAGACGGCCTGCCGCGGGAGTCCGGAGACTGGCTGCTGGGTCAGCGCCAGGCTGCCGCGCAGCGGTTTTCCGATATCGGTTATCCTCAGTCCCGCCAGGAGGCCTGGAAATACACCGGCATCGACGGTCTGCTGTCCCATGAATTCGAGACCGTGGAGACGGACCGGGAGTTTCCGCGTCACGCGGTCATAAGGCAGTACCTGAAAGAACCCGTGGCCGGCCGCCTGGTGTTCGTCGACGGGGAATACCAGGCTGACCTGTCTGAGGTACAGGCCCCTGGGCTGCATCTGGGGAGTCTGCGTGCGGCCATGGCCAGTGGCGATCGTCAGGCCCTGTCCCGGGTGGGTATCCTGTCCGGTGTCGGCGAGCATGGCTTCGCCGCCCTCAACCTGGCCACCCTGCATGACGGGGCGGTGATCCGGGTGGAGGAAGGCGTGCAGATCGAATCTCCTCTGGAACTGCTGCACGTGACCACCCGGGCCAGTGAGGGTTGCGCCCTGCGCAGCCGTCACCTGGTGATTCTGGGGGCGGATTCCTCGGCCAGCCTGATCGAACGCTACATCAGCCTGGATGATTCAGTGAGCTGTTTCAACAACCTGGTGTGCGAAGTCTCCCTGGCGCGGGGGGCGCGCTTGAACCATCAGCGGGTGCAGCTGGAGGGCCGTCAGACCTACCACCTCAGCGAGGTGCATCTGGGCCTCGAAGCGGACGCGCATTACCAGGGCGTGCAGGCCTCCCTGGGCGGCGCCTGGTCACGCACCCTGATCCATAACCAGTTCAATGCCAGTGGTGCGAACTGCGAACTCGACGGGCTCTACATGGCGGGCGATGGACAATTGACCGATATCCACCTGGATGTGGACCACGCGGTGCCGCACTGCGACAGCCGGGAAAATTTCAAAGGCATTCTCAGCGGTGCCGGCAAGGCGGTGTTCGACGGCCTGATCCAGGTGCGCGAGCAGGCTCAGAAGAGCAATGCGCATCTGCACAATGCCAACCTGATGCTGTCGCGACGGGCGGAGATCGATACCAAACCGCAACTGGTGATCCTCGCCGATGACGTGCAGTGCAGCCACGGCACCACAGTGGGACAGCTCGATTCCCAGGCTCTGTTCTACCTGCGCTCCCGGGGGCTGGACCCGGTACGGGCCCGGCATCTGATGTGTCTGGGATTCGCTGGTGAAATCATCGACCGGTTCAGCAGCGAATCGTTGCGAGAGACACTCAATGAGGTCATTCGTCGCAAGATCGAGGCAACGGTTTGAGGTAATTTTGAATGTTGAATTGGTTTGAGTGTGCAAAGCACACGTCCTTTTAAATAGCGTGAGCGCAGCGAACACCGAATGAGTGATGAACAGCAGCCATCATTGAAGGAGCGTCTGATCGAGGCGCTGCGAACGGTCTACGATCCGGAGATCCCGGTGAACATCTATGACCTGGGATTGATTTACCGGCTGGATGTGGACGATCAGGGCGTGGTGCTGGTGGAGATGACCCTCACCGCCCCCGCCTGCCCGGTGGCCGGAATCCTGCCCAAACAGGTGGGGGATGTGGTCGACCAGGTGCCTGGTGTTACCGACGCCACCGTACGTCTGGTCTGGGATCCGCCCTGGTCCCAGGAGCGGATGAGCGATGAGGCTTTATTGGAATTGGGCATGTTGTAACTGAAGAGTGATGAGTTTTCAGTGTTGAGTTGTAGCCTTACCTAGCGGATTGCAACTCAAAACTCACAACTAAAAACTCAAAACTCCTCGAAGAGGTAATTATGGCGATTCAATTAACAGAAAGTGCCGCACGTCATGTGCAGAAGATGTTGGCCGACAGACCCGACAGCCTGGGTCTGCGCCTGGGTACCAGGAAGAGCGGCTGCACCGGTTTTGCCTATGTGGTCGATTATGCCGATGCGGTTGCCGAGGAAGACCGGGTATTCGAGTCCCAGGGCGTCAAGGTGGTGGTGGATCCCCAGAGTCTGCCGATGCTTGACGGGATGACCATCGACTTCGTCAAAACCAACATCCTCAATGAAGGTTTCGACTTCATCAATCCCAATATCAAGGAGATGTGCGGCTGTGGCGAATCCTTCAGCGTCTGAACGACAGGTCACGGAGCGGTATCAACATCAGGCGCAACAGGTGACAGCCATGAGCGAGATCGATGAGATCGTGGAAACCTTCGAGTTTCTCGACGACTGGGATTCCCGATACCAGTACCTGATCGAACTTGGTGAGCAGTTGCCTGCCATGCCGGATGCACTGAAGACCGAGGAGAACTGGGTCAAACCCTGTATGAGCACGGTACATGTGGCAGCCCTGGCGGACCCGGATCGGCAGGGACATATCCGTTACACGGGTGACTGTGACACCGCAGTGATCAAGGGCGTGCTGGCACTGCTGATCGATCTGTTATCTCACCGTACCCTGAATGAGATCGAGCAGATGGATGTGGACAGTCTTTTCACCAGACTGCAGCTCGAGGAGCATCTGAGTCCCAATCGTCATGTGGGCATCTATGCCATCGTCGACAAGATGCGTGAGCGGGCTGCGGCACTGAATGATCGCTGAGCCAAGGGTCAGCTGTAAGCGGCAATCAACAGCTCATTGAGTTCGTCTCGAAGCTCCAGGTAGTCGGTTTCGCTGAGACCCAGGTGAAGGTTGACCGCATGACCCACGCGACCCCATTCCGGATCCTCCAGTTGGCCCCAGAAGATCTTGTCCGCATGTTCCGCCAGCTTGAGCAGGCTGAGCACTGAGGCGGCCTGACTCGCCTCTCCAGTCAGCAGCAGGGCTGGATCATGATGGTCGCGGATGATGTCCGACAGGGCGTGGTCGATACCCCAGGAGCGGGCCAGATAATATCCGAGGATGGCGTGGTCGGTGTCGTATCGCTGCTGTTCGAAATGGATGATGGGCTGCTCAGGGTTGTTGTAATACTGGTCCATGAAATCGTTGTATTGCGGATCCTTCTGCAGCAGCAGGCTGTGTCCCGCATTGTGGAACAGTCCCAGCATATAGGCTTCGTCTGCGGGCAGGGTACAGAATCTCCGGGCCAGGTAGGCCATGCTCATGGCGACATTCAGGGGTGAATCCCAGAAATGGGTGGGATTAGGTCCCGAGCGCTCCATCTGCTGGCGCAGGGCGAGTCCCGCCACGATATGCGAGGTGTTGTTCATGCCCAGCAGACTTACTGCATGATGAATCGATTGCACCTTGGTGAGCAGGCCAAAGAACGGCGAGTTAACGGTGCGTAACACCAGTGCCGAGATCGCAATATCCTGGGTGATCACCTCGGCGATCCGGGCGATCTCACACTCCGGGTCGTTGAGCACGGCTTGCAGATCAATGAGAATCTGGGGTGCGGGTGGAATGGCGATGCCATTGATAAGTTGCTGCTGTTGCTTGTTGTCGATTTGCATCGGTCACCTGCGCAGTCTGCTTCCGGGGCTCGATCATGCACCTGCCATGGTGCTCATTTGAGACGCTTCCACATTCTGTGAAATCGGCGGATCAGGGGGATTCTTGATACCCGGGCTGTATCTTGGCGTCGCGTGATGATGCCTTTATCAAGTGAGAGAGCTGTCCATGAGTGAAAAACGATTGCCTCCGTTTCATCTGGCCATTGGGGTTTCCGATCTGGCCCGTGCGCGGGTCTTCTACGGGGAGCTGTTGGGATGCCGGGAGGGTCGCAGCGACACGCGCTGGGTCGATTTCGACTTCTTCGGGCATCAGTTGGTGTGCCACGAGGTGCCCACCGATCCGGCGGGTCCGGTCAGCGGTCACAATCCGGTGGATGGGGATCAGGTGCCGATACCCCATTTCGGGGCAGTTCTGAGTTTCGCCGAATGGGATCTGCTGGTCGAGCGGTTACGCCAGGCGAATACCCGGTTTATCATCGAGCCGCGGGTAAGGTTTGCCGGCATGCCCGGTGAACAGCGCACCCTGTTTCTCCTCGATCCCAGTGGCAATGCACTGGAATTCAAGGCTTTTCAGGATGTCGAGTCCCAGCTGTTTGCGCGGGATCCGCCAGTCTGAGGTGTGTTCCGGTACTGAATCCAGATACCGGCGCAGGTGCTGCGGCCGATCAGGCCGCCGGGGCGTCGACACACATCATGTTGGGATTTGCCTCCCCCGCTCTTGCCAGGCTCTCCAGTCGGCTCAATACATCCAGGCTGGCCTGCTCCATGCGGGCGATCGCATCGATGGCGGACTGCCGGTCGCCGTTCTGGCAATGACTGAGCGCCAGGGCGCCGTTGTCGTGCACCACCTTGTGGGGTGCCTCGATTTCCCGGTAGCCCGGCAGACGTGAGAAGCAGGCATGCCCTTCGCCCTGATAGTACCACTGACCCAGGCGGCAGTTGGTGTGCTTCGCCAGTGAGTCAGGCGTCAGATCAGACTGGCCGATATAGGCCTTGTAGATGCCGAACTTGAAGATCAGGTGATCGAGTTTCGCGAGTTCGATGAAGGTCCGCAGGGAAGTGGAGGCAATGGTCTTCTCCATGGTCTTGGAGATCTCGAACTGCTGATTGATCTTCTCGATCGACTGGTTCACCTGCTTGTCGAAATTCTCCGTGACCTGCAACACGGACGACATGGTCTGCACCGATTGACGGGTCTCCTGGGTGATGGTGTCCACCAGGCTGGCGATCTCGGAGGTGGCCTCCCGGGTCCTGCCGGCCAGGTTGCGCACTTCATCGGCCACCACCGCAAAACCGCGTCCCATCTCACCGGCCCGCGCCGCCTCGATGGCCGCGTTCAGCGCCAGCAGGTTGGTCTGTTCGGAAATGCCCTGGATGATGTTGACGAAGTTGCTGATCGTGTCCGCGATGGCGCTCAGCTTGACCACACTGTCAGAACTCTCTTTGGAGATTTCCGTAACCCGGGTGATCTCCCGACTCATGGTCTCGACCCCGGCTATGGCTTCTGCGGAGATCTCGGAGCTGCGCACCGCGTTCTCCTTCTCGCCTTTCAGGCTGGCAGCGGTATGCGCCAAAGAGTGTTGCAGTTCAGTGAAGGATTCGGACAGAGTGGTGAAATTCGCCATCAGCCGGTTTTCCTGCTCAAGCTCGGAGCGGGCGGATTCCAGCTCCTGCCTCAGTTGTGCGTTGGCGACTTCCAGTTCTGCGTTGCGCTCTTCAAGTGTTTGATATTTATTCTTATATTGAGACAGCTCTTCCAAGTGTTGCTGTTGGATCTTGTTGCGGTTGACGTATCCAAACATGCTATTACATCTCCTGTGATCTACGTTTTGTTGTTGTTTATTACAGATTGATTACAGGTATATCGGCGCACCTCGTGAAAACTGAATATCGCCATATTATTGAATACTTGTACGCTGCATTGTCCAGTACCCAGGTTGCCTGGATTATAAGTATCTGCTAATACTATTCATGGTGCAGATTGTGGTGTATGTGCAGAGGGATCGCACTGTAAACGGGTTAAGCGAATGCTGCGGTTACCGGCCTGTACCAGGGATCTGCCAATGACAATTCATACGGAGGGAGCACAATGAAGAAAGTCCTGAACGGTATTATCGCCGCACTACTGGTGGGTATGTCCTCATCCGCTCTGGCCTGGTGGGGCCCTGGATGGGGCGGACCGGGCTGGAACCGGGGTGGTTGGGATGATGACTGGCTTGGCGACCTGTGGGGCGACGCCTATTTCGATTTCAACTTTCGCACCAATGCCCGGGGTTCCGGATACGGACGGGGATGGAATCGTTACTCCGACTACTACGGTCCCTGGGGATACGGCCCCTATGGATACGGTGCGCCTTATGCCTATCCTTACGCTCCGCCGGCTCCTGTGGCTCCGGCTGCCCCGGCGAAATGAACGGGATTTGAATCCCGCAATCGAACCGACGCCAGCGATGATTCAACCTGAAAAGCAGTCTGAAAAGGCTGCTTTTCTGTTTCTCGGATTACGCCATAAAAAAGGCAGGCGCTACGGCATCATCCGTTGATATAGCTGACCAGTTGATCGATCATGAAGCGCTGGTTGTCGATGATCGCCTTGACCAGATCGCCTATGGAGATGATTCCCACCAGTTGGTCATCCTCCATCACCGGCAGATGACGCACCCGTTTCTCGGTCATCACCGCCATGCACTCCTCGACACTCTGTTGCGGGTGTGCCACCAGGACTTGCGTGGACATCACTTCCGAGACCGGAGTGGACTTGGATGCGCGGCCTTTGAGGATGATGTTGCGGGCATAGTCCCGTTCCGAAAACAGACCCACCGGTTGTGCCCCGCGGAGCACCACCAGGGCGCCGATGCCCTTATCGGCCATGATCGCGAGCGCGTCATAGACGCTGGTTTCCGCGGTCACGGTTTCGACATGACTGCCCTTGTTCTGCAACAGTTGATTGATGGTTTGCACGCGGCCTCCTCCTCATCGGGAAATCGTTGGGGCAGGTGGCGCGCTGCGGTGAGTCAGGCAAGGTCCCGGGGTTCAGGGCGCTTTTCAGGCACGTGCACCGGGGGCATCGCGTCAGGCTGCCGTCTACTTTTTTTATTCAGTAATCGATTGGCAAGCCAGTTGTTCCAGCAGGATGCGGGATGCATCTGAGGCCAGTGGGCTTGCCGTTCCATTAACTATAGATCAACAGGCCGGGTATGGTCTGGTCAGTCAGGGATCAAGGGCTGAACCGTGCCATCAGGGTGTCTTCGTCAGCATCATATTCTTCCCCTGATGCACGCTGTGCTTCACAGTCACGCCGCACGATCGGTACGTTGAATCCCCCGTCGCTCATTGCCAGTTTCAAGGCGCCGTAGGCCATACTGAAACAGTCGACCCCCTGGGTGCGGATTTCAAGTCCGGGATCATCGAGCAGGATGCGCTTGAGATAGCCCTGGATCGGCAGCTTGCCGCCGCAATGGCGAAACACCGCCAGGTGGTCGGATGATGCGGGAGAGAAATAGTGCTCCAGGTCGACCGCCGAGGAGAACCACTTACGCTCCTGGTGGGTCTGAGGACCCCATTCCGCAGGGTTGCTGCGGGTGACCCAGACCTTGCCGGTGTAGGTATTGCGGATGATTTCAATATCCAGTTCCAGGACAACGGGGCCCGCCGGGTTGATGCCCCCGGTATGCTGATGAATATCCACGGTGTCGGTGAAAACGTCGTTCCAGCGGGTGTAGTGTTCCGCGCTGGAGTCCATCCCGGGTGAGGAGGAATGGATACCGAGGCGATCGATATTGACCTGGGACATCAGGCAGCGGTGCCGCAGCAGCCGGCAGGCGGTGGATACGTTGTTCGCGTAGTAGATATGGGTGACACCCTTGGCGATCAGGGTCTCGTGGATCTTCTTCGGCAGGATGTCCATTTCTTTTCCAGGTGGCGTCGTTTCCGCGGTCTCCAGGGTCAAACGCGCATGATTATAGGACGAGTCGAAGGGTGAGGTGGTATTACGGGGGTCACAAAATGAACAGGATGACGGTTTCTGCTGCCGATGAAGACAGGATGAGCGGTCAGGATTGTGTTGTCGCCGCTCAGTCGGTCAGATAGAAGGTGATGGTGGTTACCACCCGCACATCCTTGTCGATCTTGGTGGTGTCGCCGTACTCCTCTCCCGCGTCGCGGATGAAGAAACTGCCCTGGGTGGCGCTGCGGATGCCGCCCACCTTGACTCCGGCGTTCTTGGCGAATTCATTGGCCGCGATGCGGGCGTTCTTGGTGGCCTCGCTGAGCATTTCCGGCTTGATCTGGTTGAGCCCGGTGAAGCGGTAGGCGGGGGTGCCGTTGTCGATGTCGATGCCTTCGGCGATGAGCTTGTTGACCTTGCCGCGCACCTCGCTGATCTGTTCGATCTTGTTCGATTCGACGCTGATGCTGCCGGCCAGGATGTGGGACTCGTCCACCAGCCGCTGGTTTTCGTCCCGGTATTCAAGATATTGGTAGTTGAACACCCCGACCTGGATCTCCGAGTCCTCGAAGTTGTTGGATTTGAGCAGGTCGATGATCGCCTGCTGGTGCTTCTCCGCCTGTTGATAGAGCGCCGGGATCTCCTCCCGGCTCTTGCCGCTGACCCGGTGGGAGACGGTCCAGTTGACCCGGTCCGCCTTGACCCGGCGTTCGGCGAGGCCCTTCACCTCGGCGGTGTTCAGCGCGACCTTGGCGTTGTACAGGGTCTGGCCGATGAAATGACCGGCAAAGCCCAGGCCGATCGCCACGAAGAGCCCGAGGAAGAAGAGTCCGCCCTGGTTGTCCTTGTTCATCGCGTCTGCCCCTTTGGAAGTATGGAGATGAGTATCGCGCATAGCGGTCCTTCAGGGGAAGCGCCGGTGAACTGGCTGAGGTATGCATTCCCACGCGGAGCGTGGGAACGAGCGAGTGTTTCCCGTACATCCTGGTTCCCACGCTCTGCGTGGGAACCCATACCGCGACATCATCCATCCCGCACTAGCTAGCCTAGCGCGTCAAGCGATGCCGCTCCCCCGGTCGGAACGGGACTGTCAGGCGACCTGATCCGCCCGCCAGTTCAGCGATTCGGCCTTGGCCCGGGCCTGGGCCGGTATGTCGCTGGCGATGAAGTGACGATGCAGAATCTGTACCCCGAGCATGTGGTTGATCAGGGCGTCGAGACGGTTCTGGGTGGCGGCGGTGAGCGTCTTGTCATCGTGCAGGGCGAACAGCTGATGCACCCCCTGTGCGGACAGTACCCCGGCATCCTGGATGCTTGATGGGTCGAGGTACTCATCCGCGAGGGCGCGCATGGCGCCCCATTTCTGCGGGTCGGTGTGGGCGGGTGGGGCCATGAAGGCGAACTTCTCCCGCTTGTACAGCACCTCGGGCAGCAATCCCTTCATCGCCTCGCGCAGCACGTACTTTTCGGTGCGGCCCTTGATCCGCAGCGAGGGGGGCAGGCGGGTGGCGAGTTCCGCCAGGTGATGGTCGAGAAACGCGGGGCGTGCCTCCATGGAGTTGGCCATGTCGACCCGGTCGCCGCCCCAGGTGAGAATCTGTCCCTCGAGCATGGTCTTGATCCACACGTACTGGGCCTTGTCCAGGGGGTGGCGTCCCTGCAACATGTCGGCGTCGAGCTGCTCGGCGATGGCGGCGCCGGGATCGTATCCCTGTAGTTGCTCGCCAAGCTCCGGGGCCAGCAGGCCCGGCACGCGCTCCGCGCTGGCCAGCCAGGGTTGCAGGCAACTGGGGGTGAAGCCGACCCGGGCGTCCAGGGCCGGGTTGCGCACCTCGTCTTCGGCCAGCATCGCGCCCTTGAACAGCTTGTTCTGTTCCGCGAGCAGTTGTTCCCACTCCTGACGTTCGGTCGGGGAGAGGTGGTCCAGGCCATGCAGGAACATGTCCCGGCGAAATGCGGGATACCCGCCGAACAGTTCGTCGGAGCCCTCGCCGGTCAACACCACCTTGTAGTTCACGTTGCGCACGTGCCGGCTCATCAGCAGCTTGGCCACCCCCAGGGTGTTGTAGATGGTGCGCTCGGTGTGCCACAGGGTCTCCACGAAGTTGTCGTAGAGGTGGCTGGCGTCGAGCATCATCACATCCTGGTCGGCGCCGGTGCTGGCGGCCATCTCGGCGGCGATGGGGGATTCGTCGTAGTCCTTGTTGTCGAAACCGATGGTGAAGGCCTTGACCGGGCTCTGGCGGGCTGCCGCGGCCAGTCCCAGGATCGAGCAGGAGTCGATCCCCCCCGAGAGGTAGCAGCCCACCGGCACATCCGCCTCCAGTCGCAGCTGCACCGCCTCGAGCAACTGGGCGCGCACGGCTTCGATCCACTCCTGTTCGTCGTACTCTGCCGGGCGGTCCGCTTCCTGGGGGAAATCCATGTCCCAGTACCTGCGCTGGGTGATGTGCAGTTTGCCGTCCTTGCGGCGGATGTCGAGCAGATGTCCGGGCGGAACCTGGTGGATACCCGCGAAGGCGGTGGTCCCGGGAACGATGGTCTGCATCAACTGGTGGTAGACCCCCTGGGGATCGAAGTGCCGCGGCACTTCCGGGTGAGCGAACAACACCTTGAGTTCCGAGCCGAACACCAGGGCATCCCCCGTGTCGGTCCAGTAGAGGGGTTTGATGCCGAACCGGTCGCGCACCAGGATCAACCGGTCCTCCTCCCGGTCGTAGAGACCGAAGGCGAACTCACCTCTCAGGTGAGGCAGCATGGCGTCAAGACCGAAGCGGGGATAGAGATGCATGATGATCTCTGAGTCGCTCTTGGTCTGGAAGCGGGCGCCCTGGGCGGTAAGGTCCGCGCGCAGCCGCTGATAGTCGTAGAGTTCTCCGTTCTGGGTCAGCATCAAGCGCCCGTCGGCGCTTTCGAAAGGCTGGCGACCCCGGGTTTCGTTCAAATCGACGATGGAGAGCCGGGCATGACTGAAGCCGATGCCAGGCATGCGCCGGATACCGAAGCCGTCCGGGCCGCGATGGTATTGAATGGCGGCCATGGCCACCAGGGTTTCGGGATCGACCGGGCGATCCCGGTCCGCGTAGATGAATCCAGCAATGCCACACATAATTCTTTCAGCTATAACTTTTGAGGATCGCAGACAGCAGTGCCATGCGAATGAAAACCGCGCCCCTTGCCTGGGCGAAGTACCAGTTGAACGGGGTGTTGTCGAGGCTGCGATCGAGCTCGCTGCCCCGGGCCAGGGGATGCATGACCACCGCACCCGGCTTCAGCGGTGAGTTGGCATCGAGCCGGTAGGCCTGACCATAGGACTCGTGGGTCCCGGCGATCCAGGCAATGGCGTTGATGTAGACGATGTCCAGATCGGGCAGCACCGCCTGCATGTCCGAGGTGGTGCGCAGTTTCAGTCCCGCCTCGTCGAGTTCCCGGTACTGTCCCTCGTCGAAGGGATCGGACTCCTCGCTGATGATCACCACCTCCTCGATGCCCTGGGAGAAACAGGCGAGAAACAGCAACAGGCTGCGGATGGTGCGCATGGTCTTGGGCACGCCGATGATGCCGATGCGGATTTTTGCAGAGCCCTCTGCCGGTTCCAGGGTCATCAGGTGGGGAAAGGCCTTGAGAATGGTGTAGATGTCGGCCATCGCCTGGGTGGGGTGTTCGTCGATGCCGTTACCTGCGTTGATGATCGGGATGCGCAGCGCTTCGAGCATCTCGTAGACCGCCCGGTCGTCGTTGTCCCGCAGTACCACCAGGTCACCATAGTGATTAAGCATCTCGCCCACGTCATACAGGGACTCCCCTTTGGCGATCCCGGTGGTGGCTGGGTCGGTGATCGACATGATATCGCCGCCGAGACGGTGCCAGGCGCTTTCGAAGGAGAGCCGGGTGCGGGTGCTCGGTTCGTAGAAGGCGGAGATCAGGATCTTGCCGGTGAGAGGGCGGGTGATGCGCTGCGGCTCGGTTTCGTATTTTGCCGCCAGCCGGCTCAGCTGAACCAGTTGAGAGCGGGTGAACTGGCGTGCCGAGATCACCGGACGATGGGCCAGGTCGAGCAGTGGCACCAGGTCTTCGGGGGTGGCCTCCATGAGGGCCCGGGGACGCTCGAATCCCTGGATGTCGAGGGGTGTCTCTTCCAGGGGTTTGCTGAGTTGTGCATCGAGGTGGTTCACCAGAGCTTGCCTCCTTTTTTGTCGCGCACCCAGAGAATCAGCAGGATCAGGGGCGCGGCGGCCGCCATCAGGGTGGCCGTGACGATGAGAATTTCGAGGGCGGGGACGGAGATGATCATCTTGCTTGGCACCTCATGCCGCCGGTTCCGGGTTGAGCCGGCCCCATTCAAAGGGACGGGGGGCCAGCCAGGTGGAGATCAGTACGATCAGCATCGAGACCGCGGCGGAAATCAGGGCGGCCACGTAGAAGCCGATCAGGAAGTAGCCGCTCAGACCGACGGCGGTACCGGCCAGCATCGCCAGGCTGGCGCCCCGGGGGTTAATGCTGCGCCAGTAGAGCCCGGCCGCGACCGGCCAGATGGTGCTGGCAACGAAGGCCCCGGTGAAGTAAAGCAGTTCCGCCAGGGTGGTGAGTCTCGGCCAGCACAGCAGCCAGGTCATCAGCCCCAGTCCCAGCACCACCCAGCGGGCGGCACGGGCCAGTTCCGCCGAATCGGCATGGGGGCGAATGTGACCCTTGTAGATGTCAGTGAGGATCAGATCCGAGGTGGCGGCGAGCAGAGAGTCGAGACTCGAGGCCAGGGCGGAGAAAATCACGATGAACACCAGGATGGCGCCCCCTTCACCCAGCAATTGACCCGCGACCAGTGGGCCGACCATGTCCGCCGCCGGCACATTGAGCTGCAACGCCGGCACCGTCAAAGCCAGAAAGCCGGCGACGATGGGTACCGGAGCCCAGAAGATGCCGGCAATCAGATAGGCTTTGAACCCTACCCCTTCGCGAAAAGCGAAGGCCCGGCTCCACCAGACATTGGAGTGGAAGATCTCGCCGATGCCGAACAGCAGGTTGTTGAACAGGAACATGATCGCGGCGGGAAACAGCAGGTTGAGCAACTCGGGACGGGTTTCCATGACCCGGGCGTGCATCTCCTCCACACCCACCCGATCGAGGGCGAGAAAGGCCAGAATCACCACCCCGGTGAGGATGATCAGGGACTGCAGGAAGTCGGTCCCGATCACCGCCCGCAGGCCTCCCAGCAGGGTATAGGCCACGCACACCCAGAGGATCACGCTCATCCCCAGGTGATAGTCGATGCCGGTCAGGGCGTTGATCAGCACACCGCCGGCCATCCCCAGGCTGACCAGCCAGCCGAAGGCGTAGAACAGGGAGATGCCGAGGAACACCCGCCAAGCGGTGTGGCCATAGCGCAGACGGATGAAATCGCCGCTGGTAAAGCCGTTGGGCATGAGGGCGCGGATACGCTGCGCCAAAGGGGCGAACAGGATCAGTCCGACCGCCCCGAGGGAGTATCCCACCATGCCCCAGATCCCCATCTGCAGCGCCAGCTGGGGCGCCGCCATGGTGGTATTGCTGGTGACCCAGGTGGCCATCGCGGTGGCTGTGCCCAGGGCCAGCCCCACCTTGCGACCGGCCAGCATGAAGCCTTCCAGTCCGGCGGCCCGGCGGCCCAGCCACCAGCCGAGTCCGATCCACAGAACGCTGAACAGGGCAAGTATCAGCCAGCCCACGCCCGCGTCGAGTATCGCGGTGTCTCCGGTCAAAGAAACACCCCTTCGATTTCCGCCAGGGCCTCGTCGGTGGACATCAGCCGGGCATAGCGGTCTTTCATGGTGGTGTAGGTGGCCTGTTGCAGTTCCGGGGTCACGGTGGCGATGCCGTCGGAGATCAGGGTGACGTAGAAACCCAGGTCGCAGGCGTCGCGCACCGCGGTGCTGACACATTCGTTGGAATAGACCCCGACGATGAACAGGCCGGTGATGCCAAGGTTGCGCAGGACGAGTTCCAGGTTGGTGGAGGTGAACACTCCGGAAGCGGTCTTGTTGATGATGATCTCATCCCCGTGGGGGGCGATCTGGGGGAGGAATTCCGCATCCTTGGAACCCGGTGCGGCATGCAGGTTGAGGCGTTTGTGCCCCGGACCACGATCCCGTCCGTCCTGGGTGAGGGACTGGATGCGGGTATGAATCACCTCCAGTCGGTTGGCTCTGAAGGCGTCCTGCAGGCGACGTACGTTCGGCAGGACGAACTTGTCCAGGCGGTCGAAGTAGTAGTCCTGGGCCTCCGGCGGCAGGCCGGACGACTCGGCATCGGCGAACACCCCATGGCCCCGGGCGGCATCCAGGAACTGCAGATCGATGCACAGCAGCGCGGTATTGTGACGTTCCAGGGACTGAGTGCGTCCTGCGGCCTCGGCGATGTGCTCCCGGTAGGTATCCTGCAAAGGGTCGATATTCAGATAGGGATCGTCCGGGGATTTGTCTTTGACATCATTCATGCGGGTGTCTCATTGGCCAGTTGGTACAAGGTATTGAGGAGCACATTGGCGCCGGCGTGGATATCCGACCAGGCGGTCCACTCCGCGGCGGAGTGACTGCGGCCCGCCTTGCTGGGGACGAAGATCATGCCGGTACGGGCGATGCGGGCGATCTGCTGGCTGTCGTGGGCCGCCCCGCTGGGCAGCCGCTGGGTGGGATAGCCGAACTCCCCCGCGGTGGTTTCGACCCGCTGCAGAATCCCGGCATCGCAGCTGACCGGTGACAGGTCGCTGAGCACTTCATAGTTGAACATCAGGTCGCGGCGCCGGGCGATGGCAAACAGGGTGCGCTGGAAGGCGTCCGAGAGATCCTCCAGGACCGTCGGGGAGACGTCCCGGAACTCCAGACTGAAGGTGGCCTCACCGGGCACCACGTTGGCGGCACCGGGTGACAGGCTGACCCGGCCGATGGTGGCAACGCTGCTGGGGCCGCCATGTTCCTCGAGCACCCGATCGATCTCGCTGGAGAATTCGGCCAGTCCCTGAAACGCGTCCTGGCGCATGGTCATAGGCGTGGTGCCGGCATGATTGGCGATACCGGTCAAGCGAACCTCCCAGCGACGCAGCCCGCAGATGCCCTCGACGATGCCGATGGCGGCGCCGGATGCATCCAGTACCGGCCCCTGCTCGATGTGCAGTTCCACGAATGCGTGCAGGCTTTGCGGCGGTCGTGCCGCGGTGAGGGCATCCATGGCGTCGAGCCCATGTTCCGCCATTGCCTGGGTCAGGCTGTTGCCTGAAAGGTCCCGGGCGTTGTGGATCCACTCCGGTGAGAGTTGACCGCTCAGAGCCTGGGAGCCGAACATCCCACCGAAGCGGCCCTCCTCATCGGAAAATGCCGCCATTTCAAGAGGGCGCTTGAGGGGCAGACCCTGCTCCTTGATCACCCTCAGGGCCTCCAGTCCGCACAGCACTCCCAGGGCGCCATCCAGGTGTCCGGCGCCCGGAACGGTATCGATATGTGAACCGGTCATCACCGCCGCACCGTCCGCCTCAGGGTTGAGCCGTCCGAACAGATTGGCGGCGCCGTCCTGGTGTAACGCCAGGTGGGCTTCGGAAATGCGGGATTTGAGCCACTCGCGGGCGGCGATGTCGGCGTCGGTGAAGGCCATCCGATAGATGCCGTGGTCCTCGGCGCGACCGATCGCCGCCAGGGACTCGATATCCGACTTGAGGCGTGAGAAGTCGACCTGCAGCCTGGGTTCACTCATCGGAGGCTCCCTGGCGCCGGTTGCCGATCAGAATAAGTGCTGTGGTGGCGAGAAACACCAGGGCACCGACAGAAAAGAAAAATCCTGCGCGCAGCAGGGAGTGGTGGTGCACCTCCAGGGTGACCGGTTCACTCCAGGCTGAGGCGCTGCCATCCGGGTACAGCAGGCGTCCCCGGTAGTGATATGCTCCATCCGGCAATCCGGTGATCACACTCGCCAGATCACTGCCCTGGTAGAGGTTGCGGGGTTCCGTGAAACCGGGGTCGATGTCCTGTTCGATCTGGGCCTCAGCGTCACCCTCGAGGGACCAGGAGAGACTTGCCTTGCCATCATTGCTCAGGCTCGGGGTGAGATGGAGGGTGAAGGGTGTTCGTGCATCCGCCAGGGAAGCTGCTGCCGGGGAAAGCATCATCAGGCAGATCAGCAGATGGACGGAACGATGGTGCATGAGCCGTGGGTCGCTTTGAGCGCTGTTCAGGCCTGTTTTCCTGTATGGATTTGTTAATTCAGGCCGATGAATTGCTTAGTATACTAAATAATCTAATTCCAAATATCACCCTCGGAACGGGAAATAACCCGGATTTTTATAATGATTACCAAACTGAAATATTTCGAGGACTGAGTAGATATGTCGGGTAATACCCCTCTGAGCGAAGAGATCCTGATCGCCCTGCGGCGGGTCATCCGTGCCATCGATCAACACTCCCGGAACCTGGTACAGACCCATGGTCTGACCGGCCCCCAGGCTCTGCTGCTGACCGAGATCGTGCGCAGTGGCGGCCTCACCGGGAGTGCACTGGCGAAGCGGGTGAGTCTCAGTCAGGCGACCGTCACCGATGTGGTCAAGCGGCTCGAGGCAAGGCAACTGCTGGTGCGCAACCGCGATGAGGTGGACCGGCGCAAGGTCATCCTCCGGGCCAGCGAGGCCGGTGCGCAACTGGTCCGGCAATCGGTGCCCCTGTTGCAGGAGCGTTTCCAGTCTCGACTCGATGAGTTGCATGACTGGGAGCAGAATCAACTGCTCTCCTCTCTGCAAAGGATCGCGGAGATGATGAATGCCCAGGACCTGGACGCCTCGCCGATGCTGATCAGCGGTTCGATCACCGCCTCACCCAGCGCGGTGGAGGAAGCGATTACGCCGCTTATCGACACGGACGATGCTGAGTGATGCGCTGTATGACGCCCTGATGGCGGATCGGACAGCCGTCGCAGCAGTATCCCAAGCCGTTTCCAGCCTGGGTATTGGGGAATAAGGTTTCTGGGAAAACTATCACCTATACTCAGCGTACAGGCTCAATGGCGATTCCCATGTATCAGTTCGCTGTCCTGGTTGAGACGGCTCGATGGCCTGCGGGTTCAGTGAGTGGTGACCGGTGATTCCAAGCCGGAGGTCGTGATTCTCCATGTTCAAGAAGCTCAAGATGCTAATCAGCAATTCAATCAATGACACAGGGAATCAGTGGTCTGATCAAAGCGCGGCGATTTAGTGCGATTGCACCGCCCGTATTTGTCTTTGCTGTTCGGGCTGCTGGTCATGCCCGGGGTTCTGCTGTGCGCCGGGGAGAGCGAGATCACGCCTACGGTGAAGGTGGGCGGGAGTATCGAATCCCTGCATGAATCGACCCGCTCGGATGCGGAGATCATGTTCAACATGCTCTTCAATGAGATGCTGGCCGAGAGTGATGAGGTCTTCAGTATCAAGATCTACGACAATAACCAGCTCCTGATGAAGGATTTCAACAGCGGCAGCCTTCAGTCGATCTTCATCGACAGCGTCTGCTTTATGGATATTGAATCCCAGGTTAATCCGGATTTCCGCTATACCGTGCAGTATGGCACTACCCTGAAACAACGCTACCTGATCCTCGTGCGAGCGAAGGACGGGCCGAATTCGTTGGAGGAGTTGCGCGGCAAGACGCTCTCCACCTGTGTCGGGCACCGCATCGGGCAGCGCTTCCTCGACGTGGAGCTGATGCGCCGGGGTTTGCCGGAATCGAAGCGGTTCCTGAAAAAGGTACAGGTGCTCAAGGATGTGAATTCGGCGGTGATCGATGTCTATTTCGGTAACTCCGACGTGGCGCTGGTTCCGGAATACAGCTATCAGCTCGCATTGGAACTGAATCCCCAGATGGGGAATGCACTGAGGATCATCGGTGTCTCGGAACCGATGATCTACCAGGCGGTGGGCATTCAGGCGGATTTTCCCCATGACCGGGGTGTGAAGATTGAATCCTATGTGCTGGATGAAAAGCCCTCCCGGCGGATGCAGCGGATTCTCGACAACTTCAATATCATCCGCTTCGTGCGGTTGACCGACGAGGTCTTCAAGGAGACCCGGGAACTCAATGAGGAGTACCAGCGTTTGAAAGCTGCTCAGTAAGTGGCTTGATCGTGGGCGTGCCGGTCGCGTGGCGAATGAGCCGATGGTGTGAGGTTTCATGTGCACAAGGCTGGTACAAGCGGCCGTGGGCATCGGCAATCAGCCGTTGGAGATCTTGCAGGGTCCTGGACGGTATAGAAGGTAGGATGCGGAGTCGTGGACCCGGACAGAGTCGTTGAAGATGATACTCTTGGGACGGTGATAGGTTAGTCGCAGGTTGGTTTATGCAGGTGTTTCGCCAGGTGGGAAAAGGTATGTTGAGAGTCGGACGGTTGTTCCTCCTGGCAGGCCTGACGCTATTCTGGTTTGCAGGACTCAGTTCAGCCACTGAAAAAGCCCCCAGGCCTCCCATCAGAGTGGGGGGCAGCGCCGAATCCCTGCACGAGTCGACTCGCACCGACGCTGAAATTGCGTTTCAGATGGTCTTCAACGAGATGCTGGTGGATCGGGACGAGCGTTTCGCGATCAAGATCTACGACAACAACCGACAGTTGATCGATAAATTCAAACGCAACGACATACAGGTCATCTTCGTCGACAGTGCGAGCTATCTGGATATCGAAGAGTGGGTCCATCCGGTCGGCCGCTACACCCTGCAATTCGGGCCCAACCTGAAGCAGCGCTACCTGTTGCTGGTACGCAACGATTCCGGCCTGAATGCCCTTGAGGATCTGCGTGGGCGTAGTCTGTCGCACTGCCTGGGGCATCGGATCGGAATGCGTTTTCTGGATGTGGCGTTGATGGAGCAGGGCCTTCCCGAATCGTCGAAGTACTTGGCCGACCGCCGGGTCATGGAGAACATGAACTCCGCTGTGGTCGATGTCTATTTCGGTAAGTCGGATGCGGCGCTGGTGCCGGAATACGGTTTCGAACTGGCCCAGGAACTCAACCCCCAGGTGGGCAAACAGTTGAAGGTGATTGGCGCGTCGGAGCCGCTGATCGTCATATCAGTCGGCCTGCACAAGAACTTCTCCGAACCGCGCATCCGTAAGGTCGAACCCAGTTTTCTGAGCGAAAAGCCCACCCGGCGGTTACAAAGCATGCTCGACCGTTTTCACATCACCCGGTTTGTGCGGCTCACCGATGAAGTGTTGAAAGAGACGCGTTCGGTCAATGAGCGCTATCACCAGTTGAAAGACCGGCAACCCGGGAACTGAGCGCGGGCTGGTCTTTCGCCGGTCTGTTTTGCATACGGAATCGACAGTTTTCCTCTTGTGATCGTTTATCCGCTAGCGGGCCAAGGCTTCGTACCATTCGGCGAATGGCTGGAGAATCGTCGCGCAAAAAGACATACTGGCCCCGGAAAGTAACATTGGAAGCGGAGGGATGCCGGGCAGGCATTCCTCCACAGATGAGTTCTGTTGTTTCAGAATGCATGACAGGAGATCACTATGTTGTGGCGAGATTGTGAGGGTCTTACAAACGGGGGAAGGTTTGCCATGCTCCTGTTGCTGTTGTCGATGTTGACGGCCTGCGGGGGCGGTGGTGGCGGAGACGGCAGTGGGGATTCGGCGGATGATGGTGGCACTGACAATACCGGCGATGACACCACCCCGCAGGATCCGGGCACCGGCACGACCGGCTACCGGGTTTCCCGGGTGCGCTACGATTTCGATAACAATGGAGTGTTTGAAGGCATCCGTGAATTCGCCTATGCCAGCGATGGCAGGATCATGCAGGAGCGTTATACCTACAGCGATGACGGTGCCGAAGATGTCTACCTGGCCGGCACCCTGTCGAATTCCATTGGCCTCGACCCGGTGGATGAGACCATCGAGTACAGCTACGACTCAGAAGGTCGGTTGCAGACCTGGGTGGGGTACAACAGTGATTTTCGGCAAATCAATACTTACACCTACAACAACGACAACCTGATCACCCGGATCGATGTCAGCGTGGAGGATGGCAGTGGCGCGGTGACATCCCAATACAGCCATACGCTCAACTACACAGGACAGCGGCTCACCACGCATGTCATGACCGAGGAAGGTGAGACCACCCCGATCCTCGAATATGCAATCTCTTATGATGGTGCCGGGTACGTACTGACTAACGATCAGACCACGACCCAGACAGACCTGGTCTCGAGTTATGCCTACACCTACCTGACCAATGGTCGGCCCGATACGGTCACGGAGACGGTCTCCCTGCTGCCGGATTACCGAATGAGCTTCGAGTTCGGCTACACCGCGAACAATCAGCCCGCGTACCTGAACTTCATCACCCTGGGTGCGGGTAACGACAATCGCTACAGTTTCGAAGAGCAGTATGACAGCAACGGTCGGCATGTGGCCCGCCAGGTCGATGATCTGATCGATGGCAGTATCGACGCGGTGGCCGAAATCGAGTGGGAGGAGGGGGTCTGCGTGGCGGTTCTGGATTGGCATCCGCGCACCCTGGTGTCCGATACCGTGGATACCGCATCGCCCTACATTCCAGGCACCGGGTACGTTTGGCTCAGGCATTGTACTGACGGAATCTGATCCGTCCGCCCCGGAGTTTTCCGGCAGTGCGCTGAGCGCCTCGTTGTTGTGACAATTCGAAGCAGCCGGTGTTTGTCATCCCATTGTAATCTTTCCTGAATGACTGGCGGAGTGTGCTGCTTATGGCCATACTGGTGGCGCTCTGAGCAGTCCGTCCTGTTGTCAGGCCGGATTGATATTATTTTGGAAAGTCTTAATCAAAGGATGATTGTTATGTTTCGAAAGCTGGCTGTTTCAGGATGCGGTCGTGGCGTTTTCATCGGATTGTTCGTTTTGCTGCTAATGCCCGCTTGCGGCGGTGGGGGCGGGGGTGATGAGCAAGGTTCGATGGACAGCGAGGACCCGGTGGTCGACGATGGTGACGGCACGTCCGATGAAACCGGTTCCGGGGGTACCGGGTCCAGGGTTTCCAGGGTGCGCTTCGATTTTGACAACAACGGTGTCTTCGAGGGCGTGCGGGAATACGAATACGCCAGCGATGGAAAAATCATCCAGGAAAGATATACCTACACCGACGATGGTACAGCGGATGTCGAACTGGGCAATGCGCTCACTCTGTCGAATTCCATCGATGTGGATTCAGTCGATGAGACCGTGAGTTATGCCTATGATTCAGAAGGTCGGTTGCAGACCTGGGTGGGATATAACAACGAGACGCGCCAGACCAGTCGCTACACATACAACGCTGACGATCTGATTACCCGGATCGATGTCACGATCGAGGATGGCAGTGGTGCGATTACCTCCCAATACCATCATGCGCTGAGCTATTCGGGGCAGCGCCTGGTGGAACATACCATGACCATGGACGGTGAGACATCTCCAACGCTTGAATTTGCGATTGTTTATGATGCGGCCGGGTATGTGATCGAGAACAACATGACCACCACCCAATCGGGTCTTGTCTCGCGCTACGCCTATACTTATCTGGCCAATGACAGGACTGATACCATTACAGACACGGTGCCTACGTTGTCGGCCTATCGGATGGCTTTCGAGTTCGGTTACAACGTCAATGATCAACCCGCCTACCTGAACTTCATCACCGAGGGGACCGGGAATGACAGTCGCTACAGTTTCGTGGAACAGTACGACGCTGACGGCCGGCATGTGACCCGGCAGGTCGACGATCGGATCGATGGGACGATCGATGCGGTAGTCGAGATCGAGTGGGAAGAGATGGCATGCGTGCCGGTACTCGACTGGCATCCCCGTACCCTGGTGCCCGATCCTGTCGACAGCACATCACCCTACAAGCCGGGAACCGGGTACGTCTGGCTCAGACACTGCATCGATGGCATTTGACTGATTCGGTTTGCCTCGTTCGTCGAGGTAATCCGAGTTCCCGTTTCAGCAGAGCCCGACAATATTGACAGCCCCAGGGTGCCTGGGGCGCTGCGAGGGTATTCTTCCGCTACTCGGGCTGGAGTTCGATCCGGCCTTCGATCTCGACCCGCACGGATTGTGTACCGCCCTCCAGGGTGGGCGGTGCCACACTGGACTCCATGGCCATCATGCGGGCGCGCATGGGTGTGGGATTGCCTCCGGGATCCGCCGTGTGAATGGTCATCTCCACCACCCGGTAGTTTTGTCGGCCCATCTGCCGGGTGACCTGAGCGGAGCGATGGCGAAACGCGTCGATGGCCTGCAGGATCAGACGTTCTTCCACAGCATCACGACGCTCCGGGGAGAGGGTGTAGTTGATTGACTCAAGGGCCAGCCCGGACTGGAGTTCGCCGAGCAGCGCGCTGAGCACCTCATTGTCACGGCTCTCGAGGCGGATTGATTGGCGCACCCGCCATCCGCTCAAACTCTGCTGCTGATAGACCGGGTAGGTCTGATAGCCCAGGGTGGTGACCTGAACCTCGGCAACCTTTTTCGCCTGTTCCACTGCCTTGCCGATGAGTTGATTCACCTGGTGGGTGAGCGGCGCCAGTTCGGGGCCCTCTTTCTGCGCATACATGATCGCGATGAGGGTGTCGTTCTCAACCGCTTCAGAGGCCTGGGTCTGGAGTGCAATGCGGTCGTAGTGATTGCCATTCTCCTGGGCCAGGATCAAACCGGGGCCGGCCAATGCCAGGCCGATCAATGTGGCAGCAGCGAGACTTAGCCATCTGGTTCGCATGAAAATGTCCTCCTCGGCTCAGGGGGCTGGCGGATGCAGGTTTACAGACTCTGGTTAAAAATAGCATATCCCGAAGAGGCTGATTTCCACTCGATGAATTCAATGTCCGGGTTGAGACGACATGATTTTGCGTAACTGGCGCATGCCGATCGAGATCGCCAGCCGCTGCAGGGGATGACGGTTTCCTCCGGGGCGCCAGCTGCGGCTCAGGCGATTTCGGTAGGCATCGAACTGCAAACCCCAGGGGGCGGACAGAACCTGACCACGTCGCAGCAGCAGTTTGAGTACCTGGGTGGCAGCGAACCCGGCACACAGTTCACAACCCATGGCAGTACTGGGTCCTTTGCGATTCAGCAGATCGATTCGCTCCGGCAACACCAGGTAACCGGCGTGCAGGCGTGCCGGGGCGAGACCCACCAGGAAGCGCAGGTACTGTTCGTATTCGCCGTAGCCTTCGAGTTGAAAATAGGACTCGAAACTCATCCGGTCGGGAAGGAAACTCAACAGTGCGGACCCCATCCCCAGAGGCGCCGCTGTCACCGAGGGTATGCCCAGGCGGTGCGCTGCGGCGAATACCGCCCGGCGCGCCGCAAGGGCGAAGAAATCCAACCCGTCCAGATAGACGTCACAATCCTGCAGAAATTGTTGCGCCTGGTCCGGCATGACGCCGTCGGGGAAGGCCCGGATATCGAGTTCCGGATTGATGGCCCGGGCCGATTCGATCAGGCACTCGAGTTTCGGTCGGCCAATGGTGTGCAGACTGGCACCGGCCTGGCGATTGAAGTTTTCCATTTCGAACTGATCGAAATCCGCCAGGTTGAAACGGCCCACGCCAAGCCGGGCGAGGGTCAGCAGATGGCTGCCTCCCACACCTCCCATACCGGCGATGGCGACCCGGGCGTTGCGCAGGTGTGCCTGTTCCTGCTCGGTCACCCAGCCGATGTTTCGGGAAAACGCCCTGACGTAGTCAAATGGATCCATGCTGATCCACTCGCGGGTTGTGCTCGGCGGATGCCTGCCAGGGCTGGCGGTACAGACTCTCACGGATACGTTCGTACAGCGCACGGATATCACTCGACATGTGCGTCGTCAGCTGTTCCCGCGGCAGTTCGAACAGGGCCCGTTGACCCTGCAGTTCGAAGGGGTCGCTGATGCATTGGAAGTGTAGGCCAAAACGTTGCAGGTGACGTTGCAGCCTGGGTTCCATCACCACCAGGGCGAGTTGCAGGTCACACAGATCGACCAGGGCGATCGCGGACAGATAGAGGCCTATGGCGATGTTCGGGAAATTGCGCAGTTCCTCCTGGGAATAGGCCTCGGCGGCACTGCTTTCGTCGAGAATGAACGGTTTGCCGGATTCGTTGCGTCTGCGGCGAAACAGGCTGGGTACGGCAAGCCGGGAAATCTCACCCACCTGGGTGGGTTGGTTGAGGGCCAGGTGGCGGGTATCGATACCTGCGATCTCATGCCGCTGAAAGGGCAGATAGGCCTGTCCGTCAGCGGTCTCGGGAACCACCAGCCTGACACAGCCGGCCGTCTCTCCGGTGCGCTTGTGTTCCAGCAGGCAGGGGTGTGCATAAGCATCGCAGGGATCGGTCTCCAGACGGGCCGGGTTTGGCGCTTCCCAGCCGAGTTCCTCCACGTAGACCCGGTAGCGTATGTCATAACCGCTGCGTTTCTGTGCCGGCGAGGCGGCGTAGATTGGCTGGAAGTAGCGGAAAAAGTTGTCCGCCAGGCTGTCCATCAGTCCTCCACTGTCCTGGTTTGCGTCCATTCAGGGTGCCTGTTTCCAACTCCCATGCGTGGGCATCCCTTGTGGTCGTTCCGGTTCGCATCCGGCGCTGGCCCGTTTCGCCAAGCACAATGACAACACTGACCTGGGGCAAAGTCGCGACGGATAATCCTTATGGGGTGCGCGGTGTTTGATGTTTTGCGAGCCTGCTGCTGGGTTTTACCCAAGGCTCTGTATGCGCACTATCTAACTGAGAATAGTGCAGAATTGAACAAATCACCCAAAACTTATTCTGCTCAGATGTTACGGTTATTGATCTCGATCAGTATTAAACACTTTTTAGATCAAGTATTCGTTGGAGTGAGCGATAATCTCGTTGAATTGGGGCCTTCATGAAAGGCCCCAAACCAGTTCCAGAAGCAGCTAAAAAATAATGCGCTCCGGGGAGGGAACTGATGAACCTGGCAGGATGTTGTGGTGTGAAGGCATGGCCATTACCAACCTACTGAAAAACATGTATATATCCATCAGTGAATCGTTGGGGATTTACACGCGTGATCAGCTGTACGAGTTGTTTACGACGAAAAATCACGGCCTGCCCATCTCCCGTCACCGTGCCGCCATTATTCAAAGCCGGGTGTTTTTCTTCTGTGCGGTGTTCGCCGTACTGGTGCCTGCCTGGTCGGTGATCGACCTGCTGTTCCTGCCGAACGAACTGTGGGGTGAGTTGATATCCATCCGCCTGATCTCCGGAGCGATCTTCGCCCTGTTGGCCTGGCGGGCCCGGAAAGAGGCCAACCTGGTTCAGGCCCGTCTGCTGTTGGCGGGGATGCTGGCGGTCACCCCGCTGTTCTACCTCGCTTCCGATCACTGGATACAAGGCTACGATCTGAGCGGTACGGAGCAGATCATTGCCGGGCTCTACGGACTGCTGCCATTCGTCATGGTCGCCGGTCTGACCCTGTTTCCGCTGACCCTGAGTGAGTTCCTCGCCTACGCGGTGCCCATGTTTCTGCTCACCCTGATCGCCTCCATACCCCAGGGCGCGGAGGAGATACCCCAGGCGGTATCGACGATCTGGCTGTTGATCCTGATCCTCGGTGTGGCCCTGTTTTCGGCACTCAACCAGCTGCGTTACATGCTCTCCCAGGTGAGTCGTACCAGTTACGACGTGCTCACCGGGGTGCTGAGCCGACGGGCCGGTATCGAAATGCTTGACCTGCAGTTCCGTCTGGCGCAGATGAATGAGGGCGAGTTGTCCCTGCTCTACCTGGATCTGGACCATTTCAAGTCGATCAATGATACCTATGGCCATGAACAGGGTGACACAACCCTGAAAACCGCAGCGCAGATGATCAGCAAGACGATCCGTAAAGGGGACAGCGTGATTCGCTGGGGTGGCGAGGAGTTCATTGTGATCCTGCCGACCGCCGGGCCCGAGGTGGCGAATGAAGTGGTGCAGCGCATCATGCGCGCCGGGGTTGGTGACCGGCCTGACGGTAACCCGATGACCGCCAGTATCGGTATTTCAGGCAACCGCTTCGATGATGCGAAGGATTGGAAATCCCTGGTCGAACTGGCTGACCATCGGATGTATGTCGCCAAGAACGGCGGCCGCGCCCGCAGCATCGGGGTTGACGGCAATATCCTCATGTGGATTCAGGCCGAGAAACAGCGCGAGTTGGAAATCGCCTCCGAGGCTGGATAATCCCCGCAACCCGGGGCTTGCCTTTTTCAGGCGTTGTCCTCCAGCCCGACTGATTCCTGTGGACTGCCCAGACAGGGTCCGGGTGATTCCCTGTCAGTTCTGCGCAAACATCCAAAATACCCGCCTTTGGACGTCCCATATGGGTTAGAATCGGTGCAGTCCTGTTACACCCTGGAACTCGAACCAGGATGCCGATCAACAATCGCGGGACATCGCTCCTGGCCTTTGACCTGCTCTCCGTTCTGATGCGTTTGGTGTTGCCCGTTGTGGACAGGGCCAAAAATGTGTTGCGGATCGGCATGATCCAGGTTGCCTGGCAGGTGGGTTATGGCTGGTTTGTCAGATAGTGCCTGCCTTGCCTTATTCCCTGTGAGCCTGAGGCAGACGGGGTTGAGGCCCGGATCCACATCTTGTGAGAATACCCTGCTGAAATGATTCTACTGCTGACGTACATTGCCATCGCGCTGGGCTTTTCGTTTCTCTGTTCGATTGCCGAGGCGGTGATCCTGAGTGTGACCCATCCCTATATTTCGGTGCTGGAACAGCAGGGTCACGGGGCCGCCGGACGGCTCCGGCAGCTGAAACACAACATCAACGACTCCCTGGCGGCAATCCTGACCCTCAACACCACGGCCCATACCATCGGCGCCGCGGGTGCCGGTGCTCAGGCGGCGGTGGTATTCGGTGATGCTTCACTGGGGGTGATCTCCGCGATCCTGACCCTGCTGATCCTGGTGTTTTCGGAGATCATTCCCAAGACCATCGGTGCGGTCTACTGGCGCCAGCTGGCACCCCCGACCGCGTACGTGTTGAGTGCATTGATCTGGCTGCTGTACCCCTTTGTGAAGCTCTCAGCAATGCTTACGCGGTTGCTCTCCCGGGGACATCAACACGGGCATTTCCATCACGAAGAGTTTACCGCCATGGCCCAGGCCGGACTCGAGGAGGGCAAGCTGCGTGAGCGTGAGTCGCTGATCCTGAGCAACCTGTTCATGCTGCGAGAGACCCGGGTCAGCGATGTCATGACCCCCCGGGTGGTGGTGTTCGCCCTGCACGAGGAGATGACCGTCAACGAATATTTCGCGGGTCACGCGGACAGCCGTTTTTCACGCATCCCGGTCTATCTGCCGGACCGGGATCATGTCACCGGGTTCGTGTTGCGCAGCGACCTGCTGCTGGCTCAGGCACGGGGCAATTCGGACAAGCTTCTGTCGGTCTACCGGCGTCAGCTCGCGGCCCTGCCGGAAACCAGTTCCCTGCAGAACGCCTTTGAACTGCTGCTCGAGGAGCGCAGCCACATCCTGCTCATCGTTGATGAGTACGGCGCCATGGAGGGTGTCCTGACCCTGGAGGACGTGCTGGAGACCCTTCTGGGTATCGAGATCATCGATGAGATGGACAAGGTCGAGGACATGCGCAAACTCGCCCGCAGGTTATGGCGCAAACGCGCCAAGGGCATGGGTATCGACATCGACGCCATGGATTGAACTGCTGCGAATGGCAGTGCCCGGGGTGATCCGCTGGGAGGGGTATCTGTCCCGCGCTCCTTTCGCGGGTTAAGATCCCCATCCAACTCAAGCAAATATCGATACCGATCAGGATGCACAGATGACCACACTCGGCACCCCCTTCTCCCCCTCTGCGACCAAGGTACTGCTGTGTGGCTCCGGCGAGTTGGGCAAGGAGGTGGTGATCGAACTGCAACGTTTCGGCTGCGAGGTGATCGCCTGTGACCGTTATGCCAATGCCCCGGCGATGCAGGTGGCCGACCGATCCCACACCTTCTCCATGCTGGACGGGGAGGAGCTGCGCCGGGTGATCAAATTGGAACGTCCCGACTATATCGTGCCGGAGATCGAGGCGATCTCCACCGACACCCTGGTGGCGCTGGAGGCGGAGGGTTTCACCGTGATTCCCACCGCCAACGCCGCGCGCCTGACCATGAACCGGGAGGGCATCCGCCGGCTCGCGGCCGAGCAGCTGGGACTGCCCACCTCTCCCTACCGGTTCGTCGACAACCGGGAGGACTTCGAAGCGGCGGTGGCACAGATCGGTATCCCCTGTGTGGTCAAGCCGATCATGAGTTCCTCCGGAAAGGGTCAGAGCACCATCAAACACCCGGAGGATATCGAGCGGAGCTGGCAGTATGCCCAGGAAGGCGGGCGGGCCGGCGCGGGACGGGTGATCGTGGAGGGGTTCGTCGAATTCGACTATGAGATCACTCAGCTGACGGTGCGCCAGGATCAGGGCACCCTGTTCTGTCTGCCCATCGGCCATCGCCAGGAACACGGGGACTACCAGGAGTCCTGGCAGCCCCAGCCGATGAGCCCGGCGGCGCTGCAACGGGCCCAGGAGATCGCCCGCCAGGTCACCGACGCCCTGGGTGGGCGCGGCATCTTCGGCGTGGAACTGTTCATCAAAGGGGAAGCGGTCTACTTCAGCGAGGTCTCACCCCGTCCCCACGACACCGGCATGGTGACCATGATCTCCCAGGACCTCTCCCAGTTCGCCCTGCATGCCCGGGCCATTCTGGGTCTGCCGATCCCCAACATCGTGCAGCACGGTCCCTCGGCATCGGCGGTGATTCTGCCCGAGGGGGAATCCTCCAATGTGCGCTATGCCAACCTGGAGACCGCGCTGAGTCAGCCCGATACCCAGCTGCGCCTGTTCGGCAAGCCGGAGGTGGCAGGCCGGCGGCGCATGGGGGTGGCCCTGGCCCGGGGGAGCGATATCGACGAGGCCCGCCGCAAGGCCAGCCAGGCGGCAGCCGCGGTCGAAGTGAAACTTTGACTGCGAGGTGATGAGCGGGATCCATGAAATCGTTTGCAGACAGAATCACGATCCACACGATGATGATGGCCGGGTTCTTTCTGGCCTTCAGCGCCACGGCTGAGCCCGTCGATTACGCGCAACAGATCCAGCCGATCTTCGATCGTTACTGCGTCGCCTGTCATGCCTGCTTCGACGCCCCCTGCCAGCTCAACCTGGGCAGTGGCAAGGGCGTGCGGCGGGGCGCGACCCAACAGCTCGTCTACGATGCGGCCCGGCTTGAGGATGCTGACCCGACCCGCCTCTACATCGATGCCCACACCGAGGACGAATGGCGGGCCCGGGGATTCTTCCCGGTCACCGGCGTGGAGGACAATAGGCCGGCTGAATCCGTGCTGCTGCAGATGCTGGCCCTGCGCCAGGCTCACCCGGTCGATCCCCGGCATCCGCTGCCCGAGGCGCTGCAACTCGGGATCCTGCGCAGCAATCAATGTGCCGGTCCCCGGGAGGTGTCCAGCCTGGCCCGGGAAAAACCCTATCTGGGGATGCCCCTCGGGCTGCCTGGAATCAGCGGTGAGGACTTCAGTACCCTGTCTGCCTGGGTGGCCCAGGGCAGTTCCTCCGGAGCGGCGGGGTTCGAACCGTCGCCTGCAGAAATCCGCCAGATCGCCCGTTGGGAGCGCTGGCTCAATCACACCTCGAACGAACGCAGACTGCTGGCCCGCTGGCTGTTCGAACACTGGTTCATTGCGCACCTGTATTTCGAGGATGGCGGGGAGCGGCATTTTTTTCGTCTGGTACGTTCCCGCACAGCGTCTGGTAAACCTGTGGACGAGATCGCAACCCGGCGCAGCAACGATGCCCCCGGGGAGGCGTTCCACTACCGCTTCGTCCCCTTGAAGGGGACCCTGGTTTACAAAACCCACACCACCTTTGGATTGAGCGACAGCGTTTTGCAGCGCATCCAGGATCTGTTCGATCTGCCGGACGGGGCAGTGAAGACCCTGCCCGGCTATACCGAGGAGGAGCGGGCCAATCCGTTTCTCACCTTCGCCGCACTGCCGGCTCAGGCCCGCTACCAGTTCATGCTCGATCACGCGGAATATTTCGTGCGCACCTTCATTCGCGGACCGGTGTGTCGCGGCCAGCTGGCCACCGATGTGATCCGCGATCACTTCTGGGTGGCATTCCAGGCTCCGGACAAGGACCCCTACCTCAGCTCCGCCGGCTATCGTAAGACCGTCGATTCCCTGCTCGCATTGCCGAACATCAGCGACGATCTGCTGGACGGGGCGGAGCACTGGTGGTCATCCCTCGACAATCGCAACGCCTATGTGGAAAAGCGTCAGCTGCAACTACAGGCGCTGTTTCCCCAGGGCATCGATGAGCAGATGGTGTGGGACGGAGAAGGTCACAACAGCAATGCCCTGCTGACCGTGTTCCGGCATCATGACAGTGCCAGCGTGAAACGCGGCTGGCTGGGTCAGCTGCCCCTCACGGCCTGGCTGATGGACTACCCGCTGTTCGAGCGCAGTTACTACAACCTGGTAGTGAATTTCGATGTCTTTGGCAGCCTCGCCCACCAGACCCAGGTACGGCTCTACTTCGACCTGATCCGCAATGGCTCAGAACAGAACTTCCTCATGCTGTTACCGGCCGAGTCGCGTAAGGGGGTGATGAAGAAATGGTACGAGGGATCCGGCAAGCTGAAGCTCTGGCTGGTGTACGAGAACATCGACAGTTCCATACCTGCGCATCTACTGAGCGGTTCAGATGATCAGCCTTATCCCGCACTGCTGCAGTATCTCCTGCAGCGACTCGCGACGGTGAATGCCACGCCGGACCCGATCAACCGGCCCAAGGCTTCCTTACAGACCCCGCTGCAACGCGCCCTGTCGCAACTCACAGGAGTGCCCCAGCGGGAGATGGCGTCGGTGGGGCAATTCCCGGAAGCCACCCTGTTGCAGGTCACTCATGGGGACGACCCGGTGCGGGTCTATACCCTGATCCGCAACCGGCGGCACAGCAATGTGGCGTTCGTTATGGGTGAGTCCCTGCGCTACGAACCGGAGCATGATGATCTCAGTGTGGTGCCGGGGGTCGCGACGGGCTACCCGAACCTGATGCTCAGCGTGGCTGAGGATGACCTGGATGCATTCGTCGCAACCCTGCGCGACAAGTCCCTAAAGGATGCCAGGCAATTCGACACAAGGATCATCGAACCCTGGGGGGTGCGCCGCACCGATCCAGGCTTCTGGGACAAATTCCATCGTTTGACCGAATACCTGCAACGAACATCGCCGGTAGAAGCGGGGATACTCGACCTGAACCGTTACGGCCGTTACTGACCGGGTAAGCAGGGATGCGTTCTCATTCGTAGGTCGGGTTAGCGAAGCGTAACCCGACATTGGGTGCGCATCTCAAACATTGTTTTGAGCTGTACGCAAAGCTATCCCGACCAGCCCGCTGAATCCCTCGGTATCAGCAAGGGATGATTCCTGTCTGCCAATGCCGCCTTGTCCTGATATTGCTCATGATCCATTGATCGCTGCCCTGAGTGGGTGAGCTGTCAGTAAACGGACTCACTTTCGGCAGGGGATAAGTCGATCTCGGCAAGATTGACATCGGGATTGGCAAGATCATTGACCAGAAGTCCCCGGTAGCTGATGGAATAGATGTAGCTGTTCATTGCGTCGTCGGTGACGAAGAAGCTTCTACGGATGCCCTCGGGAACGTAATTGTACGATTCGTTATTATTTTCATAAAAGATATCATGGTCGATTGAGGCATAGGGTTGTATGCCTTCCTCAAGGGTGATTTTAAACAGTTTCAGCCCGATGAACAGATCGTCGTATCCG
This sequence comes from Candidatus Thiodiazotropha sp., assembly GCA_040506775.1. Taxonomy (GTDB): domain Bacteria; phylum Pseudomonadota; class Gammaproteobacteria; order Chromatiales; family Chromatiaceae; genus Thiodiazotropha. The sequence goes on from JBEVWC010000018.1 coordinate 70,004, forward strand.
TAAACGGGATCGTAATTGAAGTTGTTCACGGATTGCACCGGGATGGCCAGTAGCTTCTCCCGCTCGAACCAGGTAAAGGCATGATGATCATATCCGGCTCCGCTGTTTCTGCCGTACCCGAGTAGATGATTTGCGATCAGACTTGGATGTGAGAGGTCGTTGATATCGTACAGGCTGATTTTGGCGCCGTTGGATTCTCTGCCGATTGTCAGCAGTTGTCTGCCTTCGATTGGATGCAGATAAGTGGATAACCCCGGCACCTCCAGTTCCCCCGCAACTTTGGGATGCTGTGAATCAGCGAGGTCCAGGGTAATTAACGGATCCTCCTGGCCAAAGGTCACTATGAAAGCCTGCTCGTTGACAAAGCGTACCGCGTGGAGGCCTTCTCTCTCATGGCCCAGGTTCTCAAGCTGGGCGCGTTGAGCAAGCTGATCGTCAGATTGAGACAGTACATAGAGACGGTTGTTGGTCTCTCCGCTCCACCAATTCTCCTCGGTGGTGACCAGGCGAAGCGTGTCCTGATATTCATCCATCGCGAAATGATTGATCACATGCCCCTTGACGCGCCCACTGGCAAGATACTGGGGGGAGGGCAGTAAGCTGAACTTGTGCACAGTGGTGGTGGCGATCGGATCGGACTCCCCGGCCCATACCGGTTCCCAGTACCAGAAAGGGTCTTCAACGCTGGCAATATAGAGGTTTTCCCGATTGGCATACACGGTGCCGGAATTGCCAAGAAGCGTCTGGCTGGTGATCTCTGAGAGCGGATTTTCCAGATCGAATCCCAGAATGCTGACCGTACCGGTGCCATCCGCTATTTCGGGTCGATAGGTCGATTCGCAACCGCAGATCGGCGAGGTGACGACTTGATTGCTGTCCCGTGGGGTGGTGTTGTCCGCCAGGACCGGTACCAGCTGAGAGAGTTCAGCAGTGTCCAGGTCAATGTCCGATGGGTAGAAGTTTATTTTCGAACGTACGACCAGGTACACATGCTGATCGATTCTTCGGGCAGCCACATAGCGGGACTCGAACACGGTTTTTCGCACTACGATGGGATGAGCAGGGTCGGTGATGCGTACCAGGGTGACCTGGGTCATCGTACTGAGTCGGGGGACGTATCCCGTGCCGAGACGCTCATTGTAGTTGGGCGCTTCCCAGTCGAGCTGGCTGACGATCCAGACCATATCGTCATAGACGAACAAGGCGTAGGGGGAGCCGTCGATTGTGGTTCTGGATATTGTCGTGCTCTGATCCGCGGGCCAGGTTTTCAATATGACGAGGACTCCGCCAGAGAGCAGATAGGTGAAATTTCCGTTGGTCTTTATGAAATCGGCTTCGTCTACCCCGGCGACCTGGTTATTGGTCTCGGTAACATCATTGATTTCGGGTTCGGGTTTGTTTTGATCAAGTTCACTTGTGGGTGGCTGCGGCAGCGGTGCGCTGCTGAAATCGTCGGAGCCGGGCCAGTAAGGGCGCGAGAAATTATAAAGTTCAATCTCTTTGAGACGGGTCTCGATAAGGAAGGACTTGAGATCATCGCAATTATTGAAGGGGCTCAGGGCCGCATTGTTGTAAAGCAGTACATGGTCCCGGCCCGTTGTCAGGTGGGATTGCGCCAGGTTGATCTGCGCGGAATCGAGGTTGTTGACCAACACTCCCCGGTCGCTGAATGAGAAGATATAGCGGTTATTTTCGTCATCGACGCGTATGAAGCTGTTGCTCACGGGTGACGGATAGAGCCAGTCACCGCTGACCGGATCCTGATAGAACACATCGTGATCGATCTCGGCGAAGGATTGAATTTCCCCTTCCGGGGTGACTTTATACAGCTCCAGGCCGTTGAAAATATCATCGGCGTTGTAATCTGGGTTCGATGTCTGACTGTTCCACTGAGTGATCGGAATCGCCAGTGTCTGCTCATTCTCAAACCAGTCAAAGGACGGGTAGTTGTAAAGTGCCTGGGTATATCTTCCGTTATCGATCGAGTGAGCGGATAACAGTACCGGTTCCTTAAGATCACTGACGTCGAACAGGCTGATGGTTATGCTAAGACTTTCGGAGTCCTGATCCAGGCTGAGCAGTCGGTCACCCTGAGTGGGTTGGAGATAGGCGGAAAGACCGGTTGCCGCCAATTCCCCCGCAATCGACGGGTTGTCCGGATCGCTCAGATCCAGGGTGATCAAGGAGGCGTTTTGATTCACCGTAGCCAGGTACCCGCGTGTCTCACTGAGGCGTACCGCATATGGGGTATCCCCGGTCTGGCCGAGTCCCTCCAGCCGGGCGCGCTCATCGAGACGTTCCTGGGTTTGTTCCAGAATATAGAGCGTGCTCTCTGGATGCGAGTCACTCGCTCTTGAACGCTCGAGGGTCACCAGTCGCAGTGAATCCTGGTATTCATCCATGGCGAATGGGTTGAGCAGATGGCCGTTTACTCTACCTGAGGCAAGGTATTGAGGAGCGGTATCAAGGCTGAATTTGTGCAGGGTGGTGGAGGCCTGGGATGTTTCACTGCCTTGCATTACCGGCAACCAAATCCAATTCGGATCCTCCATGCTCGCCACGTACAGATGCTTCTGATTGAAGAGAACGGTACTGCTGTTGCCTAACAGGGTTTGGCTGGACGGTTCGGCGAGCGGATCGTCTAGGTCGAAACCGAGAATGGTCAAGGTTCCCGTGCCATCCGGGGTATCCGGTTGATAGACGGATTCACAGGTGCTGATGACCGAGGTGGGCAATGCGACGGTGTGTGCGTCTGGATTTGTGTTATCCATCATGACCGGCAGATAGGTCTTGGGGTCAGGATTGTCTGAGGTCAGGGTTGTGGCCTGCAGATCCAGATGTGCATTGAGGGCCAGATAGACGCGCTGTTCATCCTTATGCGCATCTACATAATGTGCTTCGAACAGGGTGTCCCGAATCACACTCGGTTGGCTGGGGTTTGAGGTTTGAAGCCATGTGACCTTCACGAGGGCATCGGTTCTTGGCTCGGTGCTTTGACCTAAGCGCGCATCGAACCCTTCGCTATTCTCCGGTGAAAGTTCGCTGACGATCCAGACGACATCATTTCCTGGGAAGAGTGCCCGGGGTGTGCCTTCGATCGGTGTACTTGAAAGTTCCTGTGTCTGATCCGCCGGCCAGGTCTGAATGATTGTGAAATGGCCATCGCTCAGTTGGTAGGTGTAGTCGCCATGGGTAATGTTGATAACTTCATCCTGCGAATCGGCGATCGGTTTGTATATACCTGTTGTCTTGTTGATCGTAGGCAGATTCAGGTCATGGCTGGCCGGGGCATCGGTGCTGTCCGATAGGTCCGTCGGCAAGTCCTGAACATAGTCAATGAGTGCGTTTTGTGTTTCCTGGGTATTGAGTAGATAGGTCCTGAGACCTTCACAACTGTCAAATCGTGTCAGTTGCGCGACAGACGGATTCGCCTGATCCGATTGGTCCGTGGGCTGATCGCTGACGGTCGAATCCCCATTGCCGGATGAGTTGCAGGCGCTGAGAAGGAAAAGCAGAACTGTCAGGATGATCGTGAGGCCGAGGCCATTCTTACCGGCGAAGGCTGTGAGTTTCGACCGAGAATGGATGCCAGCATGTGTTTCCGTGCCGGAAGGAAGGCTTTCCGAGGTGTGTGCAATGCAATCTGACGGTTGCGAATGTCGCTCAGGCTGATCGAAACGGTTTAGCGGCCTGGTGTTGGAAATCCGTTGCGAGGCCATGAGTCCATTCATTTTTTAATCCAATGTTCTTGATGGAAAGTGAGTCCATTACCGGTTTCTGTCCTCTATTAGAACACCATCTGTAATCTGTTCGCCAGGGTGAATGACCACACGCTCCTGGGCGGCCACACCTTCGAGAACCTCCGCCTCCAGGCCGGTGCGTCGACCGATCTTTATGCGTCGCAACGATGCCTTGCCGTCCTCTTCGACGAACACCGCCCAGTCGTTGCCTTCCCGGAACAGGGCGGTGAGGGGCAGGGTAAGGACCGACTCACCCTGCCACAGGATGATGCGCAGTTCCACCTGATAGCCATGGGCGATGCGTGACCAGGACTCCCGGGGCGAGGTGAAATCGACGATCACATTGACCCGCTGTTCCTCGATGCCCAGGGCCGAGACCTTGGTGAAACCGAAGGGTTCCACCCGCCGCACCACACCCTCCAGGGTTTCATCGCCGCCCCAGTTTTCGATCAGCACCTTCTGTCCCGGTCGCACCTTTACCGCATCGGAGGAGAGCAGATCGGAGACGATTTCGAGATCCGCCGGGTTACCGATCTCCAGCAGCGGCTCTCCGGCGCTGACCACCCCGGCGCTCTTGTGCACGATCTTGAGGATCTGTCCGTCGATGGGCGCACGGATCGGAACGCACTGGCAATCATCACTCGGGTCTCTGGGTGCGGTGGGAGAGATCAACTGGGCCTTGGCCCGAGTCAGCTCCGCCTGGCGCGCCTGACGGTTGGCGCGGGCGGTGTCCAGGGCTGCGAGGCGGGTTTCGTAGGTCAGTTCCGCGGACTCCAGCTCCCGGGCCGAGATCATCGCGTCCTGGCGCAGTTTGCGCGAGCGCTGCAGTTCCTTGAGGGCGAATTCGAGCTCCACCTGGGCCTCCTTGACCGAGGCCTCCGCCAGCACCCGGTTGGCTTCCGCCGCCTGAATGTCCGCCCGGGCCTGGGCCTCGCTGCGCGGATCCAGCAGGGTGGGATCGATGGGCTCGATCTCCGCCAGCAGGGTCTGTTCAGCCTGCACCGCGTCACCCACCTCGGCGTCGATGCGCAGGGCGCGGCCGCTGATCGGTGCGGACAGCACGAAGATATCCCGTACCCGGGTCTCGCCCTCCTCGTCGACGGTGACCGTCAGAGCGCCCGGCGCCAGGGTGACCAGGTCCACGGGCACCGCGCGGGGGCGGAAGGCCCACACCAGGCTGCCGAGCAGCAGGGTGCCGAGAATCGTCCAGATCAGAATGCGTTTTGCGTGTGCGCTCATGGGAATTACTCACGTGTCTTGAGGACGGCTATCAGGTCCAGGTGATCGAGCCGGCGCCGCACCATGGCGGCGGAGAATGCGGTTGCCCCGAGGGTGACCAGCACCGCGGTGGCGTCCGTGGCCGCCTTGATCACCAGCGGGATGCGGTAGAGTTCGGAGTCCATCGCCTGGGTCATCAGCCAGCCCAGGGCGTGGCCGACAAAACAGCCCAGAGGCAACCCGACCAGGATCAGCAGCGCCGCCTCACCCAGCAGGATGTAGGAGATCTCGCCGCGGTGAAACCCGAGCACCCTCAGGGTGGCCAGCTCCCGGCCGCGTTCGGAGAGGGCGATGCGGGTGCTGTTGTAAACCACGCCGAATCCCAGGGCGCAGGCGAAGGCGGCAAAGAACGAGACATAGATCATCAGGGTTTCCGCCATGGTGTCATGAAACTCCCGCACCGCAGCGTCCTTGAGGGTGATGGCTGAGACCTTGGGCAGGTCCTTGAGACGCTGATAGAGACGGGTCAGTTCATGTTCGTCCACCAAAAGGTTCACCACTTCGACGCTGGGCCGCTCCCCCATCATCCGGTCGAAGGCGCGAATGTTCAGGTAGGCGGGCATCGCCATGTAGGTCTCGAAGGTGTCGACCACCGGGATCCGGCGGCGGGGCTGGCGGCCCTCGCGGATCGCCACCCACACCGAATCACCGATTTTCACCTGGAGCTTCTTCGCCAGTTCCGTGGCCAGCACCAGACCATCCGGGGGCAGGTCCACCACCCGGCCGCCGGCATCGTAGACCCGTTGCAGACGGGCCCCGGCGGCCAGACCCTCCACCGAGCCCCGATGGGTTCTCGGTCCGGCGCTCAGATCTGCGCTCTTGATGCGCATCGGCTCCGCCGCGATGACCCCGGGCAGGCGCAGGAACTCCTCCAGCACGGTGTCAGGTTGGGTCTCCACCAGGCCGACCATCATGTCCTGGCGCTGGGCGTCGTTGAAGTAGACCTGGACGATCTTTTCGATCGCGTCGATCCATTGCAAAGCCATCACCATGACCGCAACCGAAAGGGCGATGCCGATGCTGGTCATCAGTGCGCGCAGCGGGGAGCGGATCACCTGGCGCAGGATGATCCGGGTGGGCTGGTCGAGCCAGTGGGCGATGCGGCTGTGGGAGAGCCGGGTACGCCGGTACAGCGGGGGCGGTGGCGGGGTCATCGCCTCAGCCGGGGGCAGTCGGGCGGCCCGCCGCACCGATCCCAGACTGCCGCTCAGGGCGGCGGCCAGGCTTACCAGGGCGCCGAGGGCGAACACCCCGGGATGGGGACGGAAGATGAGCAACGGAAAACGGAAGAACTCGGCATACATCTCGGTGTTGATGCGTCCCAGCCAGGCCCCCAGCAGCCACCCCAGGAGAATCCCCACCAGGGTCATCGCGATCACCAGCTTGGTGTAGTGCCAGGCCACCTGCAGGTTGCTGTAACCGAACGCCTTCATCAGGCCGATCTCGCTGCGGTCGGTGGCGATCAGGCGGCTCAGCACCATGTTGCTGAGGAATGCGGCGACCGCAAGGAAGATGGTCGGCAGCAGGCTGGACATGGTTTTCAGCTGCTCGATCTCGTTCATCAGGAACCAGTTGGAGATCTGATCCGCACGGGCGATCGCACCGTGACTGCCGTAGCGTTCCAGGAGGCGGTCGAGGCGGTCGATGACCCCCTGCGGATCGGTGCCGTGCAGCAGCCCCAGGCTGACCGAGTTGAACGCCCCGTCCAGGTCGAAGGCCGCCGCCAGGGCCTCCCGGCCCAGCCACATGATCCCGTATCGCTGGTTGTCGGGCATCAGCGCACCGGGACCGATGGCGTAGACAAATTCCGGAGAGAGGGCGATGCCGACCACCCTGAGGGTGCGCTGATGGCCGTTCATCAGGGCCTTGAGCCGATCCCCGGGTTGCAGGTGGTGGGCCTCGGCGAAGGGTTCGTTGAGCACCACCTCGTCCGGGTGTCCCAGGGCGACCCGGCGGCCGCTGCGCATCACCAGGCGATTGAGTCGGGATTCACCGGACTCGGGGATGGAGACCAGCTGGCCCATCACCGGTTCGTCGAATCCCTCGATCGAAAGGGTGGCCATCTGCTGGATCCGGTCATCCACCGAGCGTACCCCGGGAATCGCCCGGATCCGTTCGACCAGGCGCTGGGGAGCCCTTTTCACATTCGCGAACACATCGCCGAAGCGTTGCCGCTCGTAATAGGCGGCGGTGGTGTCCTGCAGCGCCTGCAGGGCCGACAGGGACATCACCAGCACCGCCACACCCGAGGCGATGACCACCGCGATGGCGAGTACCTGTCCGCGCAGTTTCCACAGGTTGCGCAGCAGTTTGCGGTCCAGGGTGCGCATTACCAGCTCAGCTCGGCGGCAGATTGCCGCTGCGGGTTGGTTTCGCTCTGGATCACCCGGCCGTCGCCGAAATGCAGTACCCGGTCGGCCATCCCGCCGATCACCGTGTTGTGGGTGATGACCGCGGTGGTGGTGCCCATCTCCCGGTTGACCCGCTCGATCGCCTCCAGCACCAGAATGCCGGTGCGGCTGTCCAGGGCGCCTGTGGGTTCGTCACACAGCAGTACGTCCGGGCGCTTGGCGATGGCCCGGGCGATGGCGACCCGCTGCTGCTCGCCCCCGGAGAGTTGAGCCGGGAAGTGGTGCAGCCGTTCCTTCAGACCCACCAGAGCCAGGGCGTCCGCAGGATCCATGGGGCGGGAGGAGATCTCGGTGACCAGGGCCACGTTTTCCAGGGCGGTAAGGCTGGGGATCAGGTTATAGAACTGGAACACGAAACCGACATGGTCGCGGCGGTAGCGGGTCAGGGTGGTCTCGTTGCCGGCGGTGATCTCCAGGTCGCGGAACCGTACCCGCCCGCTGCTCGGTGTGTCCAGTCCGCCGAGGATGTTCAGCAGGGTTGATTTTCCGCTCCCGGAGGGGCCGAGCAGGACCACCAGCTCCCGTTCGTACAGACCGATGTCGACACCGCGCAGAGCGGGGACCTCCACGCTTCCGGTGTGGTAGATCTTGGTCAGTGATTCACCCTGCAGGGTGATCGCTGCGGTTTTGTCGGATTCTGGGGTCACGGCTTACTCCATTCCCCTTTCAGTATAGCGTCCCGGGTTTATGAGTCGTAACGAGGCTACAAACCGATACACAGCCATCGTAGCCCGGGTGAAGCAGCGCGTAACCCGGGAGGTGTGGCACACACTAGAACACAGGCATGCTAAGTCGCGTGGCGGTGGCATGTTGGTCTGGTTTCCCGGGTTCCGCTGTCACCATGGCAGTGATGCATCCACCGACTCGTAGCCCGGGTGAAGCAACGCGTAACCCGGGGGGTGTGGCACACACTTGAACACAGGCATGCGAAGTCGTGTGGCGGTGGCATGTTGGTCTGGTTTCCCGGGTTCCGCTGCGCTGCACCCGGGCTACGGAGTCCGGTTGATTAAGACTGTGCCTGGTTGAGGGATCGCAGGCTGGATTCCAGGGCTTCCTGGGATTGGGTGCTGAGATACTCCGCAAACACCTTGTCGCTACTGATCACATGGTTGATCAGCCAGTGCTTGAGCGCGGTCAAGGTATCCATATTGAACGGTTTGCGGTTTGCCTCATGATCTCGGATACACACCTGCAGCTCTGCCAGCAGAAAGCGATGCTCGCGGCGATGCGCCAGCAGTTGCGGATACTCGTGGGTGCGCATCAGATACTCCTCGATCTTGAAATGGGTGCGCACCTGATCAGACAGGGTGTAGAGATGTCGGATTATCCGCTCCCCGTCGCCGGATGGATGGTCCAGATCATATACAAACGCCTTATGCAGGGCATTGATGGAGCAGACGATCTGATGGTGTTGCTTATCCAGGCAGTCAAGATCGAGCTGCCAGTCATCAAGCCAGTGGAAAAACGGCTTATTCACGGTGATCGCCTGTCCATATGCTGCGTTGTTGATCGGTCATGATCCGGCTGGAGGATAGAATTTGTGCACTGAACAGACGTCTGGAAATCGACTGAACAGCGCGGGACAAATACCGGATGAATCGCTGGGAATCAATGATAACTTATTGAATATAGTTTAAATAATAGGTGGATATTTAATTTACAGGTAGTTTAATCGGATTCGAAAAAAAAGCTACGACAGGTTTCCCGGGGGCTGACCGCTCGTGCCCGATCGGCACTGATCGTCAAACAAGCAGTCCGGCAAGACGTACACACCTTCGTAGGAGTGATGTCTGGCTTTTCGATGTGTCTTGAGGGAGGTTGGGGCGACTCGAAAAGACGATGAGTGACAGGGTGTATCGCCGTCTCAGTCGTTACCCAAAGAGCGGACACTGGATCAGCGCAACAACATGATCGTTTGATCAACAATCCGGCTGTATGGGGATGTTTTTGCCTTGCCGGACACCATCAAAGTCCCGGTCGAGTCGTACGTACTGGTGTGAACGGGTGCCGGGTTCACTCCGGACAGAGTTTGCCGGCTTCGACGAGCGTATGTTTCAGTTCGGGTATCGCATAGGCATCCAGATCACGATAGGCCTGTGCACTGATGTGCGAGAGGTCCTCTGTGAAATACCCCTCCTTGCGGTTGCCGGCTTCATTGGTCATCAAACCTTCGATGTCCAGCACCGGATAGCCTTTCTGCGCCGCATAGTCGCGGATCCAGCGGTTCACGGCCATGACATTGTCGCTGATGTAACGTTGATAGCTGCGTTTGCCCCGCAGTTCATTGATCCACCGGACAGCACCGTCGATCAGGGAATCCGGGGCTCCCATGGTGACCTCCGTGGCCAGTACCGGGATCACGCCAGCGGCATGGGCCGCCTCGGCCATTGCCTCGATGTTGCGGATCGCGGTCTCCCGGGTTTCATCCTCCATATCCCGCGAATTGTTGGCGAAATCGTTGATGAATCCCCAGATCAGCACCGCCTTGGGTTTGAGGCTCAGGGCATCCTCTGCAAAGCGTTCTTCCACCTCTGTGGAGACCTGTCCGCCGATACCCCGATTCTCCACCCGCAGGCAACCGACCTGTTCGATGGGCCACTCCCCTGCATAGGAGGCGCCGATGATGACCAGCTGGTTGGCATGGTCTGTGGCAGCCAGCGGTGTTCGATCCGTCTCTTCGGCCTGGGCCAGGGGCGCGACAAGTAACAGTGTGGTGAAGAGTGTTTTGAATGCATTCATGGTTCAATCCGATCGCTGGAGACAAGCCTAAGGGACCTGTCGCTGCTTCGAGCATGGTTTAACGCGGGCTGTCCCGGCCGTGTTGTGAGTGCCTCCTTGCGAACCGGTCCCCAATGCCCTGTGTGGCCTGCATGCGTCGGGTTGTCGTCATCCCGGTAAGCCGTGTTTGCAGGTACGAATCCGTTAGAGGGCTGTTTGTCGGCGGAGTTTCCATTTCCTGACCCGAAATTGAAAGCGGTTGTCGGGTACCCGGCTGACTGAGCGTCGATCAGTGCGTCCAAACCAGAGGACGCTGGGAATGGCGCGCCCGACAGGATTTGAACCTGTGACCCCAGCCTTCGGAGGGCTGTACTCTATCCAACTGAGCTACGGGCGCTTGATGTTTCGAAAGCCCGGGCTGAGGTTTCGCCGGGCAGCTGACGAAGGTGTCGTAGTGTAGCCGTCCCAAGGTGCCTCGTCCAACCCTGTTCGCGCTTTTTTTCGGTGGCGGGTATAATCCCCCGGTTTTTTTGTGAATGCCCTGTTGTGGGGTGAGTCGGTTCGCATACGGAGGAGATTACCCGTGAACATCAATGCAGTTTCCAAGTTGGGCCTGGTGGCCGGTTTCACCGCTGGTTCCCTGTTGCTGGCGGGCCAGGCACTGGCCGAGGATCGTTCCGATGTGCTGGAGCGCATCGCGCCGGTAGGCATCGTGGTCGTAGAAGGCAAGGAACCGCCGCCGGCCCCGGCTCCCGCTGCGGAGCCCGCAGCAGCACAGGCACCCGCCGAGGCAGCTGCGGCTGAACCAGCTGCCGCTGAGCCGGCAGCAGCCCCCGAGCCTGCAGCGGCGCCCGCGGCAGCCGGTGGGGATCAACTGGCGCTGGCCACCTCTTCGGGTTGCATGGCCTGCCATCAGGTCGGAGTCAAGGTTGTTGGACCCGCCTACAAAGACGTCGCCGCCAAATACAAGGGCGATGCCGCTGCTCTGGATATGCTGGTGGCCAAGGTCAAGGCCGGTGGCGTAGGTACCTGGGGTCAGATCCCGATGCCGCCGAATGCCCATGTGCCGGAAGAGAACATCCGCGCCATCGTCACCTGGGTGCTGTCACTCTGATCCGAGCAGGGACTTCAGGTTCGCCAGGTGGGCTGAGCCGCGCTGCTGTTTCTGCTCCTTGCTGAGCGGCTCGCCGCGTCCCTCCCAGACCAGGTCGTCCTCCGGGAGTTCCCGGAGGAAGCGGCTGGGCTCACTGGCGATCCACTCGCCGAAACGTTTGCGTTTGCTGGCGTAGCTGATCACCAGACTGCGTTGAGCCCGGGTGATCCCCACATAGGCGAGTCGGCGTTCCTCTTCGATATTGTCCTCTTCGATACTGCTGCGATGGGGCAGCAGCTCCTCCTCCACGCCGACCAGAAACACGTGGGGAAACTCCAGACCCTTCGCTGCGTGCAGGGTCATCAGGTGCACCTGGTCGAGCTGTTCATCCTCATTCTGCCGCTCCAGAAGATCCATCAGGGTCAGGTGGTTGACCATCTCCGCCAGGGTCTTTTCCTGTAGCTCCCCCTTGTTCAGTGCGTTGAGCCACTCGATCAGGTCGTTCACATTGCCCATGCGGCGTTCCGCGACTGCGTCACTGCTGGCGTTCTCCTTGAGCCAGTCTTCGTAGTCGATTTCCCGGATCAGCTGGCGGAAGGCGCTAACCGGATCGGACTCCGCCTGCCGGGCATGTTCCTGGATCAGCCGGGCGAAGTTCAGCAGCCGCTCCCGGGCCCGTTCGCTCAACAGGCTCTGAATGCCCATGTCGTCACAGGCGGGCAGCAGGGCGCAGCCCCGGGTCTGGGCATAGGCCGCCAGCTTCTCCAGGGTGTTCGGTCCGATCTCCCGGCGTGGGGTGTTGACGATGCGCAGGAATGCGCTGTCGTCCTCCGGGTTGGCCAGCAGACGCAGATAGGCCATCGCATCCTTCACCTCGGTGCGCGCGAAGAAGGAGGTCCCGCCGCTGAGGAAGTAGGGGATGTTATGGGTGCGCAGCGCCTTCTCGAAGACCTTCGCCTGGTGGTTGCCCCGGTAGAGGATGGCAAAGTCCCGGTTTACCGCCTTGCTGGTGAATTTGAGGTGGATGATCTCGGAAACCACCTTCTCCGCCTCCTGCTCCTCGTTGGCGCAGGCCATGACGCGGATCTCCGGGCCGGGCCCCAGCTCACTCCACAGGCGCTTGTCGAATACATGGGGATTGTGGCTGATCAACTGGTTCGCGGATCTCAGGATGCGCCCGCTGGAGCGGTAGTTCTGTTCCAGCTTGATCAGCTTGAGGCGCGGAAAATCCTCCTTCAGACGGGCCAGGTTCTCCGGCCGGGCGCCCCGCCAGGTGTAGATCGACTGATCGTCGTCCCCTACCACGGTGAACGCGGCCCGCACTCCGACCAGTTGCCGGACCAGTTCGTATTGCGCCTGGTTGGTGTCCTGGTACTCGTCCACCAGCAGGTAGCGGATGCGGTCCTGCCAACGGTCCAGAATCTCGGGGTGGTCGCGGAACAGATTCACCGGCACCCGGATCAGATCATCGAAATCCACCGCGTTGAAGGCCTTCAGGCTGCGTTGATAGGCCTCATAGAGCAGCGCATGCAGGGTCTCCCGCTGGCTCTCGGCACCGGCCAGGGCCTGGGGCGGTTCGATGAGATCGTTCTTCCACGCGGAGATCGTCCACTGAGCCTGGCTGATCTCCTTGTCGTCACCCCGGTTCTCCTTGCGCAACAGATCCTTGAGCAGCGCGGTGCTGTCCTGCTGATCGAAGATGGAGAAACCGGCCTTGTAACCCAGGGTCTGCAGTTCCTGACGCACAATGTTGAGACCCAGGGTGTGAAAGGTGGAGATCCTCGGGCCTTCGGCACCGCTCTGGCCCAGTGACTGGCTGACCCGCTCTTTCATCTCCCGGGCGGCTTTGTTGGTAAAGGTCACCGCGGTAATCTGCTGCGGCGCCAGGCCGCACTGATTGACCAGATAGCCGATTTTTGCCGTGATCACCCGGGTCTTGCCACTGCCGGCCCCAGCCAGCACCAGCAGGGGCGCATCGATGTAGCGCACCGCTTCGAGCTGCCGGGGGTTGAGTTGGGACATGGCTGGACGACCCTCTGCTGGGGGAAACGAGGCGCAAGCGTACGCAGGGTGACGATCGATTTCAACAGCGGGGCGGATGCCTGATATGATCCGTACACGACCCATCGAAACACGATACCGGGCCGGATTCTTCGGATTCGGCCTGAAACCCAAAAAATAACGAGATCATCGGGTATGGCAATCACACAAGACAGGCGCCGCAGACCTCGCGGCGGGGCGGAAGGTCAGCTCACCCGGGAATCCTGGCGGGTCTTCCAGATCATGGCGGAATTCGTCGAAGGCTTCGAGCAGCTGGCCCAGATCAGCCCCTCCGTGAGTTTCTTCGGTTCGGCGCGCACCCCCAGGGACCATCCTCACTATGCCCTGGCCGAGGAGACCGCGCGGCTGCTCTCCGACAGTGGTTTTTCCGTGGTCAGCGGTGGCGGGCCGGGAATCATGGAGGCGGCCAACAAGGGTGCCTTCGAGGGCAAGTCCACCAGCATCGGCCTGAACATTCAGCTGCCGATGGAGCAGCAGGGTAATCCCTACCAGGACATTGCCCTGAACTTCCGGCACTTTTTTGCCCGCAAGGTGATGTTCGTGAAACACGCCTCCGCCTACGTGGTGCTGCCCGGCGGGTTCGGCACCCTGGACGAGATGGCGGAGATCCTTACCCTGGTGCAGACCGGCAAGACCCGCAAGATCCCCATCATCCTGGTGGACGGAGCCTTCTGGCACGGCCTGCTGGAGTGGTTCCGCAATACCCTGTGTCCTGCCGGCACCATCGATCCCGAGGATCTGGACCTGCTGCAGGTCTGCGAACAGCCCCGGGAGGTGGTGGACGCGATCTTCAGTCACTACGAAACACGCCATTTCGAGCCATCTCCGGCGGAGCGGGAGATTCTGCTGGAGTTGTAATGAATCCATTCCGAACACTCCCACGGAGGGAGATGATGTCACACCCCATGAAAGGCTATGCCCTGCTGTTTGCCGGCCTGTTACTGTCCGGCGCGTTGGGCGCCGCGGATGCCCCTGAACCCCCCGAGCTGCCCCTGCCGGAGATGAAAGTCGATGACGAGGTGATCGAGCCCGATGTGACGATCATCAAGAAGGATGAGGGGACCATCTCCGAGTATCGGATCAACGGTCAGCTGTATATGGTGAAGATCCAGCCGAATAAGGGACCGGCCTACTACCTGATCGACCGCAACGGTGACGGAGAGTTTGACTCCCGTTCCGACGATCCGACCAACATCACTGTGCCCCAGTGGATACTCCTGCGCTGGTGAGAGGGGGTTGATGTCGGGGTTCAAAGCGCTGCGGGGCCTGGCTGGCTCGATCGACGCCTTCAATGAGTGGCTGGGGCGCAGCGTGTCCTGGCTGAGCCTGTTGATGGTGTTGGTCACCGTCACCATCGTGGTGCTGCGTTATGTGTTCGACCTGGGCTGGATCTGGCTGCAGGAATCGGTGACCTACATGCACGCCAGTCTGTTTCTGGTGGGCGCCGCCTATACCCTCAAGCACGAAGGGCATGTGCGGGTGGATATCTTCTACCAGCGCTTTTCCCCCCGGGGCCAGGCCTGGATCGATCTGCTGGGTACCCTGGGGCTGCTGCTGCCGGTGTGCCTGTTCATCCTCTACGTCAGCTGGGACTACGTGGTCCAGTCCTGGTCCCTGCACGAGGGTTCCCGGGAAGCCGGTGGACTCGAGGCCGTCTACCTGCTGAAAAGCCTGATCCTGGTGATGGCGGTACTGCTCCTGCTGCAGGGGTTGTCCCTGGCCCTGCGTTGTCTGGACCGGCTGTTCGGAGATGCCTCACCGGCCGATCCCGGCGAGGCATCATGATGGCTGAATTTCTGCCCCTGCTGCTGTTCCTGTGTGTCTGCCTGGTTCTGCTGATGGGCTATCCGGTGGCCTTCTCCCTTGGCGGAACGGCGCTGCTGTTTGCCTGGTTCGGGGAACTCGGGGGCTATTTCGACGACGCCTTTCTGCATGCCCTGCCCAACCGGCTCTACGGCATCATGACCAACGAGACCCTGATCGCAGTACCCCTGTTCGTGTTCATGGGGATCATGCTGGAACGCTCCCGGGTGGCGGAGAACCTGCTCGACACCATGGCCAGCCTGTTCGGCGCTCTGCGGGGCGGTCTGGGGATCTCGGTGACCCTGGTCGGCATGCTGCTGGCGGCCAGTACCGGGATCGTCGGGGCCACCGTGGTCACCATGGGGCTGCTCTCCCTGCCCACCATGCTCAAGCGCAACTACGATCCCGCACTCTCCTGCGGGGTGATCTGCGCCGCGGGCACCCTGGGGCAGATCATCCCCCCTTCGATCATCCTGGTGCTGCTCGGGGATGTGCTCTCCGCGGCCTATCAGCAGGCCCAGCTCGACATGGGCATCTTCTCCCCCGACACCGTCTCGGTGGGGGATCTGTTTGTCGGCGCCCTGCTGCCGGGTCTGATGCTGGTGGTGCTCTACCTGACATACATCGTCCTGGTCGCCCTGTTCAGGCCGCAGAAGGTGCCGGCCATACCCAGCGATGAGCGTGGCGAAGCCGGTGAGCTCTGGGGCAAGGTGCTGAAGGTTCTGGCGCCGCCCCTGCTGCTGATCGTCGCGGTGCTCGGTTCGATTCTCGGGGGGCTGGCCACGCCCACGGAAGCCGCCTCGGTGGGTGCGGTGGGGGCCATGCTGCTGGCCCTGAGCCAGGGTCAGCTCAATCTCAAAACCCTCAAGGAGGTCGTTACCGGCACCACCCAGGTCACCAGCATGGTGTTCCTGATCTTCATCGGTGCGTCCCTGTTCTCCCTGGTGTTCCGCGGATTTGGCGGTGACGAGGTGGTGACCGAACTGCTCACCGATCTGCCCGGTGGGGTGGTCGGGGCGATGATCGTGGTAATGCTGGTGATGTTTCTGCTCGGTTTCATTCTCGACTTCATCGAGATCACCTTCGTGGTGGTGCCGATCGTCGGCCCGATCCTGCTCGGCATGGGGCTCGACCCGGTGTGGCTGGGGGTGATGATCGCGATCAACCTGCAGACCTCCTTCCTCACACCCCCCTTCGGTTTTGCCCTGTTCTACCTGCGTGGGGTGGCCCCCGCGGAGGTCCGCACCACAGCCATCTACCGGGGTGTCGCCCCCTTCATCGCCATCCAGCTGCTGATGCTCGGTCTGCTGGCCTACTGGCCGAAACTGGCCACCTGGCTGCCGGACATTGTTTACAACTGAGTTTGATGTGATGTGAAAGCGGTCGGGTGTGGGCGGGTTGTCCCAGACCGGAACGCCTGGGGATCAGGTCTTATGGTCCCAGGCGGTATGTATTGAAGCTGTCATCCGCCTGGGACCGGTTTGATTATCCGGTTCTGAGTTCCCTTATCAGTTTTTCCAGATTGTTCATGGTGCTGGCGATATCACCGGCCAGCTGCAGATTGTCGGTACTGTTGTTGTAGGAGCGTTTCGACAGGTCAGTGATGGTAACCACGTTCTGATTGATCTCCCGGGTGACCTGGGTCTGCTCCTCGGCCGCGGTGGCGATCTGAACATTCATCTCGTGGATGGATGAGACTGAAGAGGCGATGCGCTGTAAGGCCTCATCCGCGGACATGACCTGCTCTACGCCGGTGCTCGCATACTCCTCGCTGACCTCGATCGCCGTGACCGCCTGCTTGGACTGCTTTTGCAATTGTTCGATCATCTGGCGGATCTCGTGGGTGGATTGCGCGGTTCGGGCCGCCAGGGCGCGAACCTCGTCCGCAACCACGGCAAACCCCCGTCCCTGCTCACCGGCCCTTGCAGCTTCGATGGCGGCATTCAATGCCAACAGATTGGTCTGTTCTGCAATCCCGTTGATCACGTCCAGTACACGGCTGATTTCCAGGCTGTCCTTGTTGAGTTTGTCGATCACCGCCCTGACCTTTTCGACCTCCCCATGGAGTTCATTGATTGTCTGCGATGTCTTGTTCATTTCGCCCCGGGCCTGGGAGGCTTCCTGGTCTGCGTGAGAGGCCTCACTGGAGACGCTGGAGATGTTGTTGGTCACCTCCTGAAAGGTTGCGGTCATCTGATTCATTGCAGTCGCGATCTGTTCGATTCCGGAGTACTGTTCCTGCAATCCCTGAGAATCCGATTGTGCTGCATTAGCCAGGTTTGAGCTGAAATGGCTGATACTGGCTGCGGTCTGCGTGATTTCGTCGAGCAGGTTGACGATCTTGTTGAGCATACTGTTGTAATGACTGAAACTGTTGTCCACCTCATCCCCTGAGCCGGTAACCTCGGCACGCTGGGAGAAGCGGCCGTGTTCCACTTCGGTGAAGAGCTTGCTCAGGTGAACCATCGGGTCAACCAGCTTATGAGACACGTAGGCGTAGATGATGAATGACACAAGCAGGATAAGCGCGACCATCTCGACGGCGTGCCAGGCGTTGTTCGCCGCCTTTCTCTTCGAGTAAGCCTCGATCATACCGACAGTAAGGTTCATCTCCTTGAGGATTGAGGGCGATTCCTCCCAAATGACCTTCAACATCGATTCCGAGGGAGACTGGACGTAATTTTTCAGGTGCTCCTTGTACTGATTCCAGATTCTCCAAACCGTTTCCAGGTGGGCGCGTATATCCTCATCTGTGATCCGATTGACCCCGGTCTTCGGATCTCCGCGCAGCAATGCATCGTGCGAAGTCTCAAAAAGTCTGATGGTTTCTTCAACCACTTCGTTGCGCTCGACGCCCTGGGCAGCCATGAGAGCCTCTTTGGCCGCCCTTTGGCTGAGCATACGCTGGCGTCCTGCCACGTTGATGGTGGCTGCGTCGCTCTGCTGACTCAGGTAGATCGAGCCCACGGCCACGCCGCTGACCGCGAGTAACAGGAGGTTGAGGATCAACAGTTGGCGACGAATGCTGTGAACGCCCAGTTTGAGTAGAAGCTTATACGGGATGGAGGCCAGGAATTTCATAACAGGTACCCATTCGAAGAACAGCGCTTCCTGCGATGGATGTATTTGCGAGATCCAGCAGGTAAGTAATCGGCAGTATGTATGGAAAATGAACGCTCAATTCCGGGTTGGCTTGTGATTCCCGTTCCCACGATTCGAATTGAAATGGCAACCGTTCGAACAGGAACGACCGATCAGGTTCGGTCGAACACCTCTTGTGATGGAGGTTGAGCGGGAGAGGGTGATGCGCTCCCAATAATGGAGGACGGCAGGAAAGAATCCATTCGGTCTGCGATGGCGGGTCTGGGGGGCTATGGCCCCCTGTTCAGATTCGAATGCCTACCTCTCAGCGCGTCTGAATCAATGCTGAGTTCACTCTGAGAGTGCGCGCATCAGCTTCTGCAACGCCTGGCCACGGTGACTCAAACTGTTCTTGGTCTCGGGATCGAGCTGT
Source organism: Candidatus Thiodiazotropha sp. (assembly GCA_040506775.1). GTDB lineage: Bacteria > Pseudomonadota > Gammaproteobacteria > Chromatiales > Chromatiaceae > Thiodiazotropha. Next base: position 88,622 of record JBEVWC010000018.1, read on the forward strand.
GCGGAACTGCAGTCGTGGGTGGGGACGTAGAAAACCGGGTCGTAGCCAAAGCCGTTCTCCCCGGCGGGTTCGAACAGGATACGTCCCTCCCAGGTGCCCTGGCAGATGATCGGGGTGGGATCTTCCGCGTGGCGCATGTAGACCATCAGGCACTGGAAACGGGCACTGCGATCGGACTCCGGGACCTGGGCAAGATCCGCCAGCAGTTTCTGCAGGTTGGCCTCATCGTTGGCGCCGGGGCCGGCGAAGCGGGCAGAGTAGATGCCCGGCGCGCCGTTCAGCGCATCCACCTCGATGCCTGAGTCGTCGGCGATCGCCGGCAGGCCGCTGAGCCGTGCGGCGTGACGGGCCTTCTTGATGGCGTTCTCCACGAAGCTCAGGCCGTCCTCCACCGCATCCGGTATCTCGAACTCCTTCTGCGGCACCACCGTGATCTGCTCCTGGGCCAGCAGTTGATTGATCTCCCGGACCTTGCCCGCATTGTTGCTCGCCAATACGATCTTTTCGCCTGTGTGATGTCCCGACATGTCGATCTGCCTTTGATTTGAGTGTGGTGTGTTTGGTGTTCAGTCTGCCAGGGCTTGCTGCTGGATCTTGCAGATCTGCTCTATGCCCTGATGGGCCAGGTCGAGCATGGCATCAAGTTCGGCACGGCTGTAGGCCTGACCCTCTGCGGTGCCTTGAACTTCGATGAAGCCCGACTGGTCGTTCATCACCACGTTCATGTCGGTCTCCGCGTTGGAGTCCTCGGCATAGTCCAGGTCCAGCACCGGGGTGCCGTTGTACACGCCGACCGAGACCGAGGCCACCATGTTGAGTAGCGGGCTTTTGCTGAGCAGTCCCTGTTTGCGCAGGTGCTCCAGGGCATCCACCAGCGCCACGCAGGCGCCAGTGATCGAGGCGGTGCGGGTGCCCCCGTCGGCCTGAATCACATCGCAGTCCAGGGTAATGGTGCGCTCACCCAGGGCCTTGAGGTCCACCGCGGCGCGCAGTGAACGGCCGATCAGGCGTTGAATCTCCAGGGTGCGCCCCCCCTGTTTTCCCCGTGCCGCCTCCCGGCCCATGCGGTCGGTGGTGGAGCGGGGCAGCATGCCGTATTCCGCGGTGATCCAGCCCTGACCGGCACCCTTGAGGAAGCGCGGCACCTGTTCCTCGATACTGGCGGTGCAGATCACCTGGGTGTCGCCGAAGCAGACCAGTACCGAACCCTCCGCATGCTTGGTGAAGCCGCGGGTGATTCGGATCGGTCGAAGTTCATCGGGTTGGCGTCCTGAGGGTCTCATGGTGCAGTGGGCTCCTGGTTGCGGAATGGGGTCGATGGCATGGATTTCCGGCTTCTGTGTGAAGAATCGGATCATCCATGCAGGCTATGACCGAATGGGTTTTTGGGGGCGGTATTATGCGGTAACTGCGCAGTCCTGTCAGCCCGGGGGGCCGGTTACCGGCGAGTCCCGACTCCTCTGCATGGCCCGTCTGAGTATGAAAAGCCACACAAACCGTGGTGACTACCCGGCCAGCTGGCGTTTCGGCTTGAACTAGACTTTGGGCTGAGCACCCGAAAAGTGCACGCCGTCATGCCGGGCAGGTTACCCGATCGCAGCCCATCCGTTGCAACAGGCCGAGACCCTCGACACCTGGGCATGACCCCCCATCCCGAGCAATGCAGTGGCGATTGACCCAACCCGATCACGGAGGTGCGCCATGAGTATGTCCCAAACCGTCCGCTCCTTTCTGGACAGTCGTGCCATTCCATACGAAGTTATCAGTCACCGTCACACCCGTTCCAGCATGGAGAGTGCGGGTGCCGCACATATCGACTCCGATCACCTGGCCAAGGCGGTGATCGTCAAGCAGGGTGATGATTACCTGATGGTGGTCGTGCCTACCGACTACCGGGTACACCTGGGAAAACTGCACCAGCTGCTGGGCGAAGAGGTCGGGCTGGCGACGGAACCCGAACTCGTCAGTCTGTTTCCCGACTGCGAGGGAGGTGCGATTCCGCCTCTGGGTACCGCCTACCGCATGATCACCCTGGTGGACGACGATCTGCTCAAACAGTCGGAGATCTTCTTCGAATGCGGAGACCACGAGCACCTGATCAAGGTGTCCGGGACGGGTTTCACCCGTCTGCTGGGTGATGCGGAGAAGGTGAGTGTCTCCCGGCATCATTGAACCGGCAGTATTGCCGGTTTCTTCGCACAACGTCTCAGCCTCGACCTGCGGGTAGGCGGGGTTGGGATGGCTGCCCGTATTGCGCTCAGGATTGGTCCACACGTGTCCGCCTGAATCCAGACAGCATGTGAATGATTGGATCAGCCTGGTTTGTCCAGCAATCAGGCAAGCCGGGTCAATAGCAGTGCCTGATCCAGAATCTTCTCCTCCCCTTTGAGACCGGTGTCGATCGACAGTCGTCCACCTCCGTCAGTTGCTCGCAACCTGAAATATTATCCAAGGGTGATGATCGATCCATGTGAATATTGCGCACTTCGATCGTCTCAAAATTCACAGATACGTGCGGCGACAACCGTTAAATTAAGCTATCGGTTGTTTCGAGGTTGTATGTCTATGTAGAAAAGGAGATCGGCATGTGGCATGAACGAATTCTGGATCTCATTGGAGCCGTTTTTGTGGTTCTTGCGATGTTTCTTTTGGCGTGCAATGAATCCTCCAAGTCGCAGACCGGCGCACTCGAAGAGGGTGAAGCCGACCCGATTCCTGCAACACTGAAAACCCGCTCGCCTTCCGCTCATCCATCGACCAATGTCTGTGCTGCGATGCCGATTGACGCCATACTCGCGACCGTCGGCGGCACCAGCCCGATGGGGGCAAGAAGCCATACCGATGACCGCAGTGACTGTTTATACCGCTTCAAAACGATTTCCCTGTCTGGCAGTCCTGTTGGATGGGCAGTCAATGTTCAGGTTTGGGATGCCTCGACCTGGGCATACCAACGCGGTCTCCCATCAACCGAGCGCAAGGAAATTGCAGGTCTTGGAGATGGGGCGTTTACCCAGGCCAGCAAGGGTGAGCGCACCCTCTGGACCAGGCACAATGACAAGGTCGTCTCAGTGACTTCTGCAGATCAGGATCAATCTGAAGCGCTTACCCAGAAAATTGCAAGATTGGCGCTCACATACTGGTAACAGCAAATACTGCTGAAGAAGCAGGAATTGTGTGCTGCAGGGGTTAAGGGATAAGTCTCTAAGGGACAAGGTATCGTTAAAACATCTCAGCCTCGACCTCCAGGTAGGCGAGGCTGATATGGCGGCCCACGTTACGCTCGAAATCGACCCATTCGCGGTAGGGGCCCATTGCGTCGATCACCGGCTGCTTCATTTCGAAGTCGCTCAAACCGGCCTCGAAATAGTGGGCCACCTGCTGTTTCAGTCCACTCAGGTAGCCGCGGTAGATCTCCGCCACTTCCCTTCCACCGGTCCGGCCGTGGCCCGGGACGAAAATTTCGGCGTCGGTTTGCAGGGCCATGTCGAGGGCGGTGATGTTGCCCTTGAAGGTGGCGCTGTCCATCTGCCCGAGGCGTTTGCTCATGGCGTTGTCACCGAGAAACATGAGTTTCTTCTGCGGCAGTTCGATCATGATGTCGCTGCGGCTGTGGGCCTGGGGCTGGAAATGGATGCGCAGGGTGATGCCCGCAAAGGTCAGCTGATCGGCGTGGCCGGTTTTGTGATCGGGGGGTACCTCCTCGGTGCCGGTCACAGCCCCGTCGGTCATGCGCATCAGGGTGGCAAGAAACGCCCGGCCTTCACCCGCGGCAACCTGCTGGTGCATTATTTCGTGACCAAAGATCGGGGCTTCGGGGAAGGCTTCGTGAATTGCCTGGTTGGCCAGCCAGTGATCACCGTGGATATGGGTGTTGAACACTGCAACCACCGGCAGGTCGGTTATGGCCCGCAGTTGGCGCAGGACCATCTCCCCGGTCTGTACGCTGGAGCCCGGGTCGATGACCACCACCCCGTCCCGGCCGATGATGAAGGCCGGGTTGTTCATGAAGCCCTGGTTCTCTACGGAAGGTACCCCCAGCGGGCCATGAATCACATAGACACCCTCGACTACCTGCTCGGCGGGGTAGTCCGGTACCACCGGGCCCCGCTCCGCATGGGCCGGTACCAGTGGGAACAGCACGATCAGGAGAAACAGCAGTTTTGACAACGATGCGGGTTGCGGCATGACAGAGACCTGTTGCGGTTGGATGGCCGGGTTTCTGGGGCAGATACCCGGATGCATGATCAGGCTATTCTGCCGCACCCCGTGGGTACTGAAAACCATGCATCGGAAGCGCCTTTGAGGAGTTTGAACCGGGAAGCTGCCTGGGCAGCCCCACAGGGCCGACCGAAGCCGAAGCATTCGATCAGCGCTTGGATTTCATGATTGAACCGAGTATCCCCCGGATGATCTGGCGGCCCAGGTTGGAGCCGATGGCCCGGGCGATGGATTTCGCAAACGCTTCGCCGACACTCTGGCGGTTCGAACTGCTGCCTTTTTTGGTGCTTTTCGCGTCCGCCTCCTCCTGGGCCTGCTCCTCGCGACGCTTGAGCAGCTCCTCTTCCCGTTTCTTCAGCAGCTCATAGGCGGATTCCCGGTCCACGGTTTCCGTATAGGTGGATTTCAGCGGTGAGCGCTCGATCAGTCTCTTGCGCTGTTCCTCACTGATGGGACCGAACTGGGAGCGGGGCGGGGCCATCAGGGTCTTCTCCACCATGCTCGGTACGCCCTTGTTGTCCAGGGTCGAAACCAGCGCCTCGCCCACGCCCAGATTGCCGATGGCCTCCTCGGTGTTGAAGGCCGGATTTTCACGAAAGGTCTCAGCGGCAGCCTTCAAGGCCTTGCGATCCCGCGGGGTGAAGGCGCGCAGCGCATGCTGGATGCGGTTGCCCAGCTGGCCAATCACCTGGTCGGGCACATCGTTGGGATACTGGGTGATGAAGAACACGCCCACGCCCTTGGAGCGGATCAGGCGCACCACCTGGGTGATCTTCTCCAGCAGGGCCTTGGGCGCGTTGCTGAACAGCAGATGCGCCTCGTCGAAGAAAAACACCAGTTTCGGCAGATCCGCATCGCCCCGCTCCGGCAGCTCCTCCATCAGTTCCGAGAGCAGCCAGAGCAGGAAAGTGGCGTAGATGCGGGGCGAGTGGTAGAGGGTCGTGGCATCCAGGATGCTGACCACGCCGCGTCCGGAGAAGTCGTTCTGCATCAGGTCCTGAATGCGGATCGCGGGCTCTCCGAAGAAGATCTCGCCCCCGGCCTCTTCCAGCACCAGCAGGCGCCGCAGGATCGCGGTCACACTCTGACGGGAGACCCGGCCGTAGGCGCGTTCGAGGGTGGCCGCATTGTCCGCCACCCAGTTCAGCATGGCGCGCAGGTCCTTGAGGTCGAGCAGCAGCAGACCCTCATCATCCGCCAGGCTGAAGGCGATCTGCAGAACCCCCTCCTGGGTTTCGTTCAACTCCAGCAGGTTCGCCAGCAGGGTCGGCCCCATCTCCGAGATGGTGGTGCGAACCGGGTGCCCCTGTTTGCCGAACACATCCCAGAACAGTACCGGGCAGGGTTCGAAATTGTGTGATTCGATGTGGATGTATTCCAGACGCTCGGTGATCTTCGGATGTTCCTTGCCGCTTCCGGCCAGGCCCGAGAGGTCACCCTTGACGTCCGCGGTGAACACCGGAACCCCGAGGCGGGAGAAGGATTCGGCCAACACCTGCAGGGTGACCGTCTTGCCGGTACCGGTGGCGCCGGTGATCAGGCCGTGGCGGTTGGCCATTCCGGCGTTCAACAGGATCTGCCGGTCTCCGTTTCCGCCGAGCACGATCTGATTGTCTGGCATGGTTCTGCTTCCTGTCTGAGGGTTCACAAGTGTTTTGATTTGTCTGCTGTGAGCCGGCTGGTTTTTTGGGTAGACTCGGATCCTGCAACATTGGGATGAGACACAACACCAGCGTATCACTGAGACGGCACCATAATCGTTAATCTGCGGGGCTTCAAGACAGGGCTTCCGTGGCGAGTTGGTCGGGCCGGGACTCGCCGGCTCATAAGCTGTCGGGGATGCGCGCCATCGCGTCGGTCACAAGAGGAGGAATCTGCGATGATGGAATTGATTCAGCAACTGGTCACCGCTACCGGTGTGGACAAACAGCAGGCTGAGGGCGGTGCGGGGCTGATCTTCGGTCTGCTCAAGGACCAGCTCTCATCGGGCGAGTTCGGCCAGGTCTCCCAGGCGGTGCCCGGGGTGGAAGGGCTGATCGACGCGGCGCCGAGCAGTGGCGGTGGGCTGGGCGGACTCCTGGGCGGTGTGGCCTCAGCCATGGGTGCGGGCAAGCTGGGCAACCTCGCCTCCCTGGCGGATGGATTTTCGAAACTCGATCTGGATATGGGCATGGTCGGCAAGTTCGTCCCGGTGGTGCTGTCCTATCTGCAGAACCAGGGCGGTGACGGGTTGGTGGCGATGGTGTCCAAGGTGCTTAAAGGCGGCTGAGGAAACGATCATGAGATGGCGGGGACAGCGGCAGAGCGACAATATCGAGGACCGTCGGGGTGCGTCAGCGCCCTCGTCCCTGGGCATGGGTGGGGGTGGCGGACTGCTCAACCTTTTGCCCATGGTATTCAAGCTGTTTGGTTTCAAAGGCGGGTTGATCGCGGTTCTGGCGATTGGCGCCTACGGCCTGTTCAGCGGCAATCTGGGCAATATGCTCAGCGGCAGCGCACCACCTCCCCAGGAGAGCGGCAAGCCGCTGCAGCAGTCGGCCCAGGAGAAGGAGCTGGTGCAGTTCGTCTCAGTGGTCCTGGCGGATACCGAACAGACCTGGCAGCAGTTGTTCCGTGAGATGGGTACCGAGTATGAGGAGCCCAAGCTGGTACTGTTTCGCGGCGCCACCCGCACCGCCTGTGGTTTCGGCCAGGCCGCCATGGGTCCCTTCTACTGCCCGGGGGACAACAAGGTCTATATCGACCTGCAGTTCTATGACGATCTGAAGCAACGCTTCAAGGCCCCGGGGGATTTTGCCCAGGCCTATGTGATCGCCCACGAGGTCGGCCATCATGTGCAGAATCTGCTTGGCATCTCCTCCAAGGTACGCGAGGCCCAGGCCTCCCTCGATGAGGTGGGACGCAACAAGCTCTCGGTGCGGCAGGAACTGCAGGCGGACTGTTTCGCAGGTATCTGGGCCCACAATGCGGACCGTTCCCGCCAGTTGCTGGAATCCGGGGACATCCAGGAGGGCCTGAACGCTGCCAGCGCGATCGGTGACGACCGGCTGCAGAAACAGTCGGGAGGCATGGTGAGTCCCGATTCCTTCACCCACGGCAGTTCCGCACAACGGGTCAAATGGTTTCACCGGGGTTTTGAAAAAGGCGAAGTCAAAGCCTGCGATACCTTCTCGGCCAAGAGCCTGTAACGAACCTGTCCGATCCCCTTGTTGCGTTCCCCATGGGGTCTCTTCAACCCCTGGCTGAGGACAACCAGGGGGTGCTGGCCCATATCCCCCAGATTCCCACCATTCTCCGGGTTTTAGTATTTCGCGAAGCCGCGAAGGGCCTGATTTTTCAGGCTTGAGCTGTCATGGCACGGGCTATGCAGAACCGTGTTTGTGAAGTGATGAAACACCTAAAACGAAGGAGACGAATCATGACCCGTATGACCCCAAACACGAATCAGCACAAACCCTCCCGGCTGGCCATCGCACTGATGCTGGCCCTGACCCTGGGTTCAGCTCCAATCCTGGCGGCAACCTCGGGCGCGGCCCCCGCGACCGGGCAGGAGCAGCTGCAACAGGATACGACGCACTACATGGGCTGGACCGATCCGGTGATTGCACAGAAGGTGGCGCGCAGCGGTCAGGCGTTGATCGATGTGCTGGAGCGCGCCGATCAGGCCCTGGTGGCCAATGATGGTGAAGCGGTTCTGGCCCAGCACAATCTCGACTACGCCCAGCAGATCGCCCAGGGGATCGAGCGCCAGATGCCCTACGTGGTGATGAAGGACAAGCTGCTGAACGCCAAGGGTCAGCTCGAGGACGGTGCGACCCACGATTTTCTGCAGACCCTGGCACCGGTCTACTCAAGTATCGACAACCTGGCGATGATTTCGCCGAGAATGGCCGGTTCCCTGCGTACCGGGGTGCAGCAGGCCGCGAACCTGGCCAAGGCAGGGGACGGCAAGCAGGCGGCCAAACAGATCGATGATGTGGTCGATCAGCTGACCCTGACCCGGGTCTATCTGCCGATCATAACGGTCAACCAGCAGATCGGGCTGGCACAGAAGGCCCTCGCCAAACAGGACATGTCAGGGGCAAGAACGGCCATCGAACAGGCCCTCGGAAGTATCCTGATTGTTCAGACCGGTACGGTATCGACCGGTACGCTGAATGCGGAATCCACGGGATCCTGAGCGCGGACAGTGACGGGGATTGAGCGAAGCGCTCAGTCCTCGTCGAGATCGTTGACCATGCGCCTCAGGTCATCGATGGCCTGATTCACGTCGACGTTCTCCTGGGGGGGCTCCAACGGACCCTTGTGCCCCTTGGCAAGGGACATGCTGAAGTCGGTGGGTTCCAGTTTCATGCTGCTGTCCCGCCAGCGCAGCGCCACCACGGTGACATTGTCGCTTTCCGGGCTGCTGGTTTTCTCCGCCCGCTGGGCCAGTTCGGTGACGCAGTTGAGCAGGGGCTCCGGCTTCTTGTAGATGGTCTCCACCAGGGGACGTTCCTGGAGCGGTCCCCAGAAACCGTCACTGCACAGCAATACCACGTCCCCTTCCTGCAGATCGTGAGGGCCACTGAGTTCGGCGACCGGACGGTTGTTGTTGCCACCCAGGCAGCGGGTGACGTAGTTGCGGAATTTGTGGGTCTGCACCTGGGCAGCGGAGATCAGTCCCTGTTGTCTCAAGTGTTCCACATAGGAATGGTCATCGGTGCGCAGGTGAATGACTCCCTCGCGCATGATGTAGAGCCGGCTGTCCCCGATATGCGCCCAGTAGGCCTGATCCTCCTGCACCAGACAGAGTACCCCGGTGGTGCGGGGTTCGATCGGCGGGGTCTGGCGATCCCCGTAGGCGCGGATCTGCTGGTGGGTCATCTCCATCAGCCCCGAGAGGAAGAACCTGGGATTGCTGATCGGCTTTCGGCTGGTGAGGAATGCCTTGCGCGCATTGTCCATGAGGATCTGCGCCGCCATCTCACCCTTCGGGTGGCCCCCCATGCCGTCGGCCAGGGCCAACAGAATGGCGTCCGGGGCCTCCATCACCAGGCAGCGGTCCTGATTCATGGAGCGATTGCCCACCAGGGTGCATTGTGCGGTTTCGTATTTCACGATATCGCCCGCTTCTCGTCGAACAGTTCCGAGATCGCGCTTTCGGTATCGATCTCGCTCTGGTTGTCACTCAGGGCCTGCAGCATCTCGCTGGCGTTCTGCGGACGCTTCTGATAATCGATCTCCATGGCCCAGTCGATCGCCTCGAGCAGGTAGGCGGGATAGCGGCGCCGGTAGATGCGGGCCGCCGGTTTGAGCTTCTCCTTGGCATGCCGTTCGATGGCGGAAGGGGGGGCTTTGCCATCCAGGCAGGCGCGCATGCTCGCGCCGATGGCGTACACATCGCTCCAGGGGCCCACATTACCCGACTGGTAATACTGTTCCACGGGGGAAAATCCGGTGGTGACCACCCGGCCGGTGCGGGTGCCTTCGTTGCGCACTTCATGCACCGCGCCGAAGTCGAGCAGCAGGGGATTGCCGCCGGTACGCAGGTGAATGTTGCTGGGCTTGATGTCCAGGTGCAGCAGATGGCGGGAGTGAATCAGGCTCAGGGCATCCAGGATCGGAGGAAACACGGTCATGATGAAGCGGGTGCTGAGGCTGCCGCTGCGTTTCTTAATGTAGCTGGCGAGGTTCTTGCCCCGCTCATGATCCATCACCAGGTAACCGGTGTTGTTGGCCAGGAAAAACCCCCGCACCTGGACGATATTCGGGTGGCGCAGGGAGGCCAGAACCTTCGCTTCCTGGTAGAACAGGCGCAGACTGCGATTGAAATTGTCGGTCTGTTTGGCGTCCCTGGGCACGACTTTGCCATTGCTGTCCCGCATGGCGAGTTTCTTTGGCAGGAACTCCTTGATCACCACCTCGTCCTGGGTGTCCTCGTCTTCGGCCAGGTAGATCAGGCTGAAACCACCGCTCGCGACCACCTTCATGATCACGTAACAGTCGATCTCAGTGCCTTCTGCCAGGCTGTCCCTGAGTTTATCCATGCCGGTCCCGGTGTTCAGAGTCGATGTTCAAATGGTATCCAATCATGCCGTTGATTATAAATTCTTTCGCTGAAATTGCCTTTCCTGCGGTTGATGTTATGCCCATGCGGGGCCGAAAAAAGGTGATATCCATCAAAAAAACACCGGTCAGTTCACCTTTTCAGTACGCGAAACCGGCCACGGAAGGGCTTCCACTGCTCATTTAACGGCTTGCCGGGCAAAATCTGAAGTCGCGTTGGACCGGGTTGTGACAGTACACTTGTTCCCACAACAACGACACCAAGGGGACCTCATGATCAGCAGTATGACCGCCTTCGCCCGGGAGGAATATCGCGGAGATCTGGGCAATATGAGTTGGGAGATCCGTTCGGTGAACCATCGCTACCAGGAGGTCTACCTGCGCATGCCGGAAGAACTCCGGGCCCTGGAACCCGCCGTCCGGGAATTGCTGAACAGCCGCCTGAGCCGGGGAAAACTGGATGTCAGTCTGAAATTCAAGCCGGGTGAGCAGGCCGATACCGCGTTACGCATCAATCAACGCCTGGTGGAACAGGTGCTGGAGGCGGAACAGGATCTGGCCGACCGCTACGACCTGGACAGCGCCCTGGGCACCCGGGATCTGTTGCGCTGGCCCGGGGTGCTGGAGGAGCAGGAACAGGATTTCACCCCGGTGAAGCAGCAGGCGATGCAGTTGCTGGAAACAGCCATCGACAGCCTCATCGACAACCGCCTGCGGGAAGGGGAGCGGCTGGGTGAGATCATCCTGCAGCGCTGCCGCTCGCTGCACACCGAGGTCAACCGGGTGCGCGAACTGATGCCGGATGTGCTCGAAGGGGTGCGCAACCGGATTCGCGAGCGCCTCGCCGAGGTGCTGGATGAACTCGACGAGACCCGGGTGGAACAGGAGATGGTGCTGCTGGTGCAGCGCCTCGATGTGGACGAAGAGATGGATCGGCTCGAGACCCACCTGGACGAGGTGGCCCGGGTTCTCGAGGCGGACGAGCCGATCGGTCGCAGGCTGGACTTCCTGATGCAGGAACTTAACCGGGAGGCCAATACCCTAACCTCCAAATCCAACAACGTAGAGATTACCCGCTCCGCTGTGGAGATGAAGGTGCTGATCGAGCAGATGCGCGAGCAGATCCAGAACATCGAATGACACGGCCCAGACCCATGAACCTTTCACGCCTGTACCGACTCGTGGTTGTTCTGTTGCTGCTCGGGCTGAGTGCCTGTGCCACCAGTCCCACCGGGCGCAAGCAGCTGATGCTGGTCAGCGAGGAGCAGGCGATCAACGCCTCCAAGGGCGCCTATGTGGAGATGCTCGAGCCCTACGAGCAGGAAGGCAAGCTGGACAATGATCCGCTGCTCAAACAGCGGGTCGACCGGATCACCGGGCGGCTGATTGCGCAGGCGGTGGAGATGCGTCCCGAGACCCGTGACTGGGCCTGGAGCATGAAGATCCTCGACGATCCGGAAACCGTCAATGCCTGGGCCATGGCCGGGGGCAAAATGGCCCTCTACACCGGACTGGTGGAGCAGGTGAAACCCACCGACGACGAACTGGCCCAGGTGCTGGCCCATGAGATCTCCCACGCCCTGGCCAAACACAGCGCGGAGAAGATGTCGGTGGCCCTGGCCAGCCAGATCGGCATCATTGCGGTGGCCGCCTCCACCGACAACCGGGCGGCGCTGGCCGGATCCCTGCTGGCGGCCAAGCTGGCCATCGATCTGCCCAACAGCCGCACCGCCGAGGCGGAGGCAGACCGTATCGGAATAGAACTGGCCGCCAAGGCCGGTTACGATCCCCGCGCCGCGGTCACCCTGTGGCAGAAAATGGGGGCGGTTTCCGGACAGCGCGTACCCCAGTTTCTGAGTACCCATCCCAGCCCGGAAAACCGGGCCGAGACACTGGGCAGGCTGGCGGATAAGATGATGCCTTTCTACCTCGCTCCGGGGGAGCGGCCAGTGTTTTCGTTCTGAACCCCCGATCTGATGCGCGGCGCAAACACGCTAACTGATTCCATGTCCATCCGCCACGGGCACGGGATGCGGGTTCACCCAGTGGCAAAACAGGTTCGGCTATGAGTTCAGGCACCTTGTATATCCTTTCGGCCCCCTCCGGTGCCGGCAAGACCAGTCTATTGAAGGCCCTCCGGGAGCAGGACGCTGCACTTCAGGTTTCGGTCTCCCACACCACCCGGGCGATGCGCCCCGGTGAGCAGGACGGTGTGCACTACCATTTCGTCGACCAGGAGCGGTTCCTGCAGATGGTGGAGGCCGGGGGCTTTCTCGAACACGCGGAAGTCTTTGGCAACTATTATGGCACCTCCGAGGAGGAGGTGCGGCGCCACCTGGAGCAGGGCCGGGACACGGTGCTGGAGATCGATTGGCAGGGTGCCCGTCAGGTGCGCCAGCGATTCCCGGAAGCGGTTTCCATCTTTATCCTGCCGCCGGATCCCGCAGCGCTGCATGAACGTCTCAGCGCCCGCGGCCAGGACAGCGAGTCGATCATTGCCGGGCGCATGCAGCAGGCAGTGAACGAAATGTCCCACTACGTGGAATTCGACTACCTGGTCATCAATGAAGACTTTCAGCGTGCGCTGGCTGAACTGGCGGCCATCGTCAGTGCCCAGCGTCTGCGCCTCGAGCGACAGGCTGACCGGGAAGCCGAGCGGATCTCCGCGCTGCTGAGCTGGAAGACGGAGTAGGGCGTCTCAAACGCATCAACCCCGACAAAGTTCGGGATTGGAACCGGGCCCCTGAGGCTATACTATAGCGACCCCTGCGAGAAACTGGATCCGAGATGCCCGGCAAACTCTACATCAAGACCTTTGGCTGCCAGATGAACGAATACGACTCCGCGCGTATGGCGGATGGTCTGCGCGTGGCCGCTGGACTGGAGTTGACCGAGGCGCCGGAACAGGCCGATGTGCTGCTGCTCAACACCTGCTCGATCCGGGAAAAGGCCCAGGAGAAGGTGTTCTCCCAGCTCGGCCGCTGGCGTCCCTGGAAACAGCGCAACCCGGACCTGATCATCGGCGTCGGTGGTTGCGTGGCCAGCCAGGAGGGCGACGCGATCCGTGAGCGGGCTCCCTACGTGGACCTGGTGTTCGGTCCCCAGACCCTGCATCGTCTGCCGGAGATGATCGCCCAGGTGCGCCGGGAACGTACCCCGGTGGTGGATGTGAGTTTCCCGGAGATCGAGAAATTCGACTGTCTGCCGGAACCCCGGGCGGAAGGTCCCACCGCCTTTGTCTCGGTGATGGAGGGCTGTTCGAAATACTGCACCTACTGCGTGGTGCCGTTTACCCGGGGCGAAGAGATCAGCCGGCCGTTCGACGACGTCATCGCCGAGGTGGCCGGGCTGGCCAGCCAGGGGGTCGCGGAGATCAACCTGCTGGGACAGAACGTCAACGCCTACCAGGGCGAGATGCACGACGGCGAAATCGCCGATCTGGCCCTGCTGATCGAGTATGTGGCCGCGGTGGAGGGGATCGAGCGGATTCGTTTCACCACCTCTCACCCGGTGAATTTTTCGGATCGTCTGATCGAGGTCTATGGCACAGTGCCGGAACTGGTCAGCTTCCTGCACCTGCCGGTACAGTCCGGCTCGGACCGGGTGCTGGCGATGATGAAACGGGGTCACATGGCAGTGGAGTACAAGGCGAAGATCGCCCGCCTGCGCCAGGTGCGGCCGGACATCACCATCTCCTCCGATTTCATCGTCGGCTTCCCCGGCGAGACCGAGGCGGATTTCGAACAGACCCTGAAACTGATCGAGGAGATCGGCTTCGATCATTCCTTCAGTTTCATCTACAGTCGCCGTCCCGGCACCCCTGCCGCGGACCTGCCGGACGACGTGCCCCTGGCGGTGAAACAGCAGCGTCTGGAACGTCTGCAGCAGCTGATCAATACCCAGGCGCAGCGGATCAGCCGCCAGATGGTGGGCACTGTCCAGCGCATCCTGGTGGAGCGCCCGGCGAAAAAGGATCCAACCCAGCTGGCCGGGCGCACCGAGAACAACCGGGTGGTCAATTTCGATGCTCCGGCGGATCTGATCGGTCAGTTCGTCGAGGTGCGGATCACCGAGGCCCTGCCCAACTCCCTGCGGGGTGAGTGGATCGGCGCAACACAAGGGCAGGCCGTCAACGCCTGATGCCGGGCAGACCCCTGCAGCATGAAAGGGAACACACACTTGTCTGAACACCCCCTCTCCCTGGACCTGGTACTCGAACCGGCGGACAACGCCCGCCTGGCCAATCTGTGCGGTCAGCTCGACGAACACCTGCGGCTGATCGAACGGCGCCTGGGTATCGAGATCAACAACCGCGGCAACCGGTTTCGTCTGATTGGCGAGAGCGAGGCGATCCAGGCGGCGGAGCAGGTGCTGCAGGATCTCTACCGGGCCTCGCAGAACGAGGTGCTGGAACCTCAGCGGGTCCACCTGTTTCTCCAGGAATCCGGAGTGGACGACCTGCTGGAGCAGGACAAGGGGGCGGATCTCCCGGACGTGGTGATCAAAACCCGGCGAGGCCTGGTGCGGCCCAGGGGCGCCAACCAGAAAGAGTATCTGCACAAGGTCTTCACTCACGACATCAATTTCGGTGTCGGACCGGCGGGCACCGGCAAGACCTACCTGGCGGTGGCCAGCGCGGTGGAAGCCCTGGAACGGGATCAGGTGCGGCGCATACTGCTGGTGCGGCCCGCGGTGGAGGCAGGGGAACGGCTGGGTTTCCTGCCCGGTGATCTGGCACAGAAGATCGACCCGTACCTGCGTCCGTTGTACGATGCCCTGTATGAGATGCTGGGTTTCGAAAAGGTGGCCAAGCTGGTGGAGCGTAACGTGATCGAGGTGGCGCCCCTGGCCTATATGCGCGGCCGCACCCTCAACGAGTCCTTCGTCATTCTCGACGAGGCGCAGAACACCACGCCGGAACAGATGAAGATGTTTCTCACCCGGATCGGCTTCGGCTCCACCGCGGTGATCACCGGTGATGTGACCCAGATCGATCTGCCCAGGGGACAGCTCTCCGGGCTGCGCCAGGTCACCGAGGTGCTGGCGGGCGTGGACGGCATCAGTTTCACCTTTTTCAATGCCCGGGACGTGGTGCGGCATCCGGTCGTGCAGCGGGTGGTAAGAGCTTACGATGAGTACGATCGAAGATCCTGAACCCCCCAGTAGAAGCCCCTGCTGCAGCCTGGGGGTGAACGCGTGACCAGCGCCCTGATCCTGGAGGTTCAACGTGCGGCCCAGACCACTCCCGGCGTGCCCGGAGATGAGTTGCTGCAGCAGTGGGCGGAAGCGGCGCTGGAACCCGGGCGCGACGAAGTCGAACTGGTCATCCGCCTGGTGGATGAGGCGGAGAGCCAGCAGCTGAACCGGGATTACCGGGGCAAGGACAAGCCCACCAACGTACTCTCTTTTCCCTTCGAGGCACCGGACGTGGTGCCCGTTTCCCTGATCGGCGACCTGGTGATCTGCGTGCCCGTGGTGGCGCGGGAAGCCGAGCAACAACACAAATCCCTGTCTGCGCACTGGGCCCACATGGTGGTCCATGGGGTGTTGCATCTGCAGGGTTTCGATCACCAGACCGAGCCAGAGGCCGAACGCATGGAATCCCGGGAACGGGAGATCCTGCATGGCCTGAATTTTCCCGATCCCTATCTTGAAGAGCACACATGAGCAGCGAAGATCGATTAAGTAACGGTTCCTCCAGACATTGGTTGGAACGACTCAGCCGGATGTTTGGTAGCGAACCGCAAGACAAGGAAGAAATCTACGATCTTCTGAAGGAGGCGAGCGAAAGGGAACTGCTGGATGACGATGCCCTGAGCATGATGCAGGGGGCCATGCTGGTCTCGGAACGGCGGGCCCGTGACGTGATGGTGCCCCGCTCCAAAATGGAGGTGGTGCGCGCCGATGCCGATCTGGATGAGGTGCTGGGTCTGGTGATCGAATCCGCCCACTCCCGGTTGCCGGTGGTTGGCAAGGATGTGGACGAAATACTCGGACTGTTGCTGACCAAGGATCTGTTCCCCTTCTTTCAGCCGGAGCAGCAGGAGCGTTTCGTGGTGCGCAAGGTGATGCGCGAGGCTCTGTTCGTGCCCGAGGCGATGCGTCTCAACCAGCTGATGAAGAACCTGCGCAAGAACCGTAACCACATGGCGATCATCGTGGACGAGTACGGCTCCACCGCGGGTATCGTTACCCTGGAAGACCTGCTCGAACAGATCGTGGGCGAGATCGAGGATGAACACGATGTGCCTGAGGAGAACGGCGCATCCGGAATCGATCCATCCACGGAGTAGTTTTTGTGCAAATGGCGGGGATTGATCGGCTGGCGCAACGTGCGCCTGTGCTTCTGGCGGTGCTGAGTGGCGCTCTGACCACGCTGGCCTACGCCCCCTTCAATCTCTGGCCATTTGCGCTGTTGGGTCCCCTGGGACTGTTCCTGATCTGGCAGAGGCGGGGTGGTGCCGATTTCCGGACCGGTTTCGGCTACGGCTTCGGACTGCTCGGCTGCGGGGTCTCCTGGCTGTATGTGAGCATCGCCCAGTTCGGCGATCTGGGCTGGCTGTTCCCGTTGTTTCTGACCCTCGCCTTCATCCTTTTGATGGCCCTCTACTACGGTGCCCTGGGTTGGTGGGCGGGGCGTTTATCCCGGCTTCCGGAAAGCCTGCGTTTCCTCCTGGTCTATCCCACTCTGTGGGTGGCTGTGGAGTGGTTGCGGGGTTGGTTCCTCACCGGATTTCCCTGGCTGCAGCTGGGCTATTCCCAGATCGACACCCCCCTCTCCGGTTACGCCCCGGTGTTGGGTGTGCTGGGGGCCAGTTGGGCGGTGATGCTCAGTGTGGGATTGCTGTGGGCGGTCATCAGCCTGCCCCGCAAAAGGCTCCTGTATGCCCTGTTGCTGGCGGTCCTGTGGCTGGGGGGTGGGTTATTGGGGCTGATCTCCTGGAGTCAGCCGATCGGCGAGCCGCTGCGAGTGGCCCTGATTCAGGGCAACATCCCACAGGCGGAAAAATGGCTGCCCGAGCAACTGGCGCCCAGCCTGGTGCGCTATGCCAAGATGACCCGGGACGAACTCGACGGGGATCTGGTGGTATGGCCGGAGACCGCGGTTTCCGCCTTTCAGCATCAGGTCGAAGAAGCCTTCATAACACCCCTCGAGACCACGGTGCGAAACCGGGGCTCGCACCTGGTGTTCGGGGTGGTGCAGATGGATGAGAAACGGGAACGTTACTACAACGCCCTGGTGGCCCTGGGCAATGAACAGCGGGATAACTACTACAAGGGTCATCTGGTGCCGTTTACCGAATATCTGCCCTGGGCCCCGCTGTTTCGTCCCCTGGTGGACCTGTTTACACTGCCCATGTCGGATTTCAGCGCCCGCGAGGACGAAAAACCCCTGATGCAGGTGGGACCCTATCCGGTGGGGATGTCGATCTGCTACGAGGATGCCTTCGGCAACGAGATGATCCAGGCCCTGCCCGAGGCCACCTACCTGATCAATGTGAGCAACGATGCCTGGTTCGGCGACTCCCTGGCACCACGCCAGCATCTGCAGATCGCGCGCATGCGCGCCCGGGAGACCGCCCGCTACCTGCTGCGCGCCACCAACACCGGCATCTCCGCCATCGTCGCTCCGGACGGGCGTCTGCAGGAGACCGCTCCTCTGCTTGAGCAGGCGGTGGTCAGGGGTGCCATTCAGCCGATGCAGGGTATGACCCCCTATGCCCGCTTCGGCAATCTGCCCCTGCTCCTGATGCTGGTGGCGGTCGTCGGAATCTCATTGTTCCGGAATGCCCGTCACCCGTAACCCGGGTATTTCACTGTTCCTAACCACCCATCACCCGTAGCCCGGGTGAAGCGCAGCGTAACCCGGGACGGACAACACTCCGGACTTCCCCGGGTTCCGCGATGCTCCACCCGGGCTACAAGCAACGTCCATCGTAGATATGAGACTCGCATAACCGTAGCCCGGGTGAAGCGAAGCGTAACCCGGGATGACTGGCACTCCGAACCTCCCGGGTTCCGCGATGCTCCACCCGGGCTACAAGCCGCGTCCATCGTAGATATGAGACTCACATAACCGTAGCCCGGGTGAAGCGAAGCGTAACCCGGGATGGCCGGCTCTCCGGACCCCCCGGGTTCCGCAACGCTCCACCCGGGCTACCCATCCCACTTCACCGGTACCGTCTTTGGTTCGGCCTGCCAATCCGTTATCATGAGGTTCACCTCTCTTCAGGGTCTTGGCAGTTTATGTTCCTGGCGGAAGAATCATGAAAAAGTGTGTACTCATTACCGGCGCCTCCTCCGGATTCGGTGAGGCCTGTGCCCGGCGTTTTGCCGCGGAGGGTCACGATCTGGTGCTTTGCGCGCGCCGCACCGAACGACTCGAATCCCTCGCGGCCTCCCTTCAGACAGCGGGTTCGGTGGTATACCGGACCCTGGATGTCACGCAATCCGAACAGGTGGATCGATTCCTCGATGAGCTGCCGGAGTCACACCGGGAGATCGATGTCCTGGTCAACAACGCCGGGCTGGCACTGGGCCTCGAGCCTGCCTACGAGGCGGATCTGGAGGATTGGGAGACCATGGTGGATACCAACATCAAGGGCCTGATCCGCATGACTCGCCGGATCCTCCCCGGGATGGTGGAACGCCGGCGGGGACAGATCGTCAACATCGGTTCGGTGGCCGGTAACTGGCCCTATCCCGGTGGCAATGCCTACGGCGCCACCAAGGCCTTTGTTCAGCAATTCTCCCGCAACCTGCGTTCCGATCTGCTGGGCACCCCGATCCGGGTCACTAACATCGAACCCGGACTGGCAGAAACCGAATTCTCCCTGGTGCGTCTTAAGGGCGATGCGGGCAAGGCCAGTTCGGTGTATGAGAATACCCAGCCATTGAGTGCCGAGGACATCGCCGAAATCATCTTCTGGGTCACCGCACTGCCGGCCCATGTGAACATCAACACCCTTGAGGTGATGCCGGTGTGCCAGGCCTGGGCGCCTTTTGCGGTGGACCGTACCCTGGGTAAGCTTTCTTGAAGGCGCTGCTCAACGCCGCGATCGAACTCTGTCTGCTGCGCCGCAAGCCACAGGATCTTCCCGCCTCCGTCGATCTGCTGGCATTCACAGTGGCCCTGAATCTGCTGGTCAGTGTGCTGATCTACCTGGGATTGCAGAAGAATTTCGGCATCGCAGCCGCCGCCAGCCTGTTTGAGACCGGTCTGATGATGGCTGCGCTGTACGGCGTTTTGCGCCTCAAGAAACACCTCATGCGCTTCACTCAGACGATGACCGCGCTGATGCTCAGCAACATACTCCTCGGGGTACTCATGTTGCCGTTGCTCGGATGGACCCGTGACACCCTGTCGGACGAGTCTCAGCTGCTGTTGCTGCTGCTGTCGCTCTGGGTTCTGGCGGTGTTTGGCCACATCCTGCGGCATGCCCTGGAGGTACCCCTGGGCATGGGGATCGGACTGGCCGTGTTCTATACCCTGTTCAGCTGGTCACTGCTGGAAGTCTTCTTTCCCTCGATGGTGGTTTGATGCATATCCATATCCTCGGCATTTGCGGTACTTTCATGGGTGGCATTGCGCTCCTGGCCCGGGCCATGGGGCATCAGGTGAGTGGTTCGGATGCCAACGTCTATCCCCCCATGAGCACGCAGCTGGAACAGGCAGGCATCCAGCTGATGGAGGGTTTTCATGCGGAGCATCTGCAACCCGCTCCGGACCAGGTGGTGGTGGGCAATGCCCTGTCCAGAGGCAATCCTGCGGTGGAGGCGATGCTCGATCAGGGGTTGTCCTATACCTCCGGTCCCCAGTGGCTGGCGGAACATGTCCTGCAGGGACGTTGGGTGCTGGCGGTGGCGGGCACCCATGGCAAGACCAGCACCGCCAGTCTGCTCGCCTGGATTCTGCAGGAAGCGGGGCTCAATCCGGGGTTCCTGATTGGCGGTGTTCCGGAGAATTTTGGTGTCTCGGCGCGGCTCGGGGATGCGCCATTTTTCGTCGTCGAGGCGGACGAGTACGATACCGCCTTCTTCGACAAGCGTTCCAAGTTCGTGCATTACCGGCCACGCACCCTGATCATGAACAACCTGGAGTTCGATCATGCGGACATCTTCGATAACCTGGAGATGATCCAGCGTCAGTTCCACCACCTGGTGCGCACCGTTCCCTCCAAAGGCTTGATCGTCGCCCCGTTGAATGACGCCCCACTCGGTGAGGTGCTGGCACGAGGGGTGTGGACACCGGTCGAGAGCTTCGATCCGTTGATCGAAACCACGTGGCATGCCGCAAATGCCGCCCCGGACGGTAGCGCCTTCGATGTGGTGCTCGAAGGTCGAATTCAGGGACGGGTGGAATGGGATCTGATCGGTCGGCATAACGTGGCAAACGCCCTGGCGGCCATCGCCGCGGCGCGTCATGCGGGCGTGCCGCCGCATCTGGCAATCCCCGCTTTGAGCGGTTTCCGCAACGTCAAAAGACGCATGGAGTTGCGTGGTGAAGTCTCGGGGGTTCGGGTCTACGATGACTTTGCCCATCACCCCACGGCCATCGAAACCACCCTGGAAGGATTGCGCAAACAGGTGGGTGACGCACGGATCATCGTGCTCCTGGAACCTCGCTCCAATACCATGAAACTGGGCGTCCATGCGGAACGTCTGGCACCTTCACTGCAACTGGCGGATCAGGTGCTCCTGTTCGCCCCTCCGGGGCTGACCTGGGATGCCGGGCAGATTCTGGCGCCTCTGGGCGAGCGGGTCGAAATCTTCGATCAGACCCAGGCAATGGTGGATCAGGTCATGGCCCTGGCCCGGCCTGGTGATCATATCCTGGTCATGAGCAACGGGGGCTTCGAGGCGATTCATCAGCGATTGCTGGATGCCTTGCAGGCTGATCCTCCAATCCAGCGGATCTCATAGTGCATTTCATGAACCATTACCGATATCCAAGCTTGGGTTGTTATTGCCGCTCGCCCGGAGAATGCGCATGGGGGGTTGTTACGGGAGGCTATAATCCCGCAATAGAGCGAGTCACGTCACTGGGAGTGTCAGGGTGAGCATCGAACAGAATCCGATTGCGCTGGCCATTACCGGCGCCTCCGGTAGTGCCTATGCGCTGCGTCTGCTGAAGTGCCTGGTACAGGCCGGTGAGCAGGTGTACGTCATGATCACCCAGGCGGCACAGGTGGTGCTGCGCATGGAGTCCGGACTGGAAATTCCCTCCCAGCCAAGTGAGGCGGCTCGCCTGCTGACGGAATATTGCTCAGCAGCACCCCAACAGATCCAGGTCTTCGGCCGCCAGCAGTGGATGGCCCCGGTGGCGAGTGGCTCCAACCCGCCCAGGGCCATGGTGGTCTGCCCCTGCACCACCGGCAGCCTCTCGGCGATCGCCTGCGGTGCCAGCAACGATCTGATGGAGAGGGCTGCGGATGTGGTCCTCAAAGAGCGCCGTAAGCTGATCCTGGTGGTTCGGGAAACCCCTTTCTCCGACATCCACCTGCAGCACATGCTGACCCTGAGTCGCATGGGCGCGGTGATCATGCCGGCCAACCCCGGTTTCTATCATCAGCCCCGATCGGTCGAGGATATCGTGGATTTCATGGTTGCGCGGATCCTTGATCAACTGGGTGTCGAACATCAACTGATGACCCGTTGGGGTTCGGATCAGCCGCAAGCCTGAGCTGTGGCAGGCTGCACCCCGGGGCGGGATGGCAATAATTCCATACCGCCCCGACACGCCCCGTACGGGTGTTGCTGAATGACTAGCCGCTGATCGCGCAGAAGTCCCTTGGAGACCCGCTGATTGCGATTTCGATGACCGCAATCATTCCCCTTTCAGGTATAGAGCGATGCTTTGCGCCTCGTCATGACTGATGTTGGGGAATGCGGGCATGATGGAACCCCCGTTGGCGATTTTTCCGACGATCTCCTCAGTCGACTCATCGGTTCCTGCGATTTTCAGCAGGAAGCCGAATTTACCGTTGCCCGATTCGCCGTGACAACTGGCACAAGCCTGGCTGAACATGGCTTTGCCATCCAGACCGCCCCCCGGTTTGTAGTCATTCACATCACTGCAGCCCGCAAATGTCAGGGTCAGCAGGCTGATGCCCAAATAATACGTCGCTTTCTTCATGATCTAACCTCCGAATTCATTATCGTTTTATCTCGTCCCTGGCGGGGCGTACTTGCAAAGGACTCTACACCAGGTAGAGGCCGGCGCCTGCTCCGCTACCGCACGGGATGGTACGGGAGTTTCGGTAATTTGGGTAGCAAGCGCTTGAAGCCCTGGAGACGACATAGTCAGTCGCCGGGTTACTAGCATGCATGGATCTTCGCCTATCGGCTTGGGAGGGTCATTGAGAAATGTGCGAAACCAGCTTTTTATCTGCGGGTGCAGAGATCGCTTGCGACAGGCGAACCGGGTCACTCCTCGGTCACATGATGGTGCAGCGGTTGCGCCCCGTTTGTTTGGACTCGTAAAGTGCGCTGTCCACCCGCTTGATCAGGGAGTCGATATTGTCACTCGGTGTGACCACGCTGGCGCCGAAGCTCGCGGTGACCTTGCCCACACCCTTATGGG
The DNA here is from genome assembly GCA_040506775.1 of Candidatus Thiodiazotropha sp. Taxonomy (GTDB): domain Bacteria; phylum Pseudomonadota; class Gammaproteobacteria; order Chromatiales; family Chromatiaceae; genus Thiodiazotropha. Next base: position 111,471 of record JBEVWC010000018.1, read on the forward strand.
GATACTGCTCAATCGCGGAGCGCAGGGCTTCAACCAGGTTGCCCAACTCCTCTCTGCCGATCAATGGTGCAATGATCATGAACTCTTCACCGCCCCAGCGGGCCAGGATGTCCGATTTGCGAATCCTGTTGAGCAGCAGTTCCACGGTGTTTTTCAACACCTGGTCACCCATGTCATGGCCATAGGTATCATTGATGTATTTGAAATGATCGATATCCAGCATGATCAGGCCGAAACGGTTATGGGTCAGGCTGGCCCAGGCGATCATGTTCTTCAGTTCTTCATCGAACTTCAGGCGGTTGTAGATCTGGGTGAGGCGGTCGGTTTCGGCAATGTGCTGCAACTGCCGCTCCATCTCCACCGTCTCGGTGATGTCCCGATGGGATTCGATGATCTGTACGATCTTCTCCCCGGATTCATCGAAGATCGGAGTGGCGCGTACGTCCACATGCATCACCCGGCCATTCGCGTCGAAGTGTTTATGGATCACCGAAACCGGGGCCCGGGTCCGATTGATCTCGCGAATCGGACAGGGATCCAGGTTGCCTTTGCAGGGATTGTTGCGCTTGTGAGAGAGCTGAAAACAGGTGACCCCGGGTTTGATCTGTTGCCCGCCCGAATAGAGTTTCAAAGCCGAGTGGTTGAGCAATTGCAGCCGATAGGTGTTTATATCGATCACCAACGTGGGATCCGGAATGGTGTCGACCACTTTCTGGATGTAGTCGTGTGAGCGGGTCAGCAGTCCCTCGGCCTCTTTCAGAGCGGTGATGTCCGTCAGGTGAACGAAGAAGTGAGTCAGCCTGCCCCGGTTATCACGAATCACGTGGGTGGTGTCCTGCAACCATTTACGCTGCTGGTAGCGGTCGATGACCTGGTAGGGCGATCGCTTGTAGGAGGTCAGACGCTGATGATCCATCTCCCGGGTTTCCCGGGTGAACTGATCCAGATACTGGGGATCGATCAGGCTCGAATATGAGTATTGCTTGTTCCTGAATTGCTCCGCTGCGTAGCCAAGCAGATCCTCCACATTGTCGGAAATGAACTCAATGGGCCAGCCCAGTTCATTGCGCAGTTTTGCGATTACCCCCGGACCGCTGATGAACAGTTCGTGTTCATTGGAGATCTTGCGGTTGAGATTTCGGATCTGGTGCTCGTTGAGCCGGCGTTTCTCACGGTGCCAGAGGACAACTCCGGCCAGCACGAGCAGGATCATCGAACCAATCGCCAGCAACGGCATGGCCTGGGACAGATTACGCCAGAGTTGGGTTTGTATGATCTGCTTGGGTATGAACAGCACAATTCTCAGGCAGCCCTTGCAGTTATTATCGAAGTAACTGTTGCTGGAGGGATCGATGTTTTCGAAGGTGTAGATCCCCTGGGTGTTGTGAAACTGCCCCCGGGGCTGGCTCTCAATGATCTGCCAGGCATCGCGGTGATTCACATCGATGGTGCTCTGGGGACTGTCCGGAAACATGAAACTCCAGTTTTGTGAGGTGTCCTGGCTGTACAGACTGTATCCCTTCCAGTTCAACAGCATCGCCTCACCCGAATAACCGGCGGACACACTCATGAACTCATCAAGCAGATTTTTCGCCAGGTAGTTGAGGATGACCACGCCAAGCACCGAACCGTCCGCAGCCACCACTTTTGCGGAGAAACGCAGGGTTGGCTTGAGTGGCAGTTCGATCTGGCTATGCTCGACGTTGAGGTCGAGTTGAGAGGCGGTGATCGTGCCCGCTTCGGCCTGCATGGCGTCAGTGAAATAGTATCGATGACGCTTTGACTGCAACTGTTCCTGAGGAACCGAAACCGGATCGCCGTCATTGTAGTTGATACGAATCACCTCCTGGCCCTGCGGGTCGAGGAAGCGGATCTGGTCATAACGCTTACGCTGCTTTGCAAATGAGATCCACAGTTGCTCAAGTGTCCTGTTGACCACCGGATACTCTTGGCTGTGTCGGTACTCCCGGGCGTACTGCTCTGCGATCAGACGGATGTCCGAGTGGATTTCCCGGATGCCCAGATTCAGTTGGCTGGTCAACTGATTGATGAGCCGATTCGATTCGAGCCTGAGTTCCCCGTCGATACTGTTCAGCGTCTGCGAATAGAGCACCCAGAATAGCCCGCCTCCGAGGATGACAAGTGCCATGAAGACACTCAGGTAGTTACGGAATAATCGGCCAATCTTCATGACAGCAGGGGCGTATGTATCGCTGCCACCTGGTCAGAATTTGAGAGAAGATGCAGTACCACCACGGCGCCGGTGACCTTCTGATCCTGCAGGATGGGGGTGCTGATGTATTCGACTTCGATGGGTGAGCCGTTTTTGTGCCAGATCGTCTCCCGTTCTCCACGCCGGATCTGTCCGTCCTTGAGGACGTCGGTGATCGGACAATCGACCTGTGGGTATTCCGCCCCGTCGTCATGGGCATAGTGCCAGAGTTCATGGCTGTCTTTACCGAGCATCTCATCGATGGTGTAGCCCAGCATCTCGGCTGCGGCAGGGTTGACGAACATATGTTTTCCAGTGGCGTCCAGGCCGATGATTCCGTCGCCCGCAATATTCAGGATGAGTTCTTTCTGGCGTTGGGTCAGACGGTTCTGTTCCTCGAGACTCTTGTAACTGTCAATGTCATCGATGACCGCGATGTAGTAGTCGTCCTGGTTCACCTCGCCGGTTTTTTTTGCGGACAGCGACAGCTGAATCCATTTGCTTTGACCGTTTGCACAGAGCATGCGTAACTGGATCGATATGCTGGTCTGCAAATTTCCCCGCAGCTGGTCGAACGCCTTGATGCAGGTGGGCAGGTCCTCATCGTGGAGGATGTCCATGAGGTTGATCGATTTCATCTCCTCGGGGGTCAGGGACAGGAGTTCACCGAGTTTGCGGTTGGTCTGCAGGAACTCACCGGCCGGGGTGATATGGGCAAGCCCCACCGCCGCAAGTTCGAAGGTGGCGAGTTGAGCCTGGCGACTGCTTTCCAGACTTGTTTGATGTTCCAATAAAGCCCGTTTCAGGCGGATTACGTGAATACCCAGGTAGAGCAGAATGCCCAGCAGCGCCAGGGATGCCAGATACCAGGGCCAGGATCGGCTCAGGGATTGACCGAATTTCTGTGCCAGTGATTTATCGTAGGGGGCCAGTTCCAGCGTTCTCAACAGATCGTTGACCGATTGGTAGGTCTCGGGAATGGTCCAGCCATGGATGTGGGCCTCTTGCGCCGCCGGATGATCGGCGGGCAGCTTCAACAGAGCGATGGAGACCTGCTTGGCAAGTTCCGGTGAGGTATGGGGCAGAATTGAGAAGGGCCATTCCGGATACAGCGGAGTACTGATCAAATAGGGGAATTGCTCGTAGTGGTCGGGGGACAGAATGCGGTAATCCTCGAGTTGGATCAGTCCTTCCATGGCCATCCGTTCCAGGGTGTCGGTACGGACGATGCCGGCTTCCGCCTTGCGATGGCTTACCGCCTCGACGACCGCGTCGTGAGTATTCATGAACAGCAACGAGGCAAAATCCCAACGGTCGATTCCCTCGGCTTTGAACTCCCTCAGCGCCATGATCCAACCGCCCAGAGAGGTGCTGTGAACGGCAGCGATACGCTGGTTCTTCAAGCTCTTCAGGTCGACGATCTCGGAATTGCTCTTGAGTGTGAAAATCACGCTGCCAAAGCGGGAAACCGGATAACCCGGGCTCAGTTCATTGATCAATGTGAGGATTCTGCGAACACCGTAGGTTTCCGCCAGATTGACATAGATACCCGGATTGACCACCACGAAGTCGACCAGGCGGTTCTTTACAATGACCGGGATATCGCCAAACGTCATGGGCACGATCTTGAACCGGTATCCTGGAACACTGGCGCTCAGGTAGTCCGCTGTGGCCTGCCATCTTTCCTGGCTTTTCGCATAACCCCGTTTCGCCAGCACACCGATGTTCACCTCGACCGGATCCGCCCATGCCTGAACCAGCCACAGGCACATCAGTACAGTCAGTGATCGGAGGATAATTTTCATTAATTATCAGTATGCTGGGGTGGTGTCATGCGGGCAACCACAAAGTCTGGTAAATACAGGTTTGCAACGCGTCGAGCCTCAGTCCGGGGTATTGGATTAGTGTTAACAGACCCTAGTAGAATCGGCCGTTCATATAGGAGCTTTAGACGCAAAATCACCAGGCTTCAACTGCCAAACTGCAGATTTTCATTTCATCCCGACAACCTGGCATCGGCTCAAGGTTGGGTGGCCGGTTCCACAAGCAGCTTGCCGGCCTGCTGATGCACGGACAACCGGCTCAGTGCGCTGAGATCGTGATGCAATTCGACCAGCGGCTGCCCATCATTTCGCCGGGTAACCGGCAGTACGAAAAGATCGGCCACGACCTCCTTTGATTGCCCGGTGACATTCCCGACATACAGAGGCTGAACAGAGTCTACAACCAGTGTTGTTGGCCAGAGTCTCAACACCAGGCGATTCTCCGGGGCGAGGGATTTCACCAACACCAGGCTTTCGTGGCGGGCGTCATGTACCTGGGGCAGAACCGGCAAGGAGGTCAGGGGTGTGCTCGGAGACAGCAGATGCAGCAGATTGCGCCAGGAGAGCATCTGCGCAGGCTTCCAGCCTCGCTGAGCGAGCTGTTGAGCCAATTGCTCCGGGGAACCCACCCACTGCAGATCGAGGGGATGGCGGTCACTTCCGCTGAGGTCCTGACGATATCCCGGCAGTTCAGCAACGCCGGACAACCAATGGGTCCGGGATATGGAGTGAGTCTGGGTAACGGATTGGTAGCGTAGTTGACGCTGCTCCACATTCAGGGCATGGATCACCAGGCTCAGGGCAAGCATCAGAATGGCCCCGGCGAACAGGATCTGAGGCTGGCTCTCCGCTGTGACATGTCGATAGTAGGCAATCCCCAACAGAGCCACCCAGAACATCCCCAGGGTCAGGCTGCCGAGTACATCGGTGGCCCAATGCACACCCAGATAGAGCCGGGAAAGGGCCACAGCCACAACGATCAGAGCGGCCAGACTGTAGGGCAGCCAGCGCCACTCCCGTTGCATGACCCGCGCCAGCATGACGGAATAGAATCCGTATACGGTCATGCCGTGCAGCACATGCGCACTGGGATACGACCAGGGGCCCAGGCTCTCGGGACTGGTGGGTGGTCGGGGAATCTGCAGGCCGATCTTCAGCAACAGTGGAGCGATGACGCCAAATGCGGTGGCCGCCAAAAGATAGTAGGCCGCCCGGGTGTGTTTCTGCCAAACCAGCAGGCCGGTGGTTACCCCGCTGAATACCAGAACGGTGGAAAGATCACCCAGGCTGGTGGCCAGGACCATCACCCGGTCGCCCCAGGGGGTGCGCAGGCTTTGCAAGGCCGAATGTATCCACAGGTCGAACCGGCTCGCGGCGCCTCCGTCGATCATCAGGCCGGTGAGCAGGGCAAAAAAGCTTGAGGCGAGAATCAGCAGGGTAGCCAGGGTGGCCAACCCCTTGGCCTCCGGGTGATGCGGGTCGGCCAGAGCGGAGGAAATGCCGCGAAAACCCCGATGCAACTGGCCCCATTCGAAGACTCGCTGCACCAGATAGGTGGCATGAGGCTGGATCAGGCGGAATGCCAGGCGTGCCAGCATGAACACACCCCAGCCCAGCGCCAATACCAGCACCATCAGCACCACCAGCCGGAATGCGACTTCAGAAGCAAGCTTGAGCGAGGCGCCGAAGACGATCCCCGGCAACAGGTAGGCAGGCGCCCAGAGCAGTGCCGAACTCACGTTGGCAATGAAAAAACGCCCCGGTGACATGCCCAGCATACCGGCCACCAGAGGAATGACGGCACGTACCGGACCGAAAAAACGTCCGATGGCGACGCTCTTACCCCCGTACTTTTCGAAGAATGTCACACCCCGTTGCAATGTGGCGGGATACCGGGAGAACGGCCAGATACCTCGAAGCTGGTCCTGGTAGTGGCGGCCCAGCCAATAGCTCAGACCGTCACCGGTTACCGCGCCGGCCACCGCCCACATGAATACCGGCCAGAACTCCAGGGCGCCGGTGGCGATGAGGGCGCCGAAACCGAACATGGCGATTACCCCGGGTACCAGCAGACCGAATATCGCAACGGATTCCGAGAAGGCGGCCAGGAATACCAGCAGCCCCGCCCACAGGGTGTGTTCCGCCACCCAGTCGAGCATTGCGGTGATCAGCTCATTCATCCGTCAGTGCCCATGGCCCGGGGCGTCACCTCAGATTGTTGGCGCAAATTCAGGCCAGGCTTTTGAAAGCTTCCCCGGCAGCTTTGAGGGTGTTCTGGATATCCTCATCAGTGTGTGCCGCCGAGACAAATCCGGCTTCGAACGCGGAAGGTGCCAGATACACTCCCTTGTCGAGCATGGCGTGATAAAAAGCCTTGAACCGCTCCTGATCACAGGCGGTGGCCCCCGCGTAATCCGTAACCCGTTCCCGGTCAGTGAAGAACAGTCCGAACATGCCTCCGACATGGTTTTCCGCCAGTCCGATTCCCGCACTCTGGGCCGCTTCCATGAAGCCGTTCACCAGAGTCTCGACCCGTTGTGACAACTGTTCATGAAAACCGGGTTCGGAGATCAACTCCAGGGTCTTCAGACCCGCGGACATGGCCACCGGGTTGCCTGACAGGGTCCCCGCCTGATAAACCGGCCCGAGTGGCGCGATCTTCTCCATGATGTCCCTTCGCCCGCCGAATGCACCGACCGGCATACCCCCGCCGATGACCTTGCCCAGGGTGGTCAGGTCCGGGGTAATGCCATAGAGGGCCTGAGCCCCGCCCAAAGCGACCCGAAACCCGGTCATCACCTCGTCGAAAATCAGCACTGAACCGTGCTGGTCACAGACTTCGCGCAGGGTCTCAAGAAACCCCGGCTGTGGGGGTATGCAGTTCATATTGCCGGCCACCGGCTCGACGATGATCGCGGCGATCTGATCGCCCATCTGCGAGAACAGCTCCCGTACCTGTCCGGCATCGTTGTAGTTGAGGGTCAGGGTATGCTCGGCCAGGCTGGCGGGTACCCCGGGTGAGGAAGGCTCTCCGAGGGTCAGCATGCCGGAACCGGCCTTGACCAGCAGTGAGTCCGAATGGCCGTGATAACAGCCCTCGAACTTGACGATCTTGTCCCGTCCGGTGAAGCCCCGCGCCAGGCGTATAGCCGACATGGTGGCTTCGGTTCCGGAACTGACCATGCGCACCATATCCATACTCGGTACCAGTTCGCAGACCTTGTCCGCCATCTGGGTTTCGAGTTCAGTCGGTGCGCCGAAGCTCAGACCCTTGTTGATGATGGAGGCGACCGCATCGATCACCTCGTGATGAGCATGACCGAGGATCATGGGTCCCCAGGAGCCGACATAGTCGATATAACGTTTACCCTCAGGATCGTAGACATACGGGCCGGCCGCGCAATCGATGAAGACCGGGTCGCCTCCGACGCCTCGAAAGGCTCTGACCGGAGAGTTGACCCCCCCTGGAATGTGCTGTTGGGCCTGTTGGAAGAGTTCCTGGGAACGACTCATTGTTTTACTCCTGGGGCGAGAATAGGGCGGCCAAGCGACGGCTGGCGGCCTGGACGTCGGGCTGGCCGAAGACACCGTGGACCACGGCCAGCATGTCGGCGCCCGCTTCAATCAATGGGGCGCCATTCTCCGGCGTTATGCCGCCTATGGCAACCAGCGGCAGGTTTAGTTCGCTGCGGGCGGCCGTCAGCAGACTGGGGGACGCGTTGACCGCTTCCGGCTTTGTGGTGGACGGGAAAAAACGTCCGAAAGCCAGGTAGTCCGCACCGGCCAGCGCAGCGGCCCGGGCGATCTCCAGGCTGTTGTAGCAGGAGATACCGATCACCGTGTCGGGTCCGAGCATGTCACGGGCATTTTCCAGAGCTGCATCGTCCCGCCCGAGATGGACCCCGTGTGCGCGGACCTGCCGGGCGAGGGCCAGGTCATCGTTGATGATCAGCAGTGCATCATGAGCTTCACACAGATCTTTTAGCATGCCTGCCTCGCGAAGCCGACGCGCCCGGTCCTGGCTCTTGTCCCGGTACTGCAGGATGCGGGCACCCCCGAGCAAGGTCTGCGTGACCTGCTCCTCGAGTCGTTCAGTTGGGCACAGCCCGCTGTCGGTAATGGCATAGAGACCCCGCAAACGGATCTGAACATTCATGACCCGGGCGCTCCTGTATGGGACATGTTCAGGTAGCGGAACGGTATCCGCTGACAGCGACCTGCTGCGAATCCGGCTTCAAGGGTCGACCAGGTGTAGGCCAACCCCGCCTGTGAGGCTTCCACCAGGGACAGACCCCGGGCCAGTCCGGCAGCGATGGCGGAGGCCAGGGTACATCCGGAGCCGTGAAATTCCCCTGCCAGACGTGGCCATCGGGAATGCCAGGCCGGTTCATTGGGGCGATACAGCCGGTGGGTCACCTGCTGGGGATCGCTCATATCGTGGGTGCCGGTGACAAGGACCGCCCGGGCTCCGGTGCCGAGCAGGGTCTGTGCGCTGTGGTCGAGGCTTGCATCCTGATCCAGGCGGCTGAGTCTCAGGGCTTCGTGTGTGTTGGGAGTCAGCAGATGACACAGGGGCAACAGTTCATCCCGGATCACTGAGAGCAAGCCCTGATTCGCCAGATCACTGCCACCTCCGGCAGCCAGTACCGGGTCGAATACCACAGGGATCTGCGGATTTGCCTTGAGCAGTTCGGCTACGGCCGATGCGCTATCCTGATGGCCCAGCAGACCGATCTTGATGGCGGATACGCAACAGTCGGAGAGCACCGCCTGGGCCTGATCCAGCAGGGTTGTTGCCGGGATGGGAATCAGTTTGCGGACATTGCAGGTGTCCTGAACTGTGAGACAGGTGATCGCGGTCGCAGCATGGCACCCGTTCGAGCCGATCGACTCGATATCCGCCTGTATACCCGCCCCTCCGACCGGATCATGTCCGCCAATCGCCAGTACAACCGGCCGCTTTTCAGTCTGTTTAAGCATCCGCTGATTGTATCCCGATTCCGCGATCCGGGGGCATGCGCAGATTTGCCTCGAAGGCTTGAACTGGGTAGATTCCGTCCTCCGCAATGGATTTTGAAACCGACTCATCAGTTTTGTTGGGGTTTTGCGGGATATATTTTGTTTATCGGAAGCGCGAAGTGTATTAAGGGTTTTTCCTAGGATTGACCGGCATCGCTGCTAGACTCTGGTATGTACAACGATCATTTAATGTTGCGTACAGCCATCATGGGGATCACCGAAAGATCCGGTGTGTTGCATGCAGGATGGCGTAGGATGGCTGTGAGGGATGAGACTATGAGTCCACAAGAACAAAAGCTCGAAGCGTTGGCCAGAGACTATTGCCAACTGGTCGAGTCACTCAATGATGGTAACACCCTGTGGCTTCAGGAGATCGCGGGTCTGCTGCCGCGTCTGCACGAAGCCGTCAATGCACTCAACCTGCCGACACCCCACAATACGCACCACACAGCGGCAGATCTGGATGCCCGGTTCGAACTGTACACTTTTCTGCGAACCCTGCTTGGAGAGCGCGACGGCTACTGGATGGAGTTCGATGTGGCCGGAGACGGGCAGAGCATGAGCGGCAGCCTGGCGGATGATCTGACCGACATCTACTGCGAACTCAAGACCGGTCTGATGTTACTGGATGGCGAACCGCAACAGGCTGTTGAGGGTTGGCACAAGGGCTTTCATCTGCACTGGGGACAGCATCTTCTGGATGCCGAACGCCATCTTTTCGATCTGAACGTACGCAACCAGCTGGCGTTCTGAGTCACCTGTTATCCCGCTCAGGCCCGCGCTAATACTGGGATGCGGGGTATTTCAGGAAAAAACCAACTTATATTCTATGTTAATTGGTACAGCTGACCGATTTCTTGCTACCATTGAACCATTCGATGAATTTTTCAGGAGATATGGCATGAATCCGAATGCCCTGAGTGAAAGTGACCTGACCTTGACCGGAATGGCGCAAACCAAAATGAACGAATTGTTTCAACAGGTTGACAGCAGCATCGAGGGCGTGCGGGTTTTCGCTACCCCGGGTGGTTGCAGCGGGATCAGCTTTGGCATGACCTTCAGCGATGTGATCAATGATAATGACGGCGTTCTGCAGTGCGAAGGTTTCAAGGTCATCGTGGATGACGGCACCCTGCAGTACCTGCGTGGCGTGGAGATCGATTTCATCGATCAGGGCGACGGCAACGCCAGCTTCGTATTCAACAATCTCCAGCCAGTCGGTGGTGGGGGTGGTTGCGGCACCTGTGGTTCCGGTGGTGGCTGCGGATAAGGTTTCCCCCTCCGGCGGTTGACAGGCCGCAAGTCTCTTTGCAGACAAATCAAACCGCGTCAGGGTAAACCGGCGCGGTTTTTCATTGGACCAGGCAAATCCGCACTCCCGCATCACGCACGTGACAGAGACTGGAAGGCTGTTGAAATTCGCCGAAAAAGCTTTGTTTATGCAAGTAAATGGGCATTTGAGGCGGATTTCTATGCAGAATCGTGCCGTCTGAGTAACATTTCAACAGCCTGCCAGGCGACCGCCGGGTTGCCGTTAATCTTGTCTTCCTGCGAAGGGAATGAATTACAATCAAAACCTGTAGCGGTTCCGGCCCTGCCGGCAACATGCCTCATGTAACCCAAATTTGGAATAAGGTGGCAATCTTGGAATCAATGGATCTTCTGGTGATCGGCGCGGGTATCAGCGGTCTGGGATTCGCAAGGATGGCCAAAAGGCTGGGCTGCCAAGCCGCTGTTCTGGAGGCTTCACAGCACATTGGCGGCGCCATCCATACTGCCCGCTTCAACACGGAGCACGGTGACTACTGGGCGGAACTGGGTGCGCACACCTGTTACAACAGCTATGGAAATTTCCTGCAGATGCTCGAGGAGAGCGGCCAACTGGACAGCCTGGTGGCGAAGCAGAAGTTGCGATATCAGATGCAGGTCGATGGCCAGCTCTGTTCCATAACTTCCCGTCTGAATTTCCTGGAACTGTTGGGTGTGCTGCCCAGGCTCTGGATGAGCAAGAAGGCAGGCCGTACCGCCGAGGAGTACTTTGGACGGGTCCTGGGACGTCGCAACTACCGGGATGTGCTGGGGCCGGCGTTGGATGCCGTTGTATGCCAGCCTGCGGGGGAATTTCCCGCGGATGCCCTTTTCCGCAAGAAGCCCCGTCGCAAGGAGATCCTGCGCAGTTATACCGGTCCCAGTGGGCTGCAATCCTTTATCGAAGGGATGGTCAGCGACCTGGATATTCGGACCAATACACCCGTCCAACGGGTGGTGCGTCAGGAGAACGGTTTCGACGTCTACACCAGTGAAAACCAGTCAATCCACACCCACAAGCTGGTGCTGGCGGTTGCTCCGGACGTGGCAGCCCGGCTGCTGGCGCAGTCTCTGCCGGAACTCGCGGCCGTTCTGGCGGAAATCGAGATGGTGGAGATTGAAAGCCATGCGGTGCGAGTGAACGCGGATGGGCTGTCAATGCCCCCTCTGGCCGGGATCATCGCGCCAAACGATGACTTCTACTCAGTGGTGTCACGGGATCTGGTGCCGGATGCACACTATCGCGGATTCACCTTTCACTTTCGCCCGGGAAGACGGGATGCCCAGGGTCGCTTGAGGCGCATTGTTGAGGTATTGGGTATCACGCAAGACCGGATCCTGGACAGCCGCTATGAACTTAACCGGCTGCCAGCCCTGCGTCTGGGTCAGGATGAACGGGTCGCCTGGATCGACCGCAATCTCAAAGGCCTGTCACTGGGTTTGACCGGGAACTGGTTCTCGGGCGTTTCCATCGAGGACAGTCTGATCCGTTCCCATCAGGAGTGCCAGCGTCTCCTGGTCGGCTGAGCGGAAACGCTGCCTGCATTACTCATGTCATTTATCAGCAGGTGGCGGTGGGTCCGGGTTGTTCGCGTTGTGGAATAGGGATCTCAGGGTATCGGGTTGGTCCTTTGCGGGGGCGGGTTGTTGCATGTCCGCTGATTTCTCCCCACTGAAAAATGCCGCGATCCTGCGGAACAGGGCCTTGATGGCTCGCCAGATCTTCGGCAACAGCCAAATCACCAGGGCGGTAAAAAGCACCAGTAGAACCAGAAACAGCACCGGATAGTTCAGGGCGGTCCACAAACCACCAATGACCGCCAGGTCCTCTGCCAGGGAAGCCGTCCAGTTCGAGACAGGCTCGGGGGAAGTGTTGATCATCACCCTTGAACCGGCCTTGGTCAGATGTGTACCGGCCGCCAGGGTCCCGCCCACCAGGGCTGCTGCCAGTTCGGCAGCCTGGTTGACTTCAAATCCGCTGGCGGCACCCGCTGCCAGCAGGGCACCCGCGGGTATCCGGATGAAGGTGTGGATGGCGTCCCAGCCGGTGTCGACTCCAGGCGTCTTGTCGGCGAAGAATTCGATGAAGTACATCAGGCCGGCAATACCCATGACCAGGGGATCGCTCAAAACCTCCAGGCCGGGGGGCAAGACCACATGACCGGTCATGCTCAGGTAACCCAGCACCAGTATCGTGGCATACAGGTTAATGCCTGCTGCCCAGCCGGCTCCAAGGGTCAATGCCAGTGTGTTGATGGTTTCCATGGGATGCTCTCTATTTACCGGGCCATTCCACTAATGTGGTGCCTGCGCGGCTGAATTACCACCCGGATCAGTCGTGAGACCCGGATTTCATGTACGAATTAACATTATTTAACCATTTTACCCGGTTCGCTTTTTCTCAGCGCCATCAGGGCTTATGATAGAAAAGTGGCCATTTCGGGTTGCGAGTGACCACAAGCGGATCCAATTTATCTAGCCCTATTTTGCCGCATGGTCAATCCGGTTTTCTCAGCACTGGCTGGGATTTTTTGCTGCTGTAACCTTTTCGAGGCGTCCTGTTCAAAAGCCTGAATAGGCCGAATCGATCGATAAATCGTCAGCAACCGGGTGCTGAACAAGCGTATTGGGCTCCCATATATATAAGGTGACAGGTTTAAAAGCATATGATCAGTGTGGGAATTGTCGGTGGTACCGGCTATACCGGCGTAGAACTCCTGAGATTGCTGGTTGCGCATCCTGATTGTGAACTGCGCGCCATAACTTCCCGTTCGGAAGCCGGCAAGCCGGTGGCTGAGTTGTTTCCCAATCTCCGGGGGTTGACCGATCTGGCCTATGTCGAACCGGTCAATGCCCCACTTGACGAGTGCGATCTGATCTTTTTTGCCACCCCCAACGGGGTGGCAATGACCCAGGTGCCGGAATTACTGAAATCGGGATGCCGGATCATAGATCTGGCGGCTGATTTCAGGATCCGAAATGTCGCAATCTGGGAAAAGTGGTACGGCATGACCCATGCTTGCCCGGAGCTTCTGGAAGAAGCGGTCTACGGATTGCCGGAATTGAATCGAGATGCAATCAGGCAAGCCCGTTTGGTGGCCAATCCCGGTTGCTATCCAACGGCGGTGACGCTGGGATTCCTGCCCCTCCTGAAACAGGGGTTGATAGACTCCGGTTACCTGATCGCTGACGCCAAATCAGGGGTCAGCGGAGCAGGTCGTTCGGCCAGTGTGGGTATGCTGATGGGCGAAGTGGGGGAGAGTTTCAAGGCTTATGCCATTCCCGGTCACCGCCATCAGCCTGAGATTCGTCAGACCCTGGGTTTGGTATCTGGCGCTGATGTGGGTCTCACCTTTGTGCCGCACCTGGTGCCAATGGTTCGGGGTATCGAAGCGACCCTGTATGCCCGCCTGACCGGTGAAGTGGAAGATCTTCAATCCCTGTTCGAAGATCAGTATCGGGATGAACCTTTCGTCGATGTGATGTCCGGGGGGTCACATCCCGAGACCCGCAGTGTGCGGGGATCCAATCATTGCCGGATTGCGGTGCACCGTCCCCAGGGTGAGTCGGTCGTCGTAGTGACTTCCGTAATCGACAACCTGGTGAAAGGGGCTGCCGGACAGGCCGTGCAGAACATGAACCTGATGTTTGGTTTGGCGGAAAACAGCGGCCTGGAGCAGGTGGCGCTGCTGCCGTGATTGCATGGGCATAGACAAGAAATACCGGGTACCCAAGATTGTTGCCGCGCATGAGCGGTCGCCTGTCTGGCTGCGTGTCAGCCTGTTGACCCTGATACTCGGCGGCGTTGCCTGGCTGGCCTATCAGCAGGGTGGCAATGGCATCCGCGAGGGGCTGGCCCGTCTTCAGCCCGGAGGCCAGAGCCGGGTTCAACTCCTGGAACAGGAGCGTAATGAACTGAAGCGCGAGTTGTCGATGGTGAAGCAGGCGGCTGAAGTTGATCGGGAAGCGCTTCTGGCGGTTCGCGATAAGATTAAAACCATGCAGAGTGAGCGTCTGGAACTCGAAGAGGAGCTGGCATTCCTGAAGGGAATCGTATCCACCTCGAGCAAAAAGCAGGTACTCAAAGTACAGAATTTCAAGTTGGAATCCGGGCTGGAAGATCAGCAGTATGTCTATAAGTACACGGTCAGCCAGGTGATCAATAGTGGCTCAGTGGTGAGTGGCAAGATCGAGATGCACGTGACGGGCCTTAAGGACGGAAAAACCGCACAACTGACCCTGGACCAGCTCACTGATGAAAAAGAGCCAAGCCAGAAAATGCGTTTTCGCTACTTCCAGAATCTTGAAGGTAAAATTCATATACCCGCTGGTTTTGAGCCAGCAACGATAACCATCGACGTGAAGCCCGCCGGGGGTAAGCTCGCCCCGGTGAGTGAGACCTACGAATGGTCACCGGTTTCTTGATGGAAAAACAGGAATCACAGCATGTTTGGTAGCAGCAAAAAGAAATTTCGTACTCCCCGTATCACAACAGTGATCGGGTCAGGTTCCGAAATAAGGGGTGACATCACCTTCCGTGACGGTCTGCATGTGGATGGGGTCATCAAGGGGGACGTAATATCTGATCCCGAGGACCCCTTCGCCACCCTGACCCTGAGTGAAATGGGCACCATAGACGGTAATGTCCGGGTGGGTAACGTGATGCTGAACGGCACGGTCATCGGGGACGTTGTCGCCAGTAACCGGGTCGAATTGGCGCCCAAGGCCCGAATCAAAGGGACCTTGACCTATGCTATGCTGGAGATGGCCATGGGGGCTGAGGTCAATGGTAAACTGGTGCATGCCAGTGAACCGGAGCCCCTCAAGCTGTCCCATGAGAAGGATCATACATCCGCCACGACCACCCCGGATGCGGGGGATGAAATCATCGAGCAGTCGTGATTCTGGCGCTTTGGGGCGCACAGTGCAGGGCTGGAGTGTATCTCCCATGGGCCCGGCATAATACTTGACTGTTTTTATCGGAAATTGCATACTGGGAACATATGACCATTCAGTTACCTGAGATCATCCAGGTGAACTTACAGCAGGATTCCAGATCATGAGCACTGTAGAAGAATTGAACGACACCATCGTCTTCACCGAAGCGGCCGCCAGCAAGGTGGCAGCGTTGATTGAAGAGGAAGGTAACCCGGAACTGATGTTGCGCGTCTATATTCAAGGCGGCGGCTGCTCCGGTTTTCAGTACGGCTTCTCCTTTGACGAGAACGAATCGGATGGAGATACCAAGGTCACCACTAATGGCGTGACGCTGCTGGTGGACCCTATGAGCATGCAATATCTGATGGGAGCTGAGGTTGACTATACGGAAGGCTTGCAGGGCGCCCAGTTCGTGATCCGAAATCCTAATGCCAGCACGACCTGCGGTTGCGGCTCATCATTCTCCGTATGAGATAGACCTGGCAATCGATCACCGGTCAGAGGGGTGACCCTCTGACCTGGATTCGATGTCAGGTTATCTTTCCTGACTCTCCACATAGGGCAACAGCGTCAGTTCAACCCTACGATTCTGTTGCCGGCCTTCTGCGGTGTTATTACTGGCAATCGGACGGGTTTCCCCATAGCCCACGGTATCAATTCTCACAGCAGCAATCCCGTCACGTATCAGCACATTGGTCACCGCCTGGGCGCGTTGTTGTGAAAGCAACTGATTATATGAATCGGAACCCGTGCTGTCGGTGTGTCCGGCCACCTCTATCATCGTCGACTTATATTCCTTCAATACCAGCGCCACAGAACCGAGGATCTCCACAAAGTCAGGCTTCAACTCTGATTTATCCACCTCGAAAGTGATGTTTCCAGGTAAGTTAAGGATGATGTTGTCACCGCTTCGAGTCACGCTGACCCCGGTGTTCTGCAAACGCTGCCTGAGTTTGGCCTCCTGAACATCCATATAGTAGCCAACGCCACCGCCGGCGATTGCGCCGATGCCTGCCCCTTTGAGCGCCCTTTCCTTGCGCTTTTTCTTGTCCTTGGATGTGGCGATTCCCAAAACCGCACCTGCGACCGCGCCAATCACTGCGCCTGTGGTGGCTTTCGAGGTCTCCTCCTCACGGGTGTAGGGGTCAACAGTGGTACACGCTTGCAGCGTGACGAATCCCGCGATGACACAACACATGGCTGGTATGTATTTCATAGATGCTCCTGAGCGATAAATTTTTACTTGGCAATGAAATGGTTGGGATTTGACCGGGAGTTTGTGACCGACAGGTCGTTTCTCGTCTGTTTGAGTATGGTCTTCAGGTACCGGTATGAACAATAGACACCAAAACCTACCCTTGATTCGTGAACTCTGTTCCACCCAGAGGGCAAAATGTGAACTGTGCCAGCTGACGGGTGACTCCGGCACACTACCGAACGCAAAGATACACTACACTAAAATTTTATGGATGTTTAATCAGAACGTGTGGATTCAACAGTAAACGGACCTGTGCGTGTTTGGATTAGGCAACACGCCAAAGTATGAGGACTCATGTACAAGAAAAGTATTGGCGTCAGAATTTTGATGGTCGTTGGTACAGCGGCCACTGCTTTTCTTGTCGGCTTGGTTCTATTCTACACTCAGAGTCAATACAAGGTTGTGCTGGCAGAGCATCAGCAGGTGACCCAGCGCATGGTCGCTACCGTGATCGCTGGACTTGAAGCGATCATGGAAACAGGTACTGCCATAACCGCGCAACGCTATGCAAAAGATGTGAAGTCGGTCCTCGAGCTGGAAGATTTTCGTTTTGTTCGTAACGATGGTCTGGAAGCCTTTCTCGATAATCAGACTATCGATGAGGTCAATGCGCTTCTGGGTCGCCAGGCCTATCCGCCCAGGAATGTGGTAAAGATAAATCGCCTCTACGATACGCAGGATTTGAGGCTGGATCGGGTATTGAATACCGGTAAGCCGGATACATACCTGGATCATGAGCGACATTTGTATACTGTACTGATGCCGATTGAGAACTCCCGGGCGTGCTGGCGGTGTCATGGGCGTGAGAAAACAGTCCTCGGATTTGCTCGTGTTGTGACGTCGTTACGTAAGGCGGAACAGTCGATCGCAGCAAATCGAAACTGGGCGATCGTTGTATTAGGCGTGGTGTTGCTCCTGTACCTCACCTTTACCTACTTTTTTTTACACAACATGGTTATTGCTCCCATTCGCAGGGTTACAGATGCGATGCATCGGGTTGCACAGGGCGATCTCGAACAACAGGTTCCGGAATTGGGTGAGGACGAACTTGGAAGAATGGCCCGTTCGTTTAATACGATGACGAAGAAACTGTGCGAAACCTACACCGGTTTGGAACTGGAGCAGGACAAACTCACGACAATAATTCTGAATGCCGGCGAAGGGATTGTTGTGACCGACCGCAACGGAGACATCGTCCTGGTCAATCATGTTGCGGAAACGCTATTGGGTCGATCATCAGGAGAAATAAAGAAATTTGGTTTTCCGCATCTTGTAGATGATCCGCAACTGATTAAACAACTGCTGGATCATGATGACCCGCATTTCCATGAAACAGTGCAGTATGGTGATCGTTACATCGGGCTCATGGCCTCAAGAATATCCACTAAGAACGGTAACACATTGGGCATGGTGGCATTGATGCGAGATGTAACCACGCAAAAGCGCCGAGAGTCCTATCTCGAAGCGATGTCGCTGATGGATGAATTGACCGGATTGTTGAATCGTCGCTCATTGGCAGATGTTCTGGCACAAGCGGTATCCGAGGCTCTGGAACACGAAATGCCTTTGACCTTGTTGATGCTCGATTTCGACCATTTCAAACAGTTGAATGATGCGCATGGTCACGTTATGGGTGACAGACTTTTAAGGTCTTTCGGTGAGTTGTTAAAAACGCGCCTGCGTAAGACCGACCACGCTTTCCGCTATGGTGGTGAGGAATTTACCGTGTTGCTCAGGGATACGGGTATTGAGGATGGCAGGATGATTGCTGAGAGTATTCGCCAGGCGGTAACCAATCTCATGATCGAGAATATTATGGTGACTGTGAGTGTCGGTTTGGCCTGCGTCGATCAATGCGCCAGGAACACCCCTGAGTGCCTGCTGGACTCTGCAGACAGAGCACTCTATCGTGCAAAGCAACTTGGACGAAACCGGACGATTGTTTTCGAAGCCTCGATGCTGGCCGATGAATGGAGTTACACGCGGGAAGAGGATACTCAATAACAGGATTGGTGGTGACTCTCCGAGAGTTTACCGCCAGATCTAAACTGCAAAAGGCAGAGCAGATATTGTTCCATAGAGGCAGTTCGTCCAGACCGTTTCCATGAAATGATCAGGATGCCGGATAGATTCCGCCAAGAATCAGCTCTCTGGTCGCGCCCGTTACCGATGGCAGATTACCGCTCAAGCCGGATAATGTGCGTTTTGCCAGCCAGGCAAAAGTGATTGCCTCCACCCAATCGGGTTCAACCCCATATGACTGGGTCGATGAAAGGCTGCACTCAGGCAGTCTGATGCTCAAGCGTTCCAGCAGATAGTCGTTGTGCACGCCGCCACCGCAAATCAGTATCTGTGAGGATGCATAACCTTCGCGCTCTATGGCTTGTGCCACAGTTTGAACGGTTAATTCCACGAGGGTCGCCTGTACATCCGCAGGCGCCACATCGAGTTGTTCGACTCTTTCGAGCAGCCAATTCAGATTAAAGGTTTCGGTCCCTGTGCTTTTGGGTGCGGGCAGACTGAAATAGTCGTATTCCAACAATCTATCCAGCAACACCGGATGACTGCTTCCGCTGCGGGCCCAGCCGCCCTGGTCGTCATAGCAGGTGCCGATGTGTCGCTCAGCCCAGCTGTCCAGCAGGGTATTGGCAGGCCCGGTGTCATAACCGGTGACTGGTAGTGCTGTATCAGCGGGCAGGCAGGTGATGTTGGCTATGCCACCCAGATTCAAAACGATTCTGGATTGCCCCTGTTGTTGAAAAAGTGCTTTGTGATAAGCCGGTACCAGGGGGGCGCCCTGCCCACCACACGCCATGTCACGCCGACGAAAGTCTGCGACCGTGGTGATACCCGTGAGTTCAGACAGGGTGTTCGGATCACAGATCTGAAGCGTGAAGGCCGGTGTCAGTTCAGGGCGGTGGCGGATAGTTTGTCCATGACAGCCAATCGCTGCTATGGCATCGCGGGTCAAACCGCCTGCTTCCACAACACGTAGCGCAGCGTGGGAAAAAACTTCAGCAACCAAGCGGTCAAGAGACCCCATGCGATCGATCTCGTTACTACCGGGAAGGCACAGGTCACGAATCGATTGCTTGATAGCTGCGGGGTAGGGCTCGTGATGAGTGGCTAACAGGTGAGGGCGGTTATCCTCGAAACTCACCAGTACAGCATCGACCCCATCCAGGGATGTACCGGAAATCAAGCCGATAAAGATCTGCCTATTGGGCATCGGCAACGATAGTGCGGTTTATCAATTCGAGTTGGCTGATCAATGGTTGAGACTTGATCAGAAAATCTTCCCGGTATTTTTTTGCGATTGGCTCTGCAGCGGGCAATTTAACCGTCAAAGGGTTCCGGTGCACCCCGTTGACGCGGAATTCGTAGTGCAGGTGTGGTCCGGTCGCCAATCCAGTCTGGCCTACGTAACCGATGATCTGACCCTGTTTCACCTTGTTGCCTTTCTTAGATGATTTATTGTACTTCGACAGATGTCCGTACAGGGTGGTATAAGTTTGGCCGTGCTGGATGATGATGGCGTTGCCATAGCCGCCTTTTTTACCGCGAAAAATAACCTTGCCATCACCGGCGGCCTTGATCGGTGTACCGGTTTTCGCTGCGTAATCCACACCCATATGAGGACGTTTCTTACCCAGAACCGGGTGCCAGCGCTCTTGGGTGAACTTGGATGAGATTCTTCTGAAATCAACAGGAGCTCTCAGAAATGCTTTTCGCATGCTGCGGCCTTCGGGCGTGTAATAGTCCGAGTGACCGGATTCGTCTGTGTAACGAATGGCGCGATAAGTTCTGCCCTGGTTGACGAATTCTGCGGCCAGAATAGGTCCGTCCTGAAGTTTCTCCCCGTCCAGATAGTCTTCCTGATAAATGACAGTAAAACGGTCCCCGGAACGGATCTCAAGTGCGAAGTCCACGTCCCATCCGAAAATATCCGCTAATTGCATGATGAGTTTTTCTGAGAGACCGACTTTTTTCGCCGCCAGGTAGAGTGAGTTCTCGATGGTGCCACTGACATGGTTGCTGCGAACTTCCACTTCCCGGTTGTGCTGTGTAGCAGTGAAGTCCTCACCAGATTGCGTGATTTCCAGACTGCTGATCTTATTGTGGACGAGTCTCAGACTCATAAGGTTCGATGTGTCGTCGAGCGCGATGTGCAACTCCTCGCCTGGGCGAATATCCGTCAACTGCTTAGCTGTTTCGCTGGAGTGGACAATGCGGTGGAGCAGGTTGGCACTCAACCCCTGTTGTTTAAAGATCGTGGCCAACGAGTCACCACTCTTGATCTTATGGATGATCTCACGGGTGGGCTTTTGGGTCTGGAACAGTGGTTCGGGAGAGGGTTCATCCGCGATAGATGTCTCCGTTGCCACCGGCTCAGCTGCTTGTGCCTCCCTTAGAAAACCGCCCGACTGTAAAGTGGGGACCGGTAGGGTTTCGTTCGACTGATCACTGCTGCCGGGTAGACTCAACGGTAGAATGAGCTTGTCTTCGCTGCTCTCCGTCGCATCCGGTGCTGTGAGAGGTTCTTTCTGATGGGTATCATTGGGTGCGGAATTCAGGTAGAGGTAGCCGGCAGATATCAAGATCAGCAAGACAACCGCCAGCATCAGGCGTCTGGTTAGCTGGCCTCTCTCGGGTCTTTTATCCAATGTGTAGGACTTAAAATCTTGCATGACATATAAACCGCAATAAACGCTGTTTAAACAAGTACCTGCTTAAAACCGTGATTCCAGAATACTACTTCAGGGGTCTGAGAAAGGTAACGCTCAATGGTTAATTTTATCAGATGCTTCTAGTAGAGTGTGCAACCATTGTCTTAATTTTAGAGATTTGCTAAATGATCGATGTCATGGGATCCCTGGATCTGATTAAACGGGGTACGGAAGAAGTCCTGCCAGAAGAGTTGTTGGTAAAAAAACTCGAGAGAGGACAACCACTTAAGATTAAAGCTGGGTTTGATCCCACGGCCCCTGACCTGCATATCGGGCATACGGTACTGATCAATAAGCTGCGTCAGTTCCAGGAGATGGGCCATGAAGTGATCTTTCTGATCGGCGATTTCACTGGAATGATCGGGGATCCAACAGGCAAAAGTGTGACACGGCCCCCTCTGACCCGGGAGGATGTGCTGGAAAACGCCAAAACCTACGAACATCAGATCTTCAAGATCCTGGACCCTGCTCGAACCACGGTATTGTTCAATTCGTCCTGGATGGGTGAGATGTCTGCGGTTGACCTTATTCAGCTCGCAGCCAAACATACCGTGGCCAGAATGCTGGAGCGTGATGATTTCAACAAGCGCTATACAGGTGGGCAGCCAATCGCGATCCATGAATTTCTCTATCCCCTGGTTCAGGGCTACGACTCGGTCGCACTCAAGGCGGACGTGGAATTGGGAGGAACTGACCAGAAGTTCAACCTTCTGGTCGGTCGGCAACTTCAGGAAGCCTACGGGCAGGAACCCCAGGTGGTCATTACCTTGCCGATCCTGGAGGGGCTGGATGGCGTTCAGAAGATGTCGAAGTCTCTGAACAACTACATAGCCATCACGGACCCTCCAGAGGAGATGTTTGGCAAGATCATGTCCATTTCTGATGATCTGATGTGGCGCTATTTTGAGCTATTGAGCTTTCGGCCAATGAGTGAGATCGAATCCTGGAGAGCAGAGGTGTCTGCAGGGGCAAATCCCAGGGATATGAAAGTGCGCCTGGCAGAGGAACTGGTCGCGCGGTTCCATGACCATGAGGCAGCGCAAAAGGCTCATCAGGCCTTCGTGGCGCGTTTCCAGAAAGGGCAGATTCCTGATGAGATGCCTGAGCTCCAGTTGGACTCGCAAGGGCTGGGTTATCCCATTGCCAACCTCCTGAAGGATGCCGGGCTGGTATCCAGTACATCCGAGGCCAATCGAATGATTAAACAGGGTGCGGTACGGGTGGATGGTGAGAAAGTTGCGGATTCCTCCCTGAATATCGCTTCAGGGACGACATCGGTGTACCAGGTCGGCAAGAGAAAATTCGCCCGTATTTCGGTTTCGTGAAGAATTCGTGAAATAGTGCTTGACCCTTTGTGAGCCGTCGCTATAATGCGCGCCTGCATTGAGGTCACGGCGGTCAAAACTGCCGCAGAAAAGGGAAGTTCGACGACCTGAAATCAGCAAAAAATCGGCATCGAATTTTTGTTGACGAACGGAAAGATCGACGTATAATGCGCGACTCTTTCGAAGCCACCTCAGGGTGTTTCCGAAAGAGATGAGAGACGGAAAAATAGTTCGAAAATTGTTGTTGACAACGAATTCGCGGACTGTAGAATACGCGCTCTCGATGGCCGGACTGACCGACCAGCTTGAAGAAAGATAAAAAACTTCTTGACTCAAGCGACCGGCACTGTAAAATAGGCGGTCTTTCCCAGACGAAAATTTGGGAAGCTCTTTAACAATCAGGTTAGGTAATTTGTGTGGGTGCTCCGTTGATTTTTGGGTAACCAAAAGATCGACAGAGAGCATTCGAAAGATAGTAATTCTATCCGAGAATCTCGAGTCAAAAAGATTGACTGCCATAAGCAGTTATCAAACTTAAACTGAAGAGTTTGATCCTGGCTCAGATTGAACGCTGGCGGTATGCTTAACACATGCAAGTCGAACGGCAGCACGAGAGAGCTTGCTCTCTTGGTGGCGAGTGGCGGACGGGTGAGTAACGCGTAGGAATCTGCCTAGTAGTGGGGGACAACTCGGGGAAACTCGAGCTAATACCGCATACGCCCTACGGGGGAAAGCGGGGGATCTTCGGACCTCGCGCTATTAGATGAGCCTGCGTTGGATTAGCTTGTTGGTGAGGTAATGGCTCACCAAGGCGACGATCCATAGCTGGTCTGAGAGGACGATCAGCCACACTGGGACTGAGACACGGCCCAGACTCCTACGGGAGGCAGCAGTGGGGAATATTGGACAATGGGGGAAAC
>JBEVWC010000018.1:137500-161655 GCA_040506775.1 Candidatus Thiodiazotropha sp.
GGTAGAGCACTGTTTCGGCTAGGGGGCCATCCCGGCTTACCAAACCGATGCAAACTCCGAATACTTGGAAGTGCAATCGCGGGAGACACACGGCGGGTGCTAACGTCCGTCGTGAAAAGGGAAACAACCCAGACCGCCAGCTAAGGTCCCAAAATCATGGCTCAGTGGGAAACGATGTGGGAAGGCATAGACAGCTAGGAGGTTGGCTTAGAAGCAGCCACCCTTTAAAGAAAGCGTAATAGCTCACTAGTCGAGTCGGCCTGCGCGGAAGATTTAACGGGGCTTAAGCCATGTACCGAAGCTGCGGATGCGTGCTTGCACGCATGGTAGAGGAGCGTTCTGTAAGCCTGCGAAGGTGTGCTGTAAGGCATGCTGGAGGTATCAGAAGTGCGAATGCTGACATGAGTAACGATAAAGGGGGTGAGAGGCCCCCTCGCCGAAAACCCAAGGTTTCCTGCGCAACGCTAATCGGCGCAGGGTTAGTCGGCCCCTAAGGCGAGGCAGAAATGCGTAGTCGATGGGAATCCGGTTAATATTCCGGAACTACTTATTACTGCGATGGGGTGACGGAGAAGGCTAGGTCATCCGGGTGTTGGTTTACCCGGTTTAAGCGTGTAGGGAGTCTGTTTAGGCAAATCCGGACAGGCAATTCTGAGACGTGATGACGAGTCTCCATGTGAGACGAAGTGATTGATGCCATGCTTCCAGGAAAAACCTCTAAGCTTCAGGTAATAAGTAACCGTACTCTAAACCGACACAGGTGGGTAGGGTGAGAATCCCAAGGCGCTTGAGAGAACTCTGGTGAAGGAACTAGGCAAAATAGTACCGTAACTTCGGGAGAAGGTACGCCCTTGGTATGTGAAGAGACATGCTCTCGGAGCAGAAGAGGGTTGCAGTGACCAGGTGGCTGCGACTGTTTATTAAAAACATAGCACTCTGCAAACTCGAAAGAGGAAGTATAGGGTGTGACGCCTGCCCGGTGCCGGAAGGTTAATTGATGGGGTTAGGATTCGTCCGAAGCTCTTGATCGAAGCCCCGGTAAACGGCGGCCGTAACTATAACGGTCCTAAGGTAGCGAAATTCCTTGTCGGGTAAGTTCCGACCTGCACGAATGGCGTAACGATGGCCACGCTGTCTCCACCAGAGACTCAGTGAAATTGAAATCGCTGTTAAGATGCAGTGTACCCGCGGCTAGACGGAAAGACCCCGTGAACCTTTACTACAGCTTTGCACTGGACTTTGAATATGTTTGTGTAGGATAGGTGGGAGGCTTCGAAGCGGAGACGCCAGTCTTCGTGGAGCCAACCTTGAAATACCACCCTGATGTATTCGGAGTTCTAACCTCGACCCGTTATCCGGGTTAGGGACAGTGTATGGTGGGTAGTTTGACTGGGGCGGTCTCCTCCCAAAGAGTAACGGAGGAGCACGAAGGTACCCTCAGCGCGGTCGGACATCGCGCAACGAGTGCAAAGGCATAAGGGTGCTTGACTGCGAGACAGACAAGTCGAGCAGGTACGAAAGTAGGTCTTAGTGATCCGGTGGTTCTGTATGGAAGGGCCATCGCTCAACGGATAAAAGGTACTCCGGGGATAACAGGCTGATACCGCCCAAGAGTTCATATCGACGGCGGTGTTTGGCACCTCGATGTCGGCTCATCACATCCTGGGGCTGAAGTCGGTCCCAAGGGTATGGCTGTTCGCCATTTAAAGTGGTACGCGAGCTGGGTTTAGAACGTCGTGAGACAGTTCGGTCCCTATCTGCCGTGGGCGTCTGAGATTTGAGGGAAGCTGCTCCTAGTACGAGAGGACCGGAGTGGACGTATCTCTGGTGTTCCGGTTGTCACGCCAGTGGCATTGCCGGGTAGCTATATACGGACAGGATAACCGCTGAAAGCATCTAAGCGGGAAGCCCCTCCCAAGATTAGATCTCACTGGACCCTTGAGGTCCCTAAAGGGCCGTTGAAGACTACAACGTTGATAGGCTGGGTGTGGAAGTGCAGTAATGCATGAAGCTAACCAGTACTAATTGCCCGTGAGGCTTGACCATATAACACCCAAGAGTTTTGGTGTTGCTCAAGCAAATGCAAACAAACATAGAGCGATCTAACCGAATGCCGGATTGATGGAGTTCCATCAATCCCACCAGTTTGCCTGGCGGCTATAGCATGTTGGTACCACCCGATCCCATCTCGAACTCGGAAGTGAAACGACATAGCGCCGATGATAGTGTGGGGTCTCCCCATGTAAAAGTAGGACACTGCCAGGTTTTTACAGCAAAACCCCGTATCGGAAACGATACGGGGTTTTTTTTTGTCAAACAGCGTAGACTCAAACGCCAGGAGATCGTCTGTCTCATGGATATTGTCAAAGTGCTGCCTGCGTTAATTACACTCTTTATTGGTTTGTTGTTGCTGGGATTGTCATTTCGGCAAATATTTGTTTCACGAAAATTCGTCAAGGCCAGTTTCAACGGTAGTCTTGGGATGTTGTTGTTGTTTGCATCTACAGTGATGTTTCTGCTTTTAGCGAATTTGCAGACCTACATTCAATTGACCCGTGAAACACATCTCGCCGATATTCTTATCGGTAAGCGCTCGGACAGAGGTGTTCCGGTTTCGTTTGTACGCGAGGGGAAGACCCGGGTATTTTGGATCAACTCTGACGAATGGCGTGTTGATGCGCGTTTCCTGAAATGGAAGCCGTGGTTTTCCATACTTGGACAAGATCCCGTTGTTCGCTTGGAATCATTTACGGGAAGACTTCAGAAAAACGGTAATTCACCGGATCCGATCTACGATTTGTCTGAGTCGTCGGGGTTTTCAGAAAATTTGACGACTTACCTTGCAACTCATACCGTGTTGGCGGATAGCCTATATGGTAGCTCCGTGTATATGCCTACAAAAGAACAGTCAAAATATCGAATTAGTGCCACACAAGCAGGGCTTTTGGCCCGTCCAATCAATGCGCGTGGTCAGCAGGCAATTCTGGATTGGGAGTAGAAATGGTTGATTACACATTAAAACTTTATTCTCCCAATTCTCATCAGTTTCTAGTCGAGCTGTATATTGAGAATCCTGATCCAGATGGACAGGTGGTGTATCTGCCGGCATGGATTCGTGGTAGTTACATGATTCGTGATTATGCACGCAATATCATAACCATAGAGGCGTTTAACGGATCTGGGGCTGTGAATGGACAAAAACTGGATAAGCAGACCTGGCAATTTGATTCGGTAGAGGGACCGCTGACAATTAAATACTTGGTCTATGCCTGGGAATTGACCGTCCGAACCTCTCATTTTGATGCCACCCATGCCTATTTCAACGGGCCCTGCCTGTTTCTGGCGGTATCTTCCCAGGAAAAACAACAATGTCGTTTGAATGTTGAAATGCCAACAATACCAGACATCAAATCATGGCGTGTCGCAACAGGAATGCGTGCCTTGAACGTTGATGCAAATGGGTTTGGTCAATACGAATCGGATAGTTATGAGGATTTGATAGATTATCCTTTTGAAATCGGCGAATTCACCGATCATGACTTCACAGTGGGTAAAAAGTCTCACCGTCTGGTTGTCAGCGGCATGCCGTCACTTGATCTTGAACCTGTGTGTGAACAAGTGAAAAAAATCTGTGAGAAGCAGGTGGAACTGTTTGGTGAACAACCCGCTGAGAATTATCTTTTTATGCTGCGCATCACAGGGGGTAGTTACGGCGGGTTGGAACACAGGAATTCAACGAGTCTCATTTTTCCCCGTCACGAACTCTTCGCCAGAAACAAACAGGATATCACCTCCGGTTATCGCAGATTGCTGGCTTTGTGTAGCCATGAATATTTTCATCAATGGCATGTTAAGCGTATTACACCCGAAGTGTTTCAAAAAAACGGTACTGATAGGGAGGTACACACCCGTCAGCTTTGGGTCTTTGAGGGGATTACCTCCTATTATGATGAATTGATGCTGGTTCGAAGCGGTGTCATCGATGCAGAATCCTATCTGGAAATGCTGGCAGAAACTGTAACACGGGTAATGCGTGCCAACGGCAGAACCAAGCAGACATTGGAAGAGTCAAGCTTTGATGCATGGACGAAATTTTACAAGCAGGATGAAAACGCACCCAATGCGTTGGTGAGTTACTATTCAAAAGGCGCTTTGCTGGCTTTAGTGATCGATCTGACCATTCGTCTGGAATCCCACGGCAAGCATTCACTTGACGACATCATGCGTTATCTCTGGACTCAATATGGGAAACCTGGAGTGGGTTTACCGGAAGGTGTCATGGAGCACATACTCACTGAGGTGTCAGGAGTCGATTTACGAGAACTGCTGGATCTTGGACTGAGAAGTACAGAGGATTTGCCACTCGAACACACACTTTCTGAATTCGGTGTCCAGATGAAACTCATTCAAGCACGATCCAGTGAAGATTTGGGTGGAGTCGTAAAGTCCTTCAGCACGAAGGAGGATCCACACATTGATTTAGGTGCAAAACTTGCCGATGGTGGTCAGGTGATCAGAATTGTTCAGGTTTTCGACGATGGGCCAGCCCAGGCCGCCGGATTGGCGCCGGGCGATGAAATTGTTGCCGTTGATAACCTGCGCATGAATGTAAAACAGCTGGAGAACTACCTCGCGGATACAACACCGGGCGATTGTATCCTGGTGCATTTTTTTCGCAGAGACGAAATGATGGCAGTTCAGGTTACGCCTTCACCTGCAAAGGCCGATACCTGTTACTTTCATTTGCCTGACGATCTCAGTGTTGAGAAACGCTCCAGGTTGAATCAATGGCTGTATGGACATGAGTGATCATTTTGATCTCATCCGGCTTATGGCGGATGGCACTTTTCACTCGGGTAATGAACTGGGTGAAAAACTCGGTATCAGTCGGGCCGGGGTATGGAAAAAGCTAAAATCCATCAAGCAACGATATGATTTGGAGTTCGATGCAGTTAAAGGACGTGGCTACCGTCTAAAGGCGCCTATCGACTTGCTTGACCAACAGCTTATTTCCACTCATCTTGAGAATTTGGGTCTCTTGAACAAACCAGAGATCAACCTCCACGCCACGATCGGATCTACAAATGCCTGGCTCATGCAGCAGGGTCGAACAGGAGTGTCCTCAGGAAGTGTCTGTCTGGCAGAACAACAGTCTGCGGGCAAGGGAAGGCATGGACGATATTGGATTTCACCTTTCGGACGTAATGTCTACCTGTCAATCCTGTTTGAGTTCGATCTGCCTCCGACCCAGATGGCCGGATTAAGTCTGGCTTCAGCTCTTGGAGTCATGCGCATGCTCAATCAGCTTGATTGCCAGGGTGCTGGTGTCAAGTGGCCCAACGATGTCCACTGGCAGGGAAAGAAGCTGGCCGGACTTTTGCTGGAAGTGGCAGGAGAGGCTGAGGGGCCTTCTCAAGTCGTAATTGGCATTGGCTTGAATACCCGTCTGGATGACTATGGTAAGGGCATTGATCAACCATGGATTGATCTGGACTCTATTCCAGGTGTACGTCCCTACACGAGGAATGAGATCGCTGCATCACTTATCTATCACCTCAACAACATTGCACAACAATACAGGGATCAGGGGTTTGCTGGATTTCTGGATGAATGGCATCGTCATGATCAGTTGTTGGGTAAACCGGTCGTTATCAGGAATGCACGGGAAGAGATCCATGGGGAGCATATCGGTGTCGATGCTACAGGTGGAATTCGATTGCGTATTGATGGGGAAACGGTTGTTTTTCACGCCGGTGAAGTAAGCCTCCGTTCCTACAATAAGGCAACATTCCAATGAAACTGTTCGTGGACCTGGGTAATACGGCAGTGAAATGGGCCACGGAGGATGAATTAGACGCCCATAGACTTCATCGAGAGCAGGTCGACGATCTGGTTGATACCCTGGATCGGGTCTGGAGCAAACTGCCTCCTCCATCGGAAGTTGCCATCTCTTCAGTACGACATCAGGACCTTCAGGACGGGATGATTCAATGGATACGTAAGAATTGGCCGTCAAAGGTAACGCTGGCGCAGACCCGCAAGTCTGAAAATGGTGTTACAAACGGATATGCAAAGACGTCGCAGCTTGGAGTGGATCGATGGCTTGCGATTCTGGGCAGCTGGAATCTTGTACACTCATCGGTACTGGTTGTGGATTGTGGTACTGCCACCACACTGGATGCCATCGATGCCAGGGGAGTACATCTGGGGGGCCTGATCCTACCCGGTGTGAGGGGGTTTTCCCGTTGTCTTCTCTCGAGCACGGATCTTGATACTACTCCGCTTCAAGGAAAAATCGACGTTTTTGCGACTGATACCGCAACTGCGATTGAAAGCGGTGCTATTCTGACCCACGTGTGCATAATTAAAGACGTTCTTCTTAAATTGCAAAGAGTTGCCCAAACTCAGCATGAGGTTCAGTGTCTACTGACGGGGGGAGATGCGGCATTATTGGCGCCTCACCTCGGGATTAATTACCAACTGATTCCTGATCTGGTGTTGCAGGGGCTGGCCTTACAATCCCGAAATTCAGATTGATCCTTTATCCTATGAAATGGCTTTTCCTCCTACTGCTGCTTGCCAATATCGGTATCTTCGCAGTGGGTTATCCACGACAGCATGCAGAAGTCGAAGTCACGGTACTGCCGGATGTGGGGGGGCTGACCCTGGCTCGGGAAAAGGTGGACGACGTTGCCGTGCCTGAACTTGATGAGTCCGATTCTGAAATCGCAGAAGCGCCAGCCACGCCGTCAGTAGAAGCCCCTTTGGCGAGTGTGGATGAGACTCCGCCGGATGCTGAGCCGGAAAAGCCTTCAGAATCGCTGCCAGAACAGGCAATGGATATTGCGCAGGAGCCTGAAGAGATCCTTCCGTACTGTGCGATAGTAGGATATGTGGAGTCGCGCAGTGATGCTGAGCAGATTTCTGTGAGGCTTCGTGCTCTGGGGGTAAAGCCGGAACTGCAATCCGAACAGCGAAATGAGCAGGCCGGCTATTGGGTTCTTATTCCTCCGCAACAAACACGTCAGGACGCGATAAAAATCGCAAAGCGATTGGAGCAGTCTGGCGTCAATGACCTGTGGCGGTTTACCAGTGGTGACCTGGCGCATGCGATTTCCCTGGGTCTTTTCCGAGACGAGGATCGTGCCGAGGTGCGCAGGAGTGAAATTGAGGCCCTGGGCTTCGAATCTGTTATTCAGCCGCGATACCGGGAGTCGACGAGATACTGGTTGAGTTTCCAGGCTACGGGAGGTAATCCGATCGGAGACGCCGACTGGCAGGGGTTGCTACAGGACTATCCCCAACTGGTTTCTGAGCGGACCGATTGTCCCTGAGGAGATTTCCTGCTGGTTTTTCTGTCACATCCCAGCACGGGTTTGCCAGGACCCGTAGAAATGCTTAGAATTCGCTCTCCTCAGCCGGCGTAGCTCAGTTGGTAGAGCAGCTGATTTGTAATCAGCTGGTCGGGGGTTCGAATCCTCTCGCCGGCTCCAATTAATTCAATGGGTTAGGATGAAGTTCCGTTAGTCCATTGGTCAAAATCTCCCTCAACGGTACAATAACGGTACACTCCTATGTTTTCGGGGTTCCTGGCTTGTACGTTTAGGGAGGATTCATGGCGACGATAACCAAAAGGTCGTCAGGCAGATGGAAGGCTGTTGTTCGGCGCAAGGGCTGGCCAACCACGATCAAGACCTTTCGAGTCAAGAAAGACGCTGAGGACTGGGCGCGCAGTGTCGAAGATGAGATGGCGCGAGGCGTGTTCGTTTCCCGCCGCGCTGCTGAAACCACAACCGTAAAAGAAGCGCTCGACCTCTACCTGCGAGAGATCACCCCCACGAAGAAGGGAGCTGATTCCACGAATCGGGAGCCAGGCAGGGCAAAGCCTCTAAAGAAGCATCTGGGCGACTATGCCCTCGCCGCCATCAATCCCAAGATCCTCGCGGACTACCGCGACCTTCGTCTGAACACTATTAGCAAGAAAACTGGTCGTCCCCTTTCTGCGTCTACTGTCCGCCTGGAGCTTGCGTTACTGAGTAACCTCTATACGGTGGCAATACGTGAATGGGGGCTCGGTCTGATCTCCAACCCGGTTGCCGCCATCCGGAAACCCAGTCCGGGGCAGGGGAGAAACAGACGGCTCAGCTGGAGTGAAGCTAAGAGGCTGCTCAAGGCGTGTGACCGGCACTCCAATCCTATGCTGGCCTGGGCTGTCCGGGTCGCTCTCTATACGGCCATGCGGCAGGGAGAGATCCTATCCCTCACATTGGATCAGGTGGACCTGCAAAGGCGCATCGTTCGCCTCAATGCCACAAAAAACGGCAGCGCCCGTACGGTGCCGCTGTCGAGACGTGCCGCAAGGGTTCTACGCCAGGCTATTGCACACCCAGCGAGACCTAAGGGCGTGGACCTGATCTTCTATGGAGAGCCTGGAAAGGATAAAAAGCGCCGGCCTTATACGATCAGCAAGGTTTGGTCCAATATGCTTCAGGGGGCAGCTATCAGCGACCTCCGTTTTCACGATCTACGCCATGAGGCGGTGTCTAGGCTAGTTGAGAAAGGGCTTAGCGATCAGGAGGTTGCAGCAATCAGTGGCCATAAGTCTATGCAGATGCTACGGCGATATACGCATCTGAGGGCGGAAGACTTGGTTGAGAAATTGAGGTAGGTATTTCCGTCGCAGATAGTTATTTATCGAAGTAATTAAGAATATTATTATTCTTATTACTGTTCGCGTTGCGGTTTATGGAGGGTCTGCGGAGATTGGTTCACCGGGAGTTCTTCAGCGCATCCACACAGCCTCGGCCAGAAGTAAACATTACATTGCCAGTATATGCGCGGGAAGCTAAGCGCTATCTGAACTAGAAATTACAGCGGTTTTTCGATCTTTTAGCCATACTCAAGAAGTTATAACTGAAAAATGGCAGGTGTTAGCTTACCCTTAAATAGTTACGAGATCAGGAGATTCCCAGATTTCCTGAATTTGTACAATGAGAAAACAATGATTGACTTGATTATGAACGTGAAGATATAAGTGTTTTCTGTAAGTATCAGAGAAAACAGTAATAATTAGAGCGAAGGACCGTGCGTTCCTCATTATCACACGAGAGTCGATCACAAAAGTTCTTTAAAAGCCTGGCGAGGTTTTTAGAAAAATGGTGGGCAAGATATATCTTGGGGCCGTTAATTGTGTCCGCTCCTCCTAGTCTATTGCTTGCGTTTTATAAATTCGAGTCTATTCACGCCAAACTTCCTGAAGCCATCGTTAAATTTTTTATTGAAAACCAATTCTCCTCGTTAGTATTTGCAGCTCTTTATATTTACATCTTGACAGTGATATACGGCGTTATTCAAGGGTTCTCGCAAGGAAATGATGAGATCGATACCAAAGGCCTTTTGAGTCTTTTTGATACCTTAGAAAAAGTGGTGGGTTCAAAGGCGAAGCGATTTGATAATGTGTTGTGGGGCCTTGAGAATGGAGTTTCCGATTCTGATCCATCAGCAATATTTCTTGAAATTACTCAGCCTAGCCAGCAAATAGCGCTATTGGCTGAGGGGTTACACGGTTTCTTTGATTCTATTGATACTTCAGGAGTCTCATTTAAGGTCACAATTGCCTTAATCGAAGGCGGATTGCCTGTTGAGTGGTATTATTATGCTCCTGCGTCTGAGCCGCCAAGAACGCAGATGGAGGTTCTACAGCAGCCGCATAGCTCCATTTGTAAGGCCATTAAGAGTAGAAGAATGGTAGTGATTGAAGATTTCAAAGCTGAGGCCGAAAAGGGTGGAGAAGGTGCTTATGCGGTTGGCGATAGCGCAGAGATAGATAATGGATCATTAATATGCTACCCTTTACTCGATCCCCGAAGGGGGGTAGTTCCGTACGTGCTCACTGTTGTTGCCGACAAGAAAAAATATTTCCAGAAGAAAAAAAGGCCAATTTATCAATGGGTTGTAGAGAGGTTTGTTGTTCGTATGAAGCTGGAACATCACCTTGAAGCGCTCAAAAACAAAGCATCGGAATACACAAAATGAAAGCGAAGAAAATGGCTGGTAGAAATTCGGTAAATCTTGAAAAAGTGCCTGCAAAGGTGACGCTAGATGTCACTTCTAGAGAGGTGGCAAAAGGTCTAACAGCTAAGGAAATTACAAAATCGGTTAAATCCGATCTTAAGCTATTGAGAAAATTTAGCCTGTCTTCATGACACAAGGCGCATTCGTACTTACTAAATCATTAAAGAGTAGCAGCTCCGCACGCTATGGTGTGTCCGATAACTTATTGATATTTAATATTTTTGTTGTATTTGGTTTAGTGAAAATTCCTAATCCATTAGTTTGATCTGTCCTCTCCCGATTGCCTTATAAAACAATAAGTTAAGCAATTACTCATAATGCTATCTTTGTCTCTAATTGATAGGGTAGGCATAGTTATCTATTGGGCTCAGCCTTGATCCTTGTGGAGGCAGGATAGCATGAATTTTGAAGAAATCGGTCTGGTTGAAGGAGAGCGTGAACATCTTACGCGCGAAGGTATGGGGGATGTTGTAGCCGGCCGCGTGATCGAACACCAGGTGCTACAAGCCTGGGCCGAGAGCCTGGGTTCCAACAATCCGCTGCCGACACCAACAACGAAAAAGGCGGCACAAGAGGCCGCCTCGCTAAAGTCGAATATCTGAAACTATGCGGGGTCCGGGAATGGCATCGCCTGGCGCAATGTATCCTGCGCCTCCAGGAAGTCATTCCTGCTCGCCAGTCCCGTTTCCGCTTGGTAGTACAGAACTGTGACCATATTGGCGACAGCTTCCGCTATTGGCGATATTTCCCTGGCTGTCTCCTGATCCATCCAATCGATCCCCAGAAGTTGGCTGGCCGCATGGTGTACCACTTGGCCGATTTCGATATTATGTTGCGTTGCCATTTTTCACCTCCTATCAGGTGTTGAGTGGAAGTGCCGGTCGGTTGTCGAAGGGCCGACCGGCGCGCTTCAGGACTGCTTGGTATCAGTCCCAACGAAGGCAGCAATCTCCGCTGCCATATTAACCTCAGTCTCATCGGCAGATCCCAAACTATTGCCTTCAGATGAGGCAGCGGAATCTGCGCTCCTTGCCTGAATCGCATCCGCGATACGCTCCTTGGCAGATTCCATCACGGAATTGACCTTTGCCTTTGCCATATCAGCGGTACCATGAGAAAAAGCAGAGAAAAAGCCTCCCGGAGATGCCGGGTTGTTATTGCCTGGCGTATGTTCACTTTGGGATTTTTCAGATGTAGCAGATGCCGAGCTTTCGGATGCATCGCTGGAAAACCCTGCCGCTTTCGCAAAAGGTGTAGTTTCCGTCATTGGCAGTGGAGATTCACTACCAGTCGCACCTCCAGGTCCATCTCCGTTGTGACCAGAGGAGGCGGCATCGCTACTAAGCGTATTAGTGAGAATGTCGCTCCCAGATGCTATATCCGCATTCGCTGCTGTGAATGCCGCCTTGAGTGCAGACATTCCGCCGGCTGCCTCTGCAACTCCGGAGGAGATCATTGAACCAGCCATTGCACTGGCGGCAGTTGCCGTACCCATGGCTCCAAACATGGCCCCGGTACCAAATTGTCCAATACCCATGCCACTCGGCGCGTGCCCGGTAATAATCCCGGCTAGTAGTTGCGGTACCTTGTTGGTCAACAGCATTATCGTGAAAATAACAACAGTAACGACCGCCATTTCTGTCAGATCAAGTTGCGTCTGCATATTGGTGTAATATTCGTTGATCAGTGACACGCCAATGCCAATAATCAATATCATTGTCATGATTTGGATGGCGATTCCAAGCACCGCTTTGAAATAGTTGATCGCCATCTCCGAAGTCCATCGTGACCCGCCGAATCCAAGGTAGAAAATCCCCCCATAGGACATCATCCAGGCAGTGACATACAGGAGTAGTACATTCACGGCAATCATTGCGGTCATCAGCAATACTGCGAATCCTAGCGCGATGCCTACCGCGCTATCGACTGGTGACCAAAGCGATGATTCGACCAGTGTTTTACCAAGCATGATAAAACCGATATCTACGATTTCGGACGGTGAAAAATGCCCACTGTAGCCACCTAAACCCGCCGCTGACCCACCTAGCTGTCTTAGCGAATTGATTATTGAACGCGCGAAATCAGGTCCATTGATCAGTAGCCACCAAAAGAACCCGGTGAATATAGTAAACCGGGTAAATTCCGCGAAGAATTCTCCGATATCGGCTTTTCGTAATGCCATAAATCCGAATGTAATTACCATAGAGATCAGCACGAGCGTCCAAAATAGACGTGTCGCGGCTGATTCAATAACGCCAGACCAATTGCTGACATTAGATTCGAATTTACTCAGGACTTGATCCATAATGCCATCATTGTTAATGGCGGCACTCGCATCCGTTGTTAACAATATCAAGCCAATCACTGCCGAGAAAATGATTAGTACCGGGGTTTTGATCAAGTATTTCATTCTGGGTTTCCTCCTTATATGTCGCCCCACGATTTGGGGGGTTTGCTTGGCTTGAATGGATTCTCATCAATGCATTTTGATGCGAACTCCTCTCGGAGACTCTCCGGCTCCTGGGCCATGATGTTTTCGCGCTTACAGTTCTCTATGTTCACTTCTGGCATGGTTGCCTGTTCTTGTGAACACCCTGCAAGTGAGAGAAACGCAATCAACGACAATTTCTGAATAGTCATATTTTCAATCTCCCTATATGTCTCCCCAGGATTTGGGGGAAGTACTCTTAATAAATCCATTGTTTCGAAATCGTTTACTCGCAGCCTGTTGCCTGGCTTCCTCATCCATCTGTGCTTGCATCCTGGTGGCCACAGCGTTCTGCTGTGCGATCAACAGCCCCCGAATCTGCAATAGCTGGTTTGCCTGCTGGCTGGCGAGCTGGTTGGCGTATCCGATGGCCTCCATCTGTCCCCCAGCCCCGGTAGCCGCAGACTGAAGCCGCTCCAGTTGCCTGGCGTCGTCCTCTATCGCGTCCTGTTGCTGGTCAAGGCCCTCGAATAATGCGCGGTTGGCGCGCTGCTGAGATTCATAGCCCAGCGACCTGGTCTCTTCGAGCTTCGCCCACTCGGCGGCCGTGCAATTGCCGCTGCCGTCAAAGCAAGGAGAATTCATGTAGTAATCGAGATCCCCGAATTTGTCCAAATAGCTACTTAAGCTGCCGAGCTGGGTTTTGTAGTAGCTCAGAGTATCGATAGCTCCACGCAGATTATTCATTGTCGTCGTCGCGTCATCCCAGATATTCTGCGTTGGCGCCATAGTATTTTGCAGCATGTTTTGATACTGCTGGAGTTGTGTCCTATATTCTTGAATTTGTTTATAAGTCTGTGCAGTCTCCTCAAGCACAGTCATTATATTCTGAACAAGATTAACCCCATCGAATGTAGGTATGCCTGCCTGTGCTGGTCCAGAAAATGATGACTCCAGGATAATCGCAATCGAAAAAATTTTAGCCGCTAAAATTTTGTGTCTCATTTCATCAATCCTCTTGTGTTTACAATGTTCGCCCTTTATTGCTCCGTTTGGCCCTTTTTGCCGCTAGCTCTGTCCGTATCTTCACTCGGCGCTGCTCCAGCGTATTAGGTACAGGTGCATTCTTCGCACCGCCGATGCGCATTACTTCCACCTGGCTCAATAACCGCAGGCCCTTCCGCCGATGGGGAGGTGGTTCCTGGCCGACCTGCGGCATGCCTGGCCGTTTGGTGGGCGTCTTGCTTTTGAGCGTGGCGAGGTCTCTCAGCATGGCTTGCCGCCGTTGCTCAAGCCTCGGATCGGTGAAGGTGATAGGGAGCTGGGAAAGTGCTGCCGACTGGATTACCCGGGCCTTAAACTCCGGTGATCCGTTAACAGCGATACGATTTCCATATCGCTCCATGGCCACCCTCAAGGCCGCCTCTACGGCCTCGCCGGTTACCTGGTGGGAAAGTTGCAGCTTGTCGCCGTCATCACGTACAGCAGTCGCGCCGGCGCGATAAATGATTGTTCCCTTCTTGGTGATGTTGTCGATCACTTGGGGATGACCAGGTGTTGCCACACCCTCGCCTTTGATTGTGTCCCCCTTGAGGCCCTGAGCGGCCTTCCTCGCCCGGAGGGCATCCAGGGCCTGCCTGTCGCCCTTTATGGCCTCCTGCTTCAACCAGTCCGCCCAGGTGCGCCGGCCCTGTGCCTGATAGATCGCCTGGCGATCTGCCCGGTACCGTTGTTCAATTCCATCAATCTCCGATTTCAAGGAGTTACTGGCTTGTGTATACAGGAGCTTCCTGGTCAGTCGACCACCACCTGCAAGCTTGATCAATGCACGTCTCGCCTTCCCCTTCGCTTTGGCACGCGCAATCCGTTGATTCTTCGCTTGTCGCGCCTTCTCCAAAGCTGCTGTCTTGGTAGCCGCTGAGTTCTGCTGATCTGATTTGTACCTGGCGTAAAGTTCAGTGGTGTTCACCCGCAGTCGTACCGGATCTTTACGGTACTGTCGGCGGGGTTTGTCTCTATGAGCTTGGTTAGGTTCAAACGGCCCGAAACGGGCCTCCAGCTTTGGCTTGGAGAAATCTCGTCCCAAGGTGCTGGCCTTGATCGTCACATCGTCGTCGGCCACCACGACTAACCCATTCCCTCGTGCCCGGAGCTCCAAGCCGTTGTCGTGCATGACCTGGTGCAGTTCCTTCCAGGATTGCGCCGCCTTGATGTCACCCAGGCACTCGCGCTTAATCCATCCAATCATGCTCTCGATGCCGGCATGGCACTCCATATCCGCCGCACGGCTCTCGGCTCCGCGCCGGCGCGGGATATGATTGTCCGGCTGCAAGCTGTAGTCGCGCTCCATGATCACGCACAGCTTAGCCAGCGTATGGTGCGGATAGTACGGCTCGTGAATGGTGTTCCGAGTTGGGTGAATCTTGTTGATGGCGATGTGGATATGGAGGTTGTCTGTATCGTGATGCACAGCGCTGATGCGCTGGTGCTCGCCGAAACCAAGGCCAGCGCAAATGCGCAACTCAATCGCCTTCAGTGTGTCGGCGTTGGGCTTCTCGCCAGCACGGAAGCTGACCAGAAGGTGATAGGTTTTATCGCTCTTTGCTCTGGTATTTGAAAACTGGGTCGCCAGTACTTCACTAACGGCATCCCGGACAGAATGTGCCTCGCAATTCGTCATCACGACCTCACCGAGGCGATGTTCCTTGCTCTGCTCGTCGGTGAGGTAGTCCACCAACCCGGCAAAATCGCTTTTGCCTAGTGAGCGCATGGGTACGTGCTTGGCAATCAACGTTCTGCCCTCGGTCGAAGGATGGACTCCATGAGATGGCTCATTTGCTCTTGCGTCATCTTGATGCGATCCAGCACCGACAGGATGGTGCTCACCTTGATCTCGGCCACCTTGGCGTCGTTGTTCAGCCAGAGCTTCAGCAATCCTCCCAGTCGGCCCAAATCACCATTGACTCGGACCAGCTCGCGCACCTGCTGGGCATCTACCACACCATGTACACGATAGCCCTGACCAACTAGCCTCAGATACGTTGAGGCGCTGTGGCCAGCCATCCTGGCGTTCGACTCTATCTCTGCCCGTTCATCGGGGAGGCAGTAGACCTTGATCGGGAGGCTGTTCTTTCGTGTAACCTTGTTCATTCTGGGAGCATTACCTGTTCCGGTATGGTTAGGTGTATTTCCACCAAAACCGTTTTCTCTTTGCTGCCTTGTTGGTTGCAATCCTGCATTCTTCAACGATTTGTCTAACTTCTCTTACTGTCAGATCATCGATGTGTTTTCCGGTATCAGCGCTGCGGTCAGCAACCAGGTTCACAAACCAGCCAGCTGATTCCTTCAGATCCATCGGTGCGAGTCGGTCAACGAGATCACAACGCAGCGCCAAGGGGATAGGCGTGGGGTTGAGAAGACGCTCGTTTATCGTCGCGACACCTGTCGATTCAGTAATGCCGGTCCTCACTACCGGTTCCTCCTTTGGCGTGCCTTAGCCCCGCAGGGCAGGATTCCGTTGAGCACCGCAGGTGCGAATAAGGCAGGGTGAAGATGGACACCGCGCTTGCGTGGTGGGCCTACTTCACACATCCTGCCCGCTGTTCGGTGTCCATTAGCAGTCTGTTGAAAGTAGAATTTCCGTTCATTTCCTCGCATCAATCTGTGCTGTACAGCGATTGACCGAGAAAAGAATGCAGTGAACACAGTTTGAACGCCAAGAAGTGGTGTAACAGTGCGGTTGCAGTGCAAAAATAGATATTGAATCGAGTTCATCAAATCAAATCCTCTTCATCCGGATTCGGATTGAAGCTAAAGCCCTGCCTTGATGTGCTTTGCGAACTCTTTTTAGCGGTCTTTGTAGTTCCAGAGCATCCACGCCTTGATTCCACATTGTTGAGAAAAATACGGTTCACATGCCGACGGAACGCCTGGTAACTGAAATTGACCTTTCCTTCGTCTTGAAGAGTCTGATAGATCGCAAGAACAGACCATCCATCATCGAGCGCGGTTTGGATGTCGCGACGAAGAGCGAGCACGATGGCTCGATTCGCGTGAGGTGTACAAGACGAGGTTTTCCTAGCTCGGTCTCCGATTCTCTCTGATAGACTTTTCATCAAATCCTCAAATGTTGACTTTTAGGCTTTTTCGAATGGCAGATAGCTGTTGCTGGTTTCTTCGTTTGGCCTTCGGGCTTGATTCTCTATGTCGGCGCTCTTTTTCTCTTTCAATGCGTTCAGCGGCTTTCTTTTCTTTTGAATGTTGCTGGCGAAACTCCAGGGCAGCTGCTGGTACAAACGTGCCCTTGCAAGCCGCCTCAATCAGCGCTCTTAAGAGTCCGATCGGGTGCCTAACTGTTCCTCTCATTGCTAATCCTGCGATTTCATCCAGGATTAGTTGTTGATGTTCATCTGGGCAGTGATTCAATAGTAGCGATGCGGATTCCTTTATTGCCTCTTTGTTCAGTGAGGAAGGCCAGGTCAAATCGTCTACAACTACGCGATTCTGGTTGGCTTTGAGGGTAGTTGTAGGTTCTATACCGGTTCTTGATGGTTGGGGTGCAAAAGCTTTGCACCCTTTACTGTCGAATTTTTCACCCTTTACTGTTCTAAGCTGCACCCTTTCAGGTTTTGAAATGGGTGAAATATCTGCATCCTTTTTTGCGGCGGGTTGCTGGTCCAAATGGGAAGCAAAAAAGGGTGAAAAATTTGCAGGGTTTACTATCCAAGCAGGATTGATCCGATATTCAGTTGCTCTCCCTCGTCCGCCAGCTGAATGACGAACGGTGAGTAACCACCTGGTTTCTCGCATCTTTGCTAGATGCATTTGGACAGCTCTTTTGCTCTGGCGAGTCTTCTCCGCTGTGTAGGGAACGCTGGGGCGTATGCCTGTGCCGTCATCGTGTGCGTGATCGGCATAGGAAAGGGCAACCAGTAATTCACCGCCGCCGGCAGGATAGTGTTCCCAAACGAGACTCATCATCTTTATGCTCATGAAGGTGCTTGTTTAGCTTTCCAGCAGTTGAGCAATTTCGATTGTGCGAAAGTAAACCCTGCGACCGATTTTAAGCCTTGTGCCATTGAATTTGGTCTAGCAGTCGTTATTAGAACGCAGGCAGTAGCGCAAAGCTTCGGGTGACTTTTCTAAAACATCTGCGAGATTTGTTATGGTCATCAGCACGCCATAACGTTCAACTAGAGATTCTTCGATTGTCATACGTCTTCACTCGTTGGTTACATGATGTAATGGAAAGTTACATGAAGTTGAGGTACTCTGACGGGTAAAATACTTTGATATTATTTACAAGGACATATTGCCCTATGGAAAAGAAAGGAATGACTTCGGCGGAGCTTCAAAGAAATTGTATTCGTACAATTGCACTCATGAATACTTTGAGCAAAATAGTTGGTGCTAAAAGTATCAATAATTTTTCTCGTATCTTCGATGATACATTCAGTAATTTGGAAATTGACGAGTGCAAAGATGCTGTGAGTACCGAATATAGAAATACTTGGTATCCATTTTTTAAGGGTGAGAGGCCTATGACTGATAGACAGCTTAAAAGATTAATCTGTATAGAAGACCAGGTAGACTTACTATATACCGAAGGGCCTTCGAAATTGTGGGTGGCTATGTGGGGCGATGTGTCCGATCTAATTGAAATCATCAGGGGCTACAATGCTAGCCTTTCTCAGATGCCTTTCCACTATATAACGAAACAAGTGCCTCATTTAATTCGAGATATCGTTGATGGTGGAAGAGTGATTGGAGATCTTGTATGGGCTATCAGCTATTATAGATATCTTAAAGAGATGCAGCCGAACGTTTTGGTAGATGTCGAAAATTATCCCGTGACTCAAGCTAGCTGCGCATGGGTTCTTCTTGAATCTTGTATGAATGATAGTTTTATTTCGAGTGAATTGGATGCTTTAGGGATTCGTGCTCAAGTGACAAATGAGTTGTCGGCACAAGAAATTGAAAGGATGCGCCAGATTCCTTTCGAGCAGCGCCTCACGGATGCAGAGTTAATACCAAAATTTGTCGCGGATTTGAGTATGGAAGAGGCAGAGATTTGGGGTGCATTCGTTGAAGATGCGCTGTCTTATGAGGATGCATTGGATAGTGCCTGCGATGGAGTATCCTTCCGCCAAACAATGCTATTTTCATGTTGAAGACTGATGTTTCGCGTGGGTTGTTTAGTCCTTGAGAATTTTAGCGGCTAAAATATTTGGATGAACGCCATGAAAAAGAGCCGCCGTGATAAGAGCGATGGTCCACGCCTACTTACGCCAAAGGAAGTTGATGGCCTTCGTGATGATATGGAGGTGAGTGCTTGGGCAAGAGCTGAGCTGAGGCGACGGCGCGACTTAACTATGTCAGGTAGTCATGAGAATAGTGGTGTTTTCACGGGCAAGGGCATGTCGCGATAGAGATAGAAATTTAGCCGCTAAAATTATGGAATAAGGCCATGAAGCAGAAAGACCACGATAAGAGCAATGGCCCGCACCTGCTCAAACCAGATGAAGCTGAGCGCCTACTGAAGGATGCGAAGGAGGCCAGTGCCTGGATGCGCGCAGAAATCAAACGCCGACGCGATGTAGAGCTGACGAGCAAAATGGCAGAGAAGGGTATTCTGAAATAAAGGATTCTCTCATGGTTATTGGTTTTCCATGATGAACAACAAATTTAGCCGCTAAAATTTTCGAAACCCATTCTTGAGACGAATTGTGAAGTAGGGTTCCCCGATATGTTGCTCAATAAGTTACTGCCTAAGAATAATTGACACTGTCAATGATTCATCTAGTATGTTGACAGTGTCAAGTCAATATTGTCTTACCGGAGCTGGAGATGGACAACACTGCTTCTGATGAGCACGCAATTCATTCTGAACTCGATCGTGTTATGCAGAGAAGGGAATATCTTCGAACCAAGAAACGAGAGTCACGCCTCCGCGCTCAACAAAGGCGCAGAATGTTGGATCCCTCCGCGCCGGACCAGATGACGTTGACACTGTCAACAGGAGCAAAAGCTATCATAAAGCATGCCGCAAAAGCTGAAGGAATTAGTGCTAGCGAGTGGATCGAACGACTGGTAATGGCAAAAACATCTGTTGTAAAAGCGGCTCAAAAGGATTTACCTGGTTTATTTCGTTAGTGAGCTGATCCTGCTGGCAAAGTCACTCTTCCGATTCCTGTATTGACAGTGTCTAAATGGGGCGTGCTTGAGTGATAACTGGTGCTCCTGAGTCGATTGGTTTACGGCAATCTTGATCTAGCTGGGTACGGTACAGATTCCGAACCTGATAAACCTCTTTGTGGACATCGCTGATACAAGCTGCTTATTCGGGTGGCTGGTCACGGCATATCCATTATTGTCTCGTGAAACTTGACTTACGTCTCTTCTAGGCTAATAATCGTTTCATGAAAGAAGAATTACGTTTCTTAAATGAGGTTGTTCGTATCGTTAATGGCGCGCTTCGTCTCGATACTGACAAAGTACGCAACTATACAGCGTTTTTGGCCGAAAAGCTTGAAAACGCTGGAGAAAGTAGCGCTGCAAACCGTCTTCGTAGCTTACTCGCGGAGACTGATCACCAGCTGAGGCCGTCTGATGCTCGGTTTTCTGGGGCATTGCCTGTTGACTCTGAGAGTCGCTTCCCACTTGTTGAGCATGTCCATACCCATGGCGTGCAAGAACCGTCGGTGTACCTACTGCAGTCCCAGTGGGATGTAGTACACGAATTCTTAAGTGTTGCGAAGAGCTACGGGTCTTTCGAGGGTGGCGAACTATCGGGAGCTCTTAGCTTATTGATGTATGGCCTGCCTGGCACAGGGAAAAGCCGACTTGCTCGCTATATTGCGAAAGAGCTTGGATTAGAGCTATATATTGCACGTCTTGACGGGTTGATATCATCGTACTTGGGGAGCACGTCAAAGAATATACGCGCACTGTTTGATTTTGCGGCACGTAGGCCCTGTGTTTTATTTCTCGATGAGTTTGATGCTATCGCTAAAGTCAGAAGCGATGGGCAAGAGCTTGGCGAGCTGAAACGCGTCGTCAATAGCTTTCTCCAGAACCTAGATACGTTGGGTCAGCAGTCGATCGTGCTGGCTGCAACAAATCACGAGGCTCTGCTAGATGCCGCAGTGTGGCGGCGTTTCACCTATAGGTTGGCACTTGAGCTTCCCTCAACCGAGCAACGTGCCAAGATGTGGGCTGACTTTATTGCTCCAGTTGAACTGAAAGATAAGGAGCTTTCAGTACTTGCTGACCTGACAGAGGGCTATTCGGGGTCGGATATTCGGGAAGCCTGTGCGCGGTTGAAACGGAGGCAAGCCGCTAATCGCAAGCCATTGCAACTTAGCGATTCATTTGCAGTCGTTCAAAATTTAGCGATCTCCGGTGAAAACGAGCAGCGTTTTGCTTCCAGATTAACGAACAAAGATCCGCACGAAATTGTACAAATACTACGTGACCGAAACCAACGCCTTTACAGTTTGGCTGTCATAGCGGAGTTGCTAGGACTTTCTAAGGCGACTATTCATCGCATCTCGCGGCAGGAGGCTGCAGACCATGGCTAACGACAATACGGCACCTGACCAACGCCTTCCAATCAAGCTAATTATGCCGAAGCAGGGTACGGAGAGGCGAGTTCCTGGGGGTGGCACTCCTCCCAAGCCGTTCCGCGAAGTAGATGCACAGTACCGAAAGCGACTATCTAATCAAATTGATGCAGTATCGGATGTACTTGCAACTCCTTTTGAAGCAGTAAAGGCGGCTCCTGTCCGGGTTAAGGTTATATCAAAAGCGGCGGCTAAGAGTCACCGCCCTGAGGCTCTTTTTTCTGAAAA
The DNA here is from genome assembly GCA_040506775.1 of Candidatus Thiodiazotropha sp. Taxonomy (GTDB): domain Bacteria; phylum Pseudomonadota; class Gammaproteobacteria; order Chromatiales; family Chromatiaceae; genus Thiodiazotropha. Next base: position 158,852 of record JBEVWC010000018.1, read on the forward strand.
ATCATGCCCCATAATTGGTTCGGGAAAGCTCGGCGAACTTTTCATAAAGGCCACTCCTGAAGGTCTTGATAATCTTAAAGAGCTAGTTAATCAGAATACTTCCGACAAGCTCATTAAGGAATTGTCATGTATTGAGTCAATAGAGGCTATAACACCGGTATCGCGCCGGCATGGAATCTCGGCTAAAGATGTTTTGCGCCATAGCCCCCGAGGACAAGAAGGGTTTATATTGCGAGTATCTCTGTTCGATTATGGCGCTGACGATGAGCAGCCATTGCTAGTAGATGATTTCCTCAAGAACTGTCAGCGTCTCGGTATTCAGCTTGATCAGCGCGGTTATGGGAAACGCAGCCTTACATACGCTGCTGAGTGCAAGACTGAAGCGGATGTGGAAGGTTTGTCCAGAGTGGTTGGAGTGCGCTCTGTATCGCACATGCCTCTTATCCGCATTATTCGACCGAAGGGCCTTGATCAACAGCCTTTACCGGATTTGCCGGTGCGTGACCAAAGTGACAACGATGTGCCCGTTGTGGTAGTCGTTGATAGCGGTGTCACAGATCAAATTCCAGCGTTGAATAGTTGGGTTGTTGGGCGTGACGATCAGGTTCCGGCGTCCTATCAGAACACCGATCATGGAACGTTTGTTGCTGGTCTCATAGCATGGGGCCAAGATCTGAATCCAACTATAGCTGGACTCAATGGCGAACCGTGCGCTGTTTTTGATCTAAAGGTTATCCCGAACTCAGATCCTGCGCGTGGTGACACGCTGGCACTGCTTGAATCAGAGCTGTTGATCTCCTTGGAGAATGCCCTCCAAGAACATGCGAATAAATATAAGGTCTGGAATCTTTCACTTGGAACAGATGTCGTATGTTCGTTGGATGAATTCTCACCTCTTGCGGTGCAGCTCGATAACCTTCAAGAGAAATATCAAGTTTCCTTCGTTATTAGTGCTGGCAATTATGATTCGCCTCCATTACTTGATTTTCCGCGTACAGAAGCTCAAATCGATCAGGGTCGTATTACGTCGCCAGCCGACAGTGTGCTTGGTATCACGGTGGGTGCAATCTCACATGTTGACTTTAATCAAAAGGGACCAAAACGGCATCACCCGTCAGCATTCTCGCGCCACGGAGCAGGGCCAAATTACATAATTAAGCCCGATGTTGTGCACTATGGAGGGTCATGTTCTACGGATGTGGCACATATCCACGGAATTAGCTCTGTAAACGAAACTGGACTCGCTGATAACTTAGGAACAAGCTTTTCTACTCCACTTGTATCTCGTACTTTAGCCCAGATTTACCACCAAATAACCCCAACTCCTTCACCAGTGTTGGCGCGTGCGCTGTTGACACACCATGCAAGAGATCCGCGGAGTGGTCATCGGGTCCCAGATGGTGACGAAAATTATATTGGGTTTGGTCTTCCGCAGCCGGTGCCATACTGTCTCGAATGCACGCCGTATAGCGCAACACTTGTTTTTGAGGATGCCTTGCGCCCTGGTTATTACCTGGAGTGGAATGATTTTCCGTATCCACCATCTTTAAATCGCCAAGGTCGTTTCTTCGGGGAAATCTGGATGACTCTTGCCTTTTCTCCATCGCGTGGAGAGCGATGGGGTACTGAGTATTGTGAAACCCATATCAATGCACACCTTGGCGTATATTACGAACAGGTTTCGCGAGCTACCGGTGAAGTATCCACAAAGTTTAAAGGCCTTGTGCCCCCTGAACACAAGAACCCTGGATTGCTATACGAATCCTATCAAGTTGAAAAATTACGAAAATGGGCACCGGTTCGTACATATTACGGTGATATGGGTGACAAGGGGCAAAGAGGGCTCCGTTGGCGTTTGAAGCTTCAGTTACTAACTCGGCATGGAATTGAGAAGGATGAAACTACTTTTAAGCCTCAGCCGTTTTCTTTGATTATTACCATTGCTGATCCGCAAAAAAAAGCACCCGTATACGATGAGGTCGCGCAGATCGTCCGCAATAGATATCAAGCAGAGAATCTCACTGTCAGGCCGAGAACTCGCGTTCGCGGCAAGGCATAAGTATGGCAGTGAGGGATAGGCTTATTCTTGTAGCCTATAAGAGTGAAAAAGCCGCTCCTGGGACTAGGCCTCCCAGAAGCAGCTCTGACAGGCCACCTTTTCCCGGAGAAGCCTGTCACCCAGTTGGATGGGAAGATAGTACTTTACACGGTAAGGCGCGATCTGACCAACGGGTTTTCTATGTTCCGGGCTATCTAGCCGTCGATATCATCGAAGGAGATTATCATGGCGAACGTAAAGAAGCCCGGTCAAAGTACCGGCAAACAGGGCGGAATCTACCAGGAGGTAGGTCCGAGAGGAGGCAAACATCCGAACTACACAACAGTTCCGGATAATAAGCCTTTACCACCTACGACCAAACCAGGCCATGGGTGGAAGCCCGTCAAAGTAACACCCGACAGCAATCGTTGATTGGGTTTGGTTTGGGGCGGTGTAAACCGCCCCTTCTTTCTGGTAGATGTCCGAGGGGTGGTGAGTATGAGGGTATGGAAGGCGCTTCTCGTCTCGCAAGAAAAGGGTGCACCAGCGGTACACCCGTCACCTTTCACAACCTTGCGTAAAATAGCCTAACTTGTTGTTTCTAGTATCCTTTAGACTCCGCTTAACTATCCTCGTATATCCTTAAATATCATTAACTTACTGTTTTAACAGGAAATTTGTAATCAGCTGGTCGGGGGTTCGAATCCTCTCGCCGGCTCCATAATTTTCTCCAGGTTGGCAATTCGGGTCAGATGCCTGACGATCT
>JBEVWC010000014.1:0-6418 GCA_040506775.1 Candidatus Thiodiazotropha sp.
GGTGAATTATCGATCTTGCATAAAAAAGCCCTGATGGAAGTTCCATCAGGGCCTGATTGCGGTTGCGGATCCTGTCAGAGATCCAATTCCGGAATCGGTTCGATCAGGTAGGGCTTGGCGTGCAGGTAGTGGGTGGTCTTGCGCTTGTTATCGATGTCCTGCAGGACGAAACGCGCCTGATCCTCGGAGATGCCCAGCATGCCGGCCACCGCGTCTGCGGACGCGCCCTGATTGTGAGCCCACAAGGCCTTGTCCATCTCCTTGTAGGGCAGGGCGAAGTAGAATTCGTCCTGACCCTGGGGCAGGCTGTAGGTGTCGGTGGTGGGGGTGGCGTTGCAGATCGACGCGGGCAGTCCGAGATGTTCCGCCAGCAGATAGACCTGGGTCTTGTACAGATGCGCGATGGGTTTCAGGTCCGCGGATCCGTCGCCGTTCTTGACGAAGAAACCCTGGTCGTATTCGAGCCGGTTGGGAGTGCCGATGACCGCATAGTTGAGACGGTCCGCATGGTAGTACTCGATGGTCTTGCGGATCCGCTGCTTGTAGTTGGTCGCGGCGACGATCTGCAAATACTCTCTCAGGTCGAGGCGTTTTTCGTGCAGTCCCCCCTGGGGATCCTGAACCACCAGCATGAAGTGGTTCACCTGGCCGTCGATGCCGCCCTTGATGATGATTTTGTTTTTCCAGCCCTCGCCATACTCGGGGAAGGTCTTCTTCACCGCCTCGTCCTGGGCGTCGTAGCAGCCGATGGCCTCCAAGGTTGCGGCAATGTTGTGGGCGGTGTGATCGGTGCCCAGATGCTGGATCAGCTGACTGCTGCGGGACTGGGTGTCTTCCGCGGACGCCTTCTCCGGCAGCTGGATGAGGAACACCTTCTTCGGCCCGAATGCCTTGACCGCAAGGGTGGCGGACACGGAGCTGTCGATACCGCCCGAGACCGCGACCACAAGACCGCGTTTTTTCAGTCGGCTGCGCATCACCTCGCGCATGGTTTCGCAGATTTTGTCGACCGCTTGATCACGGTCGAAATTGAGGACTTCAGCTTCGTACCGTTCGGATAAGGATTGCATTCGGTGTTCTCCCGTTGATTTTTATCTAAATAAGATCGCGACGCTTATCGGTGTCGATGACTTCGATGTTCAGACCGCCGGCCACGTAGGCGAAGGCGATCAGTTCATCATCGAAGGCTTCCCCCGGCAGCGGATCGGCGGTGATTCGGGCCCCGCGTTCGGTCAGGGCGTTCATGGTCTGGTGGACATCATCTGCTTTGAAACACAGGTGGTGCAGTCCCTCTCCCCGGGACTTGAGAAAATTCTTCAAGGGGGATTCCGGGCTTGCCGGCTGGATGATCTTGATGTCCAGAGAGCCTTGTTTGCTGAAAAACTGCACCAGCACATCCTGACGGGTGTTCTTCACCACCTGGGTCTTCTCCGCGTAGCCCAGTATCTCGCACAGCCGTTTGCGGGTCGCGGGTATGGAGCGCACCGCGATACACACATGATCGATATTCATTTCGCCGCCTTCTCCTGAAGTACGAATCGTTGAATCTTGCCCGAGGCGGTTTTCGGCAATTCGTCGATGAAGGCGATCTCCTTGGGTATCTTGTAGATCGCCAGGTTGCTCTTGCAGTGACGCTGTATGGACATTTTGTCCAGCTCACTGCCGGGTTTCGGTACCACGTAGGCGCGGATGATTTCGCCCAGCATCTCGTCCGGAATGCCGATCACCGCAACCTCCATGACCCCTTCCACCTCCTGAATCACCTCTTCGATCTCTTTCGGGCTGATGCGGTTGGCGCCGCTCTTGATCATGTCGGAAGATCGGCCGTCGATGTAGAGATACCCGTCGACATCGGTATGCGCCAGGTCGCCAGTGTGCAGCCAGCCGTCCTTGAGGACTTCGGCAGTCTTCTCCGGATCCCCCCAGTAGCCCTGCATGATGTTGTGACCGGAGGCGCAGATCTCACCGGTCTCACCCGGTTGGGTGACCTGGCCGTCGCTATTGCGCACCTCGATGCTGGTATCCGGGATGGCGATGCCGATGGAACCCCGTTTGTCGATGAGCAGATCCGGGGGCAGGTAGGCCAGGCGGGCGCTGGCCTCGGTCTGGCCGTACATGATGAAGATCCGGGTGTGGGGCAGGGCGGCGACCAGCTTGTCCGCCAGGGCCGGGGCCATGGCGCCACCGGCCTGGGTCAGGTAGCGCAGACCGCTGAGATCGTAATCCTCCAGGTTGACCCGTCCCAGCAACAGGGCAAAGGTGGACGGCACCCCGGAAAATCCGCTGACCCGCTCATTCGCCATACGTTCGATCACCCGGTGCGGGTAGACCAGATTGTTCTCCAGGATCAGCGAAGCGCCCACCGCGAGATGGGTGTGCAGCACGGAGTTACCGTAGGAGTAGTAGAAGGGCAGCACATTGAGGATGCTGTCCCGGGCGGTCAGCTCCAGGTATTGCAGGATCGACGATACATTGGCGCTGAGGTTGCCGTGGCTGAGGGTGACGCCCTTTGGGTGACCGGTAGTGCCCGAGGTGTAGATGATGGACGCCAGGTCTTGTGCCTCCAACGCCACGTCAGGCCACTCTGCAACACCACTGCGGATCGTTTGCCAGAGGGTTGCTGCCTCATCATCTGCCGCTGCCTGGGCAGCTACCGCAACCATCCGGGTGTCGGCATCAAGACTTTCGGCCACCGCGGCCCGTTCCGCATGCCGCGCATCCATGAACAGCCAGCGCGAACCGGAATGCTTGACCCAGTTCAGGATGTCCCGGGCCTTGGACTGGGTGTTGAGGGCCACCGTGACACCACCCGCGGCCCAGACCCCGTAGAACACCGCGGCATACTCGACCGAGTTGGCGAGCAGCAGCGCCACCCGGTCGCCTTTTTGCAGACCCCGGGCTTGCAGGTAGGCGGCGACCTGGCCGATTTCGTCCAGCAGTTCCCGGTAGCTCGCCTGACGGCTGTTGTCGGTTACGGCCGGAGTGTCCGCATGGGCTTCCGCCACGGCTCTGAAGTGCCGGATCAGAGGTGTTTGAGGGGTCAACGCGTCAATCGGCATAACTCACCCGTATCGAAGCAACCGCCCTCCTGGGAGGAATGGCGGGTTTCCAACCTGCCTTCAGGGGTGCCAAGTCTTTCGTCATTCGCAACATATCCTGTGAAAGCGGCCCGCGGGACGGGCAACGCTGATCAGGCTTTCTTCTTGCCGACGAAGGCGACGATGTTGTTCACGGAATCGAGATTCTCAGGAACCATCTCCGTGTCTTCCACCTTGATGCCAAACTCGTCTTCCAGGAAATAGATCACTTCCAGGATGCCGGTGGAGTCGAGGATCCCCTTGTCGAGAAAGGAATCGTTACTGTCCAGGGCCGACTGATCATCGGTAAACAGGTAGTTCTCCAGAATATAGTTTCTGATTTGTTCTTCTACAGACATGGGGTTTCCTAAATATGTGAAATAGTGGTGAATGATACTGTATCGGGATCTGCGAAATATACGCTATCTGGCACCTGTTGCGTAATCAAACCGTTCTCTTGAGGCTGACCTCTCAAGCCGATGGGCGGGCGATGAACTGCTCATCGATCAGCATGGTGGAAAGAATTCCGACAAACGCCATGTTGTCACCGAATCCCAACGCCTTGCCCCGGGCGCATTTGTTCAGCAGCATGCTGGTTGCCTTGGGGTTGAAATAGCCCGCCTGCCTGATGCGTGACTCGCTGAACAGATCGTCCACATAATCCAGAGGTTTGCCGTCCTGAAAAAAGGATTGGCTGTCCGGCGCCCGGTAGGGTTGTTTGCTGCGGTTGCGGATGCTCTCGGGGATCAGTCCCTGCATGGTCTTCTTGAGCATGTATTTCTCGTTCAGGCCCATGATCTTGTAGCGGCTGGGCAGTTGCGCGGCGAACTCGATGACCCGGTGATCGAGAAACGGAAAGCGTCCCTCGATGGAATTGGCCATGCCGACCCGGTCCCCCTGGGAACTCAACAGATAGCCTGACAGCAGGGTGTTGGCCTCGATGTACTGGTCCCGGTTGAGGGGTTTCCATTGCTGGATGGCATCCGGCAGGATGCGTTCGATACGGGCGAAATCCACCGGAGGCTGGACCGCGGCGCGGGCTTCGTCGGAGAGAAACTGCAGAATCCGCTGGGTGGTGGCCCAACGGGGGATATGGGCGAAATAGGGTTTGTCCAGGTGCTCCATACCCTGTTGAAAAAAACGCTGGGTAAAGGCGCCGCTGGCAGTGGGTGAATGCTTCAGGTAGGGATAGAGTCGTTGCAGGATCAGCGGCCGCCATTCGGACTCCGGGGCATGGCTCCAGAAACGCCGTACCTTGGCCTCCTTGAAGATGTCGTATCCACCGAACACCTCATCCGCACCTTCCCCGGTCAGTACCACCTTGTAACCGGATTCGCGCACCGCCTGAGAGAGCAGCATCAGCGGTGTCGGTGCGGTGCGCACGATCGTGGATTCGGTGTGGCGGATCACCTTGGGGAAGGCTTCACCGATATCCGAGCGCTTGCACTGCACATGGGTATGGTGGGTGCCCAGGTATTTCACCAGATCCTGCTGATAGGCGCTTTCGTCGAATTCTTCGTCCTCGAAGCCGATGGAGAAGGTGCGCAGCGGGGTGTCGGTGAAATTCTTGATCAGTGAGGTCAGTACCGAGGAGTCGAGCCCGCCGCTCAGGTAGGCGCCTACCGGCACATCCGAGCGCAGCTGCAGGCGTACCGAGTCGATCATCAACGCCTTCAGTTCCTCGGCCCACTCATCCGCAGACTTGCGGAAGTCGATGGCCTCGTTGGGGAAGTTCCAGTCCCAGTACCGGTTGATGCTGATTTCACCCTGTTCCACCGTCATCAGATGGCCCGGAGGCAGCATCTTCACCGACTCGAACAGGGAATTGGGGGGCAGGGTGGTCCAGAAGGTGAACACCTCCTGCAAAGCGGTCATGTCGATCGCCCGGTGGATCGACGGATGGCTGAACAGGGATTTCACCTCGGAGGCGAAATAGAGCCGGTTGCCGGACTGGGTGTAGAACAGGGGGCGGATGCCGGTCCTGTCCCGGGTCAGCACCAGCTTGCGCCGGGGTTCGTCCCACAGGGCAATCGCGAACTGGCCGTTGAGGTGCTCAACGAAGGCCTCTCCGTGCTCCTCGTAAAGATGCACGATGACCTCGGTGTCGGAGTGGGTGTAGAAGCGGTGTCCCTGTTTCTCCAGTTCGGCGCGGAGTTCCACGTAGTTGAAGATTTCACCGTTAAAGACGACCTGAACGGTCTTGTCTTCATTGTGGATCGGCTGATCGCCACCCGCCAGATCGATGATACTCAACCGGGCATGGGCCAGCCCGACCCGGTCATGATTGTAGTATCCGTATCCATCCGGCCCCCGGTGGTGGACCGCGTGGATCATCTGTTCGAGTTCAGTCCGGGAAGGAGCCACGCCTTCCTTCAGGTTCACGATGCCTGCAATGCCACACATGGATTATTCCGGATTCCTGACTGCCAGTAGCGGTGAATGGATGGGGGCACTTTAACACGGGAGTGAAAGGCTTGCCGATAGTTTCAGGCTGTCAGTTTTCACACTTGACACCCTGCATTTCGATGGGTCGTGTCAGATTAACCCTACATAAGTTATGGTGAATATCCCACACCCTCTCACCGCATATTCCGATAAACAAATCCTGCCGCTGTGCCAGAATGTAATCGAAGCCGATAGGGACATGGCTTCCAGGAATCGCCGACAGGGATAGAGGGCGAGCTCCAGGCGAGGGACTGCCAGGGTAGAAAAGTGGTGACATGAGCTGCTTGATCATTGTGGACCCAACCACAGGGACTGTGGTTGGGTCGACGCCCTATTTTGAATCTCCCAAACATCCAGAAGCCGGGTGACACCGGGTTAACAGGCTTCTGAGATACTGCTCAGACGGCGCGATCGTCCGTTGAAAATCACGTTTTAATACTTTTCGCCTCGTACCCACGCTTACTCAAATATCGAACCAGGGTAATACCGCAGAGTTCCGATATGCGTTCCCACGCAGAACGCGGGAACGGGGCGCCTGGTCGCTTGAGCTTTTCGCTCTAAGATCCTTCGTGCTCTCCATGTCTTTCGTGGTGAAAGTGATCAGACCTGCATATGAGCTTATGTCCGCCCAGCTGAATGAGTGTTCATCCTCGGTGATTTTAATCGCCTCGTTCCCAAGTGGTGGTGTAACGAGATAACAAAACAAACGGCGCCCGACTGTCCCACCCTGTTGGGGGACTGCTGCGATGCTGACAAAAACCGGCGGGGCTGGAACCCGCTACGCTGAAACAGCCCGCCCCGGAATTCCGGAGGGTTGTTCCCGGGTTCCGCTGCGCTGCACCCGGGCTACGTTGGTCGGTACAGTCGGGAATCTCATGAGCAGCGGGCATGAACCC
>JBEVWC010000014.1:6518-52227 GCA_040506775.1 Candidatus Thiodiazotropha sp.
TCCGGAGGGTTGTTCCCGGGTTCCGCTGCGCTGCACCCGGGCTACGTTGGTCGGTACAGTCGGGAATCTCATGAGCAGCGGGCATGAACCCGTAGCCCGGGTGAAACGAAGTGGAACCCGGGATCCGGCAGAATGCAAAGCACTGCGGGATAATACAAAGCCCTACAGACGTCCCCCTTTCCTCGTTCCCACGCTCCGCGTGGGAACGCAGACCCGGGCTTGCACACGCCTAACAGGTTTGGGCAATGCAGCGTCATATCGATAGGCATTCCCACGCAGAGCGTGGGAACGAGATGACAAATCAAATGGCGCCCGACTGTCCCGCCCTGTTGGGGGACTGCTGCGATGCTGACAAAAACCGGCGGGGCTGGAATCCGCTACGCTGACACAGCCCGCCCCGGAATTCCGGAGGGTTGTTCCCGGGTTCCGCTGCGCTGCACCCGGGCTACGTTGGTCGGTACAGTCGGGAATCTCATGAGCAGCGGGCATGAACCCCGTAGCCCGGGTGAAACGAAGTGGAACCCGGGATCCGGCAGAATGCAAAGTACTGCGGGATAATACAAAGCCCTACAGACGTCCCCTTCGCTCTTGGTAAAGAGATCCACGCAGCATGGCGATGCTGACACCACATTAGAAATTGGGGTCCATAAAATCAATCACTTGGAAGAGCTTCCTGGATAGGGAGAGGGGGCAATACCAATGAGCGAAGCGAACACCCCGATCCAACACTCAAAACCACTCCTGGCAGTGGACTCTGTAGCTGAGAATCATGGCTAATCAGGAATTTTTTTATGGTCTTCCTTTCACCAGTCCAGGGGCAGTCCTCCTCCAGTCCGACCTGTTTCTGCCAGCAGGGCGTTGGCCAGTGCCGGTGCCAGAGGCGGTACGCCGGGCTCACCCGCGCCACCGGGATCCTCATGACTCGGAACGATGATCACCTCGATGTCAGGCGTTTCATGGAACCTGAGAATCGGGTAGTCGTGAAAATTGCTCTGCGTGACACGACCCCGGGCCAGGGTGATCGGCGCTTTCATCGCAGCGCTGAGACCGAACACAATGGCACCTTCCATCTGCGCTCTGAGGATATCCGGATTCACCACCTGGCCGCAGTCCACCACGCAGGTCACCTTGACGAGACGGCGCTGATTTCCCGTGCCCTGCAGTTCGACGATCTCGGCCACGTGGCTGCCAAAACTGGAATGGACGGCACAGCCCAGGTGCCGTTGATCGTCCTGTCGCGCCCAGTCGGTGGATTCAGCGGCGATTTCCAATGCTCTTTTGAGGCGGGGCTGATTCAGCAGCTTCAGTCGAAGCTGCAACGGGTCATGGCCTCCGGCCCGCGCCAGTTCATCGAAAAAGTGTTCGATGGCAAAGGTGTGGTAATGATGGGTGACCGAACGCCAGGGGCCGATCGGAATCGGGGTGTCGAGACGTTGCAGCTCGACCTGCACCCGGGGAATGTCGTAGGGGAGTTCGTCGGCACCGTAATGGTCGGCCTTCAAGCCGGCGATCCGGTGGCGCCAGGCACGGGGCAGTCCCTGATCATCCAGCTCACCGCTCATCTCGTGCAGGGTGAAGGGGTGATAGTAATCGTGCTGCAGATCCTCATCCCTGGGCCAAACCAGTTGCACAGGCTGTTTGAAGCGGGCCGCGATCTTGACTCCCTGGGTGACATAGTCCTGCAGGATGCGTCGCCCGAACCCGCCACCGAGCAGGGTGGTGTTGACCTCGATGCGCGATTCCAGCGCTTCTTCGGATTCCAGGGCCCAGTCGCCGCCCAGGCTTCGTAAAGCTGCTATGGCGCTTGAACGGGCGCTGCTCGGTGATTGGGTGGGCGCCCAGATGCGGATTGTTTGCCCGTCCATATGCACCGTGCAGTTCATCGGCTCAGGGGTCATGTGGGCCTGAAACGGCAGGGCGTACTGGCGTTCGATAGCCAGGCTCTTCGGCCCGGGGTCGGCGCTGGGGGCGTCCCTCTGGAGAATGGTTTTGCCCGTAGAAGACTCCAGGGTATCGGAGAGCTGTTTCAGCACCTGATCATTGTCCAGGCCGGGTTGTGTGCCCTCCGACCAGTCGATTTGCAGGGCCTTGCGGGCCTGGAAAGCCTGCCAGGTGCTGTATGCGACGACCACTACACCCTCATCCAGGGCGAAACAATCCACAACTCCGGGTAGTTTCCTGACGCTATCCGCGTTGAAACTCCTGGCGCGGCCACCGAATACCGGTGACTGCCGGATGCTGGCATACAACTGTCCTGGAAGACGCAGGTCAATGCCGAATTGGGCGCTGCCGTCGATCTTGCCCGGCAGGTCCGTGCGGGGAACCGGGGTACCGATCAGGGTGTATTCATCTGCCGACTTCAGGCTCACCCGTTCCGGCAGTGGGAGTCGCGACGCCTGGTCCACCAGTTCTGCGTAGCCCAGCGCCCGCTGGGATGGGCGGTGTATGACCCGGGATTCCCGGGCAAAGCACGCCTCTTCCGCTACTCCCAACTGTCGCGCTGCAGCACTGATCAGCATGTGTCGGGCGATCGCTCCCGCTTCGCGCAGGGTCTTCCAGGCTTTGCGGATGCTGCGGCTGCCGCCGGTTCCCTGAAAACCGTAGGCCGGATCCAGCGCGGCGTGTGTCACCTGTACCCTGCGCCAATCGATTTCCAGCTCTTCCGCAATCAGCATGGGCAGGGCGGTATAGACCCCCTGGCCCATCTCCGATTCGGCGACATACAGGGTCGCAAGACCCTGCGGATCGATATGCAGCCAGGCATTGGGTTGGAAATCACCGGCAGCGGATGCCGGGTCGGCGCTCAGTTCAGACCAGCAGATCCCCAGGGTGAGCCCAGATCCCAGGCTGGCCGCAGTGATTTTCAGAAAGCGGCGGCGATCCGGTCGAAATGCGGTCATTGGCGCGGCTCCTGTGCCGACAACTGGCGTGCGGCCTCCCGGATTGCGGTTTTGATCCGGGGGTAGCTGCCGCAGCGGCACAATACACCGGACATGGCATCGTCGATCTGCTGGTCCGAAGGGTTGGGGTGGGTCTGAAGCAGGGCATAGGCGGTGATGATCTGGCCCGACTGGCAGTAGCCGCACTGTGGAACCTGTAATGACTCCCAGGCCTGTAACAGAGGGTGCTGCGCGGCGCTTTCCGATAATCCCTCGATCGTCATGATGGTATGACCTGCGGCATCGGCGACTTTGAGCCGGCAGGCGCTGACGACACGCTGATCCAGCAGCACCCGGCAGGAGCCGCACAGGCCGATGCCGCAGCTGTATTTGCTGCCGGTGAGTCCCAGGGTGTCGCGCAACACCCAAAGCAGGGGAGTCTCCGGATCGACATCCACAGATACCGTTGCACCGTTGATATTCAGGGTCGTGGTCATGGGCCTGCTCTGCGAAATGCTCAATCCAATGAATCGATGTCGATTGAGGGTTCCATTTTAGGCCTTTGCCCGGAGGCTGCAAACATCGTCACGCCAATTACACCAGGCCTTCATCGGTTCATCAGTGAGGCGGTTCTGATATGCCGACGCTGTAGCCCGGGTGAAGGAATGCGTAACCCGGGAGGGTGCGGCACCGACCTGATACCGGTATGCGAGCTTGAGTCGTCGGGACATGCTGGGGTGGGTTCCCGGGTTCCGCTGCGCTGCACCCGGGCTACGGTAATAGCGTGCCATGCTGCTTGATCCATGGTCTTTGTAGCCCGGGTGAAGCCACGCGTAACCCGGGAGGGTGTGGCACCGAACTGATACAGGCATGTGACGTTATGTGACCGGGACATGCCGGGGTGGTTCCCGGGTTCCGCTGCGCTGCACCCGGGCTACAAAACTAAACTACAAAATTGGAGAATCCGATGTGGCTGGGAGTGCCGGTTCAGTATTCGGTTCTCAGTGCGCTGTTACTCCACAGCTCGAACAGCTTCAGGCTCTCCTCTCTGAGGATCTGACGGCTGGGCATACTGCGCTGCTCCTGGGGGCGTTTGAGTTCCTCTTCGATGCGATGATCATCGAAGCCGATAGCCGCCGCATCCCCGGCCTCAGCAGCATAGACCAGGCGTGAAATGTGAGCCCAGTAGGCAGCACTCAGGCACATGGGGCAGGGCTGGCAGGTGGTATAGAGCACTGCGTGGCTCAGATGATAGGTTTCAAGCGTCCGGCAGGCTTCGCGAATCGCCTGCATCTCCGCATGGGCGGTGGGATCGTTGTGCTTTATCACCTGATTCCAGCCGCGCCCCACGATGCGGCCTTCATGGACCACAACCGCGCCGAACGGTCCACCATGGCCCTGTTCAATGCCATGCCGGGCCAGCGCCAGGGCCTCGTGCATGAACTCCGCGTCCCGATCCGCCATTGCTCACTCCCAACGAAAGGTTATTGAGCCGATGGTCACAAAGCATAGAGTAAAAAGGCCGAGGATGAACAGTTCCGGTGCCACTTCCTGGAAACCCGCGCCATCGATCATGACCGCGCGGGCCGCGTCGAGCATGTGGGTCAGGGGCAAAGCCTGGGAGAGCTGCTGTACCCAGGGGTGAGAGCCTTCCAGAGAGAACCACACCCCGGAGAGCAGCATCATCGGAAAGCTGATGAGGTTGAGCAGCCCGTTGGCCGCCTCCTCACTGCTGATCCGCGCGGCAATCAACAGGCCCACACTGATCATACTCAGGGAGCCCATGATGAGAATCAGCAGCAGCAACCAGTAGGAACCCGCCATACGGAAATCCACCACCAGGTTGGTGCCGATATAGACCAGCGAGGTCACGGTGACGATCATCAGGATGCGCGAGGCGATCTGCGCGGAGAGGAATTCCAGGGCGGTTAGCGGCGTGGCCCTGAGGCGTTTGAGGACGCCGTTCTTGCGGTAGCGGACGATCACGTAACCCACCCCGAACAGAGCGCTGAACATGATGTTCATGCCCAGCACGCCGGGCACCACCCAGTCGACGTAACGGATTTCCGCGCCGTGCAGCGCCTCCCGCTGATAGTGATAGGGCTGCAGCAACTGTTCCAGCAGATAACCCTTGGGGGAGGTGCTGTTGACCCAGTAGCGATGGTTCGAAACATCCAGCAGCAGGTCGATCTGATGGCGGTCAACCTTGTCGATCATCCGCTCCAGATCTTCCACGGGTATGAAGTCCACGTAACGGGTTTGCAGAAAGGTCTGGATCGGCTGTTCACTGGCGGGATCGCCATACAGGCCAACCTTGTAGAGTTCCTCCTGCCCGGTGCTGAAGGCGAAGGCGAAACCCATGACGATCAGCACCGGCATGATCAGGTTCCATCCCAGAGCGGTTCGGTCGCGCAGAAATTCCAGATTGCGTGCCTGCAGGGCGGCGAGAAATCGTCTCAGGGACATGCGCTAGGTTCTCAGATGGTGGCCGGTCAGTTCGAGAAACAGATCCTCGAGGGTGGGGGAGCGCACCTGCAGCTGTTTCAGGGAGACCCCCTGGGCGATCAGGTGATGGATGCTGGCGTCCACATCCCGGGAGTGGATCTCAATCTGCCCATTCTGACGGTGTACAGTGGACTCCGGGTCTGCCTGAAAGTTGTCCGGCAGGGTTGCCGGGGGCAGGGTGATCACGGAGTTTTCGAAATGCCGGGCCAGCAGCTCCTTCGGATTGCCCTGGGAGATGATGGTGCCGTGATCCATGATGATGATCTCGTCGCAGAGTTCGAAGGCCTCTTCCATGTAGTGGGTGGTGAGCACCAGGGTTTTGTTTTCCGCCTTGATACGCCGCACCTGGTTCCACAGGTTGCGACGGGATTGGGGATCCAGTCCGGTGGTGGGCTCGTCGAGGAACACCACTTCCGGGTTGTTGATCAGGGCAATGGCGAGCAGCAGGCGCTGTTTCTGGCCTCCGGAGAGTTTGCGCGTATCACGATCGAGAAATTCTCCCAGCGCGCACACCTCCACCAGCTCCTGCATCGGTCTCGGGGTGGGGTAGAAGCGCTGAAACATCTTCAGCACCTCGTCCACGCGGATGAACTCCTGCAGGGCGGTGTGCTGGAACATGATGCCCGCCTCGTTGCGGAACCGCTTGCCCAGGGGTTCGCCCTTGTAGCGGATGCTGCCGGAGGAGGGTGACTTGATGCCTTCGAGCATCTCGACAGTAGTGGTCTTGCCCGCCCCGTTGGGGCCGAGGAGACCAAAGCAGACGCCCCTGGGAATGTGAAAACTGACGTCGTCTACGGCTTTGATGCCCCCTGAATAGTGCTTACAGAGGTTCTGCGCTTCGATCATGAACCCGGGCCGGGGGATTGAAAAGGCGATATCACAGGAACATCACCTCGATGTTCTGCACGTCATCCGCCACACCGTCGATTTCGATAAAATTCACCTCCGGTTCCAGGCCTACCTTGGCGAAGGAGGGGATCTGTGCCCACTCCTCGGGATCGATGACATGGTCGGTGTTGATCTGGGCTTCAAGTCTGGCGACCAGCACCACGTCCACATAGTCTCCGTCTCCGCCGCTGTCATAGCGCAGGTTGAGGAAATTCGCCGGCACCTTGATGAGGGTCTCCGGGAAGTCCCAGAGTTCCAGGATCCGCTGGCCGATCTGTGGACTGAGTATGCCGAGCACCCGGTCCAACTCGACCGGATTCTCCAGCAGTTCGTCGTAGTTCTCCGCCATTGCCAGGACCGGCAGTGCACCGATGTTGTGTATCAGGCCGGCGAGCATGGCCTGCTCCTTATCCAGGTGGGGCAGATTGTTGGACAATACCCGGCTGATCGCCGCCACCTGTACGCTCTCCTCCCAGATCTGGCGGAACTTGCTGTCGAGGGTGTCGTTGGTGGCCTGAAAGATCTGCTGCATGATCAGGCTCACCACCAGGCTGCGCACCAGGCGCACCCCGAGGCGCGCCACCGCCATCTGCAGATTGTCGATGTGGACGCGCCCCCGGTACAGGGGGCTGTTGGCCACCTGGAGCAGGCGTGCGGACAAGGCCGCATCCGAGGCGATGATCTCCGCGATCTGATTCGCGGAACTGTCCTCTCGATCCACCGCGTCACGAACCTTGAGCGCCACTTCGGGGAGCGTCGGAAGGATCAGCTTGTTGCTGTCGATGGCCTGGTTGAGTTCGTTAAGAAACTGATTTTCGTCGATCATTATTGCTCTTGTCCCTGGATCCGCCGGACGGGTCACGACCGATCCAAAACATCTTGATTGGGTCTCTCCGGTGTCGGTTTTTCAGCTACGGGACGGGCAGTTTCCACTGCTCGGGCCATCGGCTGATCTACCACCCCTCTGCTATCGGCCGGGTTCGGCATTTCTGCATCCCGGAAAACCCGGGCTGCGGTTATTCGGGGAAGGCGTAGGGTAGAGTCTGAATCTGTAACAGCGGGCCCTCATCCCCAAGACGGACGTCACCGCTCTGGGCGCTCGCCACCTCGATCACCGCCAGCAGGTCGTAGCCGTTGCCGCTGGCCCGTGCATCCACTACCTTGCCCGCTCCCTGGCCCGAGGTGCTCTCGCTTGAGGAGAGTTCGTCACCCGGTTTCGGAGCAGTCGCGCTGTCCACATGAGCCAGATACATGCGCCGCTTCAGGGTGCCCAGATACTGCATGCGGGCTACCACTTCCTGTCCGGTGTAGCATCCCTTGGTGAAGCTTACCCCATCCACCAGCTGCATGTTCATCATTTGCGGAACGAAGGCCTCCCGGGTCTCTTCGAAAACCGTCGGTACCCCGGCGCGGATCTCCTGAAGCGCCCAGAAATCGGGCGTTGCCACAACGGCCTGGGTCTCGGCCTGTTGCCACAGGGTCTGCAGCGCCTGCGCCGGGCCGATGATCTCGAACCGCGAAGTGGCTCCTGCCAGGCGGATCAGCGTCATCTCGCCGGACTGTACGATACCGTTGACCGCATCCGGCAGATTATCGAATCCACTCGCCAGGATCGACTCGGCGCCGTTGCCGGTCAGGCCGAATCTCATCAGGTCATCGCTGGCGTCGGACAGACTGACCTGGGCGCGCAACACATACATACCCAGACGTTTGAGCACCACCGGGATGTGTTCGCCGGGGGTCTGCAGGTAGTAGTCGCCGTCTCTTTTGAAACAGCGGAAGTTCGCGATCATCCGGCCTTTGGCATTACACCAGCCGGCCAGGTTGCTGTGTGTCTCACTGACCAGGCGCACATCGTTGGTGAGCTGGCCCTGGAGAAAGGTCTCGGCGTCCGCCCCTGTGACCCGGATCAGTCCGTAATGAGACAGATCACTGAGCACGCAGTTCATTTCATCCCCGGACGGGTTGGTTGCAGGACGGCTGGCAAGAAAATCAGTCCATTCTTGGTTCATGACAGGAACGGTCTCCTGGGTTTGGGCGAAAACAATGCGTATCATACCCGATCCCGCTAAGGACGAAACTCCCTGTATGGTCGGGTTTCCGGGGAAATGCGGGGGTATCTCCACGGGATACCCGGGATGATTTGCGCAGGCTAGAGGCCGCTATTTGGATCGTGAGTATGTATCAATTGAAAACCGACGCTCTGGTGCTCTACAAGATTCGACCGGCACGCGTGCTTGAGATCAGTGACAAGATCACGATCGAACTGGAAGGGGGGAAAAGCAAACGGGTCCGGGATAAGGATGTGCAACTGCTGCATCCGGGACCGGTCGGCAATCTGGATCAGCTGGGACCGCTGAGCGGGGCCCTGGAGGAGAGCTGGCAGCTTCTGGAGGGTGAACAGACCAACCTGAGGGAACTCAGCGAACTGCTGTTCGAAGAGTACAGTCCAGCCACCGCCTGGGCCGCCTGGCAGATCGTTGCGGACGGCATCTACTTCGAGGGGGAGCCAGAGCGGATTCTGCCGAGAAGCGAACAGGCGGTGCAGGATGAGATCGAGACCCGTGCACGCAAGGCCCGGGAGGCCGAGGCCTGGGAGGGCTTTCTGCAACGGGTCAAGCAGGGCGCGATCATTGAAGAAGACCGAAAAATCCTCGCGGAGGTTGAGGCCCTGGCCTTGGAAAAACGCGAGGGCAGCCGCATCCTCCAAGCCCTGGACCTGGCCGAGAACCCGGTTACGGCGCACCGGCTCCTTGTCAGTACCGGCTACTGGTCTTTGAATGAAAATCCCTATCCAAGACGATTCGGGGTCGATGAGTCCGTACCTCAGCATCCGGTTCCGGAACTGCCCGACGAGGCGCGTCTCGACCTGACCCATTTGCAGGCCTTTGCCATCGATGACGCAGGCAGTGATGACCCGGACGATGCGGTGAGTCTGGATGGGGAAAGAATCTGGGTCCATGTGGCGGATGTGGCAGCGCTGGTCCCTCCTGACAGTCCCATGGATCTGGAAGCCCGGGCCCGGGGCGCCAATCTCTACCTGCCGGACCGGATTGTTCCCATGTTGCCTGAGCAGATCACCCATCGTCTCGGACTGGGCCTGCAGGAGCGATCCCCCGCGCTGTCCATCGGTTTCAACCTGTCGCCCGGGGGTGAAGTCAGCGATGTGGTGATCGAACCCAGTTGGGTACGCGTGACCCGAATCAGTTACGACCAGGCGGATCAGCGGTTGGCGGAGGCGCCTTTCGATACCCTGCGGGAGAAGAGTCGTGTTTACCGCGAACGCCGTTTTCAGGCCGGTGCCGCCGCCATCCAGCTGCCCGAAGTCAAGATTCGGGTCATCGATGGGGAGGTCCGGATCCTGCCCCTGCCGAGGCTTGAGAGCCGGGAGATGGTGACCGATCTCATGCTGATGGCGGGTGAGGGGGTTGCCAACTACGGAATTGAACACGGCGTGCCGCTGCCCTTCGCCACCCAGGCGCCTCCGGAGCAACAGACGGTGCCCGGGGACATGGCGGGCATGTATGCGTTCCGGCGCCAGTTCAAACCGAGTCAGACCAAGCTGGAAGCGGAACCTCACTCAGGACTCGGGCTGGCCCGCTACTGCCGTGCCACCAGTCCCCTCAGACGCTATTCTGACCTGCTGACCCATCAGCAGTTACGCGCCCATCTGCGCGGGCAACCGGTTCTCGACAGCCAGGCGCTGATGGAGCGGGTTTCCCAGTCGGAGATCGGCAGTACGGCAAACCGCAAGACCGAGCGGATCTCCAATAACCACTGGACGCTGATCTACCTCAGGGACCATGACGACTGGCGGGGTGATGCCGTGGTGGTTGCCAAGGAGGGGGAACGCGCGACCGTGCTGATTCCCGCGATCGGTTTTGAAAGCAAGCTGCGTATCCGCGGCGAGTTTGAACTGAACGATGTGGTGAAACTCAAAACCCGGGAGATCGATCTGGCGGATCTGAGCTGCTATTTCCGGGTGCTCTGAGGCAAGCGCTGCTTCAATTGATCGCCAAAGTGGTTTTACGTCCACCTGAGGGTGCACACCGGCGAATCCACGGAAAGATACGCGGGATTTGGCGTCGTTTCGCGGGTTCAGATTCACCACCCAGCGGTTCAGGATGCCTATAATGATAGGGAAATGAAACCGATGGAGACGCGTGCCATGAGAGCCCTCGTTCTGGGGCTGCTGATGCTGACCGCCTGCAGCCAGACTTCGATCACCGTTCGTGATGATACCAATCCCTACCATCCTCCTGCGGTGGGGGACCGGGTGCAGTTGCTGGAACCGCTGGAGCTGCCCCCGGAGACCGCCCGGATATTTCTGCAGAATGGGGAACCCATGGTGCTCCACGCCTTCGACCGCTACAAGGTCAACTGCAACTTCGAAGTGAGAACCCTGAAACCCGAGACCCAGACCATCCAGCCTGACGAGTTCATCATCAAGCGGGTTCAGGCACTGATGGTGGAAGTGGTGAAACGCGAGCCTTCCGGTCGGGGTGGTCTGATGCGGGTCGGCATGGACGACTCGGGTTCTTCGTCGGTGACCCGGGGCTACCATCTGTGGCTCGAATCCGAGCAACAACCGGATGTCATGCGCCTGAGCTGTCGGGGGGCCTTCGACTACATGTGGGATGCCACTCCGCCCTCGATCCAGGAGATCCGTCAGGCCCTGGGTTCCCGGGCCCGCCTGGTCATCGGCAACCCGGAGGGACAGCCACTCTGAGCGGGCGTTCGCGAGGGTGACCAATCGACGATAACTCCCTATACTGGTGCGAGTGTTTCACCGCACCAGAGCGCGAGCCTGTGCACGAATCAGGGTCATCCGCAACCGGATCGGAAGTTCCCGTGAAGCACACATGTATGGAGCGGTAAAAAGCAAAAACAGGGGAGAACCGCATGTCTTCAGCCGATCACGCCTTGCAGTCCGAGTACGCCGCGCAGGGTCCCTCCAGTGAGGAGTTCCTCAACTACTGTGCCGCCGAGCGCGAACGTCGTAAAAACTCGGGCGAGCCCTTCGATGAAGCCCAGTTCGATCAGGCCATGCAGATGGTGTTGGCGAAACTTCGGGTACTGGCAGATGAGGGCTGGACATGATCATTCACGCCATCAAAGCGCAAAATGTCCTCAAGTACAGTCATCTGGATCTGCTCGACCTGCCGGAGAAGGGACTCATCGCGATCTCCGGGCCCAACGAATCAGGTAAGAGCTCGATCGGTGAAACCGTCTGTTTTGCCCTGTTTGGACGCACCTTCTCCCTGGGTCTGGATGAACTGACCAAGGTGATCCGCTGGGGCGAGACCCACTGCTCCGCCGAGCTGGAGTTTTCTGACAGCGGAGGCGAGCGTTATCAACTGGAGCGCTTCCTCGACGATGCCGGCAACCACAGCGCCCGTCTGGCCCCCCTGGGATCCGATGACGAGGCCTCGGTGGTCCGCGGTGTCGAAGCGGTGGCCGACAAGATCTATGAGTTGATCGGTTTTGAATACGAGGAGTTCGTGGAATCCTTTTACCTCGCACAACGGGAGATCACCACACCGCATCCCCACAGCTACGCGGTGAAGACCATGGCGGGCCTGGTTACCCTGGAGTATTGCGATTCAGCCTGCCAGGAGGATCGGGATGATGCCCTGAACGAGATCGATCAGCGCCAGGCCGAACTCGCCAACATTCAGGGACAGATTGATGAACTGGACATCGACCCGGTGCTGATGCCGGATCTGGAACGGCTGCGCAGCGAAGGATTGCAGGCCAAACAGGATACCCAGGCGCTGATCGACGAACTCGACAATGCCTCCATGGCCTACCAGGATGCCCTCCCCAGACGGGAGCAGGCACGCTCCTCCCGGGGACGCAGCGGGTTTTTTCTGTGGCTCTGCCTGTTGCTGGCGCTGGCCACCGGGGTGGCCTGGTATCTGCTGGCAAGAATGCCCGAACATGACCTGTCTGTTCAGCTGTCCACCCAACTCGCCGCGTTTCCGGCGTGGAATCCGGAAATGCTCCCCTACCTGCTCTACGCCGCAGGTGGTTTTGCGCTGCTGATGCTGATCTTCGCAATACGGCGCGCCTCCCTGGGGCGTTCAGTGCTCGGCTTCAATGCGATGGCTGAGGCACTGACATCTGCCATCAACCAACTGGATGAGCTGCCGGTTCAGGAAGCCTCCACCCAGGAGGCGAGCGAAACACCGATGCCGGCGGATCAAGCCACGACCCAGCCGGACACGGCAGAGGAGTCCGCAACCCCCGTCGTTGACCGGGCCGCGCGCAGCCGTTTCAGCGCGCGCATCCTCGACTGGCAGGTCTCCCTCGCCGAGGTGCGGGACGGAATTGCCGGGGAGATTGCCGAACTTGAAGCCCGCCTGGAGGAGCAGAGAACCCAGCTGGGTCAGCTTGATCAGGCGATTGCTCTGGAGCAGGGGCGTCTCGATAAGGCGGCTCAACTGCGGGACATTCTGAATGAGCTCAAGCAGAAGATTGCCGACCTGCAGAATCACCTCGATGTGTGCCGGGTCGCCGATGAACTGATCCAGGGCACCACCCGGGAGATCTCCCATCAGTTCAACCGCAAACTGCGGGGTCTGGTGGGTAAGACGCTGCCCCTGTTCACCGAACAGCGCTACGAGCACCTGCAGATCGAGGACGATCTTACGGTGCGTGCCTTCTCCAGCGAAAAGCGGGATTTCATGGATCTGGAGGAGATCTCCAGCGGTACCCAGCGTCAGATCATGCTCGCGGTGCGGCTGGCCCTGTCCCAGGAACTCGTCGACCGGGCGGTGCAGGGCAGTCAGTTCCTGTTTCTGGATGAGCCCTTCGCCTTCTTCGATGAGAAGCGCACCCGCAACGCGCTCGCGGTGCTTCCGACCCTGAGCGAGGAACTCAACCAGATCTGGATCGTCTCCCAGGATTTTGCCGCGGATCTGGAGTTCGATCGGCACATCCGCTGCGATCGGGAACTACAGGCGCTGCCGGCGTCCCGGGACTGAGTGCCCGAACTACCGGTCAAGCAGGTCATACCCCGGCTTCTCAGCGCCTTCGAGCAGCATCATCGGGTGGTGCTGAGTGCACCCCCGGGGTCGGGCAAGACCACCCAGGTTCCCCTGGAACTGCTTTCCGCACCCTGGCTGGAAGGCCAGTCGATCCTGATCCTCGAACCCCGCCGACTGGCGGCCAGGAGTGCCGCCCGGTACATGGCATCCTGCCTGGGTGAGTCCCCCGGTGAACGGGTGGGCTACAGCATTCGTCTGGAACGCAAAGTCTCGCATGCGACCCGCATCGAGGTGATCACCGAGGGCATACTGACCCAGCGCCTGCAATCCGATCCGGAGTTGCCGGGGATCGGCCTGGTGATCTTTGATGAATTTCACGAACGCAATCTGCACAGCGATCTGGCCCTGGCGCTTTGTCTGGATGCCCAGCAGGGATTGCGTGAGGATCTGCGCCTGTTGGTGATGTCCGCGACCCTGGATCAGCAGCGGGTCTGTGAACTCCTCCAGGACGCACCACTGGTCGAGGCCGAGGGCAGGCAGTATCCCATCAGCCTCCACTATCTGGGCTGGGAACCCGACCGCAAGCGTATCGTCGAGCAGGTGATCGCCGCGGTCAGCCAGGCCTGGTCCGGGGCATCCGGTGACCTGCTGGTGTTTCTGCCCGGTGTGGCGGAGATTCGCGGCGTGGAGCGTGGCCTGAGCAGCCGTTGGCAGGGTACGCAGGATAGCCCCCTGATCTGTCCACTGTACGGGGATCTGCCAGCGGCGGAGCAGGAACGGGCGATTCAGCCGGATCCCGGGGGACGCCGGCGGATCGTGCTCACCACCTCGATTGCCGAGACCAGTCTCACCATCGAAGGGGTGCAATGCGTGGTCGACAGTGGCTGGTCGCGTCAGCCCCGTTTCATTCCTGGCCTGGGCATGACCCGCCTGGAGACGGTTCCGGTCTCCCGTGCAGCCGCTGATCAGCGTGCCGGCCGGGCCGGCCGTCTGGGTCCGGGGGCCTGTTACCGGCTCCCCGGTGAGGCCCGACATACCCGGCTCGTGGCGCACCATCCGGCGGAAATCCTGCAGGCGGACCTGGCGCCCCTGGCGCTGCAGCTGTGTGCCTGGGGACTTCCGGATCCCACCGGTCTGCGCTGGCTCGATCCGCCGCCTCAAGCCGCATTCAACCAGGCCATGGATCTGTTGCAACTACTCGGAGCGATCGACCCTGCACACCGGCTGACTCCCATGGGCCGGGAGATGACCCGTTTGCCCGTGCATCCCCGTCTGGCGCATCTGCTGTTGCGTGCGCCGGTGGATGCCCATGTCCAGGCCTGCGACCTGGCCGCGCTGCTGAGTGAACGGGACATCCTGCTGCGCCAGGCTGGGGATGGACCTGGCTGTGATCTGGGTCTGCGTCTGCGGTTGCTCGCCAACTGGCGCGAGCAGGGTAAAACCGAGGGGCTCAACAAAGCAGCCTGTCATCAGGTGGACCGGCTCAGCCGGGACTGGGTCCGGCGCTTGCGCGGCCGTTCAGAATTCGCCGAGCCGGACGTCCTCAGTATCGGCGCAATGCTGGCCCTGGCCTTCCCGGACCGCATCGCGCAGCGTACCGGGCACGCCCGTTACCGGCTGACCAGCGGGCGCGCCGTCCGGCTTGCGGAAAACGATCCCCTTGCCAATGATCACTATCTCGTGATCCCCCATCTCGAGGCGGGTCAGACGGATTCCTGGGCCCGCCTGGCCGCCAGCCTGGACGAGTCGGAACTGCGCGCATTGCGCGATCTGCAGATCGAAGAGGCACAGTGGACCCGTTGGGATGATCAGGCCCAGCGGGTCGTGAGCTACCGTGAGGAATCTCTGGGTGCCTTGATCCTCTCCCGGACGCCGATGCCAAAGGCTGCGCCGGAGGCGGTTCGTGCCGCACTGTTGCAGGGTATTGGCAGCATGGGACTGGACGCATTGCCCTGGAATCCGAAGCTCCGTCAGTGGCAGAACCGGGTCTGCTGGCTGGGGCGGCAGGAGATCGAATCCGGCTGGCCGGACCTGTCCAACGAGTGGCTCGAGCAGCACCTGGATGACTGGCTGGGGCCCTGGCTGGAGGGGATGCACAACCGGGATCAGTTGCAGAGGCTCAACCTGATGGGGATCCTGCAGGCCCGTCTGGACTGGAATCAGACTCAGCACCTGGAGCAGCTCGCGCCCAGTCATCTGCAGGTTCCCAGTGGGTCCCGGATCCCCCTGTCCTATGAACCGGACAGTCCCCCCGTGCTGGCGGTGCGCCTCCAGGAAATGTTCGGACTCGCGGAAACCCCCCGTATCTGCCGGGGACGGGTGGCGGTGATGCTGCATCTTCTGTCGCCGGCCCAACGCCCGATCCAGATTACCCAGGATCTGGCCGGTTTCTGGGATCGCACCTACTCGGAGGTGAAAAAAGAGTTGAAAGGTCGCTATCCCAAGCACTACTGGCCGGATGATCCCCTGCAGGCTGAAGCGACCCACAGGGCCAAACCCCGCAAGGCGTGAATGGCTGGAAAACCTCCCGTTCGAGGCGCTGCTTGGGGTGCGGAGGGGGACTCAATACGGAACCAGTCTGCACTTTACATTCCCACAAACACTGTCCGAACCAGGGTGGTTTCGCGTAGAGTAATCCTGTGCGGCACGAATTCGTGTCGCACTGCTATTTTATGGATGTGATGCTGTTTCTATATTTCGTCAGAAGGGTAATGATGGACGAATTCTGCAATCATCAAGGTTAATCATTTCACAGCGAAAGTGATCGAGGATCGCGAATCCCGGAAGCAGACAAAGATGCTGAAGAAATCATGGATAAGATTTGTCTCGCGACTCAAGCTGACACCTGACCGGGAAGCGGAACAGGCGGTGGTCCGGTTCGGCCTGACCATCGTCCTGAGCCTCTACTCGGGATACATGTATTTCTTCGTGCTCGACGACAGGATCATGGGCATCCTGTTTGGTGTCGCGTTGGGATACATGGCCTTCGCCGTGAGCGTGATGCTGATCATTGCCTGGAAACCGATCGGTTATCCGGGGCGCCGTGTCTACACCATGGTGTGCGACGTGGCGGTTATCGCCTTTTCCATGTGGGTCGGAGATGAACGCACCTCCATGCTCTATGTCATCTTCCTCTGGCTCAGTCTGGGGAATGGACTGCGCTTTGGTATCTCACTGCTCTATCTGGCCAGTACCCTGAGTACCCTGGGCTTTGCCATCGTCATCGTGACGAACGATTTCTGGCTCAACCAGCCGATCCTCAGTGTCGGTTTGCTGGTGGGACTGTTGGGCACCACCCTGTATGTGGCAATGCTGTTGCGGCGCATCGAAGAGGAAAAGCAGCTCAGCGAGGCGTCCAATCAGGCAAAAAGCCGCTTTCTCGCCAATATGAGTCATGAGATCCGCACCCCACTCAACGGAGTGGTGGGTATGACCGACCTGTTGGCGGGCACCCCTATGGGGGTGGAGCAACGGGAGATCATGTCCTCCATCCAGGCATCTGCCGAGACCCTGTTGAACCTCATCGAAGGGGTGCTCGACTTTTCTAAAATCGAGGCAGGCAAGGTGGAGGTCAAACCTTCCGATCAGGATATCTCCGAACTGGTCAATCTGGTGGTATCGATGATGAAACCCGCCGCGGACGCCAAGTCCCTGGAGTTGCGCAGCTGGATCGATCTGGATGTTTCGCCGGTGGTTCGCACCGATCCCCAACTGTTACGGCAGATTCTGATCAACCTGCTGAATAACGCCATCAAGTTCACCGAAGTCGGCAGCGTGATGCTCAAGGTCACACCCTATCGTAGTGAGATGGACCCCGATGATACCCGTCGGCTGCTTTTCGAGGTCATCGACACCGGGGTCGGCATCCCTGAGGGTCAACTGGATCTGATCTTCGAACGTTTCAAACAGGTTGACGACTCCACGACCCGCCAGTACGGAGGCAGTGGCTTGGGGACTACCATTACCAAACAGCTGGTCGAGCTTATGCACGGAACCATCGGCGTGGAGAGCCGGGTTGGTGAAGGCAGTCGGTTCTGGTTTCAGATTCCCGCACCGCCCGGGGATCTGTCACTGAATGAACAGCATCTGATGGATGCCCGGGTATTGCTGTTTGCGGATCTGTTGTCGGAGCGGCAGGAGGTGCTGGATGCGCTGCAGGAATGGCCCGTGGATATCATGGTGTGCAACACCGTTGGCGATGGTTTTCTGGAGTTGCTCAACGCTGCCAAGATGGGACAGGCCTATGACATCGCGATCGTCGATGAAACCCAGGATGTGATTTCCGGCGATGAGTTGTTGCAGGTCATCCGTGCCGAAAAAAGCCTCGACAATCTGGGTCTGGTGTGTGTAACGCGCCATGCACCGAGTCGTGAACGGGAACAGGAGCTGTGCCTTGCGGGGTTCAATGCGGTGGTCACCTACCCGGTTACCAAGGAAAAGATCCGGCATGTCCTGCAGTACGCACTGAAGGGCGGAAACGGAGAAACATTCCAAAAACCACCCAGGATATTCCGCTCAGCGGATCAGACCTCTGGAGGCAGGGCGCGCATCCTGCTGGCCGAGGACAACCGTATCAACCAGAAGGTGGTGAAGAAGATTCTCGAGCTGCAGGGTCACGATGTGACGGTGGTGGATGATGGTACTCAGGCCCTCAAAGCCCTGGAAAACCGGCACTTCGATCTTGCGATACTCGATCTGCACATGCCGGATGTCGGCGGTGTCGATGTGATCCGAACCCATCGTGAAACGCTGACGGGACAGGATTCCATACCCTTCATGATTCTCACCGCCAATGCCACGGCAGAGGCAGTGCGTCAATGCGAGGCTGCGGGTGTCAACGCCTACCTCACCAAACCGGTGCGATCCGCACATCTGCTCGATGAAGTGAACAAGCTACTGGGCGGCGATATACCGGGCATCGATACCGATACCCTGATCGATGAACCCACCCGCCCCGCGAGCATGGAGAAGAGCAGCCGGGTACTCGACCGGGAGACCCTCAGGGGACTGGAGGGGCTGAGTCGTGATCCGGGCTTTTTGCATAATCTCATCAACAGTTTTCTGCGTGACAGTGAAACCCTCTTGGTTTCGATGCGTGATGCCCTGGAATCCGTTAATTCGCGGCAGTTCCGTGACAGTGCCCACCTGCTGGCGGATAACGCATCGGGGATTGGCGCTTATGCGCTGATGGCCGCGTCTTCAGCCGCATCCAGGGTCGAGGAGGAAGACTTCGCAGAGCAGGGTGGAAAACTGCTGACCAGGGTTGCCTCGAACTACAACATGACCTGTCAGGCACTGGACCGGTATCTGAAAACCACCGCGGTCTGATCGACCGTAGTGGTTGCTTTGTTTTATCAGGTTGCGGGTTCGATCGGTTCGGAATGCAATGCCGCGGTGCGCTGGGAGAGGTAGTAGTGATAGGCCTGCAGGGTGAGGTTGAAGGTCTGTTCGATTTCACTGAGGATGTCAGAACCTTTGTACTCGAATTCCCGGGCGGACATTTTCGAGGCCTGTTGGCTCAATTCGTATAACACCACGGCCCCCAGCTGACCTGCACTGTCGAGCAGGGTTTGCGCCTGATCGAGAAACTGTCCCAGATGTTGCTGGGCGACGGCCTGTTCCATGCGGTCCAGAATGCTGCGGCCCTCTGTCTCGAATATGCGGAACAGTTCGTCGATAAAGCTGATTCCGGTCTCCAGTTTTTCAAGACGCAGCAGGGTCATGTGATCCAGCAGCATGGCATCCTGGATGCGGTTGTTTTTGAACTGGATGGGATCGGTATTGCGATATACGTAGGTGAGATTCTGCAGATCCCCCTTGTCCAATGCGGCCAAAATGGAGAGCAGGGCTTCGTGGGGTGAAACGGGCTTGAACAGGCAGATGTCCACCCCGATGCTCTGGCACTGGTTGAGAATCTCCGGATCGTTCTGGTCATGCAGAAAGATGAAGGGGACCCAATGTTTGTACGGGGTGGTGAAGCGATGCAGTTTTACCACCTGAACACCGCTCATGACCGGCAGTTCGGTATTGATGATCGCCAGGTCGAAAAAGTGCTCCTCGAGGGTGTCCAGCACCTGATCACCGTTTTCCACGGTACGCACGCTGTAGCCTGCCTGACCCAGGGCGCTGGCGAGAAGGTTTCGTTCCTCTGACGGGGCGTCGGCGATCAGCAACTGCTTCTGCCGGGTGTAGGCCTGCTTGATGTTCCGGTGTCTGCTCAGACTCACCACGTTGGCCGCCAGGGGTTGCTGATCCGCCTCGTAGCTGATGATGCTGAACAGTTGTTCCTTGGACCAGGGTGATTCGAGCAGGGTGTGATAGCCGGCACGCAACAGTCGTTGGGCATACTTGTCGTTATAGAACGAGGGTTGGATACAGATCAGTCGCAGGTTCTTGAGCCGGGGCTCATCATTGATCAGGCGTGCCAGGGAGAGCGGCTCGATATCCAGGCTCTCACCATCCACCAGAAGACAGGAATAGGGCGCGAATACCTCTCCCTGACGACGTGACAGCATATGTTTGAAGGCTTGCAGGCTGTTACCGCAGGTTGTGGATTCGTGGCCCCATTCGGAGAGCTGCCGGGAAAGCAGTTCAATGTTGTTCTGACTGTTGGAGAGGATCAGGAATCTGCGACTGTTACGCGGAGAGGGGGTTTCCTTGAAGGCCTTTGTCTTTTCCTCCGGGGCGGCGCTGGCAGGCTCGGTTTGCGCAATCGTCTGTTGTGCCGGCTGGCTGGCGTCATCACTGTGTGAGGCCGCGGATTCCGTGTTCTTCAGACTGAGAACCAG
Organism: Candidatus Thiodiazotropha sp.; assembly: GCA_040506775.1. GTDB lineage: Bacteria > Pseudomonadota > Gammaproteobacteria > Chromatiales > Chromatiaceae > Thiodiazotropha. The sequence goes on from JBEVWC010000014.1 coordinate 26,568, forward strand.
GGGGAGTAGCAGGGTCAGTCCCATCACCAGAAACTGCAAACTGTCCAGGGCGAGTGACTGACTCAGGAAAACCGCCACCAGACGCATGCTCAGCGCGCTGAGGGCGGCCAGCCACGCCTGCCGTACGCCATAGGAACGGGCTCCAAGGATCAACAGCAGACTCAGTGGGGCGAGCAGAAGATCGGGGCCCCCTGCGAGTAATGCCAGCCCGAGGAATACCTGATCGAATATCAGTGTGGTGCTGCGCAGAACCTTGGAGCCCGCCTGACCGTTGGAGAGAAACTGGATGAATCGGATCGAGGCATAGGCCAGGGCCAGCACCAGGATGCCTATGCCATCGACATGCTGGATCGGCCAGAGATGGGCCAACAGCAATCCAAGCAGTGTGACACAACTGACCACGAAACTGAGTCGAAGATAGTATCGATCGTGGGGGTCCACCTGGGGGACGGCGGGTATGCGCTCAGCGGGTTTCTGATTCAAGCGTTCGTTCCCTCGTGTTCACAGCAAAGTGCCTGATGGATGGCCTCGACTTCCTGGAGCTCATCCAGAAAGGCATCGGCGCATTGAGGATCAAAATGCAGTCCCTTTTGCTGACTGATGTAGTCAACGCCCTTCTCGAAAGGCCAGCTCCGTTTATACGGCCGGTCACTGACCAGGGCATCGAAGACATCCGCAATCGCGACAATGCGTGCCTCGAGGGGGATATCCGTACCCGACAGCCTGTTCGGATAGCCTTCACCGTTGAACCGCTCATGGTGATTCAAAGCAATCACCGCACCGGTCTGGATGTACTTGGAGGAACTGTTTTTGAGAATTTCATAGCCCAGCTGGGTGTGGCTCTTCATCACCTCGAACTCTTCCTCGGTCAACCGGCCCGGTTTCAGGAGGATGGAGTCGGGGATGCCGATTTTGCCGATATCATGCATGGGAGCTGACTGGGCAATCAAATCGCATTGATCCTGAGGCAGTCCCATCCCCCGGGCGATCAGGCGGGAGTAGCGGGAGATGCGGATGATATGATTGCCGGTGTCCTCGTCCCGGTATTCCCCTGCCTTGGCGAGTCGCATCAGGGTTTCCTGTTCCCGGTCATGCAGTTCCTGGGTGGTCCTGCGGATCTCCTGTTCCAGCAACAGCGCGCGGTCCTTGATCATCTTGCGCTGCTGACTCATGGTCAGCATGTTGTGGCAGCGGGCCCGGCACTCGGTGTGATCGATCGGTTTGGTGATGAAATCGTTGGCACCGGATTCCAGCGCCATGTAGCGGATCGACTGATCCTCGACACAGGTGACGATCATCACCGGCACATCATTACAGCTGGGGATGCGTCTCAGCCACTTGATGAACTTGATACCGTCCATGCGTGGCATCTTGTAATCGGTGATCACGAGATCGATCTCATGAGACTTCGCCCATTCCAACGCCTCGATGGGATCGGCAAAACAGGTTGACGAGACATCACTGTCAATGGAGCCCACCAGCTCCTGGAGAATCATCCGGGTGATCGACTGATCATCGATGATGAGTACATGAGGCATGCTACAACTACTTCACTATGCTCTGGGATGGTAAGAATGTCCGGATCTTACTCATCACCAGAAAGTCAGGATTGGAGCCGGAGGCGGTCGATATTCTTACCTCCAGTTTTGCGATGGTGCCTGGCGCTGCGTCGTCGCCTGTACACATTGCCCTGATGCGAAACATTGTCATACACCCCGCTTGTGAATTCTGACTCATCGGTGATCCATGGATCCATCTCCGACAGTAGCGGCAGCCTGATCGAATAATTGACCACAAGCCTGGGGGTCGCGAAATCGAACGCTGACAAGTACTGGTGCTTTCGTCCTTGTTGTCCGAACCTCGTCCGAACCGGGGTTCGGGCGACTTTAGTTCCTTGAGATGGTATCCGATTTTATACGCCCGCGCGACCGGCGCAAGAGTAACCGGGTAAAATATACGTCATGCGGGGGAAAAGACTGAAAATCAAGGAATAACAATCGCTTATTGAGCGATGTTTGATTAATTTTCGGGGATTGTTCAGACGTCCTGGCCGAGCAGTTTTTGCATCATCTGGCGTACGGTGTCCGAGGTGAACGGCTTGTCACAGATGGCGGAAACCCCGGATTTCTGCACCGCTGCGAGACGGCTCTCGCTGGATTCGCTGGTAATCATGAGTATCGGCATGCCGGGCTGGGCACTCTTCTGGCGGATGTAATCGACCAGCTCCTTACCATCCATTTCCGGCATGTTGTAGTCAGAGATGACCAGGTCGAAGAAGTGTTCATTGATCAATTGAGCGGCTTCCGCCCCATTGCTGGCCTCGGTGATGTTTTCAATGCCCATTGATTCGACCAGGCGGCGCACCTGGTTACGCGACATCAGGCTGTCATCCACAATGAGAATCTTCAGGGCCTCGGTATCGACATTCTGCAACGCAAGATTGGGTGTTTCGATGAAATCCAGGGTTGCGCTCAGTGCCACCTGCAGGTCGTCCCTGTCGAACGGCTTGGGGAGTATGGCCACCGCACCCGCCTGACGGATCGGGTCCAGATAGGTCAGGCTGGTCTCGCTGGAAATGAGCATGAAGGCGCAGTCCAGGAGACGCTCCACATTGTGCATCTGGTACAACAGATCGGTGCCGGTCATGTCCGGCAGGTAGAGGCTGCTGATCACCACGTCGGGTTTGCTCTGGGGCAGGGCTTTGAGGGTATCCTCACCGGTGGTGAAGGTTTCGATGTGCTCGATGCCCAAAGCGTCCAGCTGCTGCTCAATGATATGACGTTGCGTCAGGGAGGGTTCCACGAGCACAACGAAAAGGTCTTTGATATTCATCCGTTAGTGGCGATTGATGCGTTGTTATAACTGACTCAATCATAGCAAGCGGGTATGGGATGTTGTAGTGTCCGGGGCATGGATGTGCCGGGTTCCGGTCTGCCGGCGGTGCACAGCAGGATCCGCCTGAACCGGGTGTCCCTGGAGTCCGGCTTTTCTCGACGCGGCTCTGCCCGTAGAATTAGCGCCCATTTATGAATCGCTGGGGAGTCCTCTGTGAAGCTGACCGTGGATCAATTTCGAAACTGGGATCGCAAATGCGTCACCCTGATGGGTATGTCCGGGGTGGGCAAGACGCGTCTGTCGAACCTGCTGCGCTCGAGCGACTGGTTCCACTACTCCGGTGACTATCGCATCGGAACTCGCTACCTGGATGAGGCGATTCTCGATACCATCAAGGAACAGGCGATGCGGGTGCCACTGCTGCGTGACCTGTTGCGTTCCGACTCCATATTCATCCGCAGCAATGTCACCTTTCACAACCTGAATCCGGTCTCGACTTTTCTTGGCATGCTCGGCAACCCGGAACAGGGCGGGCTGCCCCTGACGGAGTTCAAGCGCCGCCAGGCGTTGCATCGACAGGCGGAAATCGCGGCGATGTTCGATGTGCCGAGTTTCATCCACAAGGCAAAGCTCATCTATGGCTATTCCCATTTCATCAATGATGTGGGCGGCAGTCTGTGCGAACTCGATGAGCCGGGCGTGCTGGATTTTCTGGCCGAGCATTCCCTGATTCTGTATATCCGGGCCAGCGAGGAGGACGAGGCCTCACTGATTGCCCGTTCGGTATCCCATCCCAAGCCCCTGTATTACCGGGAAGCGTTTCTGGATGAGCAACTTGCGGAATACATGACTCTCAACGGGCTGAGCTATGTCTCCCTGGTGGATCCCTACGACTTTACCCGATGGGTGTTTCCACGCCTGTTCCGGGCCCGTATTCCCCGCTATGAGGCGATTGCGGCCGAGTACGGATACACAGTGACCACCCAGGAACTTGCCCGGGTGCAAAGCGAATCCGACTTTCTTCAACTTCTGGAACAGGTGATCGAGCGGGAGTCATGACATGCCACTGGTAGCCCATAACAACTTACCGACCTTCTCGCGCCTCAAGGAGGAGGGACAGAACATCCTCAGCCCGGATCGCGCCGCTCATCAGTACATCCGTGAACTGCACGTCGGGCTGTTGAACATGATGCCCGATGCCGCGATCGAGGCCACCGAACGGCAGTTTTTCCGCCTGGTGGGCGAGGCCAATCCGATTGCCCAGTTCTTCATTCACCCCTTCACCCTGGATGAGTTGCCTCGCGGGGAGAAGGCCCGGGCGCATATCGATCGCTACTATGAGTCTTTCGAGCAGATCCGCAAGGACGGACTGGATGCGCTGATCATCACCGGCGCCAATGTGAGTCATCCGGATCTGTCCCTCGAGCCTTTCTGGAAGCCCCTCACCGAGGTGGTGGACTGGGCCCATGAAAACGTCACTTCGGTGTTGTGTTCCTGCCTGGCCACCCATGCGGTGGTTCAGTCCCATCACGGAGAGAAGCGCACACCCATGGGCGATAAGCTTTGGGGGGTGTTCAGCCACCGGGTGCAGGATCTGAGTCATCCCCTGGTCAACGACGTCAACACCCGATTCGATGTACCCCATTCTCGCTACAACCAGATATCACGGCAGCAGTTTGATCGGGCGGGCCTGCGGGTGCTGGTGGAAAGTGAAGAGGCCGGAGTGCATCTCGCGGTCAGTCGGGACGGCCTGCGGGTGGTCTATTTCCAGGGACATCCGGAGTACGACACCATCAGTCTGCTGAAAGAGTACAAGCGTGAAGTGATGCTCTACTTCGGCGGCAAACGCAGTGACTATCCGCCTTTTCCCAGCCACTATTTCACCCTCACCACCAAGGCGATCTTCGATGAGTATCGGGAGCGCCTGGAACTGGCCCTTGCGGCGGGATCCGCGATGCCCGAGTTTCCGGAATCCCTGGTCATCGACAGCCTGGACAATACCTGGCATGACACCGCGGAAGGAGTGATCGGCAACTGGATCGGGCTGGTCTACCAGGTGACTCACCAGGACCGCAAACTGCCCTTTATGGAGGGTATCGACCCGGAAGATCCGTTGAGCCTCTTCAAGGCCGGGTGACGGCCTGATGAGGCCCCCCCGGTGTTCAGGCGAACAGCTGGGCGTAGGCGGACCTGGGATCGCTTGTGGTTTGGAAATTCGTCAGATTCGGAAACAGGCTGCGAATCAGAGCCGGATCGGCCCCCAGCCATTCGACCAGGGCGGCATTGACCTGATCCTGGGCGAGTTTCGGAATCATGCGGCCTTTGTCGCTGTAATCGTCCTCGCCTGAGAGGGTGAGGTCAGGCAGACTGCCCAACAGCCGCCCACCCTCGAAGGTCCCCGCGGCTCCCGTGCCGTAACCACCCATGACGATCTGGTGTGATCCCCATCCGTGATCCGTGCCGTCGCCGTTGTAACTCAGAGTGCGTCCGAAATCCGACATGGTAAAACTGGTGACCTGATCCGCATGACCCAGTTCCTCCATGGCCTTGTTGAATTTCCACAGACCCAGACTCAGTTCTCGCAACAGCAGGGGATGTGATGAGGATTGAGTCGCATGGGTGTCGAAGCCGCCAAGTTGCACATAGAAGATCTGCCGGTTGTAGCCGGGACCCAGATCACCGTTTGCGCCCAGATGCACCATCTTCGCCACCGCTTCCAGCTGGCGAATCAAACCGCCGCCCATGGATGATGCGAAACCCAGCGTTTGCGCATCCGGTATGTCGAACAGGGCTTCCCCATAGGGACCCCGGGTGGCGTAGCTGAGGGTGACGGCGTTCCAGCTTTGATTGAGTTGTTCAAAGGTGGTGAGTGACCGGTTCAGGCTGCGGTTGTAGAAATCCCGCAGCGGATCCGCGGTGGTGGCGGTGTTTTGGGTATCGAAGCTGAGTCGGTCGGTGGTTGATGTCATTCCCGCAAGGGCCAGAAACAGGGCACGGCGGTCCTCATTTCCGGCGCCACCCGGGCTCAGATGGTAAACCTCGGGCAGGGCACCGGACTTGAGTACCAGGGGTGAGGTCTGCTGGCCCATCATCAACCGGTCATTACCCGCATAAGAGATGTTCAGTCCGAGGGGATGAGCCTGATTGATGCCGTTCCACTGATCGGCGATCTTACCCGCCCAGCCGATATCATCCAGATTGTTGGCCTGACCGGTTTGCAGTTCACGCTGCTGATGATTGTGCGCGAACAGGAACAGGGGCAACTCTGCCTGACGGTTGCGAATCTGCTCCCGGGTCACTGGACGTACCAGGGTACCGGTGCTGCCGAGGATCAGCAGCCGATCGTCTGTGAACAGCTGGGCCAGTTCCGGCATGACCCCGTTGACCCCAAGATTCACCCCTTTTCCGCTCAGGGGATAGTGACCACTCAGATAAGCGCTAGCCTGATTCAGGTTTCGGTTATAAGGATTGGCTGCGCCCGAACCCAGTTGCCCCTGATTCAGATTACCGCCTCCGCTGGTGATCTGATCGAGGCCCAGATCCCGGTCCTCCACCGCCAGCCCGGCGCGAATTTCGGCGTAGGGCGAATAGCCCCTCAACGCATCGTTGCCCAAGGGTACGAACATGTTGTGAACATCGTTACCCCCGTGCAGATAGATGCACACCAGAGCCCGGTAATCATTGAAATTCGGTGCCGCAGCCCGCGCAGTGCTGGGCAGTGTCATAGGCGCCAGGGCGCCAAGTCCGGCGTATCCGGCCATTGCCTTGAGAAAGTTCCGACGTTGAAGGGTCATGGCGATGCGGTTCCTTGCGGGTTACTTTTGAATCATGTAGGCGCTGGATGTGGCGATGAGCACATAGGCATCGCGGATCATGCGCCGTGCCTGTTCAAAGTGGTTCCGGGTATTGGTGTCGTTGCTCGACTCCAGATAGTGTTGCAGGCCAGCCCGGTAGTCCGGGCTCATCTTGCCGCCCAGCAGTAACCGGTCAAGATGATTGATCAGGGCGCTGATGCCGCGATCCCTGGGAGTCCGCCCTGATGCATCAGTCGTGGTGTCGTCTAAGGAGGCGAAATCACCATTCTGATCCTGCTCCATGGCCTGCTCCATGAGCACCAGTTCGGTGTCGAAACTGGTCAGCAGGTTGGTTGAGTAATGCCCCTTGGTTGCGGCGAACGCACTGAGTGTCTTGCCGTTGGTGCGGGTGATGCGGTTCTGCTCCAGGGTATCGAGCAATGTGTAGACCAGGTTGCTGTAGTTGACCAGCATCTGCTCCGTCTGGATCTGCATCTCCGGCGCAACCATGGCGTGTGATTTGAAGTAGCTGTCGCTGGGAACATGGTTTGGACTGTAAAAGTTGAACACCGTGGGGGAGCGCAGCGCCCCCTGTTCGATAACGGTTTCCGGGTTTCTGAACCAGTAGACATTCTGCATGCTGCGCCTCTCCTTGCTCTGCCATCCGTTGAGAGGTGTCACATGCGCAGCGCGCAACAGCTGGGTCAGTGCCAGCAGCGGTTCTTTGTACTTACCGTAGGTGGGATTGGTGTAGTACCCCTCGTCCCGGGCTTCCGGGTCCAGCAGGATGGCCCGCACCACCGCTTTCAAATCACCCTTGACCCCCTGGCCGTTATCGTTGAAGACCGCGCTGATCCGCGCCACATAGTCGGATGAGGGATTGGAGGTGATGAGGCGCTGAATCAGGTGTTTGCTGACATAGGGCGCCAGGTTGGGGTGACTGAACAACACATCCAGCGCGGCGTCGAGGCCGCTTTGATCGCTGCCTGCATTGAGGGCGAGGGTATGCCCCAGCAGGGTGATCCGACCATCACCCCCTTCGGCGGCTTCATCCTCGTGCTCGGCGGCGACGAACACCATCGGGCGGGTGTAGTCACCATCTCGGTTGCTGAGACGGCCGAAACGGCTGTTACTGGCAAGATCCCAGCCGGTCATGACCTTGGCGAGTTCCTCGATGTCCTGCTGGGTGTAGGTTGCTACCACGCTGCTTCCCGCGTCCGGGAAGGTGAGGCTGTTACCGTCCCGGTTCGGAGAGCCGTCCTGGTTCAATTCGTAGAGTCCCAGGGTAAACAGTTGAATGATCTCCCGGGCGAAATTCTCATCCGGGCGGGATCCATTGGCAGGATTGGCCTTGCGGTTTCCCTGGTGGGATAGGTACACCCCCATAGCGGGACTGGTGGCGATGGCTTTCAGCAGCTGGCGGTAGTTGCCGAAGGCGTGATGCACCAGCAGGTCGTAGTAGGTTGCCAGGGCCTCACCCCGGTAGAGCAGGGTGGGGGTACTGTGGGAAACCACCAGCAACTGGCTTAGGGCATAGGCGACCCGTTGGCGCAGTTGATCGGAACCGATCTGGGTGCGCTGCGGGCCGGTGGCGCCCAGGGCATTGTCCCACCAGGCCGCCATCTGGTAATCGAGGGCGTCCCGGTCCGAGGTGGCCTGGTTGAAGATGCTGCTGCCGAGCCAGTCGGTCCCCGGTTCCGCGGTGCGGGCGATCTCCTCGGTCCGCTCCAGATGGGTTTTCCAGCCATCCGAGGGGCTGCTGTACGCCGAGCCCAGGCTCAACTGCTGGTCGACCCAGGCGGCGATGCCCAGGCTCTTGACCCGCGCCATCTCGCTCAGGGTGGGGCCGAAGGTGCTCTGCAACAGCAACCGGTGCGCCATGCCGTCCGTGATCTGGTCCGCTTCGGTGACCCTCAGGGTGAAGCGGTTTTCAATGCTGTTCTGACCGTCGCTGACACGGATGATGATCTCATCGGTGTCACCCAGTTCCTCCCAGGACGGGGAGCCCGACAGGGTGTGGGTCGCTTCGGTGTAGACCAGCCAGTAGGGCAGGCCGCTGACCAGGTAGTCCAGGCTGTCGCCGTCCGGATCGCTGGCTTCAACGGTGACACTGAAGAGCTGGTCGACGGGCACCTGGGCATCCTGTCCGGACTGGATGAAAACCGGCGGCTGGTTGATGTCCGAGATGCGAACCGTTACCTGGGCAGGTGCTGAACTGAGCCGGCCATCCGTGACGGTGTAACTGAAACTGTCCTGGCGGGTATCCGATCCGTCATGTCGATAGAGGATGCTGACACCGTCGGACTGTTTCTGCACAGACCCATGCGCCGGTTGGCTGAGCGAACTGATTTGCAGGCGGTCCTGGTCCCGGTCCGTGTCGTTTCCGGTCAGGTCGAAACTGATGCTCCCGCCGCGCTCGACCTGGAGGGAGTCTGCGGTGGCCAGCGGTTGATGGTTGGAACTGGGATCTGTGGTGTCACCCGCCGAAGGATCTTCTTCAATGCCTTGGATGGTCACGCTCACGGTGGCAATACCGGAGTCTTCGGCGCCGTCGTTCGCGGTATAGGTGAAACGGTCTTCAGCGGCATTCGAACCGTCATGCTGGTAGAAAACCTTTCCGTCCGCCTGGAGGGTGACCCGTCCATGCGAGGGTGAAGTGAGGTGGGTGACGGTCAACGGGTCGTCGTCCGTATCCTGGTCGTTGCTCAACACCGGGATGGCAACACCTCCGCCCTGGGTGGTGACCGATTGATCATCGTTGGCTTCTGGCGCCGTGTTTTCATCCTCGATACAGCCGCTGAGGAGTTGGCTCATGAGGAATAGAATGCCAATTTGGGACAGGGTTTTTCTGATCAGTTCCATTGCGCTCTGCTCAAAAGGTCAAGTGCCGCAGTGGCACACTGGGAATCATTGAGCAAGATTCCGTATTGTATGGAACGGAAGGTTAGAGTGATATCCGTTCAAATACTGTGTGGTGATTCAAATTCCATTTCATTGCAGGGCATTGAAACAGGCGTCTGTGGAACGATGTCGCATCGCGCTGGAAATCGACCCGACAGATGAATTCACGAAACGCTATCGGCATCGACGCTTCGGCACAATAGGCGATTACCCGGATAATCGGGTCGAAGGATGTCGGAGAGATCGGCGGTATCGGGTTGCTGCAACCCGCCGGAGAAGGGAATGAGAGAGGCTTGAAGATGGCGGAGCGGACGGGACTCGAACCCGCGACCCCCGGCGTGACAGGCCGGTATTCTAACCAACTGAACTACCGCTCCGAAGCCAAGAGCGCGTAGTTTAAGGTTTTTCCGGCCGAGGTCAACCTTTTGCGGAATATCAACGATAATCCTGGGAAAACTATGCCATATTGACGGGTGGACAGGCCCAGATTCCAACCGAGACCCAAAACCATGCTATTTGAAACCGATGAAGCCCAGCGCAAACGCGCCAAATCACCCCACGAACTCTCTATGCTGAATCTGGTGGGATTTCACCTGATCGCCGCACCGGCCTCCATCGTTCTGGACATAGGATTGCTGGGATTTCTGGTCCCATTGGCCCTGTCTCTGTGCGTGATCGCCTATATCTGGCTGACCGCGGCCAGGACCCGAACCCATGATGACTGGTTTGTCGCCGCGCATTGGCGGCTCTCGGCCAACCGCACCCGGATACTCATGATTGGCTACACCATCAGCGCGATCATTCTGGGGATGGCCTTCATGGCCACAACCGGTAGTTCAAAAGGGCATATCATGATGGTGGCGATCTCCCGGGTCGCGGTGGTGCCGACCCTGATCACGGTCATGATCTGTTTCGTGCTGGAGTCCGGCTCGATCTACCAGGCCGGTCGGGGAGAGGTTCCCGACGGCGTCGTCAAACGGATGCCGCCGCCGGAGGATCTGCGGGTGGTCAGCGATGAGGCCCCAGCGGCTGAGGTCAAGGAAGGCTGATATCCGCATGGGCCCGTGTGACCCGGATGGATCACGCGGGTACAAAAAATCAGCACTGCACTACACCCACAGGCTGTCCATGAGCCAGTAGAGCAGGGAAGCCAGCAGGCCGGTCACCGGCAGGGTGATGAACCAGGCAACGATGATGCGGCGGAAGGTTGAACGCGTCACCAGCTCCCGGCGGTAGAGCTTATCCAGGTCTTTGCGGTCTTTATTGCTGATCGCCATGGCGGCTTCCGATTGGCTGATCTGCTTCAGCAGCTGTCCCTTTTCGCGAAAAGACGAGGCGTCGAAGCGTGCGATGAAGGCTTCGATCTCCGCCTCGTTCTGATCTTTCTTATGGCGTCGGATCATCTCCAGGCTGACCGCATAGCGCGTTTTCAGTATTTCACGCAGAAATCCGATGCCGAATATGGCGCCGACGGCGGTGTGGGTGCTGCTCACCGGTATCCCCAGCTGACTCGCCAACAGCACTGTGATGGTCACGGAGGTGACGATGCAGAAGGCCCGCACCTGATCGAGCTCCGTGATCTCGCTGGCCAGGGTGGTGATCATGCGTTTGCCGAACAGCACCAGGCCGAGGGGAATGCCAATGGCCCCGATCAGCAGCAGCCAGGCGGCCAGCCCAGGGGCGTTCAACTCGGCGGTCTGAGCGAGAGCCTCCTTTACTGCAATCAACGGTCCTATAGCGTTGGCCACGTCATTCGAACCGTGGGCGAAACTCAGCAGGCTGGCCGCCAGCAGCAGGGGCAGGTTGAAATGCCGGTTCACCGCGGATTTGGTGTTCGGCAGCAGTGCGGTTCGCTGTTTGATCGTGGGTTTGCTGATTAGGAATACCCCGGTGCCGACACTCAGGCCGCACAAAAGTGCCGTGGTCAGGTCGACCCGCCAGCTGGCCTTGAGTCCCTTCACCAGAAGATAGCTGGTAAAACTCCAGGCCATCATGCCCACCAGCAGGGGAACCACCTTTTCCGCCGCTCTCGACATATCCGTCTGGTAGGTGATGGTGCGTTTGATCAGATAAAGCAGGAAGGCGGCAATCAGGCTGCCGAGCAAAGGTGAAACCAGCCAGCTGACAGTGATCGCACCCAGGAGTTTCCAGTTGATGACCAGTGTGCCTCCCACCGCGATGCCGGCGCCCAATACCCCGCCGACGATGGTATGGGTGGTGGAGACCGGCATGCGACTGAGCGTGGCGAAATGCAACCAAAGGGCGCTCGCCAGCATCGCACTGAGCATGACTTTGATGATCGCCTGGCTGTCTCCGAGCAGTTGCCGGTCCACGATCCCCTGCTTGATGGTGCTGATCACCTCATCACCGGCCAGCAGGGCCCCCGCCATTTCGAATACCGCTGCCAGCAGCATCGCGCCCGCCAGGCTGATGACCGCCGAACCGACCAGAGGACCGATGTTGTTGCCCGCGTCGTTGGCGCCGATATTGAGCGCCACATAGCCTGCCAGCAGGGCGGCAACAACCAGGATCAGGGGCTGCTCGAAACCGTCGGTATAGGACTGCGACGAGGCCGCGACACCGAGCATGAACAGCAGCGTCAGGAATCCGCTGATTCTCAGATACATCGGGACTTGCCGCGCCGCTGGATGTTCGTTTCCGAGGTTCGGGCTAGCTCTGGGATTCGGCCTGCATGTCCTTGATGAACGCGTCAGATTGCTTGATCGACTGATTCATCCGCTCGATCAGAGTGGTGATATCCGCCTTGAGACTGGCGAACTCACCGCGCAGGGAGCCGATCGCCTGGGCGTTCAGGTTGTGTTTAAGGAACAGCACATTGTCGCGGAAGTTGTTGAGTACCGGCTGCATCGAGGATTCGGAGCGGTGCATCGACTTGAGCATCTCCTGGTAGCGTTTACGGGTCTGCTTCAGTTTCTTCTGGCTGCTGGCCTTGAGTTTCTGATTCTGATAGAGGTCGAGCTCTTCCTGCCACTCCTCGAACAGGGCATCTGCCACCGCCTCCACCTTGGCGATCCGGTCTGATACCTCCTCTGCGGCGCTTTCGCAGGATTCGAACTCGTCGTTGAGACGTTCATAGGCCTCTTTCAGATCGCTCTGCTGCAGCTGAACTACCGAAGCGAACTGGTCGAGGGCTGACTTGAACTGTTCCTGAGCCTCGTTCTGCGCATCCCGGGTCGCCTCGACCCGGTCCACCAGGATGTCCCGTTTGTGGTAACCGGCCTTCTCCATGGTGTCGTAGTAGACACCCGAGCATCCGCTCAGCCACAGAAACAGGAGGGTCAGGGAGAGACGATGAAGGCGGGACATAGACAGGATTCCTTTTATAATCTTGTGGATTAGTCAATTTCAGATTCTATACCATTCGGGGATGACCCCAAACGCCGGAGTCTCGAGGGGCGCATTGCGGCATTGATGACCGAGCAGACTGTCGCTGAAGGGGAGGGATGCAGCAACCGTGCGGCCGTCAAAAATGACCTTTGAATCCGATGAATATCTCTTAGTGTGAACAGGCCCCGGGCCGGTGATGAACCATGTTGTATCGACAAAATGTGCTGCTGGGTGCCTTCTTCATCCTCGCCTCGGAGTTTATGTTCGCCTCCATGGGCGCCATCGTCAAACAGGTGACCCAGAGTCTGCCCAGCGAAATGGCCGTTTTCATGCGCAATCTGTTTGCTCTGGCCCTGCTGATGCCACTGGTCTGGAGCAACGGTGTGACGAGCCTGCGAACCCGGGTGTTTCACCTGCATATGCTGAGGTCCGTGGCCGGTGTCTCCGCGATGTACTGCTTTTTTTACGCATTGGCCAATCTGCGGCTGGCCGATGGCATGCTGCTGAAGATGACCGCGCCCCTGTTCATGCCCCTGATTGCCTGGTACTGGTTGCGCGAACCTCTGCATCGGATGATCCTGCTGGCGATCGCGATCGGTTTCGTCGGTGTCATACTGGTGCTGAATCCGGAGGGGGAATTCAACCGGGTGGCCCTGGTCGGCCTGTTGGGCGGGGCACTGGCCTCCCTGGCCAAGGTCAGTCTGCGACGCCTCGGGCGCAGTGAGCCCTCGGTCCGTGTGGTGTTCTATTTCGCCCTGCTCAGCTCTCTGATCTCAGTGATTCCCATGTTCTGGTCCTGGCAACAGCCCACGCCCGAGCAGTGGGGACTGCTCGCAGCATTAGGTCTGGTGGGGACCCTGGGGCAACTCATGCTCACCCGTGGCTATGCGATCGCGGCAGCAGCGCGTATCAGTCCGTTCACCTATGCTTCGGTGCTGTTCGGTGCGGCCTACGGCTATCTCTTCTGGGGTGAGTTGTTGAGTCTGCAGTTCGTGTTCGGTGCGCTGCTGATCGGAGTGGCCGGGGTGCTTGCTCTGCGCAGTGGAGAGCGGATCGGCGAGACACTGGTCAGTGATACGGCCAGAAGTTGATACAATGCTCCGCTACACCTGTTGAATCGGTGTCCAACAGGCCCTGAAGCACCCTAACGAGATCCACTGATGTCAATGAACTGGCCGCAACTCCTGTCACGCAAGCGCCTTGGTGCTGCCGATCTGCCCGGTGGCGGCGCCATGCGAACCGACTTCCAGCGGGATCTCGACCGGATCGTGTTTTCCTCGGCGTTCCGGCGCATGCAGGACAAGACCCAGATTTTTCCCCTGTCGAAGATCGACTATGTGCGTACCCGTCTGACCCACAGCCTGGAGTCCTCCAGCGTGGGGCGTTCCCTGGGCACCCTTGTGGGCGAGCAGATCATTGCCCGGCATGGCCTGTCGGATCATGAGGCCTCGGATTTCGGCGACATCTGTGCGGCGGCCTGCCTGGCCCACGATATCGGCAATCCTCCCTTCGGACATTCCGGTGAGGATGCGATCCGTCACTGGGCGGAAACCGCCACCTACGGGCGCCAGCGGGTTGCTGTACTGAGCGGCAGCCAACGGGAGGATTTTCTCAACTTCGAAGGCAACGCGCAGGGCTTCCGGGTCATTACCCGTCTGCAGAACCGGGACAATCCCGGAGGCCTGCAACTCACCTGTGCAACCCTGGCAGCCTTCGCCAAGTATCCCCGGGAGTCGTGTATCGGCAAGGGCCGGTTCGAAGGCGTGAGTGCCCGTAAGCCCGGTTTTACCGCCGAGGACCAGAATAACTTCACGGCCGTTGCGGAAACGGTGGGACTGATCCGCCGGGATCCGGTGCTGGCCATCTGGCATCGCCATCCACTCTCTTTCCTGGTGGAGGCGGCGGATGACATCTGCTACCGGGTGATCGACATCGAAGACGGTTTTCGGCTGGGACACCTCAGCTTTCAGGAAGCGATGGATCTGTATCGGGCTGTACTGGATGAGCAGAGCGTGTCCTTGTCCCGACTCAACGGCATCAGTGGCAACAAAGAGAAGATCGAGTTCCTGCGGGCCAAGGTCATCAGCCGTGCCATCAGTGAGATACTCAGCTGTTTTCTCGATCACGAACCGGCCATCCTCAGCGGACGTTTCGACGAACCCCTGATGAGCCAGATACCCCACCGTGACGCCATGGACCAGTTGATCGAAGTGGCCCGGGACAAGATCTACATTGCACCCGAGGTGATTGAAATTGAAACCGCAGGATTCCAGGTGATCAGTGAACTGCTGGAACGATTCATCCCGATCATCGATGACGTGGCGGAGCATGGGGCGGCTGCCAGTCCCCGCAGTCAGATGATGATCCGACTGATACCGGAACAGTTCATCGGTCCGGGGGGTGTTCCGGCGGATGACGATTACACCCGCTTGCTGCGCCTCACCGATTTTGTCTCCGGCATGACCGATTCCTATGCAGTCTCGCTGTACAAGAAGGTCACAGGGATTTCATTGCCAGGTGGATAGTCGGAACCGGACTTCCCGAACCCTCGCCCCGATTGCCGAAGCCCATTCCCAGCCATGTTACATACCGGGTGCCGGAATGGTTGCGCACGGTTATACTAAGCTAATATCCCCAGGGTTGCCGCCAGACCACAACTCATCATGGAAGTGTTTTGGATGTGCCTGGCAGCAACGCAGTCAGACAGGGATTGAATCGAGCCCTGTGACAGTACCGGTTCGAGGCCATTCCAGTGGATCAGGAAGGCCAGTGTGTCTTTATCGAAAGATAAAGTGTACCAAGCGCTGAACATCCCTGTATGAGTCTTAACCGGAAAATATTACTGATCACCATCAGTCTACTGGCGATATCCCTGCTGATCAGTTCGATGATCACCATCGCCAGTTTCAGAAAGCAGTACACAGATGCCCTGCTGACGGGCACCTTTGGCATCGGCCAGAGTATCGAAACCCAGATCAACGAGCTGCTGTTCCAGGGCCAATCTCTGGATAACCTTGCGGAAATGGATCGCAAGCTGGGTGATGTGGTGAGAAAGAATCCCCACATTGCCTATGCCGCGATCATCGACAACCAGGGCAGGGCGCTCTACCACAGCCAGCAGAAACTCAAGGGGCGACTGTTCGACGATCCGGTCAGTCAGCGAACCCTGGTGGAACGTAAGCCGATATCCCAGCTCTATGAGCGGCTCGACGGGCAGCGCTATTTCGATGTGGCCATACCACTGATCGAGGGGGACTCACGCTATCTCGGGTTCATACGCCTGGGTTTTCGCGCCTCGGCGGTGAGTGACGCGGTCAATCAGGCGATTGCCCGGATGCTTATCAATGTCACCCTGACCTTTGTGATCGTGGCCGTGCTGATCAACCTGATCCTGCACCGTTCGATCATCGAACCTCTGAAACGCCTGTCCAACTATGCCGGAGCCATTGCCAAGGGACGTTTCGAGCGGCTCGAACCCATCGGCAACCGGGACGAGATCGGGCAACTGGCCAATTCGCTGCAACAGATGGGGGCGACCCTGCAGACCCAGATCGAGGATCTGAAAAACGCCGGACAGGAACTGGAAGACCAGATCGCGATCCGCACCCGGGAACTCGCGGATGCCAACCGGGTACTGGAATCCAGCAACAAGGAGATCAAGGACGCGCTGAAGCGCGAAAGGTCCCTGACCGAAGCCTTGCGTCTGAGCGAGGAGCGGTTTCGCATGCTGTTCGAGAAGAACAAGGCGGTGATGCTCATCATCGATCCCAAAACCGGGCAGATCATCGAAGCGAACCGTTCCTCGGTCAACTACTACGGCTACCCGCGGTACCGTCTGCTGGATATGACCATCAACGACATCAACACCCTCAAGCCGACCGAGGTGGCCCGGGAAATGCGCCTCGCGGAACTCGAGGAACGCAACCATTTCCAGTTTCAGCATACATTGGCAAATGGTGAGGTTCGCGACGTGGAGGTGCACTCCGGTCCTTTGGAGTGGGGCGGTCGGCAAGTGCTCTATTCGATCATTCACGACATTACCGATCGTAAGCGTGCCGAGGCGGAACTCGAACGCATCGCCCATTACGATTCCCTGACCGGATTGCCCAACCGGCTGCTCAAATCGGATCGCTTGCGCCAGGCGATCATTCAGGCCCGGCGCAGTAATACCCTGGTGGCGGTCTGTTATCTCGATCTGGATGGGTTCAAACCGATCAATGACCTGCACGGCCATGAGATCGGCGACCTGGTGCTGGTGGAAACCGCGCAACGCCTGATGGCAACGGTGCGGGCCGGGGATACGGTATCGCGAATCGGCGGTGATGAATTTGTGCTGATTCTCACCGAACTGGACAGTCTGACCGCGATCGAGGTGATTCTTAAGCGAATCCTCAACAACACCGCGGTGCCGATACAGGTGCACGGTCATGAAGTCAGCGTTTCGGCGAGTATTGGCTTTACCGTGTTTCCCTCGGATGATGCAGATGCGGATCTGCTGATGCGGCATGCGGATCAGGCGATGTATGTGGCCAAGGAGATTGGCAAGAACTGCTACCACCTGTTCGATCCGGAGCAGGACCGCCAGGTCAAGGCGCACCGGGAGAGTTATCTGCGTCTGGTCCAGGCTTTGGCGGATGAAGAGTTCGTCCTCTATTTCCAACCCAAGGTCAACATGTACAACGGCCGGGTGATTGGTGCCGAAGCCCTGATCCGCTGGCAGCATCCGGAAGAGGGGGTGCTGCTGCCGGGGGATTTCCTTCACAACCTCAGCGAAACCGAACTGGAGATCGACCTGGGTTTGTGGGTGATCCGCCAAGCGTTGGCGCAACTGGATGAATGGCGTAGTGATGGACATAAATTCTCCTTGAGCATCAACATCAGTCCGCACCATCTGCAGCACCCGGAATTCCTCGATCAGATCAAGCGGGCACTCGCGGACTACCCGGATGTTAGTCCGCGCAAGCTGGAACTGGAGATTCTCGAAACCTCCTCCATCGAGGATCTCAGCCGCACTGTGAAGACCCTGGCGGAGTGTCAGAATCTGGGTATCCAGGTGGTGTTGGATGACTTCGGGACCGGTTATTCCTCCCTGACCTATTTCCATCGCCTGCCGGTGGACATACTCAAGATCGATCAGAGTTTTGTCAGTGACATGCTGGAGGATCCCCAGGATCTTGCCATCGTGGACAGTGTGTTACGCCTGGCCCAGGCATTTCATCATCCGGTCATCGCGGAAGGCGTTGAGAGTCTCGAACATGGGGCTGCATTGCTGCGCCTGGGCTGTCAGTTGGGTCAGGGCTTCGGCATCGGTCATCCCATGCCCGTGGAATTGTTGCCCACCTGGCTGAAAGCCTGGAAGACCAATGATGAGTGGCAAACTCTGAAGCTGCGTCTGGAGAGTTCCAACCGTACCGATATCGAAGCGGCGATCAGCAGCCATCAGCAATGGGTGGTGCGTGCGCTGGATAATGTGCGCAATCCGGACAAATCCTCTCAGATCGTGCTCATGGACAGCCACAACTGTTCGTTCGGCCGGTGGTTCTATGGCGCCGGCTATTTTCAGTACGGCCATATGCCGGAATATGGCACCATCCGCGAGACTCATGAGAGAATCCACCTGCTGGGTCAGGAGTTGCACAACCTGGTAATCGATGGTCATCATGAGAGCGCCATGCTGCGCCTGGATGAACTGCAGTCCATGCACGAGGAGTTCGTCGGAGACCTCGAAAGCCTGATTGCCACCGTGCATTGACGGATGTGTTTCCTCAATGCCGGGTGGGTCCTGCCCCGTTTCCCCGGCAACCCTGCCTTGGCTATCAATTCAGACTCACGACCCGTCCTGACCCTATGACGCGACAACACGTGGGTAGATCCGAAATTACAGGGTATTTGCAGGCCGTTTTTCAGTGCTACAGGACAGATGCATGGATTACCAAAGACGTTTCGGTGGCGTGGCACGACTCTACGGCCAACAGGCCCTGGATCGGTTTGCCCGCGCCCATGTGGCCGTGGTCGGGATCGGCGGGGTCGGTTCCTGGGCGGTCGAAGCACTGGCCCGCAGCGGTATCGGAAAGCTGACCCTGTTCGATCTGGATCATGTCGCGGAATCCAATCTGAACCGTCAGTTGCCCGCTCTGGATGAGACGCTCGGAATGGCGAAGGTTCAGGTGATGAACCGACGCATTCACGCCATCAACCCCGAGTGTGTGGTTAACGCCCATGAGCAGTTCATTGAACTGGAGAATGTTGATCTGCTCTGTGAGGGAGGGTATGACCATGTCATGGACTGTATCGACAATTTCCGCATCAAGGCAGCGATGATCGCGGCCTGCCGACGTGCCAAGGTACCCATCGTGACCCTGGGGGGCGCTGGCGGGCAGACGGATCCCACACAGATACGCCTGGCCGATTTGAGTCGCAGTGAACACGATCCGCTGCTCTCGCGGACCCGCAAGCTGCTGCGCCAGCAGTATGGCTTCACCACCAATCTGAAGCGCCGTTTCAACGTGCCCTGTGTCTATTCCCTGGAACAACAGCGGCAGCCGGTTTCCTTGGCTGAGCAGTGTGACACGGGATCATCCGCCGGGGTGGAGGGTTCGCTCAATTGCGCGGGATACGGATCGGTGATGACGGTGACCGCCGGCTTCGGTCTGGCGGCGGCGTCCCATGTGCTGGATAAACTGGCTGCTTGCGCCAGTTGAGGATCCGCTGAATCTTCACAAACCCGGACGGAAGGCGATCATGCCGTTTTTTCAGCGACTGCCACGGTGTAGGTTTTACCCTGCTTCAACTTGTCGTAGTTGCCGAATACTTCATTGAGATTGCGCTTCATATACTGCCGCAGACCATTGATGGTCACCACGTACAGCCGACCGCCCGGGCGCAGACGCTGGTAGGCGTCATGCAGGATCAGTGAGAGCATCTCCTTGCCGACCTTGGCGGGAATGTTGGATGCAATGACATCGAACCTCAGGCTGGGATCGATCTGGTCAAAGCCGTTGCTGAGCATGGCCCGGGCATTTCCGATCCCGTTGCGCGCGGCGTTGCGGTTGCTGTACTCCACGGCCATGAAGTCTTTATCCACCATCAGGGTCTGACCATCGGAGGCGCGACGGGCCATGAACAGGCCGATCGGACCGTAACCACAGCCCAGATCGAGGCAGTTGTCCGCGGGGGCGATGTTCAGGTGATTCACCAGCAGCAGGGTGCCTTCGTCAATTTCCCGGGGTGAAAAGATCCCCCAGGTCGAGTGGAATCTCAGGCTTTCTCCAGCCAGGTCGGCATCGAACACGATGTCCTGGCGCAACTTTTCGAGGGTGTCCTGTGTCAGCATCGGTTCGTGGTTTCGCTCTGATTGCAATGTATGGCGCATCTTAGGTGGACCTGGGGATATGTCAATTACCCATCAGATTCGGTGCGTCCAAATCACAAGGGCGGAGGGCTTTCAGCCATCACGCTTGCCCGCTACGCGGCTTCTCAGTAGGCTTTTAGCGCATTGAGGTCAATTCTAAGGGATCTGCTGACATGCCAAAGGGATCTATGGCAATCATCCAAAGGGTCATCGGAGCTGTTCTGGCAATCGGGCTGTTGGCTACGGGAGTTTCCGCCCACCCGGCCGGGCAGGGCGACTGGCTGGCCTTCGAAAGTGACGGGTTCAGGATTTTCAAGCGATATGGTCTGAATGAGGGTGAACGGATGACCCTGACCCTGTTTCCCACTGAGACCTACCGCCCGGGGTACCTGCTGCGTCGCTTCTATGAGCTGATCGATGAGGACCTGCCAAGGATCGGGGTGGTGGTGAATCACTTTCAGACTGAACTGACCGAGATACCGGGTCTGACGGTGATCACCACAATGCGCCGCTGCCGCGATCACCGGGGTGCGAAGATTCTGGTTCATTACCAGGGGTTCTATCTTTCCGGGATGAACCGGATGTGGTTTGTCAGGACCGATTTGAACGACGATATCGATCTGTTGGTCGAACACTATGCGGAAGAACTTGATATGATCCTTGGCATCGTGCTCGAGGCGCGGATCGATGGCCAATCAGCCGTCACACGCCCCGGCATTGGCATCATGAACGGATAATGCCGGGTATAAACCGGGCGGGTCCTTACGGGAGATTCCCTTGTTGAAACAGGCTCTATTGGGAAAGGTCGCCTTTTGGCTGGTGGTCATTGGTGGCTTTGCGTTGGTGACACCCAATCCGGCCTGGCCGGAGTGGTTCGCGCGCATGGTGCTGTCCAGCGGTATCGCCCTGGGACTTACCACCATCGGGGTATCGCTCTGGAACCGCCGCGGTAAGTGATTTCTCAATCGACGTTACGGGTACATGGAATGTCACATCGTTCTGATTCAGTCCGGCACTTCATATTCTGAGACCTGAAAACGGGTCACCAGAGAGAACAGTTCCGGTTGTGATCCGGAATTCCGGAATCCTTCCAGGGCTGCCCGGTGTTTCCATTTTTCGAATATATTCACCCGGTCCATCTCCAGCAGATCGGCTGATACTGAAAAGTCGTCACAGTCTTCCCGATTGCGGGCCATTATGACGGATTCCCGGGAAGCTTCGAGGAAGCGTTCCCGGGTATTGGGTTGAAGGATGAGTTTTCCGGCAACGATCACCGACATATTCAGCACCTCGATGGATCTCAATCAGAGCAGGTCCCGGGGCGCATCTCAGGCCCCGGGTTATCTTACCGGATCCTGGATGGCAGTCACCTCTCTGGCTGTGCTGCCGGTCATGCCTGCTCGAGTGATTCCTCCACCCGGTTCAGCAGTTGGATGATCTTCGATGAGAGGGGTGCAATACGTTCATACAGCCGCTCGGCCTCTTCCTGCTGACCTGTCTCCTTGAGCTGGATGATCTGCTTGATCAACTGGTGCATCTCCTCGTGTGGCTTGTCGATGGCCTGCATGTCCGGCAGGTGGCCGAATTGTTGCAGTCCCTCCTGGTAATACCAGTGACCCAGTACACAATCGTGATGGGAGACGGCTTCCTCCCGTTTGAGTGATGATTTGCCGTCCAGGAAGCCACGCAGACGGGCTCTCCAGGCCAGGTGGGCCGATTTGGCGGCGCTGAAATCCAGACCCTTGTCCGCGGTGAGGCGGAACTGCTGGGTCACCGCCTGTAGGTCGGCTGCCAGCCCACCCAGGGTGTGGGTGGTCTGTTCCGTTTCAGCGGCTTCCTGGGCGTTGCGCTTGCTGCGCTCGCTGATGTTACAGATGCTTTGGTTGATCTCTTCGGCAACCGCGCATTGTTCTTCGGCGGCGGTGGCGATCTGGGTGCTCATCTGGGAGATGGTGTCCATCGCTTCGCTGATCGCCCGCAGGGCCTGCAGGGTGCTGCCCGCCTGATCGGCCCCTGCATCCACCTTGTGACGTCCGGTGGCGATCATTGAGACTGCCTGGCGCGTGCCTTTCTGCAGGGAATCGATCATTGCCTGAATTTCGCCAGTGGACTCATGGGTTCGGGTGGCCAGGCGCCGCACCTCGTCGGCGACCACCGCGAATCCGCGGCCCTGTTCACCGGCCCGGGCCGCCTCGATGGCCGCGTTCAGGGCCAGCAGGTTGGTCTGTTCCGCGATGCCCTGGATTACGTCCAGTACCCCGCCGATACGCTGGCTTTCCGTTTCCACCCCCTGGATCGAGCGCTCGGCGAGTGCCACTTCCTCAGCCCCTTCACGGATGGTCTCGGCGGTTTTCTGGACCTGCTTGCAGCCGTTTTGCGTTTCCCGGTGGGCGACTGCGGTGGCCTCGTTCGCGGTGGTGGCATTGCGCGCCACCTCCTGGATGCATGCGGTCATCTGCGTCATGGCGGTGGCCACCTGCTCGGTCTCCCGATCCTGGGCCAGGATGCATTGGATGATCCGGCTGGTGCTGTCGGAGGTTTCCGCCACCGCCTCGATCACCGATTCGGTGGAGCGGGAAGTCTGTTTGATCAGGTGGCGAATCTTGTCGGTCAGCTGGTTGAAACAACTGGCCAGTTCTCCGAGTTCTCCGGGGCGTGTCGGATCCAGGGGGCGGTTCAGATTGCCCTTGCCCTGGGCGATGTCGGAAATCGTGGCGGCGGCCTGGCGCAGGGGCGTGGAAAGCCGCCGGGTCACCATCCAGCAGAATCCCAGACCAGAGCCCAGCCCGGCCAGCCAAAAGCCGAACATCAGGCTGTTTCCGTGGTTCTGTGGTGGTCCGATCTGTTCCCGGATCCGCATCATTCCGGCGCTCAGTTCGGCTTGCCTGGCGGATTCCGCAGCCGGGATGAGTGCGTCCAGTGCGCTGCGCCACTGGTCGCTCTGTGCGTTGAGGGTGTCCAGTCGCGTCACCGCAACGCTCGCCATGAGCGAAAACAGGGACAGGACGATTCCAAACCCCAGCCACATCGTCATCCGGATGGATGACACACGAGATAATGCCTGCATGGTCGTTCTCCTTGCATCTTCGGTCTCACCTGGGGAAATAGTCTGTCTTGTCAGGTGAGAAGCTGTGTTCCCTACAAGCCACCTGTAGGCATGGTATCCATAATCTATGCGTGGTTATTCTTGTTATTGATCATCTGATCGACGCGATTGAGAAATACTTTAGGCGAATTTATGGGACCTGAATCCCATTCACATGACCTTTGGTTCTTTCATTGCGCTGCTGCCCGTTGAGTGGGCCCCGCGGCTCAATCCCGGAAGCGGCCGGAGTTTGGCGTCTTGCCGTCGCTGAGGATCCTGGGCCAGCGTTCATACAGGGCGTCGTCCATCTCCGGTGTGATGGTCACCACGTAGACGCGTCGTTCCTGCTCCCAGTGTGCGACCAGCCCCTGTACCCACTTGCCGGGGGTGACATCGAACCAGCAGTGTTTCTCTTCGATGTCACTTTCCATGAACTGGCGGATATCGAGCTTGACCGGCCGGGGCCGCCAGCGGTCCCAGTGGCCGCCGTAGATGGCATCCAGCCGGGCCCAGCCTCCCAGGGGCAGTTTGCCCGCCTGCTGACGGCGCCGACCCCAGGGGAGCAGGGCGACTGTACCGCCTTTGGTTCTGACCGGCAGACAGGCTCTCGGGTTGGAGAATTCGCTGCGAACCTCCTGGTTGTTGATCAGGTAGTAGACGCCTTGGCACATGGTTCAGGGGTGGAAGTGGTTTTGAGTTTTAAGTTTTGAGTTTTGAGTGGCGGTGTTCGCTGCGCTCACGCCGGTGTGAGAGGCATCCGTGTGGAAGACTCCTGATAACTCAAAACTAAAAACTAAAAACTTAAAACGGTTCATCGGTTCGGGGCGGGTTTTGCAGGATGGTTTCCCGGTGGCCGAAGGGTTTCCAGGCCGGGGCGATGACGTTGGGCATGCGCGAGCGTTCCAGCAGGCGCATCGGGGCGACGGCAAACTCGCCGTAGCGGTGATTGACCCGGTCCATGGCCTGGTTGAGCCGGTCCCGGCGCTGCCGGTCGGGTTGCAGGAAATCCCCCTGATAGTCCGCCTGGTGGGGGTCCAGGGCGGTGACCTGTACCTGATGGCAACCCTGGCCGGCCCAGTGGTGGTCGAGCAGGTCGAGACACAGGGCGAAAATCTCCGGGGCGTGGTCAGTGGGCGGGTCGCAGCGGTATTTGCGGTGCAGGAATCCCTCGTCGATGCGCAGGCCGATGTAAAACTGGCTGGCGCGAAACTGGTGCTGGCGCAGGCGCGTGGCGACCTTGACCGCCATGTGCAGCAGGAACACCTCGATCACCTCCCGGTTCCGGGTGTCGGGGGGCATCACCTTGCCGTGGCCGATGGACTTGGGCGCCGCGATATCGGGGTGCACCGGGTCCGGATCCTGTCCCTGGGCCATCAGCCAGATGCGCCGTCCGGGATTGCCGAAGCGTCGGGCGATCTCGCCGATGGGCAGACGGCGCATGTCGGCGCAGCGGCTGACCCCCCGTTCCGCCAGATAGCGTCCGATGCCGCCGGCGATGCCGCACAGTTCGGTTACCGGCAGGGGCGCCAGGGTTTCCCGGGCGCGTGCCGGCGGGATCAGGGTCAGGCCATTGGGCTTGCGCAGCTTCGCGGCGTATTTTGCGGTGGTTTTGTCGCCGCTGGCGCCGACCGAACAGAGCACCCCGCCGGAGGCCTCCAGCACCGTCTGTTTGACCCGTTGGGCGATCTGCTGGGGGGTGCCGAGCAGACGCTGGCAGCGGGTCACGTCGAGAAACGCCTCGTCCACCGAAAAGATCTCCATGTCCGGGGTGATCCGGGCCAGCGCTTCCATGATGCGCGAGGAGACCCGGGCATAGCGTTCCGGGTGGGAAGGGACCTGAAGAAACCCGGGACAGCGGCGTTGCGCCTCCTTCAGGCGCATCCCGGTGCGCACCCCGTAGGCGCGCGCCTCATAGGAACTGGTGATGATGCAGGTGCCCTGCATGCCGTTGGTGATGCCGATCGGCCGTCCCTGAAGTTCCGGGTGGTCGATCTGTTCCACGCTGCAGAAGAAGGCGTTCATATCCACCAGGATGATCGCGCGGGACCAGTAGGCGTTGGGGTGGGTGTCGTCGATGTGCACACACGACGGTGAGTTTTGAGTTTTTAGTTTTGAGTTTTGAATTGTGGGGTTCACTGCGTTCACGATTTTCAAAAAACGGGTAGGTCGGGTTAGCGCAGCGTAACCCGACGTTGGCTGCGAACCTGGGTGCATTGTGTCGGGTTACGCTGCGCTAACCCGACCTACGACTCATTCATTCAAAATTCATCATTCACAATTCAAAATTACCCTTCAGTAGCGCCGCAACTGACAAACAAGAACCCCTTGAATTCGCACTCGTTTCGC
>JBEVWC010000014.1:52327-63330 GCA_040506775.1 Candidatus Thiodiazotropha sp.
CATTCAAAATTCATCATTCACAATTCAAAATTACCCTTCAGTAGCGCCGCAACTGACAAACAAGAACCCCTTGAATTCGCACTCGTTTCGCCGCGTAGGTCAGGGGAGGGATGTCCGGGTTCTCGGCGATCAGCTTGATGCGCCCGCTCTTGAGGCGTTTGAGGCGCTTCAGGGTGGCCTCCCCATCGTCGATCAGGGCCACCACGATGGCGCCGTCGTCGGCGGTGTCGCAGGGTTCGATGACCACCAGATCCCCGTCGAGGATGCCCGCGCCGATCATGGAGTTGCCCTTCACCTGCAGGGCATAGCGGTTGGCGCCGAGCAGGTCGCTGAGGTCCAGGCGATCCTGCCCGGCGATGGCCTCGATGGGCTGTCCCGCGGCGATGCGTCCCAACAGGGGCAGGCTGGATTTGTCATCCGCCTCCTCATCCACCAGTTCGATACCCCGCTTGCGCCCGGAGATCAGGCGGATGCGTCCCGCATCGGCCAGCGCCTGTACGTGGCGATGGGCGGTGCCCTTGGAAGTGATGCCGATGCCCTCGGCGATCTCGATCAGCGAAGGGGCATAGCCGCGCCGTTTCAGGTAGCGGCGGATGAAGGCGAGGACCCGGTCCTGGGTTGGGGTTAGCATGGTGGTTCTCCTAATGTTCCGTATCGTGGATATAGAGTATAGAACATTTCGCGAACTGTAAACGAAACGGGGGTGTTAATTTTGAATTTTTAATTGTGAATTTTTAATTGGGGTGTTCACTGCGTGAACGCTTTTCGAAAAACGGGTAGGTCGGGTTAGCGCAGCGTAACCCGACGTTGGGGGTGAACTTGAGGGCGCTGTGTCGGGTTACGCTGCGCTAACCCGACCTACGACTACCGGCTTATTTAAAAAGCGTTCACGCAGTGAACACCTCAATTCAAAATTCATAATTTATAATTAAAAATTCAAATTTCCCCCCCAGGGTTTTGTATTTACTCCGGAAGTTTTCTATATTTATATGATTCTTAAGAATAATTAAGAGGTGGTATATGCCTAACCGGGTATTGCAGCGTCTGGCCTTGGTGCTTGCCATCGTCATGATGAGTGTGTGGGGAGTGATTCTGATCGTGAATCCCTACCTGATCGTCGGCTATTTCAGCGTGGAGCCGGTGAATCAGGCCTTTGCCGGGATGATGGGGGCGGCCCTGCTGGGTTTGGCGTTCATTTCCCTGGCCGGTGTGACCCGCTGGATGCCCACCTCCCGGGCCCTGGGTGTCGCGATGGCCATTCTGGTGGTCGAGACCGCCTATCTGATGCTGGGTTCCGGGGTCATGCTGGTCACCATGCCCACCACCATCAGCCTGGTGACGGCAGCGGCGGTGGCCTTCTTTCTGCTGGTCTGAGATCCGCTCGCTGTCAGCCAGCGGCCGGGTAACGGCTATTTCCCTGTGAATGTTATGGGAATCGCATTCGTAGAATGTGACGCTTGTCCCTTCAAAGCGGGTGGGATTTTTTGAGTTTGGTATATAATTCCCAAAAATGCTCGCTTCAGTTTGATCGTCCTGCCGCTGATGGTCTATACCCATACAGGGGATGCAGATGGCCGCCCGGGGCTGATATGGGTGATACAGGTCTGTCCGGCGCGAAATCCCTGTGAAGACGGGAGCAGGACACCGCAACCCGCCTGGGTAGATGCTCTTTCCTGAGGCGTGACAACCGGTTACGTGAGGGCATATGTCAGAGTGCATGAATCTGCTGCTGGTCGAAGATGACGAAATGCTGGGGGAGGGCATTCAAACGGTACTCAATCGCCGAGGCCTGAATGTCGACTGGGTCCGTGATGGTCTGTCCGCCATGCGTTCGCTGAAGAGCGATGCCTACGATATCCTGCTGCTCGATCTGAATATCCCCTGGTTGTCCGGGCTGGAGGTGCTGGCGCGCCTGCGGGCTGACGGAAACCCGATCCCGACGCTGGTGCTGACGGCCCGTTCGGAGGTGGTGGATCGGGTGCAGGCCCTGGACAGCGGCGCGGATGATTATGTGGTCAAGCCCTTTGATATCGATGAGCTTTGTGCCCGCATCCGTGCTCTGCATCGCCGCTACAGAGGCATGGGCACGGAGATGCTGCGGCACGGTGACCTGATCCTCGATCCCACCGCGCATACGGTGACTATCCAGAACAGTGAAGTGTCACTCTCCACAAAGGAGTTCGACATCCTGCAGAGCCTGATGGAAAACATGGGTCGGGTGATGTCCCGCCAGCAACTCAGCGAAAGAATCTATTGCCTGGATGACGATGTGGAAAGCAATGCCATCGAAGTGCATATCCATCATCTGCGGAAAAAACTTGGCGATCACCCGATCCGCACCGTTAGGGGCGTGGGTTATGTGATCGAAAAGCCCAGCGTGCTGCTGCGCAAGGAAGGGTAGTTTTTTTCTCACCGGAGCGTTGAACGGCCCGTGAATCTCATACCCTGAGAGCCTGCAGGCACTCAGTGCCCCAGCAACTGTTCGTGCTCTGTTTTCAAGGCCCGCAGGGTTTCCAACTGATCATCACTCACCTTGACGACGTCAGTGGCACTGAACATTGCGAGAATTCGGCGTAGTCGGGGTTGATGCTTGATATCCGAGAGGATCTCATCCACCTTGTCGGTGAAGTCTTTGGGCACCTGCTTATTGACCCCGATGATGAATGGAATGTATTGGTCGGAGACATCCAGGATGTCGATCAGACCGTTGATTTGCGGGTTCAGCTCTGTGGCGAGGCGGAATGCCACATCGGAGGTGACGGCAAGATCGGCTTTACGGAACACCACATCGAGTATCGCGGCGTTACTGGAGTTTGTATTCTCGATGTCAGAGAAAAACTGCCTGGGAGCGGGGAGTCCCTCGCGGGCGAGGAGCACTTCCAGATAGGTCACCCCCAGGATATAGCCGGATGGAATGGCCAGGCGCTTGCCACGCAGCTTCGCAAGCCCGTTGACCTTGTCGTCCGCGTAGGTAATCAGATAGACCCGTTGTTCCGGGATGGGGCCATAGGTAAGGGTGTAGCGGAATCCCGGGTTGATCTGAGGATCCAGGTCCAGGTAATCGATCGGATTGGCAAACACCGTGTCCAGCTTGTCATCACGCATTTCCTCGAGGATTTCCGGCTTGTTGTCGTATACCTTGAACTTCACCGCTTCATGGTAGCCAATGCGGTTGATCACCTCCTTGAAGAACATCTCGGTGGCGATGGTGATGTCGTTACGGTCTGCCCCGAATAACTGGCGCGAGAGTCCGCCGAAATATGCGATCTTACGATGATATGGACTGTCTGGAGGAATGTCGGCCCTGGCGGTGAACAGGGTCGAGGTCAGGATCAGGACGCAGAGAGCCATAAAGCGGGTTTGCAACGCTTTGCATGTATACCACTCAGCGAATTTATGCCGCCACCTGGATTGCATAGGGGGGTAGGATTTCTACAACCCGCTAGGGTTGGGTGGAGGTTTTTCCGATCTGTGCAATGTTCTTCGGTTGCATGAGGTTTTCCAGCTCCTGTGCGCTCATCGGTTTATAGAAATAGTATCCTTGAATGGTCTTGCAGCCATGGGCCCGAAGCCAATCGACCTGTGATTTATTTTCCGCGCCTTCACCGATGGTCATCATATCCAGGCTATCCGCCAGGGAGATGATGGAGTTGACCACGGCGATGGTGCGCCGGTCATGGGGCAACTTGGTGATGAAGGATTTGTCGATCTTGATCACATCCACCGGCAATTCGGTCAGATAGCTCAGGGATGAGAAACCGGTGCCGAAGTCGTCCACGGCGATACGGAAGCCGGTACGTTTCAGGGCGTTGAGAATGGACAGGTTACTGCCGTCCTTGCTCACCAGTACGTGTTCGGTGAATTCAAGCTGCAGCCGATAGGCTTCAATGTCATGCTCGATCAGGGTCTTTTCCAGACGCTGGACAAAACGCTTGTCGATCAACTCATTGCCCGAAACATTGATCGATACGTTGATTTTAAACTTCCAGCGCTGCAGTTGCTTGCACACTTCGGTGAAAACCCAGTCCCCGATCTCCGCGATCAGACCCGCCTGTTCCGCGATGGGTATGAAACGGGCGGGTGGGATATAACCCCGCTCAGGGTGCTTCCAGCGCAGCAGCGCTTCACAGTTGGTGATGCGCTGGGTATCGAGTTCGAAAAACGGTTGATAGACCAGTTGCAGGCCGGATTCGCTGATCGCCTTGCGCAGGGCGCTTTCCAGTTCCAGATAGTCGTGCAGATCCTGGTGCATGTCCTGGGTGAAGAAACGGAACGCGTTTTTCCCCGCATGCTTCGCCGCGTACATGGCGGTATCGGCGTTCTTGATCAGCTCCTTCTCATCATGGCCATCTTCGGGATACTTGACGATGCCGATACTCGCGCCGATGCGCAGCTCCCGGTCCCGGCAATCGATGGGTTTGGCGAATTCGCGAATGATCGCCTTGGCAATCTTGGCGAGTTCGCGTTTTTCCATCACGCCTTTGATGATGACGGTGAATTCATCACCGCCCAGGCGGCAGACGATGTCGTCGGACCTGAGGGTGTCCTGGATCCGCCAGGCTGCTTCGCTGAGCACGAAATCGCCTACCTCATGGCCAAGGGAATCGTTGATGATCTTGAAGTTGTCCAGATCCAGGAACAGCACCGCCAGACCGGATTGGAATACCTCGGCCTCCTTGACGGCTTCGCTGAGCCGATCCATGAAGAAACGCCGGTTCGGCAGCTTGGTGAGCTTGTCGATGTAAGCCAGGGTTTCCAGTTCGAACTCCAGCTGCTTACGCCGGGTGATATCACTGAGCACGACGAAGAATCCGTTGTTCAGGGTGTCCTCGGTTTCGAAGGCCTCGATGCGCAGGGTCATGTGGATCGGACCGTTTTCCGCCGGAGTGATGGTGATATCCGTGGACCAGTCGAGTTGATCGACGTGCGCCATACCCGCTGAGACTTCGCGCTGTTTTTTCTTCTCGATGCCCAGATGTTCGAACAACTCCTGCAGGGTCATGCCTTTGTAGAATTCGAAGCTGTGGGCGGTGATGTTCATGAACGCGGGATTGACGAAGCTGATCTCTCCGCGCTGGTCGAAGATCGCGATTGCGTCGTTGGTGTCCTCTACCAGCCGTGCGAGCTGGCGTACGCTGCGGGTCTTGTTGTCCAGATTCTCGGCCATGCCGTTGAGGGTGGTGGCGAGCAGTTGGATTTCACCGATCGCCTCGGCGGGGGCCCGCGCCGACAGGTTGCCGTCAGCGAGTTTGAGCGCGGTATCGCGGAGGTTCGAGAGCTGTTGCGCCAACTTCATCGAGATACCGTGCAGGATCAGCAGCGAGATGATCACCAGGACGAAACTGGAGAGCAGCACATTGCGGAAATAGTTGGTCATCAGGGCATCATATTCGCTGTCGGAGATGCCCAGTTCGATGCGTCCCCAATCCAGGCCGGTGATGTTGACCGGTTTCCTGAAGACGAACACATTGTCCTCTTGACCCTCCGGTGTATCACTGGTGTGGATGATGGTGTAGCTGTTCTCCTCCTCGAGATCGAGTTCGTCGTTCAATGGATCGGGATCGGAGACCCGCCAACCATTCGCCGTGAGATTCAGTTGGGTGCCATCCCGGGAGGTGAAGTTCACATAGGTGATTTCCGGGGTTTTCTTCAGCACCTTGTTGATGTAGGTGATGACGAAACTGTAGTCCCGTGTATACAGGGCATCCCCACAGGCCGCGATCGCGGTATTGGCAAAGGTATTTCCCTGGGACGAGATCATGCGCAGGATCTTGTCGTTGTAGATCGGCATCAGGGCGAAGGAGAAGGCGATACTGATCCCCAGCAGGATGAACGCCATGCGGATGAACAGGTGATGGAAGATGGTGTTACGGATCTTCATGGCGCCGCCTGGATCAGGGCGTTGTACGCCGCATCGAGTTCGATCACCTCTTGCAAGGATTCGAAGGAAATCTTGTTGATGCTTTTGATACGAAACGTTTTGAAGAGCTTTTCCGTGCGTTGCTTGGGTATCGGTTCCAGAACCCGGGAATCGATCCGCTCGAGACGATCCTGAGGAAAGTCGTAGCGCATACCGAAGGCCTGATAGATCATCGGCTTCGATTGGGTCAGAATCTGCAGTTTGTCGGCAAGCTGGGGGTTGAGTTCCAGCGCCAGATCGTAGTTGTGCTTAGGTACCAGGGCGACATCCACGCTTCCGAAATAGAGGTTGACGATGGACGTATTGACCTCTTTGACCGTTTCGATCTCCCTGAAAAAGCGTTCCGAGGCCGGATATCCCTGCTGCATCAGAGTCACATCCAGAAAGCGCCTGCCGACTGAATGACCGGTCCCGTAACTGAGTCTGCCACCACGAAAATCCGCCAGCTTGATGGCTTTTCCGGTTTTTCGAATCAGTACCAGGTAGGGTTGCTTAAGATCCGGGCCGTACTGAACGGCATAGCGTCCGGTGGGATGCAGATATTTGTCCAATTTGAGGAATTGCAGACTGCTGACCAGAATGCCTTCGATTTCCCCGGATTTGAATTTGTCGACGAGAATCTGATTGCTGTCGTAGATCTTGATTGTGAAACTTTCGTGGATATCCTCGAGCAAGGAATTGAAGATCAGGCGAAATCCAATTTCAGCATCTGTTACGCTGGAGTCGTGAATCGACTCAAGGCTGCCCCCGACCTTGATTTGCGGATTCACGGCAGCCTCTGCAAAGGGCGTGTAACCGCATGCGGCCAGCATCAGCAGACCGGCTCCGGCAGCCAGGGACGATATGAGTTTCAACATCTCGGCATTACGCGCTATTCCGTGGCCTCCCTGCCCAATAGATAAGAGATTTCCGCCAGGTGCAGTGCCTGATCATGCCGGGCCCGGTAGTGGTTGGCGCGGATCATGGCATCGAACAGATCCGCCTCGATGACCTTTTGCGTATCCACCGCACCGGTCTGATAGGCGCGGCCGGTGAGATCCCGGTTCTGTTTCGAGGTGGTCAGGCTCTCCTCGGTGATGGCGATCTGGTTCTGCGCGGCCTGGGTCTGCAGAAACAGGTTTTTAACCTGCATGGCGATGGCATCACTGACCAGCAGACGTTGTTGCTCGATCTTGGCCTGTTCACTCTTGGCCGCAGACACGGCGTGCCTGGTGCGTCCGCCTTCAAACAGATTCACTTTCAAACCGATGCCGATCATCCAGGAGCGGTTGTTTGCCTCGGTATCCAGTCCGCCATCCAGGTCGTTGGAGAAGCCATCGTAGGACCCTACCAGGGCCAGGCTGGGGTAGTAACCGCTGTTTGCCTCGTCGACCTTGGCCGCATAGGCCTGGACCGCGAGGGTCATCTTTTCGATTTCCGGATTGAAGTTCAAAGCCTGGTCGATTAGCCGGTCCAGACTGTTTGCATCGATGTTGTCCGGATAGGACTCATCGGCAAGTCGAATTTGTTCACGCCAGTCCAATCCCATGGCAAACGAGAGTGCTGCGAGGGCCGCGTCATGTTTGGATTTGAGTTCCGCGAGGGTGGCCTCGGCCATGGAGTAGGCGAGTTGACTGCGCAGCAGGTCGAGTTTGTTGACCGAGTTGGATCCGCCTTCATAGAAGGTTTTGGTGATATCGCGCAGCACCTCGAACGACAGGGTGATGTCATCCGCCAGGTCGGTCAACTGCTGGGTGTAGAGGGCGGCGTAGTAGTATCGCTTGACGTCCTGAACCACCTGCAGATTGGTTCGGTGCACTTCTCGGTCGGCAATTCTCACCCCGATCTTCGCCTGCTCGACCAGGCTGCTGCGCTTGCCACCGGTATACAGCGGGTAGGTCACGCCCAGGGAGTAGGTGGTGGTGTCCCGACCCAGTAGTTCGATCTCCTGGGAAGGTACGTTGACCGGCGGCAGCATGCCGGGCATCACGTCAAACTGCTGTGCCGGGTAATCGAAGGTGGCGGGTTCGTCACGACGCTGAAAACCGGCGGTGAAGTTCACTGTGGGCCAATAGCTGGAGGCCGCCTGCTCATACTGAGCCTCGGCCACCGCCAGGGCCTGCTGGGATATGGTGCGCAGCCGGTTGTTCTCCAGCGCCACACTGATCGCCTGGTCCAGGCTGTAAGCCGTGGTTTGCCCGGATGCCTGTGCATGGCCGGCCGAAAGCAGCAGAAGCAACACTGGAAAAACCCTAGTCATAAGGCTGGGCACGGAGATCTGCATGCAAAATGCATAACGGAAGAGGTTCGAATACATCGTCATTGTTGTTACCACCCCGACGACGAAAGCCATCCTCTGTTTCGAGCCGGTAGAAGTTTCCTTAAGTTGCCAACCTGCACAACACCAGAAAGCCATCCTGCCTTCTGGAAAGGATAGCCTATATCAGGCAGGAACAGGGCCGCAAATCAGATTATTCTCAGATAGTAATAGGGCGGGAGGCGAAACACCGGGTGTTCGATCGGACCGGAGTTTAACAACAGGCCCAGGCAGGGGGGTTATAACAGTGAATGACCGATCAAATTGCTCAAGAATGTCTGGGTGTATCGCGCCCTGGGGCCTGTCGGATTAGTGTTAACAGGCCCTAAAAGGCCTTGGGTCTGAATACGACAGCCGCTAGACACCACCGCTGTGAACGGTGACATAGTAGAGGTGTTCCAGCTGGTTTTTGTGCTGGGTCTCCTCGTTGGCCAGGTAGTGAAACAGGTCCCGAATCGGACCCTCCTGGGTGTTTTCAGCCAGGGACTGATATTGCTCCATGGCGGCATGTTCCCGTCCCAGGGCATATTGCAGCACCGCCTGATCATCCGGATTCTCACCCAGATCGGGCAACAGGATGGCATCGGAAAAACGCTTGTCGCTGGCGGGCACATCCACCAGGGTGGCGATCTGCTGATCCAGATCAGGGCGCGATCTGAGTTCACTGAACAGGTCGAAATGACGCTGTTCCTCTTCGGCCAGTTCCTCGACCAGATAACGTATGCGTTTGCTGACCTTGGGGGCCAGGGCGGTATAAAAATCCCGGGCAGTGCGCTCGAATTCGATGGCAACCGCCAGAATTTCTCCCAACGTCTTTTGCGATTGCAGCTTCTGGTAACTGCTGCTGTGACCCTCTTTCATATCCAAACCCCGGTTTGTTGATGAGTTTTGAGTTTTGAGTAATTAGTTTTGAGTTGTCGGTGTTCGCTTCGCTCACGTCTGCTAGATAAACGTGTGCGAAGCACACTCATCAACCTAAAACTAAAAACTCATAACTCAAAACTAGGTTTTACTGCTGAGCCATTCTTCAATACTCGCCGCCACCCGATGTCCATCCGCCACCGCGTGCACCACGTCCGGACCGTTGACACAGTCACCGGCGGCCCACAGCCAGTCGGCTGAGGTGCGTCCGTTTTGGTCCACTTTGAGTCGGCCTCGGTTCCATTCCAGCGATTCGGTCAGGGTTTCTCCAAGGAGACTGACGTCGGACATCTGGCCGATGGCTTCGATCACCATGCTGCCCGGATGGACAATCTCATCGGCCTCGTCGTAGGAGGGGGCGAAGCGTCCCTGCTCATCGAAGATGGAGCGCACCTTCCAGGTCCGCAGTCCCTTGAGTTGACCCGCGTCGACCAGGCACTCCTGGGGACCCCGGGCATCGATGATCTCGATACCCTCTTCACCGCATTCCTTGATTTCCACCGGGTCGGCGAGAAAGTGGGCCTTGTCTTCCAGGGCGGTGACGGTGATCCGGACCTCTCCGAACTGCTGTTTCTGCAGCCGTGCGAGGCTGCGGGCGATGTCCATGGCGACATTGCCGCCGCCGATCACCACGGCCTGTTCCGGCACCTCGAAGGTTTCCGTATCGGTGATCATGCGTAGCAGGTCCACCGCTTTGGTGACCTGTTCATGATCACTGCCCGGGATCCGCGTGGAGCGCCCCAGATGGAGTCCGATGGCGAGCACCACCGCATCGTATTCCTGCTGAAGTTGATCCATGCTGATATCGACGCCGATCCGGGTGTTGGTTTGCAGTTTCACCCCGAGGGAGGTGATCACCTCGATATCCCGGTCCATCATGTCGTAGGGCAAGCGATACTCGGGGATGCCATATCTCGGCATGCCGCCGGCCTTGTTGCGGGCTTCGAATACGGTGACCTCATGCCCCTGGCGAACCAGGTCGTAGGCTGCGGTAAGTCCGGCGGGACCGGCGCCAACGATCGCCACCCGATGACCGCTCAGATAATCCGCTTTACCCTCTGAGGCGATCGCCTTGACCCGTTCAGGATCCACCGAGTCCATGGCGTAACGCTTCAGCCAGCGTATCGCCACCGGTTCACCCCGGCGGCCGATGGAGCAGGCATCCTCGCACTTGTGGGTGCACACCCGGCCGCACACATGGGCGAAGGGGTTGGTGCGGTAGATCTGGCGTACGGCCTCCTCCAGGTCACCCATCCAGATGGCGCGGATGTATTCCGGGGCATCCATGTGAGTGGGGCAGGCGTCGTGGCACATCCCGCACTGAACGCAGCGGGAGGCTTCCAATACCGCCTGCTGATCACTGAAACCGGCGACGATTTCGTCAAAGTTGCCAACCCGGGTGTCAGCCTCCGCCTCGGCCATCGGCTGGCGTTCGAGATCGAGCAGGTCCGAGTCGGCGGTCTTGGTCCAGCCGAGACCGAAGTCGACCCCGTGGATGCCGATCTCCTTGGGCAGAATGAAGTAACTGTCGATCTCCGCCTGGGTGCAGGTGTGCACATACTCACGGGACAGGCTGATCGCACCGGTCGGGCAGATGTCCACGCACAGGGCGCACCAGCAACAGCGGCCGTAGTCGATGGCGGGACGCAGATTGCGGATACCATGCACCGGATCCTCGGGCAGGTGCGGGACCTTGACCATGCTGATGGCAGCGTTGTCGCAAACCTTCTGACAGGAACTGCAACCGATGCACTTCTCATGATCGTTGAGGTGGAACCCCCGGTAATTGGCCGCAGCCGGGCGAGGCTCCAGGGGCACAGTTACGGGTTTGCGGGCGAAGAACTGCAGCGCTTTCAGCGGCTGCAG
>JBEVWC010000014.1:63430-145895 GCA_040506775.1 Candidatus Thiodiazotropha sp.
ACCCCCGGTAATTGGCCGCAGCCGGGCGAGGCTCCAGGGGCACAGTTACGGGTTTGCGGGCGAAGAACTGCAGCGCTTTCAGCGGCTGCAGAATGGAACCGCGGTCGTCGTGGGCGATGCTTGACGAGTTTTGAGTTTTAAGTTTTGAGTTTTGAGTTGGGTCACTCATTTCGGGGCCTCAGCGTCTGTTGCGATTGGGCGCACAGTGATTCGGTTTGATAGCAGCCGACACATCATGCCTGATACGTCTCGGTTGTGGTTTTGACAATGGACGTAAGAAGTGCGACCAGCTCTTCACAGTCTTGGATCATTGAATCAGCCATTCTGCTTTCCAGGTAATCCGTCGCTCTCAATAATCTGAGCCAATACAATGTTTCTCGGGCTTCTTTGGATGCGATTGACATTTTTGACCTGAAATCTTTTCTTGATTCACCCGCACCTGCCTCCTCAATGTTGGCTCCAATGCTGGTGCCAGCGCGCAGCACCTGTTTGGAAAGTACAAATTCTCTTTTCTCGTATTGCAGATACCTGGCCAAATGAACCACCCTTACAGCAAAACTGAAACTCTTTGACTTTGAAACATGTTTGGTTCGCTTCACCAGGTTGCCTCCTTGCACCCATGTCAACTGAAAACTAAAAACTCATAACTTAAAACTCTTCAGTCATCGATCCACTTCCGGCGGACAGGCATCCAGGGAGAACATGGTCTGTGCGATATCCTCGATGCGTGAACCCACGGCCAGTTTCTCCAGCACCTGGACTGCGTGCATGGAGGAGGGGCCGCGTACGTGCACCCGGTAGGGTTTGGGACCGCCGTTGGACACCACGTAGTAACAGAGCTCCCCTTTGGACGATTCCACCCGGGCGTAAGTTTCGCCGGCGGGTACATTCCAGGCCAGGGGGTTGGGAATCGGGGCGCGAATCGGTCCGCCGATGTCCGGCAATGCCTTGGCTACCTGGCGCAGGATGCGGATGCTCTCCATCAGTTCCAGGCGGCGTACCAGGGTGCGTGCCCAGGCGTCACCACCCTGTTCCGTGGGGATCTCGAAATCGAGCTGGTCGTAGATCAGGTAGGGATCGTTGCGCCGGACATCAAAGGGCAGTCCGGTGGCGCGCAGGTTCGGCCCGGTCACGCCCCAGGCCAGGGCCTGCTCCTGACTCATGACGCCGACACCCTTGGCGCGCTTGATGAATACCTGGTTTTTGAAGAACAGGTTGTCGTAATCCGGCAGCCGGGATTCGATGTAGTCGAGGGTTTCTCCGAGCCGTTGCAGGAAACCGTCGGGCAACTCCCGGCGCACTCCGCCGGGAATGTTATAAATGCTGTAGACCCGGCCGCCGGTGAACTCCTCGAACAGGTCGAGGATCAGGTCACGGTCGGCAACGCCCCAGTACATGGTGCTGTACATGCCGGTGGTGGCGGCATGTCCGCCAAAGGTGAACAGATGCGCGGCGATGCGTGAGAGCTCCAGTTGCATGACCCGGATCCACTGGGCGCGCAGCGGCACTTCAAGCCCGCACAGATCCTCCACCGCCATCGAGTAAACCACCTCCATGGGAGAAGGATCGGGTACGCAGATGCGCGGCACCAGGGCGATGTTCTGGATCCACAGGCGCTGCTCCATGAGTTTTTCGAAACCGCGGTGCAGGTAACCCCCGTCCGCCTTGGCCTCGAGCACCTGGTCACCGTGAAACTTGAGTTTCAGCGCGTAATTGCCCTCGATGCCCGGATGATTGGGACCGAAGTTGAGCTCGAACTCATTGCTCGGCGGATGTCTTTGGGCTTCGTAGTTTTCCGGTCTCATTTTTACTCGCTTCGCTCGTTAATTTTGAATTGTGAATTATGAATTTTGAATTGATGTGTGCGATTCGCGCACGGTCTGATTCAAATAAGCGTGAGCGTAGCGAACACCGCAATTCAACATTCAAAATTCATAATTAAAAATTCAAAATTTCCCCTTCTTCTGACTGAACCGCTGTTCCTCAGGCGGAATAATCACCCCACCGCCCTCAGCCACCAGTTCCTGCAGCCATTCCGGGTTGTACTCCTGCCAGTGCAGGTGTTCGTTGACATAGGCCTCGCTGTCGAATTCCTTGCGCATGGGGGGTGGTCCGTCCCATTCGGTGAGGATGAACTTCTCCATGTTGGGGCTGCCTTCGAAGTGAATACCGAACATCTCGTGGATATCCCGTTCGAAGAAGGCGGCCGGCTGATACAGGTCATACACCGACAGGTAGACGCCGGGGCTGCGGGCGATGCGGATGTGCGCCGAGACCAGGGAGTGGCTGTCGTAGGACCAGACGTGATAGACCAGTTCGAACTGATCGTCGTCGATCCAGTCGACGCAGCTGATCGCCGACAGATGGATATAACCGGCGCGGCCCTGCAGCAGTTCCAGCAGGGCGGGGAGGGCGTCGGCGGGCACGTCGACCCGAACCCGGCGGGTGCTTTTGCGGCGTACCTCGATGCCTTCGATCTCTTTCAGGAGGTTGTCCAGCCAATGGGCGATTTCCTGGCTCATTCCGCAGGCTCCTTGAGGTTGTGGCCCAGGCGCATCTCCAGGGCCTCGAGGGGTTTCTGGTGCTGCTCCAGCAGACGGGTATGGTCGCCCAGGGTGCCTTCGGACAGCAGACCGTAGTGTTTCGCCTCGGTGATGATGTCGGTGGGGGTCTGCCAGGTTTCGCCGAACAGCTGCTGCTGGTTGCCCAGGTAGTAGTCGTAGTTGCGGTAATAGTCCTGCCAGCCGTTGGCCTCCCCGCTATGGATGCGATCCATGAGTCTGCGCAGCCCGGTGATGACCGCCTCGGGACGCGGCATGCAGCCGGCGATGTAGAGATCCACCGGCATGTATTCGTCGAGTTTCTTCGCGGTGGCGTAACTCTGCCAGTACATGCCGCCGTTGACCGTACAGGAGCAGATGCCGATCACGTACTTGGGAGATCCCATCTGCTCATAGGTCAGGATCACCCGCTTGAGGGTCTTGATCGAGACGTAACCGGTGATCAGCAGGATGTCTGCCTGACGGGGAGACACCATGGGCTGGATGCCGAGACGCTCCATATCGAAACGGGAGGTCATGGCGGGCGGCAGTTCGATTGCCCCGCAGCCGGTGCAGTAGTGCAGGATGAACAGCGAACGGGAGCGGCAGAAGCGAACCAGTTCGTCAAACACCCGGGCGAGGGGGTTGCCTTTTTTCTCTACTACTACCGGTATCTTGTCTATCGATTTCATCATAATCACCCAAGCGGGTTTTTGTTAAGTTTTGAGTTGTGAGTTATTAGTTTTTAGTTGTCGGAGTTCGCTTTGCTCACGTTTATCGAAAGAGCGTGTGCAAAGCACACTCATCAACTCAAAACTAAAAACTTATAACTCAAAACTACATAACAAACGCCAGGCCAATCAGCCCCAGCATCACCGGCCATTTCCACATCAGGCGCAACAGGTCTTCCGTGCGGTAACGGGGAAACAGGTAGGCGATGCTGACCGGTATGGCCAGAACCAGGAAACTCTTCAGCAGGAAGTCGAACCAGGTGGTGCCGCCACCGAGGAACAGGCTGACGTACAGCACCGATGTGGTGTAGAGCTGAAAACACTGCATGACGAACAGGCCACCCAGATATTTGCCGCCCATTTCCACCATCGGACCGGTGGCGATCTCCGCCGGGGCGATGTAGATCTCGAAGGGTTGTTTGCCCAGAGAGGCATGCATGGCAATGAGTCCGGCCAGGGCCAGTATCGGGTTCTGCACGGCGCCCCAGGAGGCAAAACCACCCGCCTGCTGGGCGGCGATGATGTCGACCAGGTTGGTGGTGCCGGCGGCATAGGCAACTCCGAAGATCACGATCACCAGGGGGATGTCGTAGGCGAGCATGGCGGTCAACGCCCGGGCAATGCCGATGGAGCCGTTGGGATTGGCGCACTGGCCAACACCCAGGGCAAGCCCGAGTGAGGGAATCATCATCAGGTAGAGCAGGGTGATGATGCCGCCCTTGTCAGCAATGCCGTCCATGCCAGGGACCGGCAGCAGGGTCTCCGCCGCGATATATCCACCCATTGCCATTACGATACCGATGTCGTGGATCAGACCGTGAGACACCTGGGTGCGTTTACTGTGCAGCTTGACGATGTCATACAGGGGCTGGAAGAAGGGCGGCCCGACCCGGCGCTGAATGCGCGCCGCGATACGCCGCATCATCAGTACCATCATCATGCCGACGATAAACGCCACCAGGGGCATCAGGGTCAGTTCGAGCAGAAGTTCGATCGGAAGCATCAGATCACCACCCAGGCGATAAGGAAAAGGACCGCGCTCATCATGTAAAACTCGGGGTTGGCGCGCCGGTAGACACCTTTCATGACCAGTGAGAGGAACTCGACCAGGGAGGTGATGCTCTTCTCGAGCCAGAGAAAACTGCCCCGGTACCAGCCGCCGATCAGGTGCATCAGTCCGGCATAGAAGTTGTCGCTGTACTGGTAGCGTACATCGGCGGTCAGAAAATGCCCGCCGGCATAGTTATCCAGTTGATGTACCCGTTTGCTGCGGCCGGCGGAGTAGAAGATCAGCGCACCGACACCAAATCCGGCGAACAGCACGCCGATCACCCAGATCATGTCCAGTGAACCGCTCTTGGCGGCGATGCCACCGAGGGTGAAATCGATGCTCGGAAGACCCAGGGATTCCTGAACTGAGGCGACCCAGGCCAGGGGTATGCCCGGCAGCAGACCGGTGAGGAAAATCAGCGTCGCCAGGATGAGCATCGGAAGCATCATGCTCCAGGGGGCTTCCTGGATGTGCTCGTGTTCCACCCGCAACTGACCCAGGAACATGTTATGGATCAGCTTGTAGACTGAGAGGATGGTGCCCAGGGTGCCGATGATCGCACCGACGAACAGCAGCGGCATGCCCTGATCCAGCAGTGATCGGTAGACCAGCCACTTGGAGACGAAGCCGTTCATGGGCGGCAGTCCCGCGAGTCCGATGATGCCGCACAGCAGTACCAGGAAGGAGAGGGGCATACGGGTCACCAGTCCCCCCATCTTGTTCAGGTCCGCGGTGCCGGTGCGGTGCTGAACCGCGAACACGGTGAGCAGCAGGGCTGCCTGGCACAGGGCATAGTTGAGGATGTGCAGCAATCCCCCGGCGCTGCCCAGGGCGTTCGCAACCACCAGGCCCAGCAGCATGTAACCGCCCTGGCCGATGCCGTGCCAGGCCAGCAGATAACGGGCGTCGTTCTGCTTCATGGCGGTGTAGGTTGGCAGAATGATGGTGAAGATCGCGATCCAGGCCAGCAGATCCCGGGCATCGATCAGGGTGAACGGGATCTTCAGGTTCTCGATATTGACGATGCCAAACAGCTTCACCAGCACCAGCAGGATGGCGAACAGCCCCATGCGCGAGGAGATCGCGCCCAGGAAGGCGCTGCCGGGACCCGGCGTTTCGGCATAGGCAGGCGCCTGCCACAGGTGAAAAGGCAGCAGACCCAGTTTGATGCCGAAGCCGCCGGCGAACAGCAGCACCAGCACCCACAGATAGCCGACATCCATGCGGGACGCAGCGGTGAGTATGGCCTCATAGCGAAGGGATCCGGCCGAGGCGTAGACCAGGGCGATACCACCGAAGACCGCCATCCCGCCGATCACCGCATAAGTGATGTAACGCATGGCTGCCCGGGTGGCGACACCCCCCGCCATGGTCATCAAAAGGAAACCCGCCCAGGTGACCAGTTCCCAGCCGATAAACAGGGACAGCAGGTCACCACTGGCAAGCAGTATCAGCATGGTGAAGACATTCAGGGCCATGGCGACATGAAACAGCCACACATTCCCGCCCTGGCGACGGAAACTGCGTTCCCATTCACCACTCGAGTACCAGCTGGTCAATACCGCTGCCACCAGGGTGATG
Organism: Candidatus Thiodiazotropha sp.; assembly: GCA_040506775.1. Classification (GTDB taxonomy): domain Bacteria; phylum Pseudomonadota; class Gammaproteobacteria; order Chromatiales; family Chromatiaceae; genus Thiodiazotropha. Next base: position 69,334 of record JBEVWC010000014.1, read on the forward strand.
AGGGCGAAAAACCAGCTCATGGCATCAAACTGCCAGGACAGGGTCTGACCCATGACATTGAAATTCAGAACCGAAGCAATCGGTTCGGCCCCGTAACCCAGCGGGGCCATTTTGAACAGCACCAGCAGCTGGCCGGCGTAGAGCAGGGTCACCATCCAGCCCACCGCCAGTCCACGGCCCAGGACGAAGGCCACCAGCAGGGTGGTGGCTGAAAATATGAGCAATTCATCCAACAGACTGATTATCACTGCTCGCCTCCGACGGGTGTGCAGGTGACACAGAGGTTGCGGGCGAGTCGGTTGCTGGACAACTCCGTCGCCCGGGACTGTGCCTGGGTATGCATGGGCTTGAGTTCCGGTTTGACCGTTTCGATATACAGGTTCACCTGGCGGGTCTGGGTCGCCATCGCCTGCAGGCGATCACCTACCGGGGCGATCCACAGGGTTGCGGCAATCAGGGCCAGACCAAACAGGGCGGATGTTGAAAGAGACAGGCCCGCCAACCGGGGAGGTGGGTCGGCTTGCTGTGGCTCGTCGGAGCGCTGGTAGAGCCATCCGGCAATGCGGAACAGATAACTGGTTTCGACCACAGTGGCGAGGAGAAATACCGCCAGGCCGATCAGGTAGAGCGGAGCGTCCTGGCTGGCCAGTTCGGAGATCAGGGTGAACTTGGCCCAGAATCCGGGAAGCGGGGGCATTCCGACCAGGGACAGGGCGAACAGCACGAACAGGGCGGAACCCAGGGGGGCGGTTCTGCCCAGGCCTTTGAGTTTTCGCAGCGAGCCGCCCCAGCCGTCGGTCAGCATGAACAGCCCTGATTTCACCACCATGTGGTGCAGTGAAAGGGCCAGGACCGCCAGTAAGCCCCGGTCATCGGGAAGCGACAGGGCGATGAAGATCATGCCGAGCTGACCAATGGATGAAAAGGCGAGCATGCGCCGCATGTCACGCGCCCGCCAGGCGGCCAGTTCGCCGCTGATCACCCCCAGGATGCCCAGCAACAGTACGATCTGCAGGGCCTCGGGCTGGTGGAACACCAGGATCAGCAGACGCATGATTACCAGCATCGCCAGTTTGGAGACGAGTCCCGCGAGAAACGCGGACAAGCGGTGCGAGGCGGTGGCGTAGACCTCCGGCACCCAGGTATTCACCGGGAACAGCTCCGCCTTGACTCCGACACCGATGAGCATCAGCAGGAAGGCGGTCAGACCCATTTTGTCATTCAGGGTCTCGGGCGCCAGTTCCGCGAGGTGTGCCAGATTGAGGGTTCCGGTCTGGCTGTACAACAGGGCGATGCCCAGCAGGGTAAAGACCGAACCGATCCCGCTCAGCACCAGGTAGCGAAAAGTGGCCGCATGGGCCGCGGGGGTACCCGAGGCGGTAATCAGGCCGAAGCTGGCCACCGCCACCAGTTCGTAGAATACATACAGGTTGAACAGATCCCCTGACAACGCCAATCCGGTGGAGGCGGCTACCAGCAGCAGCATCAGGGATTGGCGACGCGGACTGTCACTGTCCAGGCTGAAAGGCCAGAACAGCAGGCCCAGCAACTGGGTAGCAAAGGCAAACAGCAGCGCCGTATCGTCGATATACAGATTGATTCCCAGAGGAGGCGCGAAACCGCCGATGCTGATCGACATGGGCAGGGTGGTATCGCCGATTGCGAGTTGAGCCAGTATCCAGCAGCCGTAGAGCAGAATCGCCGGACCTACCCAGAGTCCCAGCCCCAGGGTGACGCGCATCAATACCGGCAGCAGGAAAGCACCCAGCAGCGGCAATACGATGGTCAGGATCGGTGCGTACATCATGCCTCACCTCCCTGTGATTCCCGGGCCTGCACCGGCAGGGGAGGCAGGGGGCGTTCACCCAGTGGAGCATCCTGACTGACATCACGCCGGATTCCGGCGGTTGCGGCAATCTCCGCATCCATACGTTCCGCAACCACATCCCGGTCCAGACTGGCGTAGCGTTGGCGCACTCGGATCAGGATGCTCACGGCCAGGGCCTGAACACCCACGCCGATGACGATCGCAGTGAGTACCATCGCCTGGGGAACCGGATCGACCATCCTGGGGTGTTTCGCCAGGTTGGTGATGATCGGCGCCACCGCGTCCCAGCGATAGCCGGCCAGAACCAGCATCAGGTTGGCGCCGGCTTCCGCGATCACCAGGGCGAGAACCATGCGGAACAGATGGCGCGACAGCACAAGCCCCGCCAGGCCGATCAGGATCAGACCCAGAGCGGTGGCGTGCAGCACGAGTTCCAGGGTGATACTCGAGATCATTGTTCCGCCTCCGTCTGGGCGAGATTTGACAACAGGCTCGCCAGTTCCGCACCGACCTTCAGGCCAACGGCCAGGTAGAGCAAAGGCAGGGTGCCGGCGGAGCGTAATTCGCCCAGGGTTCCCTGAAGCATCATGGGTTGCAGGAACTCGCCGCCGTCATACAGTGCGAGCAAACCGATCAGGATGAAACTCGCTCCTGCAAAACCCTCGATCAGACTGAGCATGCCGTGGTGAAGGCGAGCGCCGGGACGCGCCAGCAGGGGCAGAAAAAACGCGGCGGCAAGCATCACGCCACCCTGAAACCCCCCGCCAGGTGTCAAATGGCCGTGAAAAATGATGTAGAAACCGATGGTCATGAGCAGCGGGAACAGCATCGCGCCCCCGTGACGCAACACGAATCCCCCTTCGGTGAGGGTGCCTGCGGTGGTGTGCCGGCGTCCCAGGATCAATCCTGCGGCGGATGCGGCGGCGAACAGAATCGAGAGTTCACCCAGGGTGTCGATGCCGCGATAACCCAGAACGACTGAGGTGACGATATTGGCGGCACCGGTCTCCTGAGGGGCAGCGGATTGGATCACCCCGCCCACCAGCATTGCGGGATTACCAAAATCCAGGCCGCTGACGATAGCCAGCAGCATGAATCCCAGCCCGCCGGCGAACAAAAGCCCCGTGAGATTGCGCATCAGATCACTCTCCCCGCCGGGTGATCGCCCCGGGCCTGTTTTCTCCGCTGCCATCGAGACGCCAGAGTCCCAGACGCCGCAGGGCCAGGGCCAGAATCAGGCTGCTCAGGCCGGCACCTACCGCAGCCTCGGTCATGGCGACATCCGGTGCCCGCATCAGGGCGAACAGCAATGCGAGCCCCAATGAGACCACCGATGCGGCGGCAACCGCAGCCAGATGGTTTTTGACCAGCAGCACCATCAATGCAGCGCTCAGCATCATCAGTGCCAGCAGTAAAGCGATCCAGAGTTCCAGGTCAGTCATGAGTCAGTGTTTTCCTGCGGGGCTTTTTTCCAGGGTTCCACGCCGGCCGTCAACAGGGCCCGGGCAATGGTGGAGGATCCGAGAGGATTGGTGATCAGGATCAACAGCCCGATCACCAGGATTTTCGACCACCAGTGGGGAAACAGCAGGGCCACCCCGATCAGCAGGCAGAGCGCCCCCAGGGTCACCGCCTTGGTGCCCGCCTGTATCCGGTTGTAGACGTCCGGCATGCGAATCAGGCCGATGGCGCCAAACAGGGTGAATGCGGCTCCAATGAGGAGGAAGATGTCCGCGGCAAGTCTCATGAGCCGTTCCCCTCGATGGCCCGGGCAATGGCAACCACGCCGACAAAGGCCAGGGTGCCGTAGACCAGTGCCACGTCCAGGTAGAGCGGGCTGCCGAGCAGCGCTGCCAGCACGACCAGTCCGGAAGTGGTCATCACGGCCAGGGTGTCAGCAGCAATCACCCGGTCCGGAGCGGTCGGTCCGAGGATCAGTCGCAGCAGGCCCAGTAACACCGCACCGCCCAGCATGAACAGGGCGATGACCTCCAGTTGCGTCAATGTCATTTCACAAAGCCTTTCAGGTGTTTTTCGAATTGAGCGGTGATGGTCCGGGTCGCTGCATCCATGTCAGTGTCTGGGGGGCAGTCGACCCAGTGAATCGTCAGGGTGTCGTCCACCACGTCCACTGTCAGAGTGCCGGGTGTCAGGGTGATGGTGTTAGCAAGGATCAGCCGTCCCAGGGGTGATCGCAATTCGGTTTTGACCTGAACCAGTGCGGGTCGGAGTGGCAGCGAGGGGGAAAGCACACGTCGCGCCATGTCCAGATTGGCCCGGACCAGAGCAATGACGAACACGCCCAGATAGGACAGGAAGGAGGGTATCGCCGATGGGGTGAAGCGCAGGCCGCCGAAGATGCTCAGGTGGGGTCTGCTGATCAGTGTGACGATCAGTGCCACCATCAGACCCGTGACCCATTCGGCCGGATCGGAGCTGCCGGTCAACAGCAGCCAGAGGGCGAACAACAGGGCAAAAAGAAACATCCCGCTGGCGAGGTCGCTGGACGTTGATTCACTGGCATTGCTACTCATCTTCCATCCACTCTCGGTTGTTTTGCGGCCATGGCCGACGATCAACGCTTACCATTATGAAGCGGCTGTGGCCAAGCTTCAATTGGGAGTTCACCGGGCGGCCATTAAAAACCTAAATTGTTACCATCACATGACGCCACGAGCTGGAAGGAGTGTCAGGGGCAGCGGACATGCAAGCGACCTCTCACGGACCCCGGGGCGGTTCTCACTCATACATCGGGTGCCGCCACATCAATCCACTCGGCAACCTCATTCCGGCTATGAAATAACCTGGAATTTTACTTTGTTACCTGAGTTTTCATGGATGAATCAGGGGTTTCCTGAAATCATAGTGGATTATAATCGATCTGTAAGGGGCCATTTAAAGAATCCAGGACGAGGTTGCTGAGCAGGGTTCAAAAGTTACCATCCGTTTGTGGGCCGCACCATTCTGGAACCTTGCCAATTCGCCATCCAGGACAATGAAGACAGGGTGAGCGCGTGGCTTTCGTCCGCTTTGGTGCGAGATAGAGCCGTGCGGTCCAACATGGAACGTCACAAAGTCTATTCTCATACAATGTTCATGGGATTTTTCTGATCGCCGAACAACCGTTCCAGCCCTGGATGGCAGTTCGGCTTGGGGCATTCACCAAAGCGATGCGACATCATGGAATGGGAAGCGGCGCAACCAAAGAGAGAAAACATGTACAGCTTTTCCATACAACTTAACGGCCCGCTGGAAGAGATCGAATCCAGAGTGGTTGAGGCTCTGAAAGCGGAAGGCTTTGGGGTACTCACCGAAATCGATGTGCAGGCCACCCTCAAGGCGAAACTGGGTGTTGAGCGGCGTCCCTACCGGATACTCGGTGCCTGCAACCCGCCACTGGCTCACAAGGCGATCGACACGGAACCGGATATCGGGTTGCTGTTGCCATGCAACGTGGTGCTACGCGAGGAAGCCGATGGCACGATCACGGTTGCTTTCATGGATCCGGTTGCGGTGCTGCAGCTGGTCGAGCGTCCGGAAGTGGAGGGTCTTGCCACAGAGGTCAAACAGCGCCTGCTGAGAGTGCAGGCTTCTTTGCTTGCCTGATTCGTGTGATTTCAATTCCTCGTTCCCACGCTCTGCGTGGGAACGCATACCCTGGCTTTGGAAAATACTTAAAAAACGATTCAATGCAGCTTGCACCTGTCATGTATTCCAGCAACAAGTGCGGGACTGAGATCGACTTCGGTAGTCTTAGAACAGACTTTCACGCGGTCAGCCTGCATGGCATGTTGACTGGATTCCAGTGTTTTCCCTCGTTCCCACGCTCTGCGTGGGAACGCATCCCCTGGCTTTGAAAAATACCCTTAAAACGATTCAATGCGGCTTGCACCTGGCATGTATTCCAGCAACAAGTGCTGGACTGAGATCGACTTCGGTAGTCTTTGAACAGACTTTCACGCGGTCAGCCTGCATGGCATGTTGACTGGATTCCAGTGTTTACTGGAAACATGCTGACACTGTCACGAGTATTCTGCTCAAAAGCGATAGATCAAGCCGGCATAGTATTCACGGCCCGGATCGACAGTGATCGTTGCATCCTCTTCGTCGAACACATCATCCTTATTGCTGTCGTTGGTCATGAATACAGTTTTGTAGTACTGGTTGTCGAAGACGTTATTGACCTTGGCATAGAGTTCCAGGGTCGATTTTGCCAGATTCATTTCATAGCGGGTCTGTAGGTTGAAGATGCCATATCCACTCATTTCAATCATGTTGGTTTCATCGGCATAGTAGCCTGACCGGGCGTAGGTCTCAGCGATGATCGACCATGCCGGTGTGATCGCATAAGTGGCGTAGAGATCAATGGTATGACGGGGTGTTCTGGGTAGTTCGTTACCCACGATATCATAGGTTTCGTCAGCCAGGGTGGTGTACGAGATCTTCACCGGATTGTGTTTCAAGACTTCCGATTTCAGATAGGTGTAGGCCAATGTGAGTGTCAGGTTTTCCATCGTCTGGCTCCTGAGCCAGATTTCAAGTCCCTGGTTTCGTGCATCACCCACATTATCGAAGACCATCTCATCTCCCGAATAGTAAGTGCCGTCCCGGCGGCCGATGATGTCTTTGTTGTCGGTTCTGAACAGGGAGACCTCGTACTGCATCGGTGTATTCAACAACGATTCACGACCCTTGAATCCGAGTTCGTAGTTGATGCTGCGCTGTACGTCGATATCTTCATTGTTGAGATAATTGCCGCCTCGCACATCGCCGGCATAGAGCTGGTCGACCAAAGGTGTGCGAAACCCGGTGGACACATTCGAGTAGAGCGATGAGTTCTGTGCGATCTGATAGCTCGCTCCGATCCGGTAGGAGTTCTCCTTGAATCGTTTCTCCCGTTGGGTTTCGGTTGAACTCCAGATTGTCCCGTCATAGTCTCTGGACTGGATGTCATACTCGTCATTCTGGTTGTCATAGCGCATGTTGAGGGTGGTGGTAAAGCGCGATGTGAGGCCAACCTTGAGTTCTCCATACAACGCGTTTTTGGTTTGATCATCCTGAGACTTCGAACCTTCACCCTCGTAGTAGTATGTGGTTTGTCCTCGACTCGTCGAAGAATAATCAGCAAGACGTTTACTCTTGTCTTCATAGTCTCTTCTGGCGTGTTCAAACCCTAACAGATATCCCACGCGATCCAGATCCGCCCGGTATTCCAGCTTCAGCCCGTTTTGTTCGATATTCTCCAGGGAGTGGTTGGTATAGGTGTCATTTTCGCCATCGCCATCGGTATCCTGGGGGCTGGATATAAAGTCGTAATCGTCGAGATAGTCATATACGTTGACCATGAGATTGGAACTGCCGTCAAAATCGTTGCTGTAGGTCAGGTAGTACTTGTCCAGGTCGACATAGTTTTCCTTTTGGAAGGAATCGCGCCCGGTGCCCCGGGGATTCTCCTCCGCTTCGGTTACACCTTTGGTGGAGCCGCGTTGTTTCTGTTCGTATTTGCGCGTGATATCCACACCTGCGGTGAGATCGCTGTTGTCGTTCAGGTAGTAGGAGAATTTGCCTCCGACGGATTTGGACCAGAGCGCTGAGTCGATCCAGTAACCGTCGGTATCACGATAGTTGGCGCCCAGGTTGAAGGCATACTTTTGCGTGCCTTTCTGCATCCTGGCGTTGATGTCCTTGTACTGATGGCTACCGGCTTCCACACTCACCCGGTAGCTGTCCTCGGCAAGCGGACGTGTGGTGGTGATGATCACGGCACCGGCCAGGGCGGTATTGCCGTACAGATATGACGCCGCACCCTTGATGACCTTGATGCTTTTGATATCGCTCATATTGAGGCGGAATTTGCCGCCATTCTGCCAAATAGGGACACCATCGATGATGATTGCAACGCCGGTGTCCTCCCACATGAATTCCTGCTGGCCGATGCCCCGCATGTGAATTTCCACCACTTCTCCGGGACGCACATCAGAAGTGATACCGGGTATCGTTTGCAACAGTTCATTGATTTGACGGGGGTTGATCTCTTCGACCTGTTGCGCATCGATGTAGTTGATGGTGGACACTTCATGGGCACTTGGAGTGATGTCCGTAATGGTGGAAGAATCCACCCGGATGGTTGGGGTCGATTCAGCCGGCATAGAGTCGGCCAGGGTTGATTCTGGTGGCGTCCCGGCCCATGCAGCGGGATTTGTAATCAGCCCTAATGTGAAGGGCAACAAGTATAGTGATCTGTGAAATGTTGGGTGGGTGGTGTCCTTAACCTGGGTCAGATACATCATGACGTCCTCTTTGTGATTGTGCGGAAACTGGCCAGCACCCAAGCAAAGGTCGTTCCATCCATCGAGTTGAGACATTTTCAAGGACTTATGCTTTTTGCATTGCAGGATTGGTTCGGTGATATAACCGATGCATCCGTGATATGACGCCACAAGACAACAGCACAGGATAAGAAAGACTATGTAGCCCGGGTGAAGCAACGCGTAACCCGGGATGGGTCGAAGAGAGGGAACAAGAGAATTCTCAACACACGACTGATCAACGCTCATTTCACAAAGCGATTGCCACTCGCTCGGATTCAGGCGTGTCATGAAGAGGAATTCTTGTCATATGCATATCCGATCATAAAAATAGAAATAAGTGAATATACCGATTAACCAGCGGGTAATAGACTCTTCCCATGTTTTTACTGAAAGGATCGACATTCAGGAGGAAAACCCATGAATGCCCAATCGATGACAGGCCGCTTGCGCAGCGGCACCCCCCAATGGATGAAAAGATTCGCCTGGGCGCTGCCCCTGTTTTTTCTGCTCAAGGGTCTACTCTGGTTGAGTGTGCCCACGCTGCTATGGTGGGTTAACGGCAATCCGGGTGGTGGATAACAGACCCATGGGGTGATAAGGCGAACTGCGCTGGCGGGTCACTGGACCTGGACCTGGACCTGGACTGGGGCAGGGGCAGGGGGTAACCTTCCAGTCCCTGTCTATGAGATCCGACCCGGAAGTGCCATGCTCAGTTATCGCCATGCCTATCACGCAGGCAACCCTGCCGACGTTCTCAAGCATCTGGTACTGGTTGAAGTGCTCGGCTACATGGGCGAAAAAGACAAACCTTACGCCTATATCGACACACATGCCGGAAGCGGTGTCTACCGTCTGGATGCCCCCCAGGCAACCCATAACCGGGAGTTCGAGAACGGCATCGGACGCCTGCTCGGTGCGGGTGAACCGGAACTGCAGCCCTATCTTCAAATCATCCGGCACTACAATCCAGATGGAATTCTGCACCGCTACCCCGGCTCACCAAAGATCGCCGCTCAACTGCTCAGGTCCCAGGATCAGGCCTGGTTGTTCGAGCTCCACCCGAATGAGTTTCCAACCCTCAAGCAGGCCTTTCAGAACAATCATCAGTTTCATCTCTACCAGGAGGACGGATTCGATGGGTTGATCCGCCTGCTGCCACCGCAATCCCGCCGGGGGTGTATCCTCATCGATCCTTCCTACGAAGTGAAACAGGATTATGCGCGGGCGGTGGAACAGTTGCTGAGAGCCGTTAAACGTTTCGCGACCGGGGTCTACCTGCTGTGGTATCCGGTGGTGGAACGGGGACGGATCGATATCATGCAGCGGGCCCTGATCAAGAGTGGTTTGCGCCGCCTGTCCTGTTTCGAACTGCAGCACGCGGTTTCCCACAGCCAGGGCATGTGGGCCAGTGGACTGTTCGTGGTCAATCCGCCCTGGATGCTCATGCAACGGATGCAGACGATTCTGCCGATCCTCGCCGAACGCCTGGGTGAGGAGGGTGCTTTCGGATTTCGCTGTGAAGAGTTGGTGGGTGAAGCGTGAAACCCATCCCCTTCACTTGCTACAACAGACTATTCAACGACAACAAATCCATACAGGTATTTTCATGAGTACATTCGAGAATGTCACGGTCACCAAGGCCGCCAATATCTATTTTGATGGCGCTGTAACCAGCCGCAGCCTGACCTTTGCCAATGGCGAAAGCAAAACCCTTGGCATCATGCAACCGGGGGAGTACCGGTTCAACACCGGAAAACCGGAGATCATGGAAATTCTCTCTGGTGAGGTATCTGTTCGACTGCAGGATGATGATCAGTGGAAAAGTTACACGGCCGGAGAACATTTCGAGGTCGCAGGCGATTCCGCATTCGACATTCAGGTGAAAAGCATTACGGATTACTGCTGCAGCTTTGTGGATTGATCTGCCGGATGGTCTGAAACGGCGAAGTTAAACCCCATCGTCTATATCCAACGGATGTAATCCGCCCGCTAATCGAGCAATATCTGAACCTGGTTCTGGTCCAGGTTGAGGTTCACTGTCTGACCGATCGGGAAATCCTTTCGCCCAGTTTGATGGCGGTCATCCACAAGGATGTCCTGACCTGCGCAGTCCACCGAGTAGCGGATCAGGTTACCGAGAAACTCCCGGTCGCGAACCCGGCCCTGGATGGCGATATCTGTGTTTCGGGTCGAAATCCGGCCAGTCTCAGCGATAGATAGATGCTGCGGTCGAAACATTACTTTCGCCGGACCGGGGCGGTGGTTCATCGATTCAAGCGGTATGTCCAATCCGCATTGCGCCACGAACCGGGTAATGCCGTTATCCTGCACCAGCTCACCCTGGAGCAGATTCGCAGTGCCGAGAAAGCGTGCCACGAAACTGTTACAGGGTGCATCATAGAGCGCCATCGGCGACCCCACTTGCTGCAGAATTCCGTCATTGAGCACCGCCATGCGATCGGCGATGGTGTTGGCCTCCTCCTGGTCATGGGTGACAAAGATCGTGGTGATGCCGAGTCGACGCTGCAGTTCACGGATTTCCCGGCGCATGTAGACCCGCAGATTGGCATCCAGGTTAGACAGGGGTTCATCGAGCAGCAACACCCGGGGTTCAATGACGATGGTGCGGGCCAGAGCAACCCGCTGCTGTTGGCCTCCGGAAAGTTGTGACGGTCGCCGATCCGCATATTCGCGCAGACCCACAACATCAAGGGCGGCTTCCACCCGTTCGGCGATTTCAGCGCTGGGCAGGCGTCGTTCTTCCAGACCAAAAGCAACATTACGGCGCACGCTCATGTGCGGCCACAGGGCGTAGTTCTGGAACACCATGCCCACGTTGCGTTTCCAGGGCGGTAATTGCGACACATCCTCGTCACCAATCATGACCTGACCGGTTGGGGTAGGACCGAACCCGGCGATGAGTCGCAGCAGAGTTGATTTGCCGGAGCCCGAGGGTCCGAGGAAGGCAAAAAATTCACCGGGTTCCACATCCAGACTGATATCGCGCAACACCACATGGTCGCCGAAGGCGAGGCCGACATTACGCAGTCTTACATTGACACTGTGACTTTCAGACATAGGGTTGGGTTACTCCAGTTTCGCTTCGGTTTCACCAACCACCCGGTCGGCGGTGCGCATACGCCGGCTACGCTCGATGATCCGGTGGGAGAGGTAGGCACCCAATCCGACGATTACCACGGCGATGATGCCCAGTGCGGCGCCCGGCCCCCGTCCCGCCGCCGATTGCATGAACACGTAGATTCCGTAAGAGAGAGGGGCATCGGATTGCTGTGACACCAGCATGAGGGTTGCAGAGAGCTCCACCGAAGCGGTGGCGAAACTGGTGACGAAGCCCGCCAGGATACCGCCGGACATCAGTGGTACGACGATCCGCCAGACGGTTCGCGATTTAGTCGCGCCCAGGTTTTCCGCCGCTTCCTCCAGGGTGACGCTGACCTGCTGCAGAGCGGCCACGCAGGCACGCAGCGCATAGGGCAGGCGGCGTACCGCCAGGGCGATCACCAGAATCACCCACCAGGTGGCCAGGGGCTGGTCACTGAAGGGAAGCTGTATCTGGTAGAAAGTGCGCAGGTAACCGATGCCCAGCACCACCCCGGGCACCGCCAGCGCCGCAGTTGCGGTGTAATCCAGCCAGCGCCTTCCGGGGGTGCCGGTGCGCCACACGATGTAGGCGATCGCAGTACCCAGAACAATATCGATACCTGCCGCCAGACCCGCATACAGCAGAGTGTTGGTGACATACTGTGACGAGCTTTCGAATACCTTCAGGTAATGGGCCAGGGTATAGGCATCGGGCAGCACGGCAAACGACCAGACCGTACCGAAAGACAGCAGCAGCAGACCGATGTGAGGGGCCAGAACAAACCCCAGGATCAGCAGGATCACGGCATAGGCCCCGATCTTCTCCCACGCGCGCAGGTCCCGCTTGAGCAGTCCGCCACCACCCTTCTGCACCGAGCTGTAGTCACGTCCACGGAAAGCGAGAAACGAGGCCCACAGGGAGAACATGGAGAACAGCACCAGCATTACCGAGATCACATAACCCATGGGATCGGTGATACCGATGGAGCTGATCCGCAGGTAGGCCTGGGGCGCCAGCATCTTGTTGACGTTGAGCAGCAATGGCGTACCCAGGTCGTCGAACACCTTGAGAAACACCAGTGAGGCACCGGCGACGAAGCCGGGCATGGCGAGGGGGAAGACCACCCGGCGGAACAGGCGCAGGCCGCTGGCGCCCAGGTTCTGCGCCGACTCTTCCAGGGAGCGGTCGATATTGGCCAGACTGGCGGAGAGGTTGGTTAGGATGAAGGGAAAGTAGTGAATACTCTCCACCAGGATCACCCCGTTGAGTCCTTCCATGAAGGGGATGGTGAAACCGAAATGTTCATCCAATAGCAGGTTGACGCTGCCGTTGCTGCCGAACAGCAGTTGCATGGCCACCGCGCCGACAAACGGCGGCATGATCAGGGGGATGATGCCCAGGGTCTGGATCAATACGGAGCCGCCAAAATTGAAACGGGTGGTGAAGTAAGCCAGGGGAATGGCGATGACACTGGCCAGCAGCACCGACATTCCAGCGACATACAGGGAGTTCCAGAAGGATTCGCGGAACAGGGAGGTGTTGAAGAAGTCCTTGAAATTGACCAGGGTGAAGCCACCGGTGGCCGGATCCTGGAAAGCCACGAAGACCACCTTGAGGACCGGTACCACCAGGAACAGCAGCAGGAACAGGCCCAGCAGAAGCGCAATACTCAGGGGGCCCCACTGCAGACGCGGGTTGGCGTTCATTCAAACATCCTTCGCCAGATCAAGCGGCAGATCGTCAACGGTCTGCCGCCTGGATCGGCGTCAGTCGGCCAGTTTCAGTGCCTGCCGGGCCAGTTCCTCGGCTTTGGTGTAGTGGCTGCGCGCGAAGCTGTCCCACTGCTGTTCCACCTCGGCCTGACGCTGGGGTACCTCATCTGTGGGTTTCTTGCGTTTCTTGGCAAAGATGCTGGCAAAGTCCGGATCATTGGCCTGGGCCTCGGTGACCGGGATTGCATTGACCTGGGTACGCGCCTCGGCCAGCAGTTTGGCGGCCTCCGCATTGGGCTTCCTGTCGATCGCCGCCTGTGCTTCATGAATCGCCTGAGTGGCGCTGCGCAGTTCATCGGCGCGGAAGGTGATCATCTGGTCGAACAGGGAGTTGACCAGGTTGTAGCGCCCCTCTGAGAGGTCGGAATTGAACTTGACCGCTGCACCGATCGATTTGTCTTTGAACGGATTGGGCAGCCCTTCGGGTGCTTTGGCATAAATCTCGGGCTTCACCGGCAGACGCTGGATCTTGGCATCGAACAGCAGTTCCTGGCCCTCGTCAGAGAGCAGAAAATCGATGAACGCACCCGCTGCCTCCGGATGAGGCGCGTTTTTCACCATGCCTACATTGGCCGGCACCAGAGCAGTAATAGTGGGGTAGACGAACTCCACCGGGAAACCAGACGCCTTGGATGAAAAGCCAAAGAAGTCAATCACGATACCGAAACCGAATTCGCCGCTGTTGACACCGTCCGGTACGCCGAAGCTGCGTTCGGTGATGGTTTTGAAGTTGCCGGCCATCGCTTTCATGGTGGCCCAGCCCTGATCCCAGCCTTCACCCTGAAGAATGGCCTCCACCGTCAGGTGGGTGGTGCCGGAGCGGGACGGTGCGGACATACCCACATGGCCGAAATAGACCGGTTTCTTCAGATCCTCCCACTCCAGCGCCACCGGCAGACGTTTGGCCTTGATATAGCGGGTGTTGTACATGATGCCGTAGCCCGATGCGGCAAAACCGAAGAAGTAGCCATCAGGGTCGTTGATCGGGAACGAGCCGATCATGTCCGGAATTCCCGAGGCGTTCGGTTTGAAGGTCTGCAACAGTCCCTTACCCTTGAGCACGCCGAAGGCATCCGGTGCGGAGACCCAGAACAGATCGGTGGAATTGTTTGCCGCGGTTTCCTGGATGTATTTCACTCCGGCCGAGGTCTTCTTGTTGAGTACCTCGACCTGGGTTCCCGGGTGTTTGTTCTGGAATGCCGTCTGGAACACGCTGGTCAGGTCTTCCGGAAACGAGGTTACGATGACGAGCTTGTCTTCCATAGCCTGGGCGGGTCGCCATAGGGCCAGCAGGCAGAGCAAGGAGATAAGCAGTCGGTTGATGGTCTGGGTTTTGATCGAGAGTCGGGTCACGACACATGCTCCTCGGTGTGGGTTATTGTTATGTTGTTTGTCGCCTGTGTTACAGAATTATGACCAATAAGTGGAATCTTGCAATCAGGCCCACGGCCGATCCGCCGATTCAGCGGTCGTCCGAGCGGATTCTTTGTTGAGGCGTGGGTGTATGGGCTTGTCCATGAGCGGGATCATCAGTGGACCGATACGTGTGTCCTGAAGGTGAATTCGGACTCTCCAGGGGTTTGTAGATGCGACCCTCGAAGCGCAGGAAGCGAATGAAAAACTCGAACAGGATAAGGCGTGTGGTCTGAATCATCACCACCAGGCCTTCGATGGCGACGATGGCCACCTGCCCGAGGATGGCGATGGTCCACTGCGCCAGGCTCGAATCCACCGAGTGATACAGGTGAATGACCACCATGGAAAGGGCGCCATGGGCGAGGGCGAAGGCACCGACCCGGAGGAACGAGAAGGTGTGTACCACCAGTTGAAACGCGCTCTCGACCAGTTTGCCAAGTCGGTGTAAGTAGCGTGCCGGTGGACAGGTCCGGCACAGAACCGCAACCCCCGCGAAATACCAGATCGCCGCGGCCAGGGTGATGTACAAGGCATTCGGCCAGATCACTGCTGTCGCGGCTGACAGGTAGAGCACGATAACCGGCGCCCCTTCCAGCATCCACATCCCCAGTTCACCCCGCCAGTAGGATTCGATGCCTGAGAAGATCATGCCCAGAAGGATGATCGACACTCCCAGCAGGAGGGTCGCAATCAGGGTTTCCTGGGGATGATCGAGCGGACATCCACACAGGGCGGGCAGAATTCCGGTGGCTCCAAACATCTCTCCGAACACCAGCCCGAACAGTGCGGCGGAGACGCCGCAGGGGATGAGTATCGCCGCCTGCGGATAACGTTTGGTGGCCAGGGCGCCGAGCATGATCAACATCACCCCGTGGCCCAGGTCAGGGAACATGAAACCAAACAGCAGGGGTACCAGAAACGCCAGCATGGGAGTGGGGTCGACTTCATTGCGCCCCGGAGCGCCGACCAGGCTGACCAGGTGATGGAACGGCTTGGCCCAACCCCGTCGACTGAGGTAGACCGGGGGTGTCAGTTCACCCCGGGGCGGACTGAAAACCACCCGGGCATCGATATCCGACTGTCGCAGAATCTCTTCCATGGCATCCGGGTGTGGATAGAGTGTCCAGCCGCTGATGCGGCAGCTTTGATGTTCCGGGTCGTGATGGATGGCGTGTTTCGAGTACCAGCTGAGCAGACGCATGGTGGACAGGGCGCGGCGCACTTCGAGATCCTGGCGGTGTTGATCCCGTTCCGAATTAAGACGCACCCGCTCCAGACTGCATTGGGTGGTTCTGTCCCGTACCATCTGACGCTGAGTCATGGGATCGTCGGGCAACCAGTCGGGTAGCGAAACCAGGCTGCACTGCAGCAGAGCGGCGGTGCCTTCAACGATTTGTTGGTGAGTCGGTTCGCAGACCACCAGCCAGAAATCCCGGCTATCGCCTGTCAGAACTTCGTTGTAGTAGTCCTTGATGTCCGGATGTTCATCCAGTGAGCCTTTCGGGCAGGCGTAGAGGTGTTTCAGGAGAAAACCGCTGTCCTGTCCCATGTCTCCCAGATGGGTCGAATTCTCACCACAGGTTTTCAGATACTCGGCCAGCAGGGTGAGTTGTTCCCGATGAACCGCATTGAGGCGTATCTGGCGTTGTAATTCCAAGCCCCTGATATGCCATTCATGCAGGGTTTCGATCGCCTGCTCGGCGACCTTGACGGGATCCTGCAGCAAGCGCACGGGCTCCGCAGCACCGATCGGCAGTTCCTCGTGAAGGCGCTTCTGCAGGGTGTCGAAGCGGTCCAGGCAGTGGTTGAGCGCGACGCTGTCGAAACAGGGTTCAACGGCCTCTGTGACCGGCTCAAGCTCGACATTGCTGGAGGTTGCCAGGGTTTCCAGGGCATGTACCGCCTTCTCCCTGGGGACACGGACTTCGAACCACTGAACCTGTGTGGGATGTAGTGCCAAGGTTTACGTCTGCGTACAAATCTCGGGCTGCCGGTAGAGCACCCCTGATTACATTCTGGCACAGCAATTGAACGTTGTCTTGAATTGCCGAACGAGGTTACTCCACTCGGCTATCCAGTCAGCCTGGGGTTTGAACCTGACCCGGTTGCGGGGACAACTCTGCTAACTCACGGGTGATCGTAAGTGGGCTTTGGGAAAACGCCAGGGAAGACCCCGGTTCATCTCCAGGCAGGATCCAGGTGTGATTCAACCTGTTGGATATGAATCAGATGGTTCCAGGACCCGGGGTGGTGTGGCGAATGATCAGGTGGAATGTCTCAGGGGGCTTGCAAATGAAATGCATGCAGCACGCAGGAGCCCCCCAGGCCATCAGCCTCGCTTACAAGTCCGACACCACGGGCATAATGTTTCCCCTCCCACTCCATGCGTTGTTCATCCTGCAGTTGCGGGTTATCCAGGGAAAAGTTCTCGATCAGCAAGGCTTTTATTTCACCCGTGGCGGGTGTTTCAACAAACTCCTCCCCAGCGACCTGACGGTTGCCAATTCTGTCCCCTGGCAATGGGTTCGCGGTGACCAGCAGGGTTTCATCGGCGAGTGCCGGATCAAAGGTCATGAAGATGCCGCCCAGATCATCCGCGTGGTAGAACAGATTCAGTGTTGAGGGATCATCTCCGACCTGCAGTTGCCCATGGAAATACTCCGTTCCCTGATGTGCCTCGAGCGCAACGATGGTGAGTGTCTTGTCAAACACATGTTCGCCTTCTACCGAACAGCTGTAGTGCCAACGATTGCCGACTGACATGGGAAAATAGGGGGATGTCTTGCGGGGTGTTGCTGCCTTTTCAGAATCAGCAGACAGGCTGTCACTGACCACAGAAGTGCAAGAGAGCGTCAACAGACAGACGATTACAGCACATGCGGTTAAATATTTTGTATTCATACGAGTTCGAAGTGTACGCACCCGTTTCGCTCCTTGATCACCTTGCCGCTGAGAAGAGACGGATGAGCTCGGGCGACAAGTTTGATGATTTTGACCTGTTGATTATCGATCGATGCCGGACCTCCCAAATCGATCGCTTTGCCTCTTTGATGGGCGCTGCTTCCAGGTTTTGCGATCGCTTGACCCACGCCGCGCACCATAGTCAGGATTTCATCCTCGTGGGCGAGCATATCCGAGCGCGCACTATCGTATTGGGTTTGGCCGTACTTTGCGATGATCGCGGATTTGTATTTGGATGTGTAAAAACGCTGCAATATCCGACGTTGGCTTTCCGCACTACGGTAACCGCTGCTGCAGTAGCTGCCTTTTGGCAGTATCGGGTTTACCAGGTCCCAGGCGGTTTTCAACCTTCCAGGAAGTTGTACGCCGGGACTGACTTTTTTGACGGACCAGTGGTTGAGGTACCTGTGCGTGGTGTGGTTGACCTGGATGACGCCATCAGGAGCGTGCATGAAATGTTTCTGCACATCCATGATGCCCTTCATGATTCGATCATCCAGGGTGCCTTGACTGACATAACAGGGAATCTTGCCGATCTCCATGAGCCGACGATGTAAGGCTTTGACATCTTCAGGTCGATTGGGACATCCCTTGCCGACTGCCTGTGTCAATATCATCATGATGGAACCCTCCTTTGGTATTACAGTACGGGTACATCGACCGATATCCGTTAAACGGCGAAATCCCTGCACAGATTGCTGAAGCTGAACATGTGGAAAATCATTCCACTCCGATGTCCGATTGATCGTAAACGGCCATGATATTCCGTATCGGCTGCGTATCCCATGGGTCAGTAGTGGTAATTAGTCGCTTGACTTGGCAAAAACAGAAAATAATCAGACGGGTGATATTCGTTCAGGTGACTGTGAGACAAGGCAACAATCGAGAAAAAGACGCGTTGACCGGAGTGGTCGAGAACATTGAGATGGATGCAACGTAGGACCGTACCGCCTGAGTGGAATATCAACAGCCTGTCCGTACCTGCTCCAGGGCAGGTACCAGAAAGCGGATTTGGACGTTATCAGGCCGCGTCCGGGACAGGCGGCGGAAAGTAGGTTGACACCATCTTTTCATGTAACTCCGCGAGTATGACCTGCATCTCATCGATGAAATCGTGGAGATACTGGTTGTCCATCTTATCCAGGGGCATGTCCTCTATAGTGCGCTCGATCTTGCGCAGGATAAGTACCGGCGCACGGTTTTTCGGCAGGCGTGACAGGTTGTAGGAGATGTTTTCCAGGCAGTAGCTCAGCGAACGGGGAAAGGTCTGGGTCTGGAAGAGAAACTTCAACACGTCGTTGCGCCGGATGCGCACCTGCATGTGCTGGCGATACATCTGGTAGGCACTCAGCGATTTGAGCATGCTCATCCACAGGATGTCTTCGAACGGCGTCAGTTCCGGCGCATCGTCGGGGATCGGGTTTTCACAGCGCACGTCGATGATGCGGGTGGTCATGTCGGCCCGTTCCAGTTTCCGGCCCAGGTTGAGGAAGTGGTAGGCCGTGTCATGGCTCATGCTGCCCGCCAGCAGACCGGTCAGCATTTGTGAGTTGGCGATGATCTGCTGCAGATAGCGATGCCGCCCGTGGCGGGAAAAACTGCTCTGCTTGTTGTCCACTGCCATCTGGTAGTAACTGTTGATCTCTTCCCAGGCCTCGCGGGGGAGGATCTCCCGGATGGTGCGGGCATTCTCTCGCAGACTTTGCAGGATGCTGACGATCGAACTCGGGTTGGATTCGTCAGAAATCAGAAAGTTGGCGACCCGCCGCTCGGTGAATTCCGGATGGCGTTCCGCGTATTCCGTGTTGCAGCCGAGCAGACTGATCAGGGCATCCCAGCCAGGGGCGACGTGGGAGGGCAGGTCCAGCAACAGGTTGGTATTCACAGTGATCAGGCGGGCCGTGTTCTCGGCCCGTTCCTGATAGCGTCCGATCCAGTAGATGGTTTCAGCTACGCGGGAAAGCATGTGGCACTCCTCGGATAGATTGGGTAGTTACCGTCACATGAGCCTCGTCCCTGAGGATGGGCAATATCCGTGACGCCTCGTCAGACAATTTTTGCATGGTCATCATTCGGGCTCAGCTGTCGACGATCCAGGTGTCCTTGCTGCCGCCCCCCTGGGAGGAGTTGACCACCAGAGATCCCTTGCGCAGCGCCACCCGGGTGAGTCCTCCGGTGGTGACCTCCATGTTTTTGCCGCTGAGAATGAAGGGGCGGAGATCCACGTGCCTCGGTTCCAGCAAACCCCGTGCAATGGTTGGCACCGTGGAAATGCCCAGGGTCGGTTGGGCGATATAGTTTCGCGGATTCGCCGCAATCAGTTTGGCGAACTCCTCGCGTTCCGCCTTGGTCGATGCGGGACCGACCAGCATGCCGTAGCCACCGGACTCATTGGCCGGTTTGACCACCAGGTCCTTGAGGTGGTCCAGCACATAGGCCAGCGAATCCTTGTCCATGCAGCGATAAGTGGGCACGTTGGGTACGATCGGATCCTGATCCAGGTAGTAACGGATGATCTCCGGAACATACGAGTAGACCACCTTGTCATCGGCAACACCCGCTCCCGGTGCATTGGCCAGGGCCACATTGCCCGCTTTCCAGGCCCGCAGCAGGCCCGGTACGCCGAGCATGGAATCGGGGTTGAAAGCCTCCGGATCGAGAAACAGGTCATCGATGCGCCGGTAGATCACGTCGACCCGGGACAGGCCTTCGATGTTGCGCATGTAGACACAGTCATCGTCACACACCACCAGATCACGACCTTCCACCAGTTCACAGCCCATCTGCTGGGCCAGGTAGGCATGCTCGAAGTAGGCGGAGTTGTAGATGCCGGGGGTCAGCACGACGATCTCCGGATTGTCCCCCGGTCGGGGTGAAAGGGCCGCAAGCGTATCAAACAGTTCGGAGGGGTAGTCGTCCACTGGCAGCGGACTGTAGGTTTCGAACAACTCGGGAAACACGCGTTTGGTCACCAACCGGTTCTCCAGCATGTAAGAGACCCCGGAAGGCACCCGCAGGTTATCCTCCAGCACATACATCAGTCCGTCCCGGTCGCGGACCAGGTCGCTGCCGCAGATATGCGCCCAGATGCCCAGGGGCGGATCGATGCCGACGCACTGGGGACGGAAGTTCACCGAATCGGCGAGCACCGCGGCGGGAAACACCTTGTCCTTGATGATCTTCTGATCGTGATAGAGATCGTCGATAAACAGGTTCAGCGCCTGCACCCGCTGTTTCAGCCCCGCTTCAAC
This sequence comes from Candidatus Thiodiazotropha sp., assembly GCA_040506775.1. Classification (GTDB taxonomy): domain Bacteria; phylum Pseudomonadota; class Gammaproteobacteria; order Chromatiales; family Chromatiaceae; genus Thiodiazotropha. The sequence continues at coordinate 89,976 of JBEVWC010000014.1, forward strand.
CTGATCCCATTCCTTCTTCGGGATCAGCCTTGGAATGATATCGAAAGGCCAGGCCCGGTCGATGGAACCCTCTTCCTCGGTGTAGACCCGGAAGGTGATGCCCATCTGCTTGATCGCCAGGTCGGCACCCTGCTGGCGGGTCTCCAATTCTCCCTCGTCGAGCTTCCGCAGGTAACTGATGAGTTTGCGCGCATAGCCCCGGGCGTTTCCGTTCGGAGTGATCAGCTCGTCGTAGAAGTCGTGGTTTTCGAACGACTCCCAATTGATGGTCATGCCAAGCCTCCTTCGCGCGGCGTCATGCGCAGATCCAGGGTCCAGGGAAAGTCGGGATTCAGGGGTTCGCTGTCGAGCACCATTCTCCCGCCGGTGTGGCCATGCTCGACGAAGCGCGCCAGGCGTCGTGCCTCGGCTTCGTTGGCATTGACCGGAAAGGTTTCGTAATTGCGTCCACCGGGATGTGACACATGGTAGGTACAGCCGCCCAGAGAGTGCTCGTTCCAGGTGTCGACCACGTCGAACACCAGCGGGGTGTGCACACCGATGGTCGGGTGCAGGCCCGAGGGTGGCTGCCAGGCCTTGTAGCGCACCCCCGCGACGAATTCGCCCCGGGTACCGGTATTGCGCAAGGGCACTCGGCGTCCGTTGCAGGCAATGGCATGACGCCCGGGGGTGAGTCCGCTCGCCTTCACCTGCAGGCGCTCCACCGATGAGTCGACGAAGCGGGCGGTGCCCTGGGCGGTCACCTCTTCACCCAGTACATTCCAGGGCTCGATGGCAAAGCGCAGTTCCAGTTCCAGGTCGTCCACGTTGAGGGTGCCGTAACGGGGAAAGCGGAATTCGACAAAGGGGTCGAACCAGCTCATGTCGAAGTTGTAGCCACTGCGGCGCAGGTCACCGACCACATCCGCCAGGTCCCGCTCCACATAGTGGGGCAGCATGAACCGATCATGCAGCTCAGTACCCCAGCGTACCGGTTCGCGCTGGTAGGGATTGTCCCAGAAACGGGCAATCAACGAGCGCAGCAGCAGCATCTGTACGCTGCTCATCCGTGCGTGGGGCGGCATCTCGAAGCCGCGGAACTCCACCAGGCCCAGGCGGCCGGTGGGGCTGTCCGGGGAGTAGAGCTTGTCGATGCAGAATTCGGAACGGTGGGTGTTACCGGTCAGGTCCACCAGCAGATGGCGCAGAATCCGGTCTACCAGCCATGGGGCCACGGTTTCACCGGGTGGCATCTCCTTGAAGGCGATGCCCAGTTCGTAGAGTGAATCGTCCCGCGCCTCGTCGACCCTCGGGGCCTGGGAGGTGGGGCCGATGAACAGGCCCGAGAACAGGTAGGAGAGGGCCGGGTGGTTCTGCCAATAGGTCAGCAGGCTGCGCAGCAGATGCGGTCTGCGCAGGATCGGGCTGTCGCCGGGATACTCCGCGCCGATGGTCACGTGATTGCCGCCGCCGGTGCCGGAATGGCGTCCGTCGAGCATGAATTTCTCAGTACCCAGGCGAGACTGGCGAGCCTCTTCATAGAGGGTTTCGGTGCGCGAAACCAGTTCACGCCAGTCGTGGCTGGGGTGAATGTTGACCTCGATGACCCCGGGGTCGGGGGTTACCTGCATGCGCAACAGGCGACTGTCATGGGGCGGCTCGTAACCCTCCATGACCACCGGCAGTCCGGTGTCCACAGCGGCTGCCTCGATGGCATTGATCAGGTCGAGATAGTGTTCCAGTTCTGTGAGCGGGGGCAGAAAGATGTGCAGATGACCCTGCCGCGGTTCCACGCACAGGGCGGTACGCACCAGAATGTCCTCGATCCGCCCCCCCGGGCGTCCGCTGAACATGCGCCGGTCGTCCGCGGCCAGTGGGGGAGCGGGCAGCGGCGAGGCCGTGCCGCTGCGCACCATGCGCAGCCGGTCACGGATCTCAGGCATCTGATGGCGGGTATCGAAGGGGTCCTTGGGCAGTACGGTCTGACGGTCGCCGGCCTTCTCCCACAGCAGGGCATCCAGGGGCAGGCGATAACCCATGGGTGAGTCGCCGGGAATCAGGTACATGTTGTCGCGACGGAAACTCCAGGGGCTGGAGATCCAGCTGTCACGCAGATAATCCCAGGCGATCGGCAGGGCATAGCCCACCGTGTAGTCCAGACCCTGTTCGAACACCTTGCGCAGGCGGGCCCGCTCCAGCGGGTCCTTGAGCCGGTTGTCGAACACATCCAGATTGGCCGGGAGTATGCCCTCTTTCCACAGGTAGTAGAGATTATCCTCAAAACCGGGCCGGGCGTATTCGCCATCGACTCCCAGGTGATGGGCGATCCCCTGGATCAGGCTCAGGGCATGGGTGTCCGTGTAGGTTTTCGAGGAGTCCGGGTGGTCGAGCAGTTCCGGGTGCTGCCAAATCGGTGTCCCATCCTTGCGCCAGGCGCAGGTGAGGGCCCAGCGGGGCAGTTGTTCGCCGGGGTACCATTTGCCCTGACCGTAGTGCAGCACCGCGTCGCTGCCAAAGACCTGTTTCAGCTTGCGCAGCAATACTCCGGCCCGTTCCAGTTTGTGCTCGCCCAGCGCAGCGGTGTTCCACTGCGGGCTGTCCATGTCGTCGATGGAGACGAAGGTGGGCTCACCACCCATGGTCAGGCGTACATCACCCTGCTTGAGATGACCGTCAACATAGTCACCCAGCGCCAGGATCGCCTCCCATTGATCTTCGGTGTAAGGCTTGGTGACACGCGGGTCCTCATGTACTCGGGTGACCTGGTTGACGAAGCGGAAACTGACTTCGCATTTGTCAGTGGCGCCGACAATAGGCGCGGCACTCACCGGGTCAGGGGTGCAGGCAAGGGGGATATGTCCTTCACCGGCAAACAGTCCGGAGGTGGGATCGAGTCCGACCCAGCCGGCTCCGGGGATAAACACCTCGGCCCAGGCATGCAGGTCTGTGAAATCCGCTTCAGGACCGGATGGGCCGTCGAGGGATTTCTGATCTGCGGAGAGTTGCACCAGGTAGCCTGAGACAAAACGGGCCGCCAGGCCCATATGGCGCAGGATCTGTACCAGCAGCCAGCCGGTATCCCGGCAGGAGCCGGTCAACTTGGTGAGGGTGTCCTCACAGCTCTGTACGCCGGGTTCCATGCGAATCGTGTAGCCGATCGCTTTCTGCAGCCGCTGATTGAGTTCCACCAGGAAGTGCACGATATGGGGGCGCTCCTCCGCTTCCTCACCCTCCTTTTTCGTTTCATCCTTTTTGTCGCCCATGTAGGCAAAACCAAGCCGTTCACTGCGGACCTTTTTCAGCCAGTCCATCAACTTGGGGCCCGACTCCTTGATTTCGAAGTAGGGCGCCAGCTCCTTTTTCAACTGTGCTTCATACTCGAACGGAAAATGCTCGGCGTAGCTTTCGACAAAGAAATCAAAGGGATTGATGGTGACCAGGTCTGCGACCAGATTGACATCCACCACGAAGCTGCGGGACGGTTTGGGAAACACATAGCGGGCTATGTAGTTGCCGAACGGGTCCTGCTGCCAGTTGAGAAAATGCTCTTCCGGTTCGACCTTCAACGAGTAGTGATGCAGCGGCGTACGGGTGTGGGGTGCCGGACGAAGGCGTATCAGGTGGGGAGAGAGGTTGACTGACCGGTCAAAATGGTATTCGGTACGGTGATGAATCGCGATACGAACTGACATGGTGCGCGTGATGCTCCAGATTGGTGCCGATTTGTTATGTTGGGACGGCTATGACACCTTATTGGTGAATCATGAGCAGTTTCTGTGCCATAACGCGTGCCATTCCCATTAGGCACTATTTTGGCTGAGTTGCCCTGAATTTCCAGTCCCAGATGCCGATAATAGCTTCACTGAAAGAGCACTTTTTTGTCACGTGATTTATATTATCATGGGTGACCCGAAGACAACCGGATGATTCCCGCCATGACATATTGCCTAGGTATTTGCGTCCAGGATGGACTGATGTTCGCGTCGGACTCCCGCACCAACGCGGGTGTTGACTATGTGACCAGCTATTCGAAGATGCATGTATTTGAACCGGCGCCGGACCGGGTTTTTGTCATCCTCTCCGCGGGTAACCTGGCCACCACCCAGGAAATCGTCAATATCATCCAGCGGGACATCGATTATCCCACGGGTAGCGAAAACCTGTTGACCGCCCGCTACCTGTTCGAAGCGGCCGACTATGTGGGACGGGTCAGCCAGATGGTACAGCAGCAGCACGGCATGGCGTTGCAACAGGCCGGTGTCAGCGGCGAGGTGACCCTGATCCTGGGCGGACAGATCAAGGGACAGCCCCACGGACTGATGCTCATCTACCCGCAGGGCAACCATATCGAGGCTTCCCGCAGCACTCCGTACCTGCAGATCGGCGAGACCAAATACGGCAAGCCGGTGCTCGACCGGGTTCTCAACTACAACTTGCCATTGCATGATGCCGCCCGGTTGGCCCTGGTATCGCTCAGCTCCACCACCATGTCCAACATCACCGTGGGTCCGCCTTACGAACTGGCGATCTACCACGTGGATGAATTCAAGATCACCAGCCGTTGTAAATTCGAGGAGAGCGGTGATTACCTGAAAGAGCTGCAAACGGCCTGGACCAATGGTCTGATTCAGAGCTTCAACAACCTGCCCCGGTTCGATTGGGAGCTACGGGAAAACCAGATGGGGCTTGGATTCAGCGAGTGTCAAACCGCAGTGAGTGCAGAGGCAGCAGCCCCAGAGGCCACTCAACAGGCCGCCCAACAGGCCATTCAGCAGGGCATCCAACAGGGCACCCAACAGGGCACCCAACAGGGCACTCAGCAGGGCACCCAGCAGGGAACTCAACGGGCAAATCAGGAAATCCCGACCTACTGATCACTCAGTGGGGCATGGACGCCTCGCAGAGGTGTCGATGCGGCGACTCCACCAACACCCGAGCGATTTGCAACGTCGGTTGCAGTGTCTGCGAAGCGTGCTTTCTTCGCTGAATTTCGTCCTGTTTCGCACGCGCCAATGGGAATTTGGACAACCTGCTGGAGGTTGCTGCCGGGCTGCCGATGCATCAATCAGGTTCCTGTCGGCTTGGCGCTTCCGGATTCCGGGGCCGAGAGGGGTCTGCGAGGGTCAGGGTCCTGTGGCATAATCCATGGTTTAAACAACCATCGTTTGCACCTGAGTGCTTGAAAGGAATCAGCATGAGTTACAGGTTTCTCTTCGTTATGGCCTTGCTGCCGTGTTTCACCCTGAGCGCCGAAGAAATCCACCCACAACCTCCATCAGCAACCGCAGAGACAGAGACATCATTGATGCCTACCTATGGCAACTGGTGCGGGCGTGACCACCCCCATGATCCGGAAAATGCCCAAGCCCCTATCGATCGTTTGGATGAGATCTGTCGAAACCATGATCTGTGCTATATCGAGAAAGGCCATATGGCTTGTGAATGTGACAGTCAGTTCAACAGAGAGATTGTCTCGGGTCTGCATGAACACAGATTCACAGGTTCAACGAAATTGTTGGCGCACACTTTCAGGGCTTACTTCAGGGGTTCGCCCTGTGTCGGCTCATCGAAAGACAAGTTGGCGCCCACCCGGGTACTGAGTGCCGTGGTCAAGGGCGCCGACAGAAATGCTGAACGGCTCCTTCACAGAATCCAGTCGATTTCCGGGCATCCTGAGTCTGAGAATACCCCAGAACAGAGCCATACTCAGGACCGCGAGTAAGAGTGCTGAGATAACGACTCGTTCCCTTCTATGCCCTGATTTGCATAGGCAATGCCCATTACCACGGCGGGCATGGAGCACAGGCAGATGATCAAACCCCGTCCATCGCGGTAACAACGCTGACCACCATCGAGATCCTTTTTCTTTACTCGGGGAGGTATTCCGACAGTTTGGTTATTCGTGCTGAGGCAGGTTGATTCGGAGAAGGTTTGTATGACGCATAGGGTGTAACCCTATCTCGGGAAATTACTTACAGAATAACGAGTGAGAGTTTGTTTCAATGTCAGTGGATTGATTCTGGGAATACACTTCAATTCGAGGGTCTGTAATCCAGGGAATCACAAAATCAGTCATGGAACGACGACCTGTGGAATTCAACAATTCATCTTTTTTTAAATCTCTTCAGTCTATACCGACGTCACCTGGTCAGAGTCTTGCAGTGAGACATCATTGACTGTTATTGAATCTGCTGATTTTGATCGTCCTTGCCTTATTCTGTGAACCCCTGAAACACGATTTATAAAAGGAGTTATAAAGATGACAAGTATACAAGGCGGTTCTGGTAATCTGTTTATGCCGGGTGAACACAAATGCCCGAAAGAGTTCACTACTGCGGACGTTTTAAAGAACGGCACACGGATTGAGAGGTCCAGCAATGAAACCAAAATCATTGCGAATGGGAATGACAACAATATTAATGTTCACAAGAATCCGGATGGTTCCGCTGATGTGACCGTAGACGGTGAAACCGTGCATTTGTCCGCGCAAGAGGCCAGAAACCTGGTTATTGAGGGGGGCAGTGGAGACGATAATATCAGTGTGACCGGGTACCAGCTTTGTGGTCCTGAGATGAATATCACCATTAACGGGGGCTGCGGCGATGATGTGATTCGTGGCGGCTCAGGGAACGAAACCATCGATGGTGGTTCGGGCGATGACTGGATTGACGGTGGTGCTGGCAATGACTCCATCAGTGGCGGCTCGGGGAACGATACCCTGCTCGGTGGTGATGGGGCCGATTCCATCTACGGTGGCGCCGGCAATGACCGCATATGGGGTGGCGCGGGTGATGATCGGATCTATGGAAATGAGGGTAACGACATCCTGGTCGGCAACAGTGGAAACGATAAACTTTTTGGTGGTGCTGGGAACGACAATATCTGGGGATGCTCCGGCAATGACACGATCAGCGGGGATAGTGGTAATGACAATGTCGTAGGCGGTAGTGGCAATGATTATCTCTATGGCGGCCGCGGTGATGACAACATTTGGGGCGGTTCAGGTGACGATCATATGTACGGCGGCTATGGTAAGGACTTCTTTGATGGTGGATCAGGATGCGATCACGTCAACAACGCAGATGATGACTTCATCATTATCGATGACGGCCGTGGCCCCATTCTGTCATCGCCAGTGGATGATTGATCAATAGATGGAGAATCCCCCCGATTATGCCGGGGGATTTCCCTTCCGGAAGATGAACGCTTGTTCAGTATGACCCTGCGATGAAAACCGCCTCAAAATACTCATTTACTCCAGTAGACGGTGCATTATCGGTCGTTTTCCCCTTGTCTCGCATACGTCTGAGCGAATTTTAACAGCCTGCCAGTCACGAGTTCTATGCCGTTGAGCGGCAGAGGCTGGGCGATGATAGCCTGATGGCTGGCTATATCACTCTCCTGGAGGAGATGAAGTGTGCGATTTGAGGTTGTCCATGGGTACAAAGACGACATCGGTCTCTGGCTGCAGGGTGACATGATCGATACCGAAACGTTCGGCGAGCATCCCGCGAACCTTGATCAAAACTCCGGGCCACTCAAGGGGATCATGCATCACAATATGCGCCGAAAGCGCACTCGAACTGGCGGAGAGAGACCAGATGTGCAGGTCATGCACCGACACAACCCCTTCACACTTGGCCATCGCCATACCGATTTCCTGAAGATTGAGGTGTGTTGGCACCCCCTCCATCAGGGTGTGCAGAGCTTCCCTCAGTACCCGCAATGCCGATACCAGAATCAGCAGCACGATCAGCAGTGAGAGCAGGGGATCGATGGTCATCCATCCGGTCAGGCTGATGATGGCTCCTGAGATCAGGGCTGCCACCGATCCCATCAGGTCACCCAGAACATGCAGCAGCGCGGCCCGTACATTCAGATTGTCGTGATCATGGGACAGCAGCCAGGCTGCCGCCAGATTTACCAGCAGGCCGATGAATGCCACCCCCATGACGGCACTTCCCATCACCGGGGTCGGGTGGTTGAAACGACGGATCGCCTCGGCGCTGATCAAAGCCACCAGACCGATCATCAGCAGGGCGTTGAACAGGGCTGCAAGGATCTCTGCCCGACCCAGTCCATAGGTGTGTTTGCTGGACGGACGGCGCAGAGCCAAAAGCGAGGCGAACGCGGCCAGACCCAAAGCTGATGCGTCGGTCAACATATGCCCGGCATCACCGAGCAATGCCAGGGATCCCGACCACCATCCTGCCACGGCTTCCACTCCGGCAAAGCCCAGGGTCAGCAGCAACGCCCAGAGCAACTTGCGGTGGACGCCGTGGTGGTGATCTCCGGTATGTCCGTGATGTGAATGGTGATGATCGTGCATGGACTCATTTTGACACAAACCGGCATCAGTTGAAGCAGCGGGTAACCCTGGTCTCCCAGGTGCAATGCACGGGCCTGCCGATTTCGGCAATTGGGATCGGATTCCTCCCCGGACCGATGATCAGCCTGTTAGACTCGGTACTGACACAGCGCGGTGCAGGATTGTCCGCGCCTGCACATCAGCCACAGATCCAAAGGAACCGGTTCCATGACAGTCAACACCACGATCAGTACCGCAGGACCTTATCCCGGCGACGGCGTCAGCACCCGGTTTCCGTTTGATTTTCCGGTACTCGATGCGACTCAAGTGGTGGTGGTGCACATCCTCGCCGATCACTCCCGGGTGGAGTTGCAGCAGGGTCTGGACTATCAGGTGATCCTCAATGCGGATCCTGTGAATCCCGGCGGGGAGGTTGAGTATGAGCCTGAGTCCGGTCCTCTGGCCGCTGACGAGTCGCTCTGGATCGAGCGCAGGGTGTCATTGCTGCAGCCCCTGGAGCTGCCCGAGGACAGCCTCTATGCACCGCAACAGATTGAGTCTGCGCTGGATCGGCTCACCTTCATGGTGCAACAGCAGCAACGTGATCGGGACGACACCCGGGCTACCCGGATTGCCGTGCTTGGGTCGAGCGAGGTGGTGTTTCCCTGGCATCAGACCTGGGTGGATCACATCAACGGGGCCTGTGAGGCCGAAGGCCTGGCGCTGGTGTTCCAACATAGCGGTGCAGGTGCGCTCAACCATCAGCTCGCGCTGCACAAGATCGATCCACTGACCGATCGCAGCTATGCCCAGTTCACCCGGGAGTCAAACCCTGATGCGATCATCATCGAACTGGGAATCAACGATGCCGTTCTGGGTCTGGGAGGCCGTACCCGGGAACAGATGATTCAGGACGCCCGGGACCTGTATACCTACTTCCGCACTCACAACCCCGGTGTGCCGCTGATCTACTCACGCCTGGTGCCCTATGACGAGGAGCGTCATGGCGGGGTGCCCATCAGCCGGGTGAAGAAGAAATACTGTGTGCCCTACATGCACCAGTTGAGCACCCAGCCAGGGGAGTCGAACCTGGTTACCTCGGAGCCGGCGGAGTTGAACAAGCTGCTCTCCCCGCTGATGCAATCCCGTCTCAGTGACTGGAAGGCGCTGGACGCGGAGTGCCGCTCCCTGGCGGATTTCGTCATCGATACCAATTACTTCCGGCCTGCCCGGTTGGGTCTGCTGTCCCATGATCGTTATCACCCCAACGCCTGGGGGCACTACTTCATCATGAGCCGGATCTGGGAGGCGCTGCAGACCGACAGCGAACTGCGGGATGCTCTGCCGGTGCTCAAGCAGATCCGCAAGCTGGGTGACTTCACGGATTTCGACCGGCTCTGGAACTCGGCCATCAAACTCGATGCGGAGCGGGACGGCTATCTGGTCGATCCGGATTTTCTCTCCGGTTGGGAGTATCCGATGTGGCTGAATGTGCTGGGTGACACCCATCTCATCGACAACATCAGTTTCTGGGCCAATGAGCAGCGCCCCGCGATTGCGCTCAACGATGTGGTGAACAAGTCCCGGGATGACCTGTTTCAAGTCATGATGACCCGCTTGTGGCCGGCCCGGGAGATCGCCACCAAGCTTTGGCGGACGAATGCCGCGGAGCCCGCCACCTGGAATCAGGATGTTCCTCCGGTGAAGGTCTCCTCCAGCGGAGCGCACATCGGTTCGGTGCAGAATTCCGCCTTGCCCAATGGCTCCTGGCTGATCAAGTACCGGGTTGGGCGGGATGTGTTCGGGCCCTTTCCCATCGAGGTCACCGGCAGCTACCCAAGGCTCGCCCGGGTAGTGGACGTGGTGAGTCTGGTGCGTCAGCAAGATCTCGAATTGACAGGGGAGGGGTGGCATGACCTCGCGTTTCCAGTGGACATCACTTTGAGGGAGATCGACGATGCCCCTGAAGGGGTGCTCAGCGATTCGAATGGATGGATCCGGATTCCTGACGATCAGAGCTACAGTCGGTTTCGTATCAACGGATTCTGCACTGTCAGCACATCTCAGCCCGGGCGTTACCGATTGGGATATCACCGCGACCCGGAGGGCTACCAGCATGCGCGCGCGGTTGCCGACACCTGTCTGAAAACCACTCAGGACGATGAGCCCCTGTCACTCGCATTTCAGACTGCCTGGTTGCCGATCCGGGTCGGGGGAGAAATGCTTCGTATGGCGCTTGAGACTCCGGGTGAGACGGTGGTAGAGGCGTCTATGGGTATAGGTCTACAGATCGAGCTGGCGTAGGGATGCCAATGCAAATGTGCTGAATCCATAGAGCATGACCTATGGTGCGCTATGCTATCAGGCACCCGATACAATAAAGCCCGCAGATGCGGGCTTTATCAGATGGTCGTTCGCTCAGGTCAATGTCATTGCTTGATGCGACCCAGCACCAGAACCTCGACGCGACGGTTCTCTGCGCGACCTTCAGGGGTGGTGTTGCTCGCAATCGGCTCCTTCTCACCGGCGCCCCAGGTGGCAATCTTGTTCGGATCGACACCGCCGCCCACCAGGTAGTCACGTACCGCCCGGGCACGCTGTTCCGACAGATCCTGGTTGTAATCGTCATCACCCACATCGTCGGTGTGACCCAGGATGCCGATGAAAACCGCTTTCGTCAGGGTATCCATGGCCTGGGTGATGCTCTGCTCCAGCAGGTTCTTGCCCTCACCGGTCAGTTCGCCACTGCGGCGTTCGAAGAGTGCCACGCTGGGAAATACCATGGCGTCCAGGGCGCGTGGCTGACCGACCACGAAGACCTCCACGCGGCGATTCTGCGCACGGTGCTCTTCGCTATCGTTGGGGACCAGGGGATCGCTCTCACCACGGCCGATGATCTTCATCTTGTCCGCGGGCACGTTCAGGGTGGTCAGATAGTCGGCCACCGCTGTAGCGCGACGCTTAGACAGTTCCAGGTTGTAGGCGTCATCACCGGTGCTGTCGGTGTGACCAAGGATCACCACCGCGTAAGCCTGGGCCAGCACATCACCGAGTTCCTCCCGGTAGTTGCGGATGTAATCCTTGCCGCTGTCACTCAACTTGTCGCTGTCAAAGGCAAACAACTCCGCCTGGGGAAACAGTATGGTGCTGATCTCGTCTTTGGCATCTCCCTTGATGATCTTGACGGCCTTGTTCAATTCATAGCCGTCACATCCGGTGACTGTGGCCATCTCCGGTTTCCAGTATCCGGTGTGCAGGCATTCGCCGTATCCGCTGCGCACAATATTACCGTCATAGTCCATCACGTAACCGGGAACGGGGGTGCGTGATTCGGCCAGGGCTGCAGTACTGCCGGCTGCCAGCAACAGTGCGGTACAGGCATGACGCAAAAGTTGGGTGTTGATTGAAATTGGCATATCTCTCCCTCGGTTATTTATTATTTGTGAGGTCAAATATAGAGCAATGGGGATCACCGTCAAGAACAGTCATAACCTGTAGATTACAGGGTTAATCTGTCAGAAAAGGTGGGATCAGACCCGCTGATCGGGTTTGCTGTCGGGACACACGGGACTCTCGAGAAGCGCAAGCATCACCCGTGTAGCCCGGTTGCAGCGAAGCGGAAGCCGGGATCCGGCAGAATGTGAACAACTGTGGGACCCTATAAGTTTTCCGGGCATTTCCCTTCACCCCTCTCGCTCGAAGATCAATGCAGCTTGGTGTTGCTGATTGTTCCCGGGTAGTCCGTCGGGTGCCTGCTTATCTGCCGGTTATCACCTCCACTGTCTCAGGTTTCCGGTCAGAGCCGGGCTCCTGCGACAGACGGGTCTATTCCAGCATGTCGTTGATGACATTCTCGAACCAGCTGTGTGCATAACTTGCCTCACGCTTTCTCTGCTCATCAGAAGCATCAATAGGTGAAAGTCCACCCGAACCCGGGATCGGATTGATCATGTTGCTGGCGCGGTCGAGTGAATAGACCGCTGCCACGGAAATGCCGTGTTCGTGATTGATTATGCTGTAACAGGTGTTGACGAAGGTGGGCTCACCCACGGGCTGGTCATTGAATTTAGCCACGATCGCCGCAGCGGCCACCTTGGCCTGGGAGTTTGCGGCATAGGCGGATTTCGGCATTTTTGCGGCATTCGAGGCGTCACCCAGGACATACACATCCTTGTGCCGGGTGGATTCGAAGGTGAGCTTGTCGACAGGGCACCAGTCGCCATCGACCAGATCGGAGGCATAGGCGACCTTGCCTGCTTTCTGGGGCGGGATGATGTTGATTACGTCGCCCTGGAAATCCTCGATCTCGGCAATCACGGTGCGGGTGGATGGATCGAGCGCCTCCACCTTGCCTCCGCTGGCGGCGCCCACCCATTCGATCATGCTGTTATCCGTACCGAACCCGTAATATCTGCTCCAACCCTGGCGGAACAGTCCCTGTTTGGAGAACGCGTCTTTCGGATCGAGAATGATGATCTTGGCCTTGGGCTTCTGATGTTTGCAGTACATCGCAATTTGCGCCGCCCGTTCATAGGGTCCGGGTGGGCATTTGTAGGGATTGGGCGGCGCCACGATGATCACCCTGCCACCTTCCGGCATGGCGCGGATCTGGTTCGCCAGGGTCAGGGTCTGGGGACCGGCAAACCAGGCATGGGGAATCTCTTCCGCGACCGCCTCACTGTAGCCTTCGATGGCATCCCACTTGAAGTCGACGCCCGGAGAAACGATACAGGCGTCATAACCGAAATGCTCGCCAGTTTCGGTGGTCACCGACCTGGCATCGGCATCGATGGCGCTTACCCGGTCGTTGATGATTTTGACTCCGTGAGCTTCGAGTCCCTGATAGCCGAAGGTGATGGATTCCAGGGTCCGGTCACCGCTCAGGACCTCGTTGCTCATGAAACAGGAGGTGTAGGTCTTCTTGGGCTCGATGAGTGTGACCTCGAGGCTGGGATCGAGTTTGCGGAGATACTTCGCCGCGGTACAGCCTCCCACACCGCCGCCGACCACTACCACCTTGCGGGTCGCCGACAGCAACAGACCGGGAAAACCCAGCAAACCTCCCGCCAGGGTCATGCCGGCCGACCAACGGAAGAAGCCTCTGCGATTATAATGACTCATTGTTTCTGCTCCTCCGCCACTACTGGTGGCTGCCGTAGTAGTGGATCAGTGCCTGTACGGCATCCTGGCCTTCCGCCTGAATGACGGCATCGACTTTACGTTTCATCTTGCGAGGATAGGGCCGCAAACCCTTGAGATAATCCGTCATGCTGTTTTCGAGATAAGGCATCCACTGTCCGGCGAGTGTTCCGGCATCACCGGCAACCCCCCCGTTTTCATGGCATTTCTCACAATACTGTTTATGCAGGGTTTCACCACGAGCGGCCAGGGCAGGGTCGAATTGTTGCGCCGCGAGTCGTTGTTTCTGCTTGGCAAAATACCAGGCCATACCGTGCAGTTCCTCATCGTCATAGGCCTTGGCGATGCGATTCATGATGGTTGAGTTGCGCTTGTCTTCACGGTAGCCCTTCATGACATCGACGAAGACATCCGGGTCCATACCGGCAATCGTCGGACTCGAGGGGCCGACACTGGAGCCATCGGTACCATGGCAACCGGCACAGGTGAAGGCGAGGGCCTGTCCGGACGGTTTGCCCTCAGCCTGTGCATGGGCGGGCAGGATGGCCAGCAGCGCCAGGAACACCAGGGATTTGTAGGTCATCATTCTAAGTATCTCCAGGTTCAGGACGGTGCGGTCATCAATCCGATCAATACCAGGGTCAGCAGGGCCAGGCCGGTCATGATCAGTACCGTGGTGATGAAAGAAGCCGCCAGATCCGCCCGTCGTGACGGACGCCTGACAAGGTGACTTTCCAACTCACCGCTATTAATAAGCCGTTCGTATTCAAGCCGGTGATCATGCTTGAATTCCTCGATCGGAATCGCACCGGTGAAAATGGTTGTACTCATCGGGAAGCGCTCCGGTCGGAAATGCACATTGAAAAAGTGCACCGAGTTCAGAAAGATCGCGGCCAGCAACGCCTCTTCCGCATGCACCAGGGTGGCGATGTTGAACATCCATCCGGGTAAAAACTGCGCTGTGGTTTCCGGTGCGAACAGCATGATGCCGGATGAGCCGATCACCGCCGCACCCCAGAAGGGCGCCCAGTAGTCGAATTTCTGCCAGTAGGTCCAGTGACTGAACTCGGGTCGCTCACCCCGACCGACAAACCAGCGGAACATGCCTTTCAGGTCCTCCCAGTCTTTCCAGTTGGGGAGCATGGAGGTGCTGCCGAACCATTTGAAGGTGCCGCGTTTCATCCAGATGTTGCTGATGGCTACCGCCAGATGGATGACAAAGATGCTCAGCCAAATAATGGCGGCGGTCCGATGGATGATGCCTTCCATCTCCGTTCCGCCGAGAAACACCACGACCGCCTTCGCCCAGTTGGTGTGGGCAAACAGGAGTGTGGTGCCGGTCAGTATCAGGGTCATGGTTGAGATGGCAAACAACCCGTGAATCCATCGCCAGACCGCAGGGAAACGTCGGAAGTAAACCACGTCGGGTTTATTCAGATCCTCAATAAAGCCTTTCCCCTGGATATAGTCCATCACCTCGCGATAGAGCCACATGAACACATGCACCCAGAAAAATGCCATCACGGAAAAAATCAGGATCTGCATGAACACCTTGAAGAACCACAGTCCGGGGTAGTTCTCCCGGTCATCCGCATCCCCATGGGGCCAGAAGGTCAGGAAGTTTTCGTTGGCATCCTTATGGCACACCCGGCAGTTCTCGAGGCGATTGTTGGCGTGGATCTCAGATGTCGGGTCATCCTCGCCCTTGACCGTGTGACCGCCATGACAGTCATAGCATTTTGCGGTGTTGGTATAACCCAGGCGATGTACCTGGCCATGATAAGAGTCGAAATAGGTGCGCTGGGCCTCTTCGTGGCAGTTGCCGCAATTCTTGGTGATCGCCAGCTTGGCCTTGTCGCTGTCGGGGGAATCGATCGCGTGGGTGGTGTGGCAGTCGGAACAGACTGCCGAGTCGCTGTCCTTCTCCTGCAGGACCGCCACGCCATGTACGGAACCGCTGTACTCCTTGAGCTGCTTTTTGTGGCACTCGCCGCATACCTCGGGATTCTTCAAGCGGTGATCGGCTCTTTGGTGACTACCCAGGCTGCCGATGTTGTGCGCGTCATGGCAGTCGTAGCAGGTGGCGTTGGTCACAGACTGATCGTGCTTGTTGGGCCGTGCATGCACTGAGTCATAGTAGGCGTCGATGGTCTTCATCAACACCCCAAGACGTTTGTACTTGCCGTCAGGGTCACTTCGGTGTTCATCCCAGGTCTGGCGGTGACATTCGACGCAGCCTACAACGACCTCCGGTGCCTCACGATGGGGAACCCGGTCGATGGTTGCGTGACAATCGGTGCAGGCCCGTTCGCCGTGTACGCTGTCTTTGATCTGATCCGGGTCCGCGTAGATCTCCACCACGCTGCCATCATCCCGGGTGTCCGTTTTCTCATGGGCATCGCCATGACATGCCAGGCAACGCTCGTTGGGAATGATGCGTTTCCCTGTGGTGGGGTCGAAGCCAGGAGGAGGGGTTTCACCGAGTATGGTTGTTTCAGAGACAGCACCCTGAACGGGGGTGAAGTAACAGAAGGAGAATAAAAGAATGAGCATCCAGGATGGGAATCGGTTCCCGATATACAGCATTATTGCTTCCTCGCGGGTTAAACGCACAACCGCTACGAAGAGGCAAAACACCTTAGTACATCAGACGCAGCCAGAAACGGGACAACAGTGCCAGAAGGAACCGGAAATTCACTCGCGCAGGATGAATTACCCGAATTTTTGTTGGGATATAATGATTGCTTGGGGCTGATTTAAGTCAAGATATGTCGATCCGGGGAAGTTGATCCAGATCAATAAAACGGCGATTTAGCATGCAATTGAAGGAATGATATTCGATATCTGCACTTTCAATAATTTATTGATTTGCTAATATAGCCGGGTCTCGATTGATGTGGTTTTCAATCCGGATTGCCTAATGGAGATCATCATGAATGCAGCACCCATTTTGGTCATGGCATCAGCAGTACTCGTATTTGCTGCCTCAGCCCTGAGCATCGCAGCCCTCCTCGGACTGGCCATAACCCAAGTCCGCTATCTTCTAAAAAAGTCTTCTCAAGCCTGAATTTATCCAGGATAACGCCCTCGTGGGCCAGATCGGCAGTGATCCCCGACCGCGTCGGGGTTTGCTGCCGGACGAACGCTGTCCTGAGTACCCCTGAAGCAGCAGATCGTCGCTATCCGTTTTGAAGACAACCTCTTTACCGCGCGCCGGATTGGATTATCCGGGCAGTCGGCAACGCTTGAGGTGTCTGCTCACACTGTGATACGGGCTTGCGCTGCATGTGCTTGTTATTTTGGGTTTTCTTGAACCGTTGTCCCGAAATGGCAGGCGCTCGATATCTCTCCTCTCGACACACTCAGTAAACACTCATCGGACCGGATCGCTGAAGCGGTGTGTGTGTCAAAAACTGAGCAAGATGCAAGGTTTACACAGGTTGGTTAAAAGAGTATTCAGAGGGTAGGTTGGTAGCAGAACTTGTTTCTGCGGTAGTTGTCGAGGAAGCCGTATGTCCGGTAATCGTTGCCCCTTTAAAAGAACCTGTCCCTTTCAAAAAGCGTGTGAAGGCCACAATTGGCTCTGTTTCTGGCCCATCTGGCTGGTTATCCTGGGTACGGTAGGATTTGTCACCTATCTTTTTTCAACCGGAGGGTTGGCATAAATCCGTTCTTTCCTTATGCAGACAGCGCGACTGTTCTTCGGTTTAGCGGTCTTCTGTTGTTGTATGCAACTGGATGGTCTTGGTCAGCTGGATGATGGTTCGCGCAATCGCGCCGGAATCCAATATGACCCTTGAAATCAAGGCATAAAAAAAGCACTTAGAAGAACTCTAAGTGCTTGTTTTATTTGGCTCCCCGGGACAGGCTCGAACTGCCGACCTAGTGATTAACAGTCACCCGCTCTACCGACTGAGCTACCGGGGAATGAGTTAAGAGGGGCGCATGATAATGACACAGGCCCTGAGCGTCAATAGTTTCTCCAACAAATTCACTCTTCACAGCGGACTGACGAGTCTCGGCTAACCCGGTCGGAAACACGGATTCGCCCGACGTTGTTGACGATCAGATATTTGCCGGGTACGCGATGTTGCGGATCACAGAAGGCGAGGGTGAGGTTGTAGCCACTGGGCCGACCATCACTCAGGTAGTGTACCTGAGTGCGTGAAGGGCTCGAATGGATCGCAATTTCAGAGTTCTTTTCGGCATTGAACAACGCTATGACCGGTTCACCGGGATCCGCCAGTCCGTTCCGATCGGCATCGGTCACCTGGATCAGTCCCCGGCTCCAGTCGTTTCCAGGTTGGCAGGTCAGGTTATCTTCACTCGGACAGAGGATCTGACGTGTCTCCTCGAGTATCGCCTGGCTCCTGGCCTGGTGAAACAGGGTGGAAAAACCATTGATCAGGGCGCTTTGCTGGGTTTTGACCTGCATGGTTTTGAGACCCGGTACACCGAGACTGACGAGAATGGAGAGCAGGGAAACGGCAGTGACAAGTTCTGTCAGGGTGAGTCCCCGAGCGCGGGTAAAATGAAGGCGATAGATTGACTGAGGCATGATGCTCCCTCCCTGGAGTGTTTATGGGGCGCAATCCGGCGCCCGTTGTAATGCGGTGTCCGTGCCGCTTTGGCACCGCTGACGATCTTATGTCCCGATTTGCCTGAAACCTTTACGGCCTATCGGAGTAGTGACCTGTGGCGCGAGTCCGCCGGGCCGGTATCGGCCCGGTGATGCCCGCGTGCAGGTGCAACCCGTCTTCAGCCTATCAGGGCTTCAGTACCGATTCAATTCGATCCAGAGCCTTTTGCAGCTTCTCCATGCTGGTGGCAATGGAGATCCGCACATGTCCAGCCAAACCAAATGCGGTGCCCGGCACCAGCGCCACGCCGGCCTCGGTGATCAGATACTCCGAGAGTTCCAGATCATTGCCGACTCCGTCGAGACCCTTGAGTGCCTCCTCGACCTTGGGGAAACAGTAGAAGGTGCCGTCGCTGGGCAGACATTCGATGCCAGGCATGCCGTTGAGGCGTTCCACCACGTAGTCATGGCGCTCCTTGAAGGCCTTGAGCATTTCGCCAATACACGCCTGGGGTCCTTCCAGCGCCGCCTGGGCCGCCACCTGGGAGATGGAGGTGGGGTTGGAGGTGCTCTGGGACTGGATCTTCTTCATCGCCTTGATGATCTCGGTCGGGCCGCCGGCATAGCCGATACGCCAGCCGGTCATGGAGTAGGCTTTGGAAACCCCGTTGAGCACCAGGGTCCGTTCCTTCAGCTCGGGACAGGCATTGAGAATGTTGACGAACTGTTTGCCCGGCCAGAGGATGTGCTCATACATGTCGTCCGTGGCAATCAGAACCCGGGGATGCTCTTTCAGCACCTCGCCCAGTGCGGCCAGCTCTTCCTGTGTATAGGCCATGCCGGTAGGGTTGGACGGACTGTTGATGACGAACAGTTTGGTCTTGTCGGTGATCGCGGCCGCCAGTTGCTGGGCGGTGATCTTGAAGTTCTGGCTGGCGCCTGCGGATACCAGTACCGGTACACCACCCGCGAGGATGGACATGTCCGGATAGGAGACCCAGTAAGGCGCCGGGATGATCACTTCGTCACCCGGGTCCAGGATCGCCTGGGCCAGGTTGTAAAAGCTCTGCTTGCCGCCGCAGGAGACGAGGATCTGGTCAGCGGCGTAGTCAAACCCGTTGTCACGCTTGAACTTGTCGATGATCGCCTGCTTCAGTCCCGGCGTTCCGTCAACCGCGGTGTATTTGGTGAAACCGTCGTTGATCGCCTTGATGGCGGCCGCCTTGATGTGATCCGGTGTGTCGAAATCGGGTTCACCGGCACCCAGTCCGATGACGTCCTTGCCGGCAGCCCGCATCTCGGCGGCACGGGCGGTGATGGCAAGCGTCGGGGAGGGTTTGACGGCTTTTACGCGACTGGAGAGTTGTGAGTTCATGGCGGTTTCGGGTCCCTGGAGCTGAACGACAGGCGTCGGGTTATGGAAATCATTCAAGTGTCGTGAGGGTCGCAACACTAGGATGACGCGGTGCGGATGTCATAATAGCCAATTAATGCACGATGAAGAATCCCTGAATGAATAAAGCGTTTCAATTGAAGTCCAAATTTGACCCCTCAGGTGATCAGCCGGGTGCCATCCGCCGTCTGGTGGAGGGGTTGCACGACGGCGAGGCCGGGATGACCCTGCTGGGGGTGACCGGTTCGGGCAAGACCTTCACCATTGCCAATGTGATCGATGAAATTCAGCGTCCTACCCTGGTGCTGGCCCCGAACAAGACCCTGGCAGCCCAGCTCTACGGGGAGTTCAAGGAATTCTTTCCCAACAATGCGGTGGAGTATTTCGTCTCCTATTACGACTACTACCAGCCCGAGGCCTATGTACCCGCGTCGGACACTTTCATCGAAAAAGACGCCTCGATCAATGACCACATCGAGCAGATGCGCCTCTCCGCAACCAAGGCGCTGCTGGAACGTGAAGACGCCATCATCGTCGCCACGGTCTCTTCGATCTATGGTCTGGGCGACCCCAGGGCCTACCTGGGGATGATGCTGCATCTCAGTCGCGGAGAGGTCATCGATCAGCGCGCCATCCTGCGACGTCTGGCGGAACTTCAGTACACCCGTAATGACGCAGCCCTGCAACGGGCCACTTTCCGGGTGCGGGGTGAGGTGATCGATATCTATCCGGCGGAGTCCGATGCGGAGGCGGTCCGGGTGGAGCTGTTTGATGACGAGATCGAACAGATCTCCGTGTTCGATCCCCTGACCGGCCAGGTTCTGCGCAAGGTGCCGCGCTACTCGATCTTTCCCAAAAGTCACTACGTGACCCCCCGGGAGACCCTGCTCGAAGCGGTAGAACAGATCAAGGTGGAGCTCAAGGAGCGGCTCGCCCAGCTCGAATCGGCGCACAAGCTGGTCGAGGCGCAACGGCTCAGCCAGCGTACCCTGTTCGACATCGAGATGATCAATGAGCTGGGGTATTGTTCCGGTATCGAAAACTACTCCCGCTACCTGTCCGGACGCAAGGCGGGGGAGCCGCCACCAACCCTGTTCGACTACCTGCCGCAAGGAGCCCTGCTGGTGATCGATGAGAGCCATGTAACGGTGCCGCAGCTGGGGGGCATGTTTCGCGGCGATCGCTCGCGCAAGGAGACCCTGGTGGAATACGGCTTTCGTCTGCCTTCGGCATTGGACAACCGTCCATTGCGGTTCGAGGAGTTCGAGGCCCGTTCACCTCAAACCATCTATGTGAGCGCCACCCCGAGGGATTATGAGATCCAGCGATCCGGAGCGATCGTTGAGCAGGTGGTGCGGCCCACAGGGCTGGTGGATCCGGAGGTCGAGGTGCGGCCCGCGCTCACCCAGGTGGATGACCTGTTGTCCGAAATCCGCCTCCGGGTGGCGCAGCAGGAGCGGGTGCTGGTCACCACCCTGACCAAACGCATGGCCGAGGATCTGACCGACTACCTGGGGGATCACGATGTGCGGGTGCGCTACCTGCATTCCGATATCGACACGGTGGAGCGTGTCGAGATCATCCGTGATCTGCGCCTGGGGGAATTCGATGTGCTGGTGGGCATCAATCTGCTGCGGGAGGGATTGGATATGCCCGAGGTCTCCCTGGTGGCGATACTGGATGCGGACAAGGAGGGGTTTCTGCGATCCGAGGGCTCACTGATTCAGACGATCGGCCGGGCCGCGCGCAATGCCCACGGCAAGGCCATCCTCTATGCGGACCAGATCACCGGTTCAATGCGCCGGGCGATCGATGAAACCGAACGCCGGCGACTCAAGCAGCAGGCCTATAACGAAGCCCATGGCATCACGCCTAAAACCATACTCAAGTCGATTGCGGACATCATGGAGGGCGCCTACCCCGGCGCTCAGATGAGCCCCAGGAAATATGCCAAGGTTGCGGAACAGGAGCGTGATTACGCCAGCCTGACACCCAAGCAGATGGCCAAGCGTGTGAAGGAGCTGGAAGAGGCGATGTACCGGCATGCCCAGAACCTCGAGTTCGAGGAGGCGGCACGGGTGCGGGATCAGATTCGGGATTTGCAGGAGCGGGGCCTGATCGCATAACCCTGAATGTTCGAGGTGTATATTTTTTTGCCTTCTTGCTCAGGAAGTATATTCTAGTTGGGAGTGTCTCAGTTTACCGGTCAGCACTGATCGCTAAAGAGCGCATACAACCCGGCATCACAGCAGGGTTTGTGACATCGGATGGCATGGAACGTTATTACCGGCTCGCCCGCAAGGAGACTTGTCTGCCTGCTAGACTTGAACTGACAGCTGTACGTTAAAGCCACACCCAGGAAACGCACTCTGTATGCCGAATCTCGAGGAAATGTTGCGGGATATTCGTGCCGAGACCAACTATGCCTGTCGCATGACCGGTCGCTGCACACTCGATAATCATGTCTTGGACGCAATCAGCCGGGTGCCCAGACAGGAGTACGTAGGCAAGAGCTTTCGTCCACACGCCTATGAGAACAGTCCCTTGCCGATCGGACAGGGGCAGACCATATCCCAGCCCTTCATCGTTGCCCTGATGACCGACCTTCTCGACTTGAAACCTGAAGACAAGGTTTTGGAGGTGGGAACCGGTTCCGGGTATCAAACCGCGGTTCTGGCGGAGTTGTGCGAACAGCTCTACACCGTGGAAATCATTCCTGAACTGGCCTGGCAGGCCCGACACCGCCTCGAAGAGGAGGGTTACGGGAACATCCAGTACCGCGTTGGCGACGGTTATTTCGGCTGGCCCGAGGAGGCGCCGTTCGACGCCATCATGGTGACCGCCGCTGCCGAGGAAGTGCCACAGCCACTGGTCGAGCAATTGGCGCCGGGAGGCCGGTTGGTACTACCCGTGGGCCGTCGTTACTACACCCAGGATCTCATTCTGCTGCACAAGGATTTGTCGGGCGAGGTACACGCTTCCAACCTGCTCCCGGTGAGTTTCGTACCTCTGACCGGAGACCGGTGAGCAGGACTCCGCCCATGCGAGGGTCGGATATGTCAATCTCACACCGGCCACAGGAGTTTCCGCGAAATCATCGCGGATGCGATTTTTCGGTCATGAGTATTGAATGCCGCGTCAATCCACGGGTACCACGTCAGCCATAGGGTGGCTTGGCCCATGGGGTTGCAATCGCAGTATTGCTGCCTGTATGATTCGCCTTCTTTCAGGCGCGTAGCTCAGTTGGTTAGAGCGCTACCTTGACATGGTAGAGGTCGTTGGTTCGACTCCAATCGCGCCTACCAAACACCTGAAAAGCACCCGCCTGAAACGGGTGCTTTTTTTTTGCGGATCCCAGATCTGATGCCCAGTGCTGAATCCCTCTCTGTCATCGCATCCGCCTTTTCCCTGATCAGCCTGGCCGAGATCGGTGATAAAAGTCAGTTGGTCTGTGTCACGCTGGCTGCCCGGCATCGGGGTTGGCCGGTCTTCTGGGGTGCGAGTCTGGCCTTCGTCCTGCTCAACGCCATGGCTGCGGGATTCGGCGCTGCGGTCGTAACCTGGTTGCCCGAAGCGCTCATGAGTCTGATTGTTTCGATCGTGTTTGCCCTGTTCGGACTCCAGGCATTGCGTTACCGACCGGAATCGGAAGCGTCGCTCACTGATGTGATTCCGGGGCGCAGACTGTTTCTCTCCACCCTGATGCTGATATTCGTCGCGGAATTTGGTGACAAGACACAGATTGCGGTGGCCGGTATGTCCGTCAACTGGCCACCGCTGATGGTCTGGCTGGGTGCGAGCCTGGCGCTGATCGGGGTTACCGCATTGGGGGTGTTGCTGGGGAAGTCACTGGTTCAGCGACTCCCGCTGGCAACCATTCAGCGTCTCAGTGGTGGACTGTTTCTGGTATTCGCGGCGCTCGCCTTCTGGCATGCCATCCAGTGACGCCGTCGAGGCAGGCGTATAAGAATCAGCCACCGCGCCAACCCAACCTGTAACGGGTTCAGGGAAACCGGATTCTCCAGGATTCAATCTGACCGCTGCCCCGGTTGCCCAGATCCCGGGCGCGCAATTGCCATACCCCCTGGGAGGGAAGATCGCCGAGATCAAGGGTGTAGCTTTCCAGCAGATCGACTCCCCAGCCACCTAAACCCTTCAGGTGATGCACCGTCCCGCTCGGGTCGATCAGGTCCACGGCCAGTTCCCGGATATAGCTGTGGCGTATGGTGACGGTCACCGTGACTTGCCCGGCAGGTCCGTCTCGATCGACCGTGATGGGACTCAGTGCGCCTTCCAGACTGCCATCCGGTATCGGGTAGCTTTGCAGGTTTTCGAAACTTGTACCCGGTTCAGGCAGCGGGCTCTCCAGTTGGTAGTCGGCCACCAGGGTCAGGTCTGCAAAATCCGCATAGGCGTTGAGCAGGATGAAATAGCGTCCCGGATTCACCGGTCGTATCACGCAGCTTTCATCATTGCCGTAGAGGTAGGGGCGACAGTCGAACAGATCGGTGGTTGGCGCCTCGGCGTATCGCACATGCAGATCCGCATCACCGCTTCCTCCGTAACTGCGTATGCTCAGGCTGATGGCATCATCTGGTACATCGATGGCCAGTAACAGGGATTCACCGGTGTGTGCGGAGAGGCCGGTTTCGGGCACACCGTCGGCAAGCAGGATCAGGTCGGAGGTGGGGGGCTGCAGTGAGGCCAGGGTGGCTTGCGCATCCAGGATCCCGGAGCCGCACTGACTGCAGGGTGTGGTGTAGGCCCGGGCGTTCTCAACCAGCCGACGCTCGACTTCATCCGGAGTGATGTCCGGGGCGAGACCATACAGCAGTGCCGCGACACCACTGACATGTGGTGCGGCCATGCTGGTGCCGCTCATCAACCGGTAGCTGTCCTGGTTGGCAACGACGATGCCGTCATTGTGGGTCGACAGAATCTCTTCCCCGGGTGCCGCCAGGTCCACGACATCGCCAAAGTTGGAAAAGCTCGCCAGGGCGCCCGCCCGGGTCGAAGCGGCCACGGCGATGACTCCGGGGCAGTTGGCGGGGGAGATGCTGGCGCTGTCCTGGGTTTCGTTGCCTGCCGCTGCCACGACACTGGCGCCCAGACTGCGGGCCGTGGCTATGGCTTCCAGAGCGGTTTGCGGACAGCTTTCGGAATTACTCCCCAGGCTGAGGTTGATCACCTGGGCCGGATGGGGATTCACCGGCAGATCGGGCAGATGGGCACCGGCGGCCCAGGCTATCCCATCCGCGATATCCGAGAGGTATCCGCCGCAACGTCCCAACACGCGCACTGGGACCACCCGCGCTTTGTAGGCGATTCCCGCGACACCCAGGTTATTGTTGGTGATCGCAGCGATGGTGCCGGACACATGGGTGCCGTGCCAGCTGCTCAGGTAGCGTCCGCAGCTCGGGTCATAGTCTCCGGTATCGGTCGGATCCGGGTCGCGGCCGTCGCCGTCATAGGCCACGTATTCATCACTGATCATGTCGTAGCCGGGGAGAAGGTTGGCGGACAGATCCGCATGCGGCAGATAGCCGGTATCCACCACTGCGACCACCGCGCCTTCACCCTGGGCTAGGTCCCAGGCCTGGGGCAGGTGGATGCCACCCTCTGGTTCATAATAGTGCCACTGTTCCACGTATCGTGGGTCGTTCGGCGTGAACAGGGGGTACATAAGCAGGTCCGGTTCCGCATAGGCGATACCCTCTACCTGGTTGAGGCTCTCCGCCACGGCTTCGATCTGCTCCAACGGCCGGGGTTCGCTGAGTTGAATCACGCTTGCACCGGTGAAGGTCTGCCTCACGGGCACCGATTCGACACCGGTCATCTCACCGACCAGGCTGGCGGTGCTGTCAGGCAGTTCATTACCGGCAGGGTCGGTTGTGTACTTGATGATGATCCGGTCAGTGACGGGTGCGGCGTTCTCCGGAAACGGGAAAGACGGGGTGACGGCAATGCTGGGCGCGGAGAGGGCAATCCCCAGAATCAACAGTGACAGGCGGGTATAGCAGCGAATGCTCGGATTTTTCTTCATGATAACTCCATGTCATTACAATCCATAGGGTGGCCCGGGTTAGGACCCGAAAAGTGTTTCTTGCAGTGTTATGATTTAAACCGCTGAGCTCGGGATGTTGGGGAATCCGCTTCGCGGAAGCGGTTTGGATATGAACTCCGTTAAGTGTTTAAATCCTGATCTGTGAAAGCGATTGCAGAATTTACCCTGTACGCAATTGTTGATGAGAATAGCATCTCGGAAATGGGAATAAAAATACTATTTTCTGGTGGGTTGGATGTCAGGAAAACTGAACGAGACTAAGCAGGGGAACGGGGTTCCAGTCGATCCATCCGGTGAGGTGTCCCGGGTTCCCTCAGGCATCCGCTTTGGCCGTGCCATATGCGGTGTCCTGGAACAGGCGGAGCAGCGGGAATGGTGGCTCAGCGACGGGCAGGGCGGCTATGCAGGGGGTACCCTGGCGGGCAGTCTGACCCGGCGTTATCACGGATTGCTGATTTCCGCGGCTGCACCCGGCGAACAACGGCGGCTGCTGGTGGCCAAGGCAGACGCCACCTTGGAGATCGCTGGACGCAGCTGGCCCTTGTTCACCAATCGATGGTACGGAAAAGTCATCGAGCCTGCCGGCTATCGGCACCTGGAGCATTTTCAACTCCTGGGCCGCATGCCCTGCTGGCATTTCGCCTGTGATGAGTACTACCTGGAGATGCGGGTCTGGATGCCTGCGGAAGGCCGGACCACCTATGTGGCCTATCGCTACCGGGGGGGCTACGAAGCGTCTCAACCGGTGACCCTGTCGGTCAACCTGCTGACCAACCGTAGGGATCATCATGGCAACCAGCCGGTCAACGGAACCACCGCCCAGGTCAGTGAGGACGGGGGACGCATCCGGGTTGAATGGCCCGAGGGTGAAGTGGTCCACGTACAGACCACCCAGGCCGGCTTTGAGCCCCAGCAACATTGGCATGAGGGATTTTTGCTGGCCCGTGAAACCGATCGTGGATTGCCGGATATCGACAACAATCTCTCCATCGGCCGCCTGGTATACGCCCTGGAGTCCGGGCAATGGGCCGGCTTTGCGGTCACCCTCGACGAGGATCATGCGTTTGACCTCGAATCCTCCATGCAGGCCTTCCTCCAGGGTGAGGCGCGCTTGAGCAATCCCTCGGATCAACCGGTGTTCGAGCAGGCTCCGGATTGGGTGCGTCAATTGCTGCTGGCGGCACATGCCTTTCCGATCCAGCGCCCGCTGCCGGGTAATGCCAGCCGGGCTTCAGTGATCGCCGGCTATCCCTGGTTTGCCGATTGGGGACGGGACACCATGATCGCGCTGCCCGGCTTGACCCTGATCAGTGGTCAGCTGGAGCAGGCCCGCGGGATCCTCATGAGCTATGCGGAACTGGTGGATGGCGGGCAGCTTCCCAACCGGCTGGGTCAGGCGGGGGAAGAGCCGGCCTACAACAGCGTGGATGCCACCCTGTGGTACTTCGAGGCATGGCGCGCCTACCTGGAAGCCCGGGACGATGCGGATGCGTTGCAGCAGGTCTACCCGGTTTTACAGGCGATCATCCAGGCCTATTCCCAGGGCACCCGCTACGGCATCGGCATGGATCCCCAGGATGGTTTGCTGCGCGCCGGTGAGCCGGGAACCCAGCTCACCTGGATGGATGCCAAGGTGGGAAACTGGGTGGTCACGCCGCGCATCGGCAAGCCTGTGGAGGTGAACGCACTGTGGTACCACGCCCTGAGGTGCATGCAGGCGTTTGCCCAGCGTCTCAACCGGCCCGACGAGGAGTACCGGGACCTCGCAGAGCAGGTGCGCAGCGGATTTCAACGATTCCGACGGGATGGGAGTGGGGCACTGTACGATGTCCTCGATACACCCTCCGGAGATGATCCGAGGCTGCGTCCCAACCAGATCCTCGCGCTCAGTCTGGAGTATTCACCGCTGGATCCGGAACACTGGCCGGGGGTGCTGGGTGTGTGTGGCCACGAGCTGCTCACTTCCTATGGACTGCGCTCCCTGAGTCCCCGGGACAAGGACTACCGCCATCACTACCAGGGCGGTGTGGCCGACCGTGATGGAGCCTATCACCAGGGTACGGTCTGGGCCTGGCTGCTGGGTCATTACGCCTGGGCGGAATACCGGGTCAGCGGCGATGCCCGGTTGGCATTGCGGCGCCTGGAACCCCTCGCGGATCATTTGCAGCATGCGGGCCTCGGAACGATCAGCGAGATTTTCGACGCCGACCCTCCGCACCGACCGAGAGGGGCGCCGGCCCAGGCCTGGTCGGTGGCCTGTACCCTGCAGACCTGGGTGCGCCTGCAAAGGGTCATTCAGTCTGAACGGCAGTCACTCGAGTGAGCCAGATTCACCCCCGAATGCCCGGCGAAGAGCGCAGGCGTCTGGAGCAGCAGTCCAGCGGAAGCGCAAACTGGCGGCTGTGGGGCCCCTATCTGGCGGAACGGGCCTGGGGTACGGTGCGGGAGGATTACAGTCCGGACGGTACGGCCTGGGAGTATTTCGACCATGACCAGGCGCGCTCGAGGGCCTATCGCTGGAGCGAGGACGGGCTGGGGGGGCTGTGTGATGAACAGCAACGCCTGTGTTTCGCCCTTGCCCTGTGGAACGGGCAGGATCCGTATCTCAAGGAGCGTGCCTTTGGTCTCACCGGTAATCAGGGCAATCGGGGCGAGGACGTCAAGGAGTACTATTTCTACACCGATGCGACCCCGAGTCATAGCTGGCTGCGCTACCTCTACAAATATCCCCAGATGGCCTATCCCTATCAACGTCTGGTGGATGAGAACCGGCAACGGGGACGCACAGATCCGCCTTTCAATTTGCTCGACAGCGGGGTGTTCGATGAACGCCGCTACTGGGATGTGGATGTCTGCTACGCCAAGGCGGCGCCGGATCGGATCAAGATCCGCATTCGGGTATGCAATTGCGGCGACCGGCCCGCGGAACTGGAACTGATTCCGCAACTCTGGTTCCGTAATACCTGGTCGTGGAATCCGGACGAGCAACCGGCCAAGCCACAACTTTCACCTGACGACCCTCCCGCCGGAGCGCACTGGAGCGTGCGTGCCGATCACCCGGAGTTAGGGACCTATCACCTCTATGGGGAACAGCAGGCGGAGTTGCTGTTCACGGAAAACGAAACCAATACCCAAAGGTTGTGGGGGCTGCCCGCCGCAACGACCTACGTCAAGGACGGCTTTCACCGATACATCGTTTCCGGGGAAACCGATGCGGTAAATCCTCAGTCGAACGGGACCAAGTTCGGTGCCCGATACCGCTTGAAGATCGCACCGGGGGAAACCCATCAGGTCGACCTGGTACTCAGCGGAGTCGCGCTGGAACGACCGTTTGCGGAAATCGAACGGGTACTGGCATTGCGCCGTTCCGAGGCGGACATGTTCTATGATGATCTGCTCCCGGAGGCGGGTCTCGAAGATCACCGGATCATGCGCCAGGCCCTGGCGGGGATGATCTGGAACAAGCAGTATTTTCACTATGATGTACTGCAGTGGCTGAACGGGGATCGGAATGCACCGCCCGAGCAGCGTAAATCCGGACGTAATGCACAATGGCGACACCTGAATGCCGCGGATGTGCTGAGTATGCCGGACACCTGGGAATACCCCTGGTTCGCCGCCTGGGATCTGGCCTTCCATGCCGTGGCCCTGGCCCTGGTCGATGTGGATTTCGCCAAGCGGCAGCTGGAACTGCTGCTGGGGGAAAACTACCTGCATCCCAACGGCCAGATACCCGCCTACGAATGGTCCTTCAGTGATGTGAACCCGCCGGTGCATGCCTGGGCCGCATTGAAGATGTTCCGCGCGGAACGGATGCAGACGGGACAGGGCGATCGGCGCTTCCTGCAACGGGTGTTCCACAAACTCCTGCTCAACTACGCCTGGTGGATCAACCGCAAGGACCGCTTCGGCCAGAACCTGTTCGAAGGGGGGTTTCTTGGACTGGACAACATATCCGTATATGACCGATCCAAACCCCTGCCTCCCGGGTACGCCCTGAAACAGGCGGATGCCACCGGCTGGATGGCGATGTTCGCCCTCAACATGACCATGATGGCCCTGGAACTCGCGGTTGAGGACAGCGACTACGAGAACATCGCGATCCAGAGCTACAAGCAGTTTCTCGCCATCGCCAAGGCGATCAGTGGCGGAGACGGGCAGGGCAGCTCCCTGTGGGACCCGGACGCGGGTTTCTTCAAGGATCTTCTGATCGCCCCGGACGGATCCCACCACCGCATCGATGTCTATTCCTGGGTCGGCCTGATCCCCCTGTTCGCCACCGAGGTGGTCGATGCCCGTCTGCTGCAGACTGTGCCGCGTTTCCGTGAGATTCTCAGGGAACACAAACTCGGGCTGTTTCAGGGCAGTTACGTCTGTGCCTGCCCGGAGTGGGAGAACGAACAGGGTGAGCATCTGCTGGCACTGGTGGATCACTCCATGTTGCCGCGCATCCTCAACCGGCTGCTGCATGAGGACGAGTTTCTCTCACCCTACGGGGTGCGCAGTCTGAGCAAACAGCATGAACATCTCCAGGACCTGGGGGATCTGCCCGGGATCGGGCGCACCCGCATTCGCTATGTTCCTGGGGAGTCCGAGAGTGGCTTGTTCGGCGGCAACTCGAACTGGCGCGGGCCGGTATGGCTGCCCACCAACTATGCCCTGGTACAGGCTCTGGAGAAGTACCACCGCTTCCTCGGGGACCGCTTCAAGTTCCAGGTGCCCTGCCTGCCCGGGGAGTCCCTCACCCTGCTGGAGATCGCCAGCCTGATCGCTGACCGCCTGGTGGATCTGTACCGCCGCGACGATGAAGGCCGGATTCCCGCCCTGCGACGGGACAGTCCCTTTCAGACCGATACGGGCTGGCAGCATCTCAATCTCTTCTACGAATACTTCCATGCCGAAACCGGCCAGGGACTGGGTGCCGCCCATCAGACCGGATGGACCGGATTACTGGCCAACCTGGTGATGCGCCGCTACCGTCGGGATATTCCGGTGTTCCTTGGCGAGGACGAGTCCCACAGTCTCTGAGTCCGACCCGGATGGCGCTGGATTGGAGAATTGGCCAGTGGCGGAAAAAAAGTTTTGAGTTGTGAGTGATGAGTTTTGAGTTTATGTGTTCGCTACGCTCACGGTTTTATGACCCCCCTCCCAGGCCCGCTCCCGCAATGGGAGAGGGAACGCATGAATCAAGACTGGATCGAACAGACAGTTCAATTCCACAGCCCGGCAAGAAGTGGACGGCGCACTCTAAAAGGTCTTCCCCTCTCCCCTTGCGGGAGCAGGCCAGGGAGAGGGGGCTCAATACCGATAAGCGCAGCGAACACCCAATCCCAACACCCATAGCAATGCTGGCGGCGGAACCAATCACTGAGCCTCATGGGTAATCAGAAAGAATTTTTCGCAAATGAACGCCGCACGATAGGCTCTGTTCACGGATTTCGCGTTCATTTGTGGTGATTGGCGAAGATTTGCGGTCAATACCCATAACAAAGTCTCATGGATCACCTCGATACACATCACGCGCTTTCCCTTGGGTTGTCGTGGGGTAGGTTATTTGTCCCGTTCATGAGGATATCCGGGGAAGTAATGACCCCATAGGAGCGATCGTTTTGCTTTCATCCCGCGGCCTGTTTAGGGTGCTATCCACTGACTATGGCCCACTTCATCGCAGGAGGTTTGTTTCATGAAGTACGGTCCTCGCGAGATCACCACCCCCTTCCGCCCCATTCCATTGGAGGTGCCTGAGGGCATGAAGCCCAACGAGTTTTTCAACAGTACTGAAAATCTCAACGACCTGGTGCACAACAACGGTCTGCTGGTGAACCCGGAAAATCTCCTGCTTTACCGTAAAGCCCTTGGCCACAGCACCGAATTCGATACCTCGATCATCTACAACACCTCCAAGGTGATTCTCAATCCGCTGGGCCGACCGGTGCGTCGTACTCAGGTGCCCGGGGAAGTGCGCCACGTATGGAACCGCATGAATCAGATCATCATCGAGTACATGCTGGAGCGTTACCCCGATCCCAACGAACACCTGGTGCTGGCCGGAGAGGCGAGCCTGGATGCCACCTGGCCGCTCACTTCACCGGGGGTGCCGAGTATCCGCATGCTGCACAACCATTTCATCGTGTTTCCCATGGATCAGCTGCGCAAGGCGGAGATCGCCAATCCGGACAACCCCAACCTCACCGATGGCGGGCAGCACAGCCTGTTCCAGTCCTACATGCGGGATGTCTACCGGGAGTTTTTCGACAAGGCCCTGGATCTCAAGGTGCTCAAAAGCATCAGCTCCGATGAGTCCGGTATGCGCCTGACCGGCTACCCCCAGGGATTGCCCTGCTGGGAGATCCGCGGTGGCGGGCATGCCCTGAAGAATATCCGCTTCTGGCATGAATATGATGCCATCCTGGAAGGCTTCATCGATTTCTACCGTACCTTTTTCAGCCAGGTGTCGACCCGTAACGCACCCATGCCGAAGGATGTTCACTACCCGGATCAGGTGGAGTCCGTTCTGCTGTTCAATAACGATTTCCTGGGTGCCGCAAAGAAGGTGCGTGAACGTTGTATCATCGATGCGAAATACGCCAATTCGATCCGTTGGCAACCCGCCTTCAAGCAGCTCATCTACCGTAATGAGGAGGGTAAGCTGATCGTCACCATCAGCCAGAACTCCATCGGCAACGCGATCACCGAGTTGCTGGGCGTGGTGGTCAAGCGGGTACCGGACACCGAGGCCTATGAACAGGCTGAACCGGCCCTGCTGGAGAAATTGCTGGAGGTTCGCAATCGGCTTGTTGAGGCCGATCTGGGCGAGGGGATCGGCACGGAGTACTGGCCGGCCTCATGATCCAGATCAGGGAGCCATGAACCGATACTGGCTTTCTACACAGTTCCTGCCTTAAATTGTAAAAAATATGATACAAACTGGGTGTCGGTAATACGGCGCTGACAGGATGTGTTCAGTATCAGAGGCAAAGGGGAGGGGGAACTGTGCGTCACAAGTCTGTGAAAGGGAAATTCGCCGATGGCAACCGGCGGGCTGGTGGATAAGCCCAGGGACAGCTCTTCATGCTCAGAACTGTCATACACCGGCTGATCCTGCTGATACTCATTTGTGTCTCACCCCTGAGTCTGTCTGCCGGGGCACCCCCATCTCAGGATGCACCTGATACATCCGACCCTGTGACCGCCGACCCGGACGGGACCCTGGTCATCGCTGGAAGTTGGAATCTGCCCCCCTTCAGTCAACTGGACAGTGCCGGTCAACCGACAGGCATCGGGGTGGATATCTGGGAATTGTGGGCCCAGCGGACCGGTCGCAAAATCCGCTTTCGGCTTTCCAATCTGATGGACTCCCTGGAGGATCTCAAACAGGGACGGGCGGATTTTCATATGGGCCTGTATGCCTCTTCGCAACGCAGCGAATGGCTGACATTCTCCAAACCCTACCTGAGCGCTCCCGCCACCCTCTACTTTCGGCCCAAGGGGGATCGCCCGACCCGTCTGGCGGATCTGGATGGCAAGCGCATCGGCATTCTGGGACCCCCGCCCAAGACCCTCTTCACCCAGCAGTTGCCCCGGGCCGAAGCGGTGGTTTATGAAAACATCCCGCGCATGATCGAGGCCATGGATCAGAATGCCATCGAGGGATTCATCGCGGACCGTCCCTCCACTGAAATGATCCTCTTGCGCCAGGGTCGGCGGGGAGACTTCGTACCCTTGTCCCGGGACCTCTATCAAGCCGAACTAAGGGTCGGGGTGAAGAAGACAAGCGCCGATCTGCTGGAGGTCATCGAACAGGGTCTGGATCTGCTTACCCGGGAGGAACTGGAAGCCATCCTCAGCCGCTGGCTGGGCGCCAGCATCGACTATGGCCAGTTCCTGCCGCGTTACGATTCGGTGGGACTGTCACGCAAGGAGAAGACCTGGGTTGAACAGCATCCGGTCCTCAGAATCGCGGTTGACCCGATCTTCGCACCCTATGAATTCATTGATGATCAACAGAATCACCAGGGGATATCCGCGGATTTTCTCAGTCTCCTGGGCCGTCGCCTCGGCCTGGAGTTTCGCCTGATTCCGACCTCTGACTGGGATCACTCGGTCCAACTCGGCTACGACAAGCAGGTGGACCTCCTGCCCATGATCAACCGCACCGAGGAGCGGGAGCAACATCTGATTTTCACCGATGCCTATTTCCTCTCCCGCCGGGTGATCATTACACGGGGACTGCGCAATGACCTGAACAGTGAAGCGGAACTGGCCGGCAAGCGCCTGGCCCTGCCCACAGGTTATTCGATAAATGAGATCATCACCCGGGATCATCCCGATGTCACGATCATCGAAGTGGCGGATATCCCCACCGCCCTGCTCAAGGTCTCCGAGGGAACCGCGGACGCGACCATCCTGAGTATCGGCGTGGCCGGATACTGGATGGAGCGCAGTGAGATCAGCAATCTGCGCATCACCGGCAATTACGGACGCCCGAGTGTGCTTGCCATGGCAGTACGCAACGACTGGCCTGAACTGGCCGCCATCCTGCAAAAGGGTCTCGACAGCATCAGCGACGATGAGCGTCAGCAGATCCGGCGCCGCTGGATCACCCTGAATCCGGGTGAGATACCCAGCCTCAACAATCCCAAGGTCAGTCTCGATCTGAGCGTCAAGGAGTGGTCTTGGCTATCGAAGCACTCCAGTATCCGGATTGGCATCGACCCCAACTGGGAGCCCATTGAGTATGTCACCCTGGAGGGAAAATATCGGGGCATCTCCTCGCGCTTCATGAAACGTCTCAGTGAGATCATCGGCATCGGCCTTTCCCTGGAACCCAACCTGACCTGGCAGCAGGTGATGCAGAAGGCGGAATCCGGAGAGATCGATGTTCTGCCCGCCGTCACCCCCTCGCCGGAACGGATGCTTTACCTGAGTTTCACCGAGCCCTATCTGCAGTCGCCCATCATGATCTTCAATCGCAAGAATGCGCCTCTGTTGACCGGCCTCCCGGAACTCAAGGGGCAGCGGGTTGCGGTGGTGAAGAATTACGTGGTGGAGGAGAACCTGAAACGGGATCGACCGGATCTGGATCTGTTTACATTCAGCACGGCGGAGCAGGCACTGCGGGCTCTGGCCGCAGGCAAGGTAGATGCCTATGTCGGCAATCTCACCATTGGCAGCTTTCTCATCGACAACCTGGGACTGAGCAATCTCAAGGTGGCGGCTCCCACGCCTTATAACAGCGCGCTGTCGATCGGAGTGCGCAAGGACAGCCCCGAACTGTTGAGCATTCTGGAGAAGGCCCTGGCTTCCATCGGTGAAGATGAACGCCGCGAGATGCGTCAGGAATCCCTGGCGATACGCTACGAAGTGGAGGTGAACTACACCCTGCTGTGGCAGGTGATCGGTGGCGCTTCGGTGCTGCTGTTGCTGAGTTTTCTCTGGCTCGCTCAGACCCGCAGACAAAAGCAGGCGCTTGCCGCCGCCAAAGCGGAGGCGGATCAGGCGAATCAGTTCAAGACCTATTTTCTGGCCAATATGAGTCATGAAATCCGTACCCCCATGAATGCGATTGTTGGGTTTGGTCATCTGGCACTGCAGACCGAACTCTCCCAACGCCAACGTCACTACATTGAAAAGATCCAGGTGTCAGCCAACGCACTGCTCAACGTGATCAACGATGTGCTTGATTTCACCAAGATCGAGGCGGGCAAGCTGGATATCGAGCAGGTCGCTTTTTCCCTCGGTGAGGTGCTGGACAACCTGGTCAGCATCAATGCCATCCGGGCCGAGGAAAAGGGTCTGGAACTGCTGCTCCAGCAGGACCTGCAGGTGCCTGATCAACTGATCGGCGATCCCCTGCGGTTGGGGCAGGTGCTGGTCAACCTGGTGTCCAATGCCATCAAGTTCACGGAGAAGGGCGAAGTGACCATCCAGGTCAATGAGTTGGAACGCGAAGGTGAGCGGGTGCGTTTGAAATTCAGTATCGAGGATACCGGGATCGGCATCCCGCGTGATCAGGTGGAGCGCTTGTTCGATGCCTTTACCCAACTGGATGGCTCCACCACGAGACGTTATGGCGGCAGTGGGCTGGGCCTGAATATCAGTCAGCAACTGGTGCATCTTATGGGCGGGCGTCTGGAGGTCGACAGTACGCCGGGTCGGGGCAGCCGTTTTTCCTTCGTATTGCCCTTTCATCTGCCTCAGGAACATGAGGAACGGTCCTGGTTGCCCGCTCCCGGAATGCGGGGATTGCGCGCCCTGGTGGTGGATGACAATGCGATGGCTTCGCAGATTCTCAGTGAGATGCTGGAGTCCTTCACCTTCGATGTGACCTCGGCGAGTCGCGCCGAACAAGCACTGGGTCTGGTGGAAGCGGCTGACAAACAGGCGAAGCCCTTTCAGCTGGTATTGATGGACTGGCGCTTACCCGGCCTGGATGGTGTCGAAGCGGGACGCATGATCAAATCGGAACTGGGGCTTTCCCATCAACCGGTCGTGATACTGGTCACCGCGTTCGGTCGTGAAGAGGTCATGCAGTCGGCCCAGGAGGCCGGGATGGATGGTTTCCTCATCAAGCCGGTGAATCCCTCGGTGTTGTTCGATGCGATCATGCAGGCGTTTAATCAGGAACTCAGCGATGCCTCCCGGCAGCGCACCAGGGAAATGACTCTGCAGGCTTTGCAGGGTGAGGTGCTGCTGGTGGAGGACAACCCGATCAACCAGCAGGTGGCCCAGGAGATCCTGCAATTGATGGGACTGCAGGTCAGCATAGCCGGGGATGGTTATCAGGCCCTTGCACGGCTGCAGGAACAGACCTTTGACCTGGTGCTGATGGATATCCAGATGCCCGGCATGGATGGCTATGAAACGGTCCGGCGCATCCGCGCCCAGGCGCGCTTCAGCGGGTTACCGGTGATAGCGATGACTGCGCATGCCATGAGCGGTGACCGTGAGAAATGTCTCGAGGCTGGGATGAACGACCATATCGCCAAACCCATCGAACCCAGCCGTCTGCATGCCACCCTGCACAATTGGCTGAAGACGAGTGACAAGCCTTTACCCGTGGAAACGGAATCCCCTGATACCCCTGACCAGCCGGAGTTCCCAAACAGTCTGCCCGGCATCGATCTGGCCTGGGGACTGGAACGCATCGGTGGTAACCGAAAACTGTTTGCCAAGCTGTTGGCGGACTTTCTGGGTCATCACCGGGATACCCTGCAGCGTTTCAAGGATCAACTCCAGAATAATCAACCTGAGGATGCGCGTCGGGAGTTACACACACTTCAGGGTGTTTCCGGTAACCTGGGCGGACTTGAATTGCAGCAGGCGGCCAGGATCCTGGAAAGCCGTCTGCTCGAATCACAGGATGGCTTACTCGACGGGGAGGCCTACCAGGCGTTTGCACAGGCCTTCGAAACCTTCATCCGTTCCCTGTCGCAACTCGAACAGGATGGGGTGATCACTGGGCAGGATGCGGTGAAGGTGGTGAAGGATACGGATTCCCAGGATATCCAGCCCCTGCTCGAAAGGCTTGCTGAAGCGCTGGAAGAGGGTGATCCGGAAGCCCGTAACCTGTTAACCGTGATTGAGGCAAAACTGCCTGATGATACGTCACAGCGAATCTTCAACCGTATGGTCGAGTTGATCGGCGGATATGATTTCGACGATGCCCTGGTGATGTTGGACCAGTTGAAAAAGAGCCTAAAGGAAAATAAGGAATGACCCCTGAGAGACCTAAGATACTGATCGTGGATGACGAGAAATTCTATCTCGACGTGCTGATGGAACTGCTTCAGGATCAGTATAAGATCGTGGTGGCAAAAGATGGTGAACAGGCATTGCGCCGGGCCGGCTCCGATCCGCAGCCCGATCTGATCCTGCTGGATATCCTGATGCCCGACATGGATGGCTACCAGGTCTGCGAAAAACTCAAGGCCAATCCACAGACCCGCGATATCCCGGTGATCTTTCTTACCATCAAAAGCGAAGTGGCGGATGAACTCAGGGGATTCGAACTCGGGGCAGTGGATTACATCTCCAAGCCTATGAGTCCGCCTATCGTTCAGGCCCGGGTGGACACCCATATCGCCCTCAGTCAGGCCCGCGCACAGTTGGCCGATCGTAATTCCGAACTCGAGACCAAGGTGCAGGAGCGCACCGCAGAACTCAGTCGGACCAAAGACGTTGCGATCTATTGCATGGCCTCCCTGGCGGAGACCCGTGACACCGAAACGGGTAAACATATCCTGCGCACTCAGAATTACATACTCTGCCTGGCGCGTAAGTTGCGAGATCTGGGTCTGTTCGGTCATTACCTCAATGATCACAATATCGAAATGCTCTACAAGACCTCGGCTCTGCATGACATCGGTAAAGTCGGGGTGCCTGACCGGATCCTCCTAAAACCGGGAAAACTCGATCCCGAAGAGTGGGAGATGATGAAACAACATGCCCGGTATGGACACGATGCCTTACTGCGCGCCGAACAGGTGCTTGGGAGCACCGATTTCCTGGTCATGGCCCGGGAGATTGCCTACAGCCACCATGAGCATTGGGACGGGAGTGGCTATCCCCAGGGGCTCAAGGGCGATGCGATTCCGATTTCCGGTCGTCTGATGGCGATTGCGGATGTTTACGATGCACTGATCAACCGGCGGGTCTATAAAGATCCCTATTCCCACGACTATGCAGTGAAGGCCATCCTGGATGCATCGGGCAGTCACTTCGATCCACGCATGATTGGGGCTTTTACCTCACTGACCGATGATTTTCTCAGGATTGCCGTGGAGTATGCTGACAACTAATGATAGGGCCGTCAGGACGACGCGTGACGGTCTGTTTGGTAAGTCATACACCGCACGGATAAGAGGCATCGACCGATTTGGTTGGGTGGTGCCAGATCATGGCCCTCCGCATCACCGATCTCTTTTACCACGAAGGACACGAAGGGTGGAATTTGATGAACGCTCGAGTCGTTTCTTCGTGCACTTCGTGTCCTTCGTGGTGAGATAGATATGGTTTTGACTTGCCGGAAAGGGCGTATTAGACTCCTCCTTCATTTTTTGAACTGCCTGATAACCCATTGATAGTTTGTGGTTATGAGGACGAAACAGACCACTTTGTATTGGCCTGTGCCCGGCTGCCCTGTCAGCCCAATCTTCTCGCCGAGCCGGCCCGTTTGCCGGCTTTTTTGTTTTCAAGTGGCCTCTCGTATGGGCCACCACTGATGAGGAAATGTAGTTATGCCTGTTATTTCTCTTCCCGACGGTTCCCAACGAGCATTCGACCAGGCGGTCACGGTGATGGATGTCGCCAGCGCCATCGGTCCCGGACTGGCCAAGGCAGCCATGGCGGGGCTCGTAAACGGAAAAATGGTCGACACCTCCCACCTGATCGAGCAGGACAGTCAGCTCGCAATCATTACCAGTCGTGATGAGGAGGCGCTGCCACTGATGCGGCATGATGCCGCCCATGTCATGGCGCAGGCGGTGCAGGAACTCTATCCCGGTACTCAGGTCACCATCGGTCCGGCCATCGAGGACGGTTTCTATTACGATTTCGCTCGCAGCGAGCCCTTTACCCCAGACGATCTGGCAAAGATCGAGCAACGCATGCACGAGATCGTCAAGCGCAATCTGCCGATCCAGCGTGAGGTGTGGGAGCGGGACCAGGCGATGCAGACCTTCGATGGTATCGGCGAAAAGTACAAGGTGGAGATCATTCGCGAGTTTATCCCCGAAGGGGAAGAGGTGTCGGTGTACCGGCAGGGCGAGTGGTTCGATGTCTGCCGCGGGCCGCATCTGCCCAGCACCGGCATGCTTGGCAAAGGCTTCAAGCTGATGAAAGTGGCCGGCGCCTACTGGCGGGGTGATTCCAACAACGAGATGCTGCAACGCATCTACGGTACGGCCTGGCGGGACAAGAAAGAGCTGAATGCCTACCTGCATCGCCTGGAAGAGGCCGAGAAACGGGATCATCGCAAGATCGGTAAGGCCATGGATCTGTTCCATACCCAGGAAGAGGCCCCGGGCATGGCGTTCTGGCACGACAAGGGCTGGCGCATCTACATCACCATTCAGCAGTACATCCGCGACAAGCTGAAGGATCACGGTTACCAGGAAGTGCACACCCCTCAGGTGATCGATCGCAGTCTGTGGGAGAAATCCGGACATTGGGAGAAGTTTCGCGACGATATCTTCGTCACCGAGACCGACGACCGGGTCTACGCCATCAAACCGATGAACTGCCCGGCACATATTCAGATCTACAACCATGGGCTGAAGAGCTACCGGGATCTGCCCCTGCGACTGGCGGAGTTCGGCTCCTGTCATCGCAACGAACCCTCGGGCACACTGCATGGCCTGATGCGGGTGCGGAATTTCGTTCAGGACGACGCGCACATCTTCTGTACCGAGGATCAGATCCTTGCCGAGGTGCTGGCGTTCAACCAGCTGCTGTTCGAGGTCTACAAGGACTTTGGTTTCGACGAGGTGCTGGTCAAGCTCTCCACCCGCCCGGAGAAACGGGTCGGTTCCGACGAGGTGTGGGACAAGGCGGAGAAGGCCCTGGAAGACGCCCTCAACCAGCAGGGACTGGAGTGGGAGTTGCAGCCTGGAGAAGGCGCCTTCTACGGTCCGAAGATCGAGTTTTCCCTCAAGGACTGCCTCGGCCGGGTCTGGCAGCTGGGCACCATCCAGCTCGATTTCTCCATGCCGGACCGCCTCGGGGCCTCCTACATCGCGGAGGACAACAGCAAACAGGTCCCGGTTATGCTGCACCGGGCGATCCTCGGTTCGCTGGAGCGGTTCATCGGAATCCTCATCGAACACTATGCCGGGGCACTGCCAGTTTGGCTGGCGCCGGTACAGGCGGTGCTGATGAATATCACCGATCGCCAGGCCGCTTACCTGGATCAATGTCTCAAATCCTTGCGGAGCAACGGTTTTCGAGTGGAATCGGACTTGAGAAATGAGAAGATTGGCTTTAAAATCCGCGAGCACACGTTGATGCGCGTGCCTTATCTGCTGATTCTGGGCGACCGGGAGATGGAGGAGGGCACCGTTGCAGTACGTACCCGCACAGGCGAGGATCTGGGCTCCATGCCGCTGACAGACTTCATCGAGCGGATGCGGACGGAAGTACAGAAACGTGTAAATTGAGTGTAAAAGCACTGGTATGCCCGGTGCTTTTTCTACTTTTGGGGTTTGAACTTTTTGGAGGAACCGGCTATCGCTGCTGTTAAAAAGCACCGTCTAAACGATGAGATCACAGTTGCCAAGATCAGGCTCATCGGTGTCGATGGTGAACAAGTTGGGGTTGTTTCGATTGAGGAGGCCTTACGCGCCGCTCAGGAAGCAGGTTTGGATCTTGTGGAGATCGTACCAAACGGGGAACCCCCGGTTTGTCGCGTAATGGATTACGGCAAGTTTCTGTTTGAATTAAAGAAAACGAAACAAGCCGCGAAAAAGAAGCAAAAGCAGGTTCATGTTAAAGAGATCAAGTTCCGTCCAGGGACGGGCGAAGGGGATTATCAGGTAAAACTGCGCAACCTGATACGTTTCCTAGAAGACGGGGACAAGACCAAAGTCACCATGCGGTTCCGCGGGCGTGAGCACGCTCACCGGGAACTGGGTTTGGAACTTCTGGAACGGGTGGAGAAGGATCTGATCGAATACGGCCAGGTCGAACAGAAACCCATGATGGAAGGTCGCCAGATGGTGATGGTTCTGGGTCCCAAGAAAAAGTAACTTTTTGCGCCATTGAGGCGCTCAAATAGCGGAGTTTTACGACTATGCCTAAGATTAAGACCAATCGGGGCGCGGCCAAGCGTTTCAAGCGCACCGCGTCCGGTTCCTTCAAATGTAACAGCTCTCATCGGCGTCATATCCTGACCAAGAAGAGCACCAAGCGGAAGCGTCAATTGCGTTCGCCCAACACCATCGCGAAGACCGATGTGGCCATGGCCCGTCGGATGATGCCCTACGCTTAACCTCAACCGGAACCGGATACCAACATGTCTCGAGTCAAACGTGGTGTACAAGCACGCGCCCGTCATAAAAAGGTGCTTGAAGAAGCCAAGGGTTACTACGGAGCCCGCAGCAAAGTTTATCGTGTCGCCAAACAGGCGGTTATCAAGGCCGGCCAATATGCCTACCGCGATCGTCGTCAGAAAAAGCGTCAGTTCCGCGCCCTGTGGATTGCCCGCATCAATGCCGGCGCCCGGGACAACGGTCTTTCCTACAGCCGCTTGATCAACGGTCTGCACATTGCGAATATCGAAGTGGATCGCAAGATGCTGGCTGATCTGGCTGTCAACGACAAAGCCGCGTTCAGCGTGCTGGCAGAACAGGCCAAGGCCGCTCTTTCCAGCTAAACGGCTGTTGTCGCGCACGGTTTGACCGGCGACACAGTGAGCATAAAAGGGGGAGGCCTGTGGCTTCCCCCTTTTTTATTACCTGAATCCATGAGGCATGGGCGGGCGCAGCGTGTAAGATAGGAGGTTTCCCGATGTGTCAGGAAATCTTCGCTTAATCCAGCAGGTCAGGCGGACGTTTACGCTGACCAGGGGAAGCCATAGCCTGCGCTATGTGACGTCATCAGCCCGTGGATCGGGAATTGATGAATATCCATTGCACCATGCCTGCAAGGGGATGGTCGAAAGCGATCTTGAGGTTGAACAGCAGATGGACGATTCCACACTCGACATAACGGGACTGATAGACGCCGCGGAACGGGCCATCGAGGCGGCAACTGATCTTGCCGGGCTTGATGATGTGCGTGTCGAATATCTGGGCAAGAGCGGCCAACTGACCTCGCAACTGAAGAAACTCGGTACCCTGCCGGCAGATCAGCGTCCCCAGGCGGGACAGGCTATCAATCAGGCCAAGCAGCGTCTGCAACAGGCCATCGAGGCACGCCGGGAAGTGCTCGAACAGGAGGCCCTGAGCAAACGCCTGGCTGAAGAGCGTATCGATGTGACCCTGCCGGGGCGTGGTCTTCAGCGTGGCGGTCTGCATCCGGTCACCCGAACCCTGAACCGGATCGAGCGTCTGTTCGCCCATGCGGGGTTCGAATCGGTGGAAGGCCCGGAGATCGAGGACGACTATCACAACTTCGAAGCCCTCAATATCCCGGAGACCCATCCGGCCCGTGCGATGCACGATACCTTCTATTTCGATGCGCATATGCTGTTGCGGACCCATACCTCGCCGGTACAGATCCGTGCCATGGAAAAGAGTGAGCCGCCGTTGCGCATCATTGCCCCCGGCCGGGTCTACCGATGCGATTCGGATCTGACCCACACCCCCATGTTCCACCAGGTGGAAGGTTTCCTGGTCGATGAGGATGTCTCCTTCGCCGACCTCAAAGGTGTGTTGTACGACTTCCTCAGCCGGTTTTTCGAACGCGAACTGAAGTTGCGATTCCGTCCCTCCTACTTTCCATTCACCGAGCCTTCCGCCGAGGTGGATATCGAGTGTGTGATGTGTGGCGGGGAGGGCTGCCGGGTGTGCAGTCAGACCGGTTGGATCGAGGTCCTCGGGTGCGGCATGATCCATCCGGAGGTGTTCCGCCATGTGGGCATCGACAGCGAACGCTACACCGGGTATGCCTTCGGCATGGGGGTTGAACGCCTGACCATGCTGCGCTACGGGGTCAACGATCTGCGTCTGTTTTTCGAGAACGATCTGCGCTTTTTGAAGCAGTTCGCCTGAAGGTTTAAAGGGTAGAGCATCATGAGATTCAGT
The DNA here is from genome assembly GCA_040506775.1 of Candidatus Thiodiazotropha sp. Lineage (GTDB taxonomy): Bacteria > Pseudomonadota > Gammaproteobacteria > Chromatiales > Chromatiaceae > Thiodiazotropha. Next base: position 133,179 of record JBEVWC010000014.1, read on the forward strand.
GAAGCCTGGTTGAGGGAGTGGGTCGACCCGTCGGTGGATACCCAGGCCCTGGCCGATCAGTTGAGCATGGCCGGTCTGGAGGTCGATTCCGTGGAACCGGTGGCCGCCACATTTACTGGCGTGGTGGTGGGTGAGGTGCTATCCCGTGAACAGCATCCGGACGCCGACAAGCTGAGCGTCTGCCAGGTGACGGTCGGCGAAGGGGAACCGCTGCAGATCGTCTGCGGGGCGCGCAATGTCGCGGCCGGAATGCGTGTGCCGGTGGCCACCGTGGGTGCGATACTGCCCGGCGATTTCAAAATCAAGAAGGCCAAGCTGCGAGGCGTTCAGTCCCTGGGCATGATCTGTTCCGCGAGTGAACTGGGTCTGGCTGAAAGCTCCGACGGTATCCTGCCATTACCTCCCGATGCACCCATCGGCGAGGATTTTCGCCGCTTTCTGTTCCTCGAGGATCAGGCCATCGAGGTGGACCTGACGCCGGATCGGGGCGACTGCCTGAGCCTGGCCGGAATCGCCCGTGAAGTGGGTGTGATCAACCGTTGCCCGGTGACTCCGGTGGCCATCAATCCCCAAGCGGCCAGCCTGGAAGACCGCATGGAGGTGATGCTGGAAGCCGATGAGGCCTGTCCCCGCTATGCCTGCCGGGTGGTGCGTAATGTGAATGTCGCGGCGCAGACCCCCCTGTGGATGCAGGAGCGCCTGCGCCGCAGCGGTATCCGTAGTCTCGGGCCGGTGGTCGATGTCACCAATTACGTATTGCTCGAACTCGGGCAGCCGATGCACGGCTTCGACCTGGATCGGGTCGAACAGCGAATAAGGGTGCGTCTGGCCCGTTCTGGTGAGCGCCTGACCCTGATCGGCGGTCGGGAGATCGAACTGCTGGAAGGCACTTTGGTGATCGCCGACGAGTCCCATCCCATCGCCCTGGCCGGCATCATGGGTGGCGAGGCGACTGCGGTGAACGAAAGCACCCGGCATGTGCTGCTCGAAAGCGCCTTTTTTGCGCCGACCGCGATCAGCGGCAAAGCCCGGGGGTATGGACTGCATACCGATTCCTCCCATCGTTTCGAGCGCGGCGTCGATCCGCAACTTCAGGTGGATGCCCTGGAGCGGGCCTCGGAACTGCTGGTATCGATTGCCGGAGGAGATCTCGGACCGGTGGTCGAGGTGGCCCACGAAGACAAGATTCAGCCCCGCCCGGTGATCCTGTTGCGCGCCGAGCGCGTCAACAAGCTGCTGGGGATCGAAATCGAGGCGGATGAAGTGACGGATATCCTCGATCGCCTGGGCATGCGGGTCGAGTCCGTGGCTCAGGGATGGCAGGTACAGGCTCCCAGCAGCCGTTTCGACATCAGTATCGAGGTGGACCTGATCGAAGAGATCGGTCGCATCTACGGTTACACCCGGATTCCCGCTCATCGGGGCACCACACCAATGATCATGGAAGACCGGGCCGAGTCCGCCTTCGGTCTTGACCGGGCCAAGGATCTGCTGGTGGGGCGCGACTATCAGGAGGTGGTGACCTACAGTTTCATCAGTCCTGAATTGGAGGCGATGCTCGATCCCCAGGCCCAGGGCATCCGCCTCGCCAATCCGATCTCTGCAGACATGTCGGTCATGCGTACCTCGCTGTGGCCCGGTCTGCTGCAGACCGCTGCCTACAACCAGGCGCGTCAGCAGCCACGAGTGCGCATCTTTGAATCCGGTCTGTGTTTCCAGCAGGGTACCTCGATCGAGCAGCAGGCCCGTCTGGGCGGGCTGGTATCGGGTAACCGTTTCGCCGAACAGTGGGGTGAAACCGGGTCCCGGGCCGATTTTTACGATGTCAAAGCGGATGTTGAGGCGGTACTGAGCCTTCTGGGTACGACCCAGGGGGTACGGTTTGCCCCGGCCGGTCACCCGGCATTGCATCCGGGACAGAGCGCTGAGATATTCATCCAGGAGCTGTCGGTGGGTTTCATGGGTATGCTGCATCCCGAATTGGAAAAGCAGCTGGACCTCAACGGCGCCACCTTTCTGTTCGAACTCGATCTTGAGCGATTGGGAGAGGGTCGGCTGCCGCATTTTGAGAGTCTGTCGAAATACCCCTCTATCCGCCGCGATCTTGCCCTGGTGGTCGATGAGAGTGTCTCCTACGACAGGATCAGGAATCTGATTCGTGAAGCAGCGGGCAAAATTCTTACAGACATTCTGCTGTTTGATGTCTATACTGGAAAAAACATAGATTCGGGTCGAAAAAGTCTCGCATTGGGATTGATTTTACAGGAAAAATCACACACTCTTACAGATCAGGAAGTCGAAGAGGTGGTTGCTGCCGTATTGCAGCGGCTGGCTCGTGACACAGGTGCGAAACTGAGAGATTAGGACAGGTTATGGCACTGACAAAAGCAGACATGGCAGCCAGGCTCTTCGATGAGCTTGGGCTGAACAAACGGGAAGCCAAGGAAATGGTTGAAATGTTCTTCGAAGAGGTTCGACTCTCCTTGGAACGTGGGGGGCAGGTGAAGCTATCCGGATTCGGAAACTTTGATCTGCGCGAAAAGAAACAAAGGCCAGGACGTAATCCCAAAACCGGTAAGGAGATCCCGATCTCCGCACGCCGTGTGGTTACCTTCCGTCCGGGACAGAAATTAAAGGCACGGGTAGAAGCCTATGCTGGATCCGAGCAGCAGTAGTAATGATTTGCCCGCTATACCGGGCAAGCGCTATTTCACCATTGGAGAGGTCAGCGACCTCTGCCAGGTCAAGCCGCATGTGTTGCGTTATTGGGAGCAGGAATTTCCCCAGTTGAAGCCGGTCAAACGGCGTGGCAACCGGCGCTACTATCAGCGCCATGACGTGTTGATGATCCGTCAGATTCGCAGTCTGCTCTATGAGCAGGGTTTCACCATCGGAGGCGCAAGACAGCAACTCTCCGGTGAAACCGCCAAAGAGGATCTGCAGCAGAGCCAGCAGATCATCCGGCAATTGCGAGGTGAGCTTGAGGAGATCCTGCAGATCCTCAAAAGATAGCCACAACGGATTGACACGGCTGGCTTATCTGCCTAGTATTGCCGCTCCTTTCATTCCGGGCGTAGCGCAGTCTGGTAGCGCACTACAATGGGGTTGTAGGGGTCGGGTGTTCGAATCACCCCGCCCGGACCAAATAGATAAAGGGTTACCGAATATCGGTAACCCTTTTTTTGTTCCCGCCGTATCTGATTCAGTGCCGGATACCGGTCTGCATCGCAATCTTTTCTGTCTTGACTGTCAAATTGATCATGGGCGCTGCTTGGTTACCATCATCATGGATCCGATGCCGTTGATCTGTGGCGCCAGTCTTTTCAATGTATATGCGTCAGAGCGTGTATGAGCGAATCTGATCAATGATCGGGTGGTGACTTATACCCATTGATCACCTGAAGGCCCAGGTCATGTACAACCGGTATCTTGCACCGGTCGTGGATCGTCACATTGGGCTTTCCAGGTAACGATTGAATCTGACAGGCTGGATTTGGATAAGACTCAAGGATGGTGTATCTGAGACGCCGCTCGACAGGCTGTTGATGTTTGAACGCATGGGGGCTGGAAAACAAAAAAGGGTTGTCGTTGCCGACAACCCTTTTTTGATTCACGGGGCGAACCGGTTATGGTTCCCACCCGTTACCGGGCGAGGTGCCCGGATACAGGTTCAATCAGTCATGATTGACCGTGGTGAGGCCCAGGCTGACCCAATCCTGCATGCCGCCGCGATACCATTTCAGCTTGTATGCGGGATAACCCAGTTTGAGCAGAGTCTTGATGTTGATCGAAGACTGGGGGCACCAGCTGCCATTGCAGAACAGCACCAGGGTTTTCGCGTTGCGGAAATCCAGCATGCCGTTCACGTCCTGCACACCCATCTGGTCTACCAGGATGTCGTGAATGCCTTCGGCTTCCGCCGTGGATTCGAAGGTACCCGCCATGTCCACATTGATCTTGTTCCAGGGGATGTTCACGGAACCGGGAATGGTGCCGCGAATGATCCAGTCCGGGGTCCGTGAGTCGATCACCAGAACCTTGCGGTCGCCGTTACCAATGCGCTGCAGGTAACCCAGCACTTCCAGCTCACCCACGGTTTCGACCCCCGGTGCCACCACGGCAGGCTGCACGCAGAACGGCGGGCAGTGACGCGCGGTTTTGGCGAAGGCTTCGGGGATATGGGCATCCTTGTCCGCCGAACGGCTGATGGTCACCTTCTTGCCCGCATGAGTCACCTCGACCGATTGCAGGCCAGGGCTGATCTGGTTTCCGTCCTCAGCCATGAGCTGCATCGAGAACGCGAGGCTGCCCACCAGCGTGGTCAGCATGATTGCTTTGACAAACTTCATTCTGTCTTCCTCCTCTGGCCTCAGCCTTTATTTGTAATGCAGGTACGAGGGCGTTTTGAACTCTTTCTGCGACACGGCCTGCTCGTAGCCCAGGTGCCCCTGTTTGGCGGCCTTGTTGGCAAGCTTTGCGGCTGCCACGTAATCGCCTTTTTCCAGAAGTTCTTTGGCCTGTTTGATCATTTTACCGGTGTCACGCCATTCGCCGCCCACTGAGGAAGCCTCTTTGCGGGCGCTTTCGGCCGCGTCGATCAGCTGCTGGACCTTTGCGGCGGAAATGTCATCCGCCAGGGTAGCAGATGACAAGCCGCAACATAACAGCCCGGCTATCAAAGTCGAGAAAAGGGTTGTCTTTTTGTGCATCGTATCAACTCCGATCACTTAAAATCTTGGTTTATGAACAGCAGGCCGGGATTATTTCCGGGCGCCAGGGCCGTTCAGCGGCAGACCGTTACTCATATAGGTCAGGAAGTATTCCAGGTTGCGGTACTCTTCACCCTGAGCCTTGAACGGTGCAGCGCGAACCTGCTTGTTACAGCCGGTGAAACGGCGATGCAATGTACCGACGGTACCCCACTTGGAGCGGTAGACCGGGAAGTGGGTGGTGTGACCCAATGCAGGACTCAGCACCTCGGTACGCAGAATCATGCCGGCATTCTGCAGGTGGCAATTGGCACATGAGAAGTTCAGCTGGCCGCGACGGTCGTAGTAGAACTTCCTGCCTTCCTCATAGGCCTTGATCGCAGCAGGATCGTTCGGAATCTCCACATTGGTGATCTGACCACGGGACTCAAAGGCGATGTAGGACAGGATGTCGTTGATCGGACCCTTTTTGTACTTCATGGGTTTCTCGCCATTGGCTTCGAGACACTTGTTGAGCGCCAGCGGCAGGGTCATGACCATACCCTTGTCTTTGTCCCAGTAGGGATATTTGCCTTCGATGGCAGGGCCGTCAGGAAAGCAATCCTGAAAGGTCTTGCCGTTGGCGAAAGGTTTTTCCCAGATATCGCGACCTGCATCGATGAAGGGTTCGTAGGGAGGAAACTCTTCGATGGCTTCCCAGTTTTCCCGGCCGACCGGGTCGATGGCATAGGCGCCATTGACGAAGTCATCGGTTTCCACGTTCGGGAAACGTTTCTGGAAAAAGTCACGGAAGGCGTTGAGATCTTCTTCCGGGGTGGTCGCCTGGGCGGAAGCCACCAGACCACAGGTGATGACCAGCAAGGTCAGGCTACGTAAGAGGTGTTTCATGTTATTCAATCCTCGCAAGGCGTGGCATTACAGGTTCGGTGTTTACGATCCACTGCTCAGAGAGACCAGATGTAATCGACGACCTTCTTCATCTCCGATTCGGAGAGCACTTCATGCTTGCCAAACGGCGGCATGGTCGATTCCGGATTCGCGACAGTGGGATCCCAGACCTGTTTGTAGAGAGCCTCTTTATCCTTGTAGCGGGACTTCATGGCGATCAGGGCCGGTGCGATATTGCCCGGTGACGGAGCGCCCTGGATGTTGTGACAGGCAAGACAGTTGCCTTTCTTTCTGTCAAACGCGAGTTCTTTGCCTGCTTCGAGATCGTCCGCATCCGAAGCCATGACTGCCGGGGCGATGAGAAACTGGCTGGCGATCAGACCAATCGCACCGGCCATTCCTATCCACTTCTGGGTGTTACCTATCATCTTTTCCTCCAAACGGGGGTGAAATGTCGGGGAGACCTGTTGTTTTCAAGATAGCGTCTGATGTTGTTCTGGTAATTGTTCAGAGACTGCAACAAGTCGTTTACAGGCCATTGTCTCTACTGGACAATTGTCGGCGATGAACATTGTGATCCCTGGGCACAAGGTCTGTAAAGTCACGAAACTATGAAACAGGGTAGTGGTTTACCTTAATGCAAGACGTCCCCGATCCGGTCTGGTTCGTATACATACTGCACTGCGCGGACAGTTCCCTCTACACTGGGGTGACCACGGATGTGGCGCGGCGGATCGACGAACACAACCGGGGGCAGGGGGCCAAATACACCCGTGGGCGGCGACCTGTGGAACTGGTCTACCTGGAGACCTGCGGTGATCGCTGCGAGGCTTTGAAACGGGAGTATGCAATCAAGCAGATGCCCCGCACTGGCAAGGATCGACTGATCGCTTCCGGATCGCAGGCTATTTTGCATTCAGAGGGGTAGTTCCGTGGAAACACGGTGAATGCTTTCGATTCCTGATTATCTGCGTTTCTCAACCATAGGATCAGCCACCAGTAGCTGGTTTGACTGTGTCCTCGTTCCCACGCTCTGAGTGGAAATGCAGACCCAGGCTTGCACATGCCTGACAGGTTTGGGCAATGCCGCATGATGATGGGCATTCCCACCCAGAGCGTGGGTAATGAATTTGTATCAGAATGGGGGGCTGGCTGTCCCGCCCTGCGGGAAGCTCTGCGATGCTCGCGATAACCGGGGGTTGGAGCTCACTGCATTCATGCAGCCTGCCCTGGAGGGTTGATCCCGGGTTCCGCTTCGCTGCACCCGGGCTACGTTTATCGGGACAAACGGGATTCTCAAGAGGAGCGAGCATCGCCGCGTAGCCCGGGTGCAGCATCGCGGAACCCGGGACCCGGCAGAATACGAAGAACTGCCGGATAACAGATACTCTATTTTCGTGTTACCCGCTGAACGGTGATTTATGCCGGATCGGTTTCGCGGGCCACCAGTGGTGTGCCGCAGAACCGGCACTGGTATGTCATCGTACCCGACACGACGCGGTTGTGGCGTACCGCACTGATGCGATGATCGCGGCATGCGCAACGATAGTCGTAATAACGCATACGCCGTCGGGTGGTCTGGGTTGTATCGAAACTGTGGCAGCGTCGCGCGGGTGCCTGAAAAAACGCCATGACCTGTTTCCATTCCCGGCCATGAGGTCTGATGCGTTGCCCGAAGCGCCTGCGCGCCACGATGTGCGCCACTTCATGGGGGACTGTCTCATCCATGAACTCCTGTCCGTAGCGGGACAGCAGGGCGGCGTTGTAGCGGATCACGCAGCGGTTGCCCGGACCGAACACCACGATTCCCGCACTCTTGCCGGTCAGATCGAAACGGATCTCCGGGCGCGTCGGCGGCAGTGCAAACGCGGTTTCCGCCTGATTGAGCAGCAGGCGGGTTTTCATAGTGGTCCGGGATTGGAGGTCTTGCTGGGTCATGGGGGCTGAGCGGATATTGGCACGCCCCGTAGCATTAGGCAAACCCGCCCAGCGGGTTGAAAGCCCGGTCTCCTGGTCGGGACCGGGCTCGATGCTTACATGTAATTCTTGGCCTCTTCGCCGGGATGGGGCAGACCGGCAATCCGCCAGGCTTCGCGGCAACCGCCAAACAGACGCTCGACACCGTGCTTGCCCAGGTGCATGATCCGGCAGATGTGAGACATTACCGGTAATCCCCCGGACTCCAGATGCTTTTCGCGCAGGTAGAGAATCACGGACCAGTGATCCGGACCGAGGGTTCCGATCCCGTCCATATCCGCGAGCAGTCTTGCGGTTTCACGGGTCCAGGCTTCACCGTTGATGAGAAAGCCGTCTTCGTCGAACTGGAGCGGGATGTTTCCCTTGCCCCTCAAGTGGGGTTGTGTCGTGATTTGAGTCATGGTTGGTCTCCTTTGGCAGATCGAATAGGGTGATAAGTGATTAGTAATATTTATAGGCCAATAAATCACCATATAGGTAATATAGCTCGAATCATGCAACGATCAAGTCTCGACAGGCTTCCCCTCAGGATGGCTTTCCATGGTGTGAATGCGGTTAAACCGGAATTTCCCACGAAACCGGCCTTTGTTCACAACCGGGCAGGGTCGAAGTCATTAATATGATGTGTTTTTTACGGTTCGGCTAAACATATGCTGCGTCCCAATCTGGTCATTGCCCTGGCGATTGCCCTGTTTACCCTGATGATCTGGAACCTGCTGGGTGGGGTAGCCAACGAGCCTCCCTGGCCCAAACGGATCAAGGGTTTCTCATTCTCCCCGGTACGTGAAGGCCAGAATCCGATCAAGGGGATCTATCCGACTGAAGCCCAGATCGACGAGGACCTGGCGCTGCTCGCGGACAAGACCTATGCGGTGAGGACCTACTCGGTCGGCCACAGTTACCGGGAGATTCCTCGCCTGGCGGAGAAGCATGGGCTCAATGTGGCCCTGGGGGCCTGGATCAGCGGCGATCCTGAAGCGGACAAAAAGGAGATGGATACCCTGATCTACCTGGCCCGCCACAACTACAAGAACATCGTGCGGGTGATCGTGGGCAACGAGGCGATCTTCCGCACGGAGGTCACGGTTGCCGAGGCGATCGAGAATCTGAAATACGTGAAGAAACGGGTCTGGACTCCAGTCAGTCTGGCGGAGCCCTGGCATGTGTGGATCGATCATCCCGAGCTGGCGGAACACGTGGACTACATCGCCGCCCACATTCTGCCGTTCTGGGAGGGTCAGTCCATCGACAATGCGGTGGAATTTGCCATCCAGGTCTACGATCGATTGCAGGCGACCTTTCCGGGCAAGCCCATCGTGATTGGCGAGGTGGGCTGGCCGAGCAATGGCCGTCCCCGTCAGCAGGCCACCCCGTCCCAGGCCAATCAGGCCAGTTTCCTCAGGCGCTTTCTCGATGAGGCTGAGCGTCGCGGCTACATCTACTATGTGATGGAGGCCTTCGACCAGCCCTGGAAGTCGGGTCAGGAGAGTGGTGTCGGGACCTACTGGGGTGTCTACGATGTGCAGCGACAGCCCAAGTTCACCTTCACCGAGCCGGTGGTGACCATTCCCCACTGGCGGGAACTGGCGGCCATCTCCATCCTCTTCGGGGTGCTCGCGTTGATCCTGCTGTTCCGCGACAGTGAGGGGCTGGGTTCCCGGGGGCGCGGGTTTCTCGCCCTGGTCGCCTACGGCGCCGCCACCGGATCGGTATGGATGTTCTATGACTATACCCGGCAATACATGACCTTCAGTACCGTCCTGGTCGGGGTGTTGTTGTTCATCGGCATGCTGGGCGTCCTGGTGGTGCTGTTCGCCGAGGCGCATGAGTGGGCGGAAGCGCTATGGCTGCGTCACTGGCGGCGTAAGCCCATCGCGTCCGCGGAGATTCCCGACACTGAGCGGCCGATGGTGTCGATCCACGTGCCCGCCTACAACGAACCCCCGGACATGATGATCGAAACCCTGGATGCACTGGCCAGACTCGACTATCCGAATTTCGAGGTGCTGGTGATCGACAACAACACCCAGGATCCCGAAATCTGGCAGCCGGTTGAACGTCACTGCGCTTTGTTGGGAGAGCGTTTCCGATTCTTTCACCGTGCCCCATTGGCGGGATTCAAGGCCGGTGCTCTCAATTTCACCCTGCAGGAGTCCCACCCCGAGGCCGAGGTTATCGCGGTGATCGACAGCGACTACCAGGTGGACCCCGACTGGCTCAAGGACCTGGTGCCGCATTTCCTGCAGCCGGAAATCGCCATCGTGCAGTCCCCCCAGGACTACCGGGACGGGCACGAAAGCTGTTTCAAGGCCATGTGCCTGGCGGAGTACCGGGGCTTCTTCCATATCGGCATGATGACCCGCAACGAACGCAACGCGATCATTCAACACGGCACCATGACCATGGTCAGACGCAAGGTGCTCGAGGAGGTCGGCGGCTGGGGCGACTGGTGTATCACCGAGGATGCGGAACTGGGTCTGCGGGTGTTCGAACAGGGCTATGAGGCGGTCTACATTCCCAGCAGTTATGGCAAGGGGCTGATGCCGGATACCTTCATCGATTTCAAGAAGCAGCGGTTTCGCTGGGCCTATGGGGCCGTACAGATCATCAAGCATCATCTGGGCAGTCTGTTTGGGGCTCGTCGCAACCGCCTGAACGCAGGCCAGCGCTACCATTTCATCGCCGGTTGGCTGCCCTGGTTCGCGGACAGCTTCAACCTGTTCTTCAACGTGGCGGCCATCGCCTGGTCCGCCTCGATGCTGCTCTGGCCGATCCACTTCACCGCACCGCTGCCTCTGTTCGCAATCCTGCCGATGAGCCTGTTTGTGTTCAAACTGATGAAGATGTTTTTTCTCTACCGGCGCCGGGTCGAGGCCACGGTGAGACAGAGTATCGCAGCAGCTCTGGCGGGCCTGGCCCTGTCGCACACCATAGCGCTGGCCATGATTCAGGGCATCTGGACCCGGGGATTGCCGTTTTTCCGGACTCCCAAACAGGCCGGACACAGCGGCGTGCTGCGTGCCCTGCAGGATGCCCGTGAAGAGTTGTTGATGATGCTGGCGCTGCTGCTATCGGCGGGAACCATCGCCTGGCAACAGGCTGCGGAACTGCCCGACGCCCGTATCTGGTCCCTGGTTCTGGTGCTGCAGTCGATCCCCTACATGGCCTCGGTGCTGGTTTCACTGATCAGTGCCTTCCCCAGGCTGCCGGCCTCGATTGTTGGGCCGATGGGTGAAATGGTGGATAACACGGAGACCACGCCATCCGCGCCGGCGATGACGACCACGCCTTCAACGGAAAAATGACCGCAAGACCGGAATCGGCCTGCTAGACCCGTTTGGGCTGTGAGACTTCATCCAGGAGGCGCAGGGGACCGATGTCACTCAGTCTCTGCAACGCCTCCGGGTCGGTGACAAACAGGGAGCCCAGGTAACCCAGGGCATTCACCGAGATACCCTGGCAGAACTCCCGGGAGCGGGGGACCAGCAGCATCCAGTGACGGGTCATCAACAGATTGTACGGTGCCGATTGCCAAGTACCGCCCTCCCGGAAAACGCTTTCAATCCCGCAATCCGCCAGCATTTCAAGGTAGATGCGTAGACTGTTGCGGGCAGCCGTGGCCGGTGTGGCGTCCGACCAGTCGGCAGGTATTCCGCACCAGCGGTGCAGAAACGGCCATTGCATCAGTGTCATCATCTGCAGTGGTGGGGCATCGATTTCCAGCAGAGAGGCGAACGGGTAGGGCGCAGCGTTACCAGCGCGGTTTGGATAGAGCGGCAGAGGCACCAGTTGCAGATGCTTGTGCTTCTGACTCGCGCCCGCGGCGGCACCGCCGTTGTAGAAACCCAGTGACGGGTATTCGCCCAGGCATTGCCACAGCGCCTCAAAATCCGCTTGCGTCAACAACCGCTCCTGGTCTTCGAAGGCGCGGGTGATGATCAGCAGGTGATGATCCACCACATTGAACTTGTTGAGGACCGCACGGTGAGTGTCGGAGAGCTCGCAAACCGTCAGTTCCGGTTCCGGGGGCAGAAACGGATTGAAGTCCGCAGCCCGCTTTTTTTTATCTTCGGCCTTGCGTTTGAGATTGGCGGCCACCCGGACGACAAATTCGATCCCGTTTTCACTCACAGGACAGGCATCGGTTTCAATGCTGTGGAGATGGCCGCTCGCCTTGGCCTGGCGGGTGCGCTCAGTGAGCATCTGCCATAACCTGCCGGGTGTAAAAGCAGCCGCCATTCGGAGCTTCTCAACGGTTGAGGAAATCGGGCAGGATTCGGCTGACCGTGTCCACGATCGCCTGGGTTTGTGGGTCGATCTCGATGTTCACCCGGTCACCGGGTGCGCGGCTGCCGATGGTGGTGCGCTGCAGGGTTTCAGGAATCAGGTTGACGTCGAACTCGTCACCGGACACCTCACCGATGGTCAAGCTGATGCCGTCGATGCCTATGTATCCCTTGGTGAACAGATATTTTGACCAGGCATGGGGCAGACGAAATCGCACCTGGTGGTTGTTTTCCGAGGTATGCACCGCGATGACCTCCGCCGTGCACAGGATATGCCCGGACATGGCATGGCCGCCGATTTCATCACCGAAGCGGGCCGCCCGTTCGAAGTTGACCCGGTCACCTGTTTTTAGCTCTCCCAGGTTTGTGACCCGCAGGGTCTCCCGCATCAGGTCAAAGTCCACACAATCGCCTTCGATCCGGGTCACTGTCAGGCAGCAGCCGTTGTGCGCGATCGATGCGCCGGGCTGAAGGCCGGACAATGTCGAGTCGGGGAAGCGTACCCGGTGGGTCCTAAAGTCGGCCTTTTCATCGATCGCAACGACCTCGGCTGTGCCCTGTACGATTCCGCTAAACATGCCAGTCCTCCTAAATGTCAGGCGGCAAATTATGCCTGTGCATAGCCATTGACCTCAACTCGCGGCATCCACCGATTTCGTAGCCCGGGTGAAGCTGTGCGTAACCCGGGGGGCGTGGCACGTACTTGATGCGGGCATGTGAAGTCGGGGTTTCGGGACACTCCGGCGTGGTTTCCCGGGTTCCGCTGCGCTGCACCCGGGCTACGTTTTGATGGAATTCCCTACAAATCCTGGGCATGCGCTTCCGGCGCGAACGGGCCATTCCATCTATGATAGAAG
>JBEVWC010000004.1:0-97731 GCA_040506775.1 Candidatus Thiodiazotropha sp.
TCATGGAACAGGCCTTCGGATCCGCCGAAGCGTGGAAACAGCAACGCCAGCTCCTGGTCGAACAGGGTCGTTGGGCGGAGCTGCTCTACCACTGAGGTCAATGGCACTTTCTCGTGGCATTTGCGTGGCAGCAAAGCAGATCAAGGATGATCTTTCATGTGAAAACCCACCACAATCCCGCGCCGCGCCAAAGACAGGCATGAGTGAATACTGGCCCTGCAATCGGGCCAGTACCCATGCAACCTCCTCACTACTCAGAACCGCTGGATCACGCTGAGGTTTTCTCGCACCTACCACTTCGTGAATCTCCTGAAGTGTTTGATCCAGAACATGCCGATACAGGAACACCAGAGCATTGTGTGCTCACATTTAGTTTCCTTTTCACAGAAAGTCTAATCTCACCCGAGCCAAACCAACCAAGTCAAATCGCACGATAACTTCCAGCGAAAACCCCCTCTTGAAGAAGTAGTGATGCCGACCCAGACTGGTAACTTGAGGTTTTTTGGTATAAAAGAAGGTGATAACAGGGAGGTTGTAGCAGTATTTTCATCCCTCCCCCTAAAGAACCAACCGGAAATTCGCCCGTTTTCTTTATGTCCAAATCGCCTGATTTATGACTAATTTGTTATTTTTTCGGTGTTTTGCACGCCGAACAAGCTGAAATACGGATTAACGGGCAAAATTGCCTGCTACTCAATGTTATGTGTAAGGAGAGTATGGAGAAATTTCGAATAAGGCCAGGATATAAATCCAAGGAGCTATTAGTTGAGTTTTGGGGTGAGCATCGAAGTGACGGTTTCCCTAATATCCAAATGATATTGGCGCAAGGTCTCGATGCTAAACCAGTCAGGCATCCAACATTAGATACTGCCACTTTGGCAATAGCTAATGATGAATTCATCACTCTGTGGAAATACAAAAATGGAGAATATGAGTTGGATGATGATACATGGGCCTTTTTCATTCATGCTCGTGATAACAACATCCAAGTAATATCAGATATTGAAAAAGTCTTATTGGCTAGTGGTCAATTCGTAAAGGAAGAGGCTGATTTCAGTGAATACACATAACAAAGTGGTCAAGTTCACTCCGGCCGCAAAAGGCGCGGCCTGCGCGGGACAACCTACACTGCGTTTCGGTTGCCCCTTACCACGGCGTTAGCTGTTCCAAGAGAAATTCCAATGGACGAATACTCAATAGAGACAAAATCAGAAAATATCTTTGATAGAAAAACAAAAGAATATTTTCTAGAAGTTGTAAGCTCTTATCACCAGGGAAATTATCGCTCTGCGACAGTTATGCTATGGTCTGTCGCAATTTGCGATCTTTTATATAAATTAAAGCAAATGCACGATATGTATGGGGATACCATAGCGAAAGGCATACTCGACGAAGTGGAGCGCATTCAAACTGGAAACCCTAGATCATCTGAATGGGAGTTTAAACTTGTCGAGTTAATATCAGATAGAACGAATCTTCTAGAAATGTCTGATATTGATCACCTTACACATCTTCAGCAACAAAGACATTTATCTGCTCATCCTGTCTTATCTAGTGACCTAGAGCTGCATCGCCCTAATAAAGACACTGTTCGTTCTCTAATACGAAACACTTTGGATGGAATACTAACAAAACCTCCTATTTATACCCGCAAGGTTTTTGATGATTTTGTTGCAGATATTGCCGCCTCATCAAGTATTTTGATAAAAGATGAAACTTTAAAATCATATCTTGAAAGTAAGTACTTATCCCGCGCTGACAAAAAACTAGAACAAAACCTCATTCGCTCTCTTTGGAAGCTGGTTTTTAGGCTCCAGAATCCTGACTGTGACAAAAATCGCAACATAAATTATCGAGCCATGGAGCTCCTCATAAGTCGAAATTCTGGAGAAATGGCTGCCCTGATAAGGAGTGCTAGAGATTATTTCAGTCATATCGCAAATACGGGCGAGCCAATTGTGTATCTGGTTTCCTTGCTTTCTCAGTACCCATCTTTTTATTCAGAGCTCACAGAAGCAGCCAGAGTAATTATTAACCATGTTGTTGAAACAAATTTAACTGCCAAATGTATGGGTTGGTTTATTAAACCATCTCTAAATGAGCACGCGAATGATTTAATAGCATGGTTAAGTGGTGATGAATCTCCAGATTTGCCCGATGACGCAATTCCTGCACTAAGGAATTTATCGGACTCACCTGAATGGGATAGTCACAGGAATAGGATTCTAAACGCATACTACGGAGCTAGTTGGTCTTATGATAAATCGGATGAGCGCTTTTCGAGCGCTATAAAACCATATATTGAACAATATACCAATGACGACTTGGTTGATCTTCTTAATAAAATTGAAGCAAATGGGCAAACATATGAGCGGCGCGGTGCGCGGGGAGATCACCGCATAATAAAAGAGCGTTGTGACAATGTGTTAGGGGCTTCTTTTGATTACACTCCATACCCACATTTTACTCGATCAATTGAGTAACTGCTAACAAGGGAATTGAACAATACAATCACATCCAGACCTAAAAATGCGCCGCTTTGCTCTGCTTTTTTTTCGGCTGATGTGAGGCATTAGGCTATGCAAGACATCGATAACGGGAAAAGACAAATATGAAGCCGAAAATATTTATAGGATCTTCAGTTGAAGGTTTAAATGTAGCCTACGCAATTCAGCAAAATTTAACTCATGATGCTGAGTCGACAGTATGGGATCAAGGGATATTTGAATTATCTCAAACTACAATCGAGTCTCTTACCAAAGCAGTAGATGGTTCTGATTTTGGGATATTTGTTTTCAGCCCAGACGACCTGACAATAATGAGGGGTAAAGAAAACAATACAGTCCGTGATAACGTAATTTTTGAGTTTGGTTTATTTGTCGGTCGACTTTCCCGTGACAGGGTCTTCTTTATTACACCAGAAACAAATGATTTCCACTTGCCATCAGATTTATTGGGATTAACTCCAGGTAAATATAACCCAAACCGTGAAGACGGCAGCCTTCAGGCAGCAACCGGGCCTGCATGTAATCAGATTCGCCAAGCAATCAAAAGGATTCCTCTATTAACTGCGCAAGGCAGGGAAAATGAGTCTGATGAAGCTGAGAAAGAAAAGAAGGATATAAAATTTCATTGGATAACCGATCTAGTCAGTAAGAATTATTTATCGGCTAAAAATAAACTAAATAAAGAAATGGAGAGTCAGGATGATGAAGAACTTTTGTCGAGTAAAGCATGGATGGCATATATAAATTTTAAAGAAAACGAAGTGAACGGGCTTAATGGCCTCCAAAACATTGTCAAATCAAATAAGGATTCTGTTGCAATAGTATCTCTTGTTGCCAGAATGTTTACATGGGAACAATACAACGATATCGCATTGGAAATATTGAATGAAGCATTGTTAAACTTTCCTGGCGATCCAAACCTATTGGTCTTGCAATCTAAGTGCTTGACAAGTGATGGCGACAGAGCTGGAGCAATAGAAGCTTTATCCAACAATGAAATGCGTGATGTTCCAGAGATTGCTATTGCGCTTTCGGAAATATATGAGGAAGATGATGAACTAGATAATGCAATAGAGTGCATTCATTGGTCCTATGAGAAGTATCCCAGCAATAGATCTGTAATGTACAAATATGCAAGATTGCTTCAGGAAAAGGACTGCTATAAAGAGGCACTATATTTACTGAACTATTTGGTATTGGAACACCCAAAAGAAGTCGCATACTGGGGGTATTTAAGCAATACCTGCCTTCAACTCAATCTCTATGATAAGGCGATGTCTTCCTGCAAGAAGGCGTTAGAATTATCGGAAGGTAAAGAGGCATGGATCCTACATAATATTGGCAACATGCTAAATAATAAGGGGTTCTATACAGAGGCTGAGGATTGGCTAAATAAAGGACTCAAGCTAGATCCTCAATCAGAATATGCACATAACCGGCTAGCTGCTTCTATTAAGAGTAGGAATGAGGATCAGAAGCAGTTTCAATCGTTATGCCAAGAAGGGCGCATCCTTCTTCGAAAATATGGCCAAAAGGAAGAAAATAGCGCCTAGTATCGAGTTTGAAGCGCGACAAAGGTAATTATTGACCATAGAAGCATTCCTCAGGAGTTTTGAAATTATGACGTTTGCGAGGTCGTGTGTTGAGACGGTAAGCAATCGCATCGCATTGCTGCCGGGTCAGCTTCTTCATGCTTTTGCTTTTGGGGAGGCACTGGCGAATTAGACCGTTGGTGTTTTCATTGCTACCGCGCTCCCAGGAGTGATGAGGTGTTGCAAAGCAAAATCTCACAGCCGTTTGGTTTTCTATCAAACGGTACTGGTGACAGAACTACATGGACATCCATGATAAGAAAACCGGATTCACCATCAAAAAATACACAAAGAGTGGATTTGGTTAACGGATTCTGTCTGAACAAGAGTTGTTGGCGTCGTTTAATGCTCAACGGAGCTTAAAACCTGAAGATTCTGGTGTATTTCCTAATCGCCGAACACATCCCACCCCTCTGCAACTGCAGATTTGGTGTAACGCTGTATGAATTGACAAAACGCCTGAAGCATAGCCGCCATTCACCCAGACCGGTGATCCCGGTACCGGGTAGGATCATCCACCCCCGCATCCGCGAATCCCCGGGCCCGCAGCCGGCAGGAATCACATACCCCACAGGCCTGACCCTCGGCATCCGCCTGGTAACAGGAGACCGTCCTGCCATAGTCCACCCCCAGGCCCATGCCCAGTCGTATGATCTGCGCCTTGGTCAGGTCGATCAGCGGGGTATGAATGCGAAACCCACGCCCTTCGACCCCGGCCTTGGTCGCCAGCGTCGCCAGCTGTTCGAAACTGCGAATGAAATCGGGCCGGCAGTCCGGGTAGCCCGAGTAGTCCACCGCGTTCACGCCGATGAAGATATCCTGGGCATCCAGCACCTCCGCCCACCCCAGGGCCAGGGAGAGAAACACGGTGTTGCGCGCCGGTACATAGGTTACGGGTATGCCCTCCCCCATCTGCTCCGGCACCTGAATGGCGGGGTCGGTGAGCGCGGAGCCACCAAACGCGTCCAGGCCGATGCTGATCACTTTGTGATCCACCGCACCGAGGGCCTGGGCCACACCCGCGGCCGCATTGAGTTCCGCCACATGGCGTTGCCCATAAGCCATGCTCAGGGCGTGACAGGCATACCCCTGATCCCGGGCAATCGCCAGCACGGTCGCGGAATCGAGCCCGCCTGACAGAAGCACCACCGCAGGTTTCTCAGACATGACTCACCCTGTGTGTTTGACGTTCAAATCCAATCATATCAATCGTTCCACTTCACTCATCGACCGGGTTGCTCACCCCACAGCCACTTGTGCAACTGCATCTGAAAGCGGATCTCAAGCCTATCCTCGAGTATCCACTCCGCCAGGCGTGCGGGTTCCAGATCACCGTGCACGGGGGAGAAAAGCACCTCGCACTGCTCGGCAAGGCGGTGGGTGATCAGCATCTCACGGCTCCACTCGTAATCCTCGCGATCGGCGATGACGAATTTGATCTGATCCGCGGGTCTCAGAACCTGCAGGTTGGCCAGGCGGTTTTTTTCGACTTCCCCCGATCCGGGCGTCTTCAGATCGATGACCCGTTCGACCCGGGGATCCACGTTTGCCACATCCAGGGCGCCACTGGTTTCCAGGGAGACCCGGTAGCCCGCATCGCACAGTCGGGTCAGCAGTTCAATGCAGGCCACCTGGGCCAGGGGCTCCCCACCGGTGACACACACCCGGGATGTTTGAAAGGCCGCCACCTGATCGAGAATCTCATCCAGGGTCCGGTGTTCGCCACCGCTGAAGGCATAGGCGGTATCACAGTAGCGGCAACGCAACGGACATCCGGTGAGTCGCACGAACACCGTGGGCAGCCCCACGGAACGGGACTCACCCTGAAGGGAAAGAAAGATTTCGGTGATGCGCAGACGGGACATGGAAGCGATGGATCAGGGAATGGAATTCAAAAGTGACGTTTAGGGCTGCTGCAGTCGTTGCGCGGGATATTAGCAGACAACTCATCGCGCCTGAAACCTCAGGCGCGATCGTTTACTCATAGGCCGACAGGACTAATGTCCCTCTTTGGAGATCCGCTGCAGACGTTTGTCCGCCAAACGGGCCTCCGTGGTGTCGGGATAATTCATCTGCAGTTCCTTGAGAATAGCCTTCGCCTCATCCCAGTTCTGCTTCTCATAGTAGATGTAGCCCATTTTCAGCATGGCGCCCGGAACCTTGGGACTCTGGGGATAACCCTTGCGCACCTTGCTGAATTCGTTCAACGCAGTATCGAAATCACGGTTCACGTAGCTCGCCTCAGCCAGCCAGTACTGGGCATTGTCCTCGTAGGTCCCACCCGGATATTGCTTGAGAAAACTGCCGAACGCGGTGATCGATTCCGGATAGCGTCCCTGTTTGAGCAGGTTGAACGCTTCCTGGTAGGCAAACTCCTCCTGCTTCGGATCCGGCGGGGTCACACTGTTCACCGGTGGGGCGCTGGCCACCGCAGGTCCACTGGCTGTGGGTGCGAGTGATGCGGGCGCGGAGGGTGCGGGTACCGCCACGGGAGCGGCTACTGCAGCCGCTCCGGCAGCCGCAGACGGGCCGGACACCCGGGACAGTCGCTGATCGATATCCAGGTAGAGGTCCCGCTGTCTGCGACTCATCTCGTCCATGGTGTGCTTCTGCATCTCCACATCACCACGCAGCTGCTGGACCTCACGCTGCAGTTGTTGAATCTGCAGCACCAGGTCCGCGAGGCTCTGATTTTGCAACATCCGCTCCAGACGCTGCATACGCTGTTCCAGGCTGGCCCCGGAATCCGCGGCCGACACCTCGGTCATGGCCGTGAGGCCAACCACAAGGGCCAGCAGGATGGGTTTGAAGCGTTTGTTCATCGATGAAATCCCCGATCAGTAGATCAATTCAACGCGACGATTCAGCGCCATCGCCTCTTCGTTGTGCTCAAACGCGGCGGGACGCTCTTCACCGTAACTGACCACGACCATCTGGTTCTGCGAAACCCCCTGGGCGAGCATCAGGTCACGCACTGAGTTGGCCCGGTTTTCACCCAGTCCCAGGTTGTACTCCCGGGTACCCTTCTCATCCGCATGACCTTCCAGACGCACCACCGCCTGGGGATTGGCAGCCAGGTAGTCAGCATGGGCCTGAATCACATCCAGGTATTCGGTACGTACCGTGCTCTGGTCGAAATCGAAATAGATAACCCGGGTGGCAAGCAGACTGTTGGGGTTTTCCAGGGGATCACCCGCCCAGGCCTCACCCTGGCTTGCGGCTGAAGTGGAGGCTCCCTCTCCGTAACTGCCACCATCCGCGCCGGTGGACTGTTCGGAAACATCGGCGCCCGCTCCTTCCAGCGTTTCCGGGGTGGAGGAACAGGCCATCATAAGGAACAGAGACATCGCTACGGGTAACACTAGCAGCAGCGCTTTTTTCATGAACATTCTCCTAAACGAAAGTGCGGTTGTTTATTTCTTGAAAGGTGACCAGTCCGGTTCGCGCACATCGCCCTCCTGCAGGGCGAGCCGCTGTTTCACACGCCCATCCACCGATACCGCGGCAAGCACGCCCCGGTTTCCGGCTTTGGCGCCGTAGATAATCATGCTGCCGTTGGGCGCGAAACTGGGAGATTCGTCCAGGTCGCCGTCACTCAACACCTGCATTACCCCGGATTCGAGATCCAGCACGGCAATCCGGTAATTACCCTCCTCACGGGTAACCAGGGTGAGCAGCCGGCCATCGGGGGAATAGGAGGCCCGGGCATTGTAACTGTTCTGATAGGTCACCCGCTGGGGTGTGCCGCCAAAGGCGGAGACCTGGTAGATCTGCGGTCTTCCGCCACGATCCGAGGTGAACACCAGGGTGCGTCCGTCCGGAGACCACGCGGCTTCCGTATCGATCGCATAGTGACGGGTGATCTGGGTGAGCTTGCGACTCACCAGATCGTAGACATAGACATCCGGGTTGCCCCCCTTGGAGAGGGTCATGGCCAGTTTACGCCCATCCGGTGACCAGGCCGGAGCCCCATTGATGCCCTTGAAGTTGGTGACCTTCTGGCGCTGACCGGTATACACCCCCTGGACATAGATGGCGGACTGTCCCCCTTCGAAGGAGACGTAGGCGATCTTCTGCCCGTCGGGAGACCAGGCCGGGGACATCAGGGGTTCGGTGGAACTGACAATGGTTTCCGGATGATAGCCGTCGGCGTCCGCCACATTGAGCGCCACCTTGGTCTCTCCGTTCGTTTGCCGGGTGGATGAGATGTAGGCAACCCGGGTGGAGAAGGCACCGGGTACACCCAGCAGCTTTTCATAGATGAGATCGGCGATACGATGCGCGGTGCTGCGCAGATTCGGTGCGGTGGTCGGAATGTTGTAACCGGTCAACTGGGACTCACGAAACACGTCCAGCAACTGAAACTGAATCTGGTAGCCACCCGCTCCGTTGGAACGCACCTGCCCCACCACCAGGTTTTCCACCCCGAGGGCCCGCCAGTCCTTGAAGTCGACCGCTTCCAGGCTGCTCGGGCGTGCCAGCATGTCCTTCACCGGCACCGGCTTGAAACGGCCGCTGCGCTGCAGATCGGCACTGATCACCGCCGCAACATCCTCCGGCAGGCGGCCGGTACCTTCGAGACCAAAGGGCACGACGGCAATTGGCAGGGCGCCCTCGACGCCCTCGGTGATCTCAATGGTCAGCTCAGCCTGGGCCGAGGATTGCCAAACCAATAACGCAAACAGAACATGGATGATTTTTTTCATAATTACAGTTGATTATTTATTTGGCTTGAAGTTTAACTTTAATGTGCGGAACGACTCAAACAGGGCCCCGCTGGGTACCGGCAGAGGCGCCGACTTATACACCGCGGTCTCCACTGACCGGTCGAAGGCGTCGTTGCCACTGCTGCTGATGATGCTCACGCCGCCCGGAATCACGTCACCACCGGGTATCAGGCGCACCTGCACCACACAGGAGAGCCCCTCCGTGCTGGCGGCCGGCTTGAGCCAGCTGCGTTCGATCTGCTGCTTGATCACCGCCACATAGCGATCGATTTCGCGGCTGTTCTGTTCCGCGGCGATCTGTGCCTGCAGCGCCCGTTCCCGCTCCGCCTGGGCAGCCGCCTCGGCACGCCGACGCTCATCCTCGGCCCGGCGCTTGGCTTCCGCCTCTGCTTTACGTTTGGCTTCCGCTTCGGCCTGGCGTTTGGCCTCTGCATCCGCTTTACGCTTGGCTTCGACCTCCGCTTTGCGTTTCGCCTCCGCTTGAGCCTTGCGCTTGGCCTCTACCTCAGCCTGACGTTTGGCTTCGGCCTTCTTTTTGGCATCCGCTTCGGCTTTTCGCTTGGCTTCTGCTGCCTGCTTTTCCTTCAGCGCCTTTTGCTCAGCCAGGCGTTGCTCCTGCTTGCGTTTCTCCTGCTTCTGACGTTGCAGTTCCGCCTCACGCTGAAGCCGTTTCTGCTCTTCGGCACGTTGCTTTTCCGCCGCCGTGGGCGGCAGCTTATCCGCCTCCACGGTGTGTGCCTGGACCACGTTGACCTTGGGTGTCACCGGCTTGTCCGGTTTTGCCCAATCGACCCCGAAGATCAGGAAGAAAAGAATCGCCAGATGCAGCAGCAGCGCCGAGATCACGGCATAGGGATTGCGTTTCAGTACACCCCACATGTCAGGATTCCGGGGTTTCCGTGACCAGTCCCACACTGGGCGCGCCGCCTTCCTGCAGCAGCACCATGGCCTCGACCACCCGACCATAGGGCACGCCCCGGTCGCCACGCACCATCACCGGTGTCTTCGGTTTGTATTTCAGCACCGCGCGCACCCGGTTCACCAGATCGTCCTCACCCACCGGACTGTTTTTACCTTCCCCCACGTCGATGAACAGATCGCCGTTGCGATCCACGGTGACGACCAGGGGTTCGTCCATTTCACTTGGCAGGGGCTCCGCATCGGCCTGGGGCAGCTCCACCTGAACGCCCTGGGTCAGCAGAGGCGCGGTAATCATGAAGATCACCAGCAGCACCAGCATCACATCGATGTAGGGCACCACGTTGATATCGGACATCGGACGGCGGCGATTTTTGTTACGGCTCATGCGCGTTTCGTCCGCTCAGGATACCGCCTGACGCTGCAGAATCGTGGCAAACTCCTCCACGAAGTCGTCATAACGATTGTTGAGTCGCTCCACGTCATTGGAATAGCGGTTGTAGGCAATCACCGCAGGTATCGCTGCGAACAGACCGATTGCGGTGGCGATCAGGGCCTCGGCAATACCCGGGGCCACCAGCGCCAGGGTCGCCTGCTTGACGTTACCCAGGGAGGTGAAGGAATTCATGATGCCCCAGACCGTACCGAACAGGCCCACATAGGGGCTGGTGGAACCGATGGTGGCGAGGGTCGAGAGGTGATTCTCCAGACGATCCACCTCACGATTCAGGGAGACCCGCATTGATCGCTGCGCGCCCTGCACCATCGCCATGGGGTCCTTGTGCCCCTTGCTGCGCAGTCGGGCAAATTCACGGAACCCGGCGCGGAATACCGCCGCCATTCCCGATTCCTCGTTGCTCTCCCGCTCGATCTGGCGATACAGTTCGGCGAGATCGCCTCCGGACCAGAAACGGCTTTCGAACGCATCCGCCTCCCGGATCGCCCGCTTCAGCACCCGCAGACGATCGAAGATCATGCTCCAGGAACTGATCGATGCGAACATCAACAGCGCAATGACCCCCTTCACCACAGGACTGGCATTGAGGATAAGGTGGGTAATGGAGAGGTCAGTCGACATCCGCGATCTCCGACAGTATTTTTTCAGGAATGGGTGTAGGACGCATGGTTTCCAAATCCACGCAGGCAATTTTGATCTCGCCTTTACATAACAGCTGCGCATCCCCCACGCGAACCACTTCCTGATAGAAGGTCAGGCTGGCGCGCCCTTTATGGGACAGGCTTGCGGACACCTCGAGTGCATCGTTGAACCGGGCCGGGTGATGGTAGCCCACATTCACCTGTCGAACTGCGAAGATGATCCCGTCTTGCCGCAACAACTGATCCTGTTCAAAGCCCAGGCTGCGCAACCACTCGGTGCGCGCCCGCTCCATGAACTTGAGGTAGTTGGCATAGTACACCACACCACCGGAATCGGTGTCTTCGTAATACACCCGTACCGGCCAGGTGAAACGCGGTTGACTGCTGTTCATGTCCATTGATTCTGCGATGCTATCTGAGTTCCCGTAATCATTGTCATTGCCATTCCCCGGGTTTCAGGGATTGAACAGATCTCCGGCAGATGATTGTTGCACAGGCGCCAGTCCGAAGTGCAGATAGGCGGCCTGGGTGGCCACCCGTCCCCGCGGGGTGCGCATGAGAAAACCCTGCTGAATCAGATAGGGTTCGAGTACGTCCTCGATGGTCCCCTTCTCCTCGCCGATCGCTGCCGCCAGGTTGTCCACTCCAACCGGCCCGCCGTCGAACTTTTCAATCACCGCGAGGAGCAGTCTACGGTCCATGCTGTCGAAGCCGTTGCCGTCCACGTTAAGCATCTTCAGTGCCCGGTCGGCCAGATCCGCGGAGATATGTCCATCACCCTTGACCTGGGCGTAATCCCGCACCCGCCGCAGCAGGCGGTTGGCGATTCGCGGGGTACCCCGGGAACGCCGCGCCACCTCGTCCGCGCCGGCCGGATCGATGCCGATATTCAGGATTCCTGCCGAACGGCTGACGATGCGCGCCAGATCCTGGGCCGGATAGAACTCCAGGCGCTGCACGATCCCGAACCGGTCACGCAGGGGTGAAGTCAATAACCCGGCCCGGGTGGTGGCGCCTACCAGGGTGAAGGGGGGCAGATCGAGTTTGATGGAACGGGCGGCGGGTCCCTCGCCAATCATGATGTCGAGCTGGAAATCCTCCATCGCCGGATAGAGCACCTCCTCGACCACCGGACTGAGCCGATGGATCTCGTCGACAAACAGCACATCGTGGGGTTCCAGGTTGGTGAGCAGCGCCGCCAGATCTCCCGGCTTCTCCAGCACCGGCCCCGAAGTCTGGCGCAGATTGACGCCCATCTCATTGGCGATGATGTGCGCCAGGGTGGTCTTGCCCAGACCCGGGGGACCGAAGATCAGGACGTGATCGAGGGCCTCGCCCCGACCCCGGGCGGCCGGGATGAAGATCTCCATCTGCTCCCGCACCACCTCCTGGCCCACATAGTCGCACAGGCGTTTCGGCCGGATCGCCCGGTCCACGGCCTCGTCGTCGCCGCTGGCTTCGCCATTGATCAGTCTGGGTTCTTCAATCACTGCCTGTCCGTCACTGCTTGACCGTCCCCTGCAGGGCCGCGCGTATCAGGGCCTCGCTGTCCATGCCCTCGGTGGCCACCGCCTTGACCATACGCTGGGCCTCCTGGGCTTTGTAACCCAGGGCGACCAGGGCGGCAAGGGCGTCCGAGGTCGCGGAGGGTGCGGGAACCGACCCGCCACCCGTGGGATTCGGCACCACCCCGCCGCTGTCGCCGAGCCCGGCCAGCCGATCGCGCATCTCGACAATCAGTCGCTCTGCGGTCTTGCGGCCGATCCCCGGCAGCCGTACCAGGGTGGCCACGTCCTCGCTTTCCACGCAGCGGGTGAACTCCTGGGCATTCATTCCAGAGAGAATCGCCAGCGCCATCTTGGCGCCCACCCCGCTGACCTTGAGCAGGCTGCGGAACAGGCTGCGCTCGGTTTCACTGCCGAAGGCGTAGAGCACATGGGCATCCTCCCGCACGATCAGGTGGGTGAGCAGGCTCACGCTCTGCCCCACGTCGGGGAGATTGAAAAAGGTCGACAGGGGGGCT
This sequence comes from Candidatus Thiodiazotropha sp., assembly GCA_040506775.1. Classification (GTDB taxonomy): domain Bacteria; phylum Pseudomonadota; class Gammaproteobacteria; order Chromatiales; family Chromatiaceae; genus Thiodiazotropha. Next base: position 12,866 of record JBEVWC010000004.1, read on the forward strand.
TCCAGTTCATAGCCCACCCCTTGCACATCGAGCAGCAGATGGGGGGCCTGCTTGGCAGCGATCTCGCCGCGTAACCGGCCGATCATTGCACACCCCGCTTGAGTCCGCCCAGGGCGACCCCGTTCAGGGATCGCGTGTGCGCATGACTGAGGGCCACCGCCAGGGCATCGGCAGCGTCCGCCTGGGGGCGCTGACTCAGACCCAGAAGCATCCGGACCATGTGCTGGACCTGGGATTTTTCCGCCCGTCCTGTGCCCACGATTGCCTGCTTGATGCCCCGAGGCGAGTATTCGGCCACCGGCAGCCCCAGATTCACTGCGGCACAGATCGCCGCACCCCGGGCCTGCCCGAGTTTCAGCGCGGAGGACGGATTCTTGGATACAAAGACCTGTTCGATCGCCATAATCTCAGGCTGGTGTTCGTTGATGATCGCGGTGAGACCCGCATAGATCTGACCGAGTCTGGGGGCGAGTTCCTCACCCTCCAGACGGAGCACCCCGTGAGCCAGGTGACGGGACCGCATGCCATCCGACTCGATCACCCCGTAGCCGGTGGCTCGGGATCCAGGATCCACACCAATTATTCTTATCATTCAGCCCACTGCATCAAGGATTTCATCTGAAATCTCGGCATTGGTATAGACATCCTGAACATCATCCAGGTCCTCCAGCATGTCCACCATGCGCAGCAGTTTCTCCGCGTCATCCGCCTCCAGAACCGCCTGTGTGGACGCCACATAGGTGACCTCGTCGTTACCGGGTTCCAGGCCTGCATCGAGAAGTGCGTCCTTCACCTGGGTGAAATCATCCGGGTTGGTCATCACGTCGATGGAACCGTCATCCTGGGTCACCACGTCTTCGGCACCCGCCTCTATGGCCACCTCCATGACCCGCTCCTCGTCCGTGCCCGGGGCAAAGCTGATGATGCCCTGCTTGGTGAAGAGATAGCTGACCGAGCCGTCGGTGCCAAGATTGCCGCCGAGCTTGCTGAACGCGTGGCGTACTTCCGAGGCGGTACGGTTACGGTTATCGGTCATGCAGTCGACCATCACCGCGGTGCCACCGGGGCCGTAACCCTCATAGCGGATTTCATCGTAATTATCTCCGTCAGTATCACCGGAACCCCGCTTGATCGCGCGTTCGATGGTATCCTTCGGCATGTTGGCCCCCAGACCCTTGTCCACAGCCAGACGCAGGCGGGGGTTGGCATTGATATCGCCACCACCCATCCTGGCAGCCACGGTGATCTCGCGGATCAGCTTGGTCCAGATTTTTCCGCGTTTCTTGTCGACCGCGGCTTTCTTATGCTTGATATTGGCCCACTTACTGTGTCCTGCCATACAAACCTCTCAAAACAGACTATGCAAAAACCGGGGCATTTTATCATTCACCCTTGCGCACAGAAACTCGGGATTTTTTTACCTGATTGATGCAAACTTTGCGGCAATAAAAAAATGGCCCAGGGCAATCGTCTTCCGCGGATTTCCACGGGCCAGGAAATGCAACAACACAGGAATCACGAGTAGCGCAATGACCCGCACGGTCCAGGACTGGGTATCCCAACTCTCGACACAAACCCTGCCGGTGATGCGCCGGACCTTGACCCATGTGCGGGATCTGCTCAATCAAAGCAGCGTCAACCACACCCGCCTGTCCGAGGTAATCGCCCGGGATCCCGGTTTCAGCCTGACCATCATTCAGAAACTCAGCAGCCTGCCCAACCCGCCCAGGGAGGCAATCTCGCGGGTATCCCTGGCAATCCCGCTGCTGGGTATGGGCATCGTTGATCAGGCCAGCCGCACCTTGCCCTGCCTGGAGGACCGCCTGCAGGGTCCGCCCCGGCGCGGCCTCATCGACTGCTACAGCCGGGCAGTGCACGCGGCGCATTATGCCCAAGGCATCGCCGAGTGGCGACGAGCCCCGGAAAGCAAGGACCTGTACACCGCGGCGTTGCTGCATGACCTGGGTGAAATGGCACTCTGGTGCGCGGAGCCGGACACCATGTTGAGCCTGCACCGGCGCATACAGGGTGGTGATGATCGTGAAAACGTGGCCCGGGAACTGCTCGGCACCACCTTCGAGGAACTCAGCGCCCATTTGAGTCACGCCTGGCGCCTGCCCGCAGCCATCGAGGAAGCCCAGGGGCTGTCCAACAGCTACCAGCCCACACCCCTGACGGTGATGCTGGCATCCGCCCTCGCCCGCGAATCCAGTCTGGGATGGAACCGCCCCGAGACCCTGGAAAGTCTGGAACTGCTGGCGGAGTTCCTGGAAATCCCTGAGGACAGGGCCAGCGCCATGATCCATCGCCTGGCCGCGGAGACCGCCCGCGATATCAGTATCCTGCCGATACCATTACCGGCATTTCACCTGCTGAGCCTACCGCTTGCATCCGCGGAACCCGAAGAGTCGGTCGAGGTTGTACAACCGAATGTCCCGACCGAGGAGCATCAAAAACCTGCGCAGAGCAAGACCGAACCCCCAGCACCCCCTCCCCCTGCCGCCGCCCAGCGCGGCAATCCTTTGCAGGAACTGATCAACGAAGCCCTCCACCGTATGGAGGATGATTTAGGCCTGAGTCGCGCCATGTTCGCCATGCTGACACCCGACAAGGTGGCTCTGAAGGCCCGTCTGGTAATCGAATCAGAACATCAACTCTCCTTGAAGAGTTTTATGCTCAATATCGATAAACCCAGTTTGTTCAGTATTTTGATGAAAAAACCTCAGGCCGTTTCACTGAACCGAAACAATGCCGACAAGTACCTGCCCATGATTCCTCCATCCGCCCGGGAACAGATCAACACCAGCGGGTTTGTCGCCATGTCGATATTCATCAAAAACAAACCGGTGGGTCTGTTCTACGCCGACAACGGCCTTAGTGGACCCGGAGTCACCCGTCATCAGTTTGAGAACTTCAAAGTAATCTGCCAGGGCATCACGAAAAGCATTGGGTAACCCTGACAGATCACCGGTGTGTGTTCGGATTGCACCTGATCCGAGAACGCACGCACGCTACCGCCTGACGTGACGCAGTTTTGCAAACACACTGAATTCCCAGGACCGCAACGCCAGCATCAGACTGCTACCCTGCCTTTGAGACAGGGGCAGCACCGCGTCCTCATCGTGCAGCCGGTAAAATTCCCGGGTCACCTTCTTCAATTGTCTCAGCAACGCAATGCGGGAATTCTCTGATAAAACCCCGTTGATAAAGATCAGCCCCTCGTCCTCCTGCTGAAATTTGGCTGAGAGGAACTCAGGCTGGGCATACTGCTGAAAGAAATTCTGGATCGGTCCGTTCGGCCGCCAGGTAAATTGTTTGTCGACCGAGAGCTTGAAGCGGTTGAACGGCAACAGATCGATGATATGCAGCCGATCCAGCTTGGCCAGCAATTGGATGAGTTCGCTCTCCGAGAGGGCATACTCGCTGAGAATCTGCTCAAACCGCCAATGATTGAAGGCGCAGATCGCCACCAGCAGCAACTTGGTGTTACCCACCATCTCCCGTTCCTGATCCTCGGTCAGCATGCTGATGCGTTCACGCCCTTCAACCATCTTCTGCATCAGATCCGAGAGCTCCAGATCCACCAGTTCACAAACCTTCTCCAGTCTCGCGACCGAAAAACTCCTTTCTGCAAACAGCCGTTTGACACTGTTCTCGGAGAGTTGCAACGCAGCAGCCACCTCCCGATAGGTCAGGCCCTTGGCGCGTAGTTCGTGTTTCAGGGTTTCAAGCAGAGCATCCACCTGGCTCATCGTCCACTCCCGTCAGGAAAAGCACCCAATATACGGCACTTTCTTAACCCGGCCACCCAATATGTCGTTTTCAGCCAAAGAGATCCTGCGTTGAAAGCCGCTTCGAAATGCAACCGATTGGGTCACTCACCGTTGTCGATGGAACACTGCCACCCCTTTGATTCCAACGACTGAATGAACTCTGCCGCTTTTCGCTCGCAATAAGTATCATCATGCTCTGCTTTCCACAAAGTACGGGGCATGACATTTTCATCCGGCTTTGTATAGTAGACCTTGCAGGGTAGCGTGGCGGATTCGTCTGGATAGAAGATGACGACGTTTCTTGTCAGTTCCGCGTAGTGACATACCCATGAACTCGCGAAGCTATTCGACGGATTTGTCAGGATAGCCAGTATAAGTAGCGATAATTTGCACGTCAGACTCTTCATGAAATAACTCAAATATTGCACTGACACAGACTACTAACCCAGCCACCAATTAAATGGGCCATTGAGCGTCCCTAGTCTCGAATCATCACGAGATGATTCATCTGGATTTGGTGACACATTTACTCCACCTGGCATTACAGGCAGTTGTACATCATCTCATCATCCACCCCAACGGTATCCACGCGATACCCTTGGCTCGCTAATGGTACCCGAATAGGTACTTTTTCTTGAATCTGAGATACCGCGAACTGAATCTCAATACATAAGTTCCAATGACCCTCTCAAAAAGCGAAAGATCGACAATTTGGCGGCACCTCCACCGGGAGTGCCATCGATCAATCCGCACATCCCGTGATGATATCAGGCTACAACAGTCTTTCTTGAGATATTTGGGCTGGGGTTATTACTAACATGAACGGGTATACCGATGGTGCTAGGATGAGCGATCAGAGTGCTTTTGGACTATAGGATGTCTGATCTCACTGCGTATAGTTTTTGTGGACGCGATACATTAAGGAGATTTCAGGGATGACTGATTCAGCTGGGGGTATTGGTGGTGCATCACAAGGATCGATCGGTAGCGGATCGAATGATGGCATGCCAGGAAATGGATTCTCTGTCGGGTCCATGACGAATAGTGGGACCTCTTTGGCAGATAGCCCGACCACAGCAGAACGACTTGCGAACAGCTCTACCACAGAAGACCGCTTGAAATATTCCCAGACGTCACTCGACTCATCCCTCGCGACACACGCCCATGCGGATACACCCGAAAGGAGTGCCTCAACAGCACCACAAGGGGAACCATCCAACTCCATCGATACTACCGCAGACGTTGCCGGGTACGTGACGACCATGAGCACAGCCGCCGTATCGACTGTGGCGACCAAGGTCCAACAGGATACCATTCAAGGCCCTGTGGAACATGCCATCGAGCGCTTGAAGGCAAGCGGAGATCCTGCTCAAATCGACAAGGCTGAGGCACTGCGCGATGCAAACAAACCGGGAGGATTGAAGAGCGCCCTTCACCCGGACGCTGTTGACTATGATGTGGATAAAACGCTGGAGACCAGAAATCGGGTACTCAGCGACAAATCGGTCATAGGCAGGAAACTCTCCAATGATCTCGGAAAGGCATCGAAAGCCCTGGATTTTGCAGAATCCGCAAGCAAAAAAGCAGGTGTGGCAGGCATGGTGGCCGGACCTGTCATCGGTTCAATATCGGAAATTGCCAAACTGGACGACAACGCAACCACCGCGGAGCAGATCACGGCCGGAATCATTGGTGCGGTAAAGACCGTGGATAATGCCGTAGTTGGCGGCACAGCGGGAGCCACAGTCGGCCTGGCAACGTCCTTGACCGGACCAGGCGCCGTTGTGGCGGGTACCCTCGCTGGGGTGGCGGCAGAAGAGACGTATAAAATGTCCGGTGCCGATAAACAGTTTGATGATTTTATCGATGAGTCTGTCGCGCCTGTCGTACAGGCCGGTGTTGAAATCGGAATCGAAGCATTCAACGCGACAGCAGAGATTGGCTCAAAGGTAGTCGATGATCTTCGAGCCACGGCAAGTGAATATGTCAAAGATTGGTTGGGTGACAGAAGTGGAGCATCGGTTCAGCCACAACCCATCCCCAGAGGTTGAAGCAATCCGCTCCGACAGTGATTCGAGATACAGTGGATGAGTCAGTCAATAAAAGACTACCTGGGCAGATTTTACCGACATCAGTATCTGGGTTACCTCAGGCACTATTACAACGCTGCAGTTCATCCACACCCGATGCGGATTATCGCCATCACCCTACTGGCGACAATCTTGATCTTCTCCCTGGCCATCTACAGCACTGTTGCCATATTTGAGCAGAGCTTTGAGGGAAATCCGACAGTCTTTTATCTCCTCACGATATTCATGTACTTGATCGGATGCGCAACCATTCCAACCATCGTGCTATGGATTCAGGGCTATAGACACCGCGATAAGCTACGCGGATCAGAGGTGCCGGATCGGATCCCGAGAAATACGGGTCACGAACTCTGGGTTATCCTGTTCTTTGTCGTCATCACGATTCTTGTAAAACGCTTTGCCTAGCAGGCTGTTGAAATCCGCTCAGACACGTGCGAGACAAGGCTAGCTTCGCCGAAATAGCGCGGTTTACTGGAGTGAATGAGCATTTTGAGGCGGATTCAACGCAGAATCGTGCCGTCTGAGTAGAATTCGAACAGCCTGCCAGGGTCTGTTAACACTAATCCTATTTACCCTGCAGGGGCTGATTGTGCGCACGGTAAGGCAGAATGTGCGTGGTGCAGTCCAGCTACATGAGTGCAAGAAAACGCCGCTGGGCGCTAAATCAGACCCATGACCCGCATTTCGGGCATCAGGGTTCCAGCGCGTGACATCCCATTGACTTATTCGCCTCCCACACCCAGAAAGTACTGATATACGGTACTTTCAGAACTTCATTTTAGATCTTTTTGATTTTTAGTTTAATCATTCAGGACCCAGCGCTAGTGTTTCATCATCTCCTTTGCGGAGATCACAAGCACAAACTCTAAGGGAGTCCTGTCATGAACAATCTCATGAAATCACTACGCTACTGGATCATCGGCGTTTCGCTGTTGACCGGCCAATACGCGTTTGCAGCCGGCCTGATGACCCCCAAGTCCGGAAACCTGCCGGAACTGGAAATCAGCCAGCACCACGTTACCGTGAACATCGAGGATGGCTACGCGGTCACCTCGGTGGAACAGGTTTTTCACAACCCGAACGACACCGAACTCGAAGCCATCTACTCATTCCCGGTGCCGGACAAGGCCTCGGTCGGGGAGTTCACCTACTGGATCGACGGCCAACCGGTTACCGGAGAGGTCCTGGAGAAACAACGGGCCCGGGAGGTCTACCAGCAGGAGCGGGATCAGGGACGCGAGGCCGCCCTGACTGAGCAGGATGGTTACCGCACCTTTGACAGTCGTGTCTACCCGGTCAAACCTCAGCAGGATGTGAGAATCCGCCTGGTTTACATCCAACCTGCCCATGTGGACACAGGTATCGGCCGATATGTCTACCCATTGCAGGAGGGGGGCGTGGACGAGGAGCGCATCGCATTCTGGAATTACCAGGACGTGGTGACGGAGGCCTTCAGTTTCGAACTCAAATTACGCAGTTCCTACCCGGTTGATGAAATGCGCCTGCCACAGCATCCACAGGCCGTGGCAAATGCCCTGTCACCCCAGGAGTGGACAGTTTCCCTGCACAATGGTCAGGTTGCCGAGGAAACGGGTGCGGCTCAGACCCCATCCACAGTGATTCAGAAGCTCGACAAAGACATCGTGGTTTACTGGCGCCATCAGCAGGGGCTGCCCGGCAGCGTCGACATGGTGACGCACAAGGAACCCGGCAAGGATCGGGGCACCTTTATGCTCACCGTGACCCCAGGGGACGATCTGGCCGCCATTACCCAGGGACGGGACTGGGTGTTCGTACTGGACCTGTCCGGCTCCATGCAGGGCAAGTATCAGAGCCTGGTGGAGGGTGTGCGTAAAGGCCTCTCCTCACTCTCCGATGTGGACCGCTTCAAAGTGGTGCTGTTCAACGATCGCGCACAGGAAATCAGTTCCGGCTATCAGCAGGCCACACCGGAAAACACCCGGCGGATGATCGACCGCCTCGAGCAGTCACAACCCTCGGGCAGCACCAATCTGTATGCCGGTCTCGAACTGGGTATCAGAGGCCTGGATTCCGACCGCCCCAGTGCCCTGGTACTGGTTACCGACGGGGTCGCCAATGTGGGACATACCCAGAAGAAGGATTTTCTGAAATTGCTGGAACATTACGATGTCAGACTGTTCACCTTCGTCATGGGCAACAGCGCCAATCGTCCCCTGCTGCAGGGAATGGCCAAGATCTCCAACGGTTTCGCAATGAACGTTTCCAACAGTGACGACATCGTCGGTCAGTTGATGCTGGCCACCAGCAAACTGACCCATGAAGCGTTACACGATATCGATGTAAAGATCAGCGGCGTCAAGGTCAAGGACCTGACTCCGGAGCGGATCGGCTCGCTCTATCGCGGCCAGCAGTTGATTCTGTTCGGCCACTACTGGGGTGACGGAACCGCGGATGTACGCATCCATGGCAAGGTATCCGGACAACCGGTCGATTACAGCACCCGCTTTGATTTTCCTGCTCAGAGCACCCGCAATCCGGAAATCGAACGCCTGTGGGCCTTTGCCAGCATCGAGGATCTGCAGAACCGTATCGACTACCTCGGAGAAGATGCGGACAGCCGTCAGGCGATCGTGGATCTGGCCAAGGAGTACAGCCTGGTCACCGACTACACCTCGATGACGGTGATGCGTGAAGAGCAGTATCAGCACTACGGTATCGATCGGCGCAACCAGGCCCGTGTGGCCATGGAACAGGCCGCCCGGCAACAGCGCAGCAGTGCGCCGGTGGTCAACAACCGGGTGGATGAACAGCAACCCATGTACAGCAAACCCCGCGCTTACCCCTCATCCGGGCACAGCGGAGGGGGTGCGCTCGGCCCCTGGCTGCTGCTTCTCCTGATTCCTCTGTGGAAGGCCGGGCAGTCCCGTAACAAAGCCTGATCTCACCCTGCCAGACAACCGGCCAGGCTGATGCCTGGCCGGTTCCGGAGTCACGCGATGAAACTTCCCAAACTGACCCTCGCCACAATATTACTGACTGCCGGCCTGATGCTGGCACCCCAGGTTCACGAATTGCTGTATTTCGAACATGACCAAGTGCTCTCCGGATCCTGGTGGCGGTTGCTCAGTGGTCACCTCATACATACCGACTGGGGCCACTGGTTCTGGAACATGGCAGCACTCGGCGTTCTGGGGGGCTACCTGGAGCAGAACTCCCGCATTTTGTGGATCAGCACGATACTCGCGGGGGTGGTGAGCGTGGATCTGCTGCTGATGTCCGGGGTCACCCAGGTCACCCGCTACTGCGGACTCTCAGGTGTGCTCAATACCCTTCTGGTGATGGCACTCTACCTATACGGCAGGCAAACCCGCTCCGGCTGGGTGATCGTCGCCGGATTGATCTGCCTTGCCAAGCTGATACTGGAGTTGCACAGCGGAACTTCGCTGCTGACCCATATCAGATGGCCTCCCTTCCCTCCTGCGCATCTGGCGGGAACTCTGGCCGGGGCAGTTATGATCCTGACTCAACTGGGATTGGATAACAAATCCGGTTTGTCGAAAAACACAGCGATTGGCTAGGGCGTGTTAACACTAATCCAATACGCTTGGTTGGACCTGAAAAAGCGCCCATCAAGGCGCGAGGAGAGCAGTTTGGTTGTTCCAAATGAGTGTCGAGCAACGGGTCGTGGTGCTTTTCCAGGTCCAACCCACTTTTTGATATTTCATAAGGGGGCTGAGGTATCGGGGCTATTGGACACATCAGGCATTCTCCAATGCGGAGAGGGACCGGTTGACATCGATTTTGTTGATCAAAATCTTGACCGGCCAGCACATCTTCCAGGTCATCAGAACCGCTCCTTTGAATGTCAGACCACGTTCATGGTCACGCACAACGGGCGACACCCAGCCGATTTCCACAAGATGCGCCATTTCATCATTCAGATGTGCTTCTATGATGGAAAACTCCTCTCCCTGAGGCAGGGCTTCAGCAACACTTTTAGTCTTGTATTTGCCAATCAACCGATCCGTGATCTGCAACAGTTCGGTGAAGTCGTTGACCTGGGGAAAGCGATACATCTGCTTGATGTCCCATTCCGGATAAACGCTGAACAAACCATTGTTACTGACGCTCAACAAGGATCCGTCACGGTACAACTGGACAAACTCGATCTGGGTGAAGGGCGTAGTGTTTTCCGCATGAGCGGTCATCAAAAGAACACTGAGTTTGCGTGGCTCAGAGTAGTAGACCGAAAAATAGAGCGCACTATGGCTCATGTGCATTTCGGAAGATCCGACATAGCGAAACCCGCTTTCACAAATCTCCTGATGCAGTTGTTGAAAGACCCTGCCCCGCTGTTCCAGGAAAGGTTCACTCTCCAGAAGTTTGAATCGATAGCTTTCCGGAAGTTTCTGGTTGAAGTAGACAAGTATCGGGCCCACCAGATACTGAAACACCAAAAACACAACCAGCAACACGACAATCCAGTGCATCACATCCATACTGACTCCTTTATTTGTGTGCATGTCCCACTTCCCACATCAAACAACAAACAGACCCGCCCTGAGTGGTCATTTGGTATTGATTCAACGAAGTATTACACTACCCGGGCAGATCTGTACAACAGGACCCACCATCAAGGATTGAGATTCCCCGCACCATGACCACCCGTCTGTCACGTTTTAACCAAAGATTTCATTTTTACTGTCTGCGCCTCCTGGTATGCGTCGCGTTTTCCTCGGTTTTTGTAATTCCATTGCAAGCCGCCGAAGCGCTCTTCGCAACGCAAACCTGCGACACCCCGTTAGACATCCGCTACTCGGTGGACAGTCTGCAGGAAAAACTTGCCCGTCATCAGAACCTCACCGAAGAGGCATTGAGCCTGCGCGCCGAGTCCCTCACCTTTCTCGAGCATCTCAAGGAGAAACAGCGTGAGAAGGAACCGTTGCTCGGTTCGGACATGCGCCTGCTCAGCGCCGGCGCCGCACAGCTGGTGACGATTCGCAAACAGCTCTGGGAGGTGGCCACGGCGCATGAGTGCTGGCTCGATGCACCGATCCCCGAGGATCCACAGGAGGCCCAGGTTCAAGCGGTGGGCATCGCCATGTCATTAGCCGCTGCGTTGACGCTCTATGACAACTACCTCACCGCCGTGGCGCTCTACCGGGACAACGATTTTCTGCGCAACCACATCAATGCGGGCGATTCCGGCTACGAGGTCCCTAAAGGCGAGTTGCGGCGGGTAGCCGCCTCCTATTCCTCGGCGGTCAATCGCGCCCGGGTGCGTCGCGGATTGATCTGGTACGAACAGCATGCCGCTGACCTCGTACAATCGAAGGATGACCGGATTCGTTATGTCGCGGAACTGGTGAATCAGAGTCCCTCCTACGCCATGGTGCGTCGCGTTCACCCCCTGAGATATACCGGCCATGTGCTTGATCTGATCGGCACGGTCTCCTCGGACACCCTGCAGGAGTTGAAGAACGAGGGCATCAACTACTCCAGCATGCTGTTCGGCAACATGGTGGGACTGGTGGAATCCCGGCGCGGCAAGCTCGACAACCGTCCGCGATTGCTCGATCGCATCGGCGCCAACCTCAAGGCCGGGGATGTGCTGTTGGAGAAGACCCCCTTTCGCCTCACTGACTCCTTCATTCCCGGTCACTGGGGACATGCCGCGGTATGGATTGGATCCGAATCGGAACTCAAGGCACTCGGCATCTGGGATCACCCGGTTGTGGTGGCCCATCAGCGGGAGATCAAGCGGGGACGAGGCGTGGTGGAGGCGCTGCGTTCCGGGGTGGAAATGAACACCCTGGCGCAGTTCATGAATGTGGATGACCTGGCGGTGCTGCGTCACCGCTCGCAGGATCAGGCCGAACGCCGCGAAGTGATCCTGCAGACCCTGCGCCAGGTCGGCAAGGCCTACGATTTCAATTTCGATACCCAGAGCAGTGACCGGATCGTCTGTTCCGAGTTGGTTTATCACGCCTACGGAGACATTTCCTGGCCCACCAAGCGGACTCTGGGCCGGGTGGTGGTCAGCCCCGACAACATTGCCCAGGAAGCCACGGGACAAGGCCCGTTTGCGGTGACCCTGCTGTTTCATGATGGCGCGGAAGTCACCGAAGCAGCCCAAACCCGTCTTAGTGAACTGATCGAACCCAAAGTGGTGATGCTGGCGCATGGGGGAGAATCGGGATACCTGAGCCCCTGAGCCGATAAGCGATTCCCCCTGACCCGGGTGACGCAGGAGCGGAACCTGAAGCGTGTGTGTTTTTCGCCACCTGCCTGCCGTCAGAGTCGACGATCGGACACGCAAAGATCCATTCAGTATCGGCTGTTTTGACCTATATCATTGATAAATATGCGCCGATTGATAGTGTATTTCGTTTAGTGCGAATCGAATCCAAGAGGAAAACGTGGCTCAGCAAATCAGCTACCAGATCGACAATAATCTCTACCTGAGCATCACCGACCGCTGTACCCTGGAATGTGCCTTTTGCCCGAAAACCCTGGGCGACATGACGGTCAAAGGCTATGACCTCACCTTCGATCACCGACCTACGGCCGAGGAAGTCATCGCCTCAATTGACGATCCGGCCCGCTACGACCAGGTGGTGTTCTGCGGATACGGAGAGCCTACCCTGCGCCTGAACGTGCTGCTGGAGGTCGCCCGGCACATCAAGAAACAGGGCGGACAGGTGCGGGTGAACACTGACGGTCTGTCTAATCTGGTCCATAAACACGATACCCTGCCCGAGTTGGGCGAGTGCGTCGATGCGCTGTCGGTCTCCCTGAACGCGCAGAATGCCGAGGTTTACGATCGCCATTGCCGACCCAACCTGCCGGGATCCTACGAGGCCATGCTGGAGTTCCTCGCCCGGGCGCCACAGTTCGTACCCGATGTCACCGCCTCCGCCATCGATGGGCTCGAAGGGGTGGATATTCCGGCCTGTGAGGCCATCGCAAAACGTCTGAAGGTAAAATTTCGGCGCCGTGTATTGAATCAGGTGGGTTGAGCGCGATGACCACCCTTGCCGAACAGGTCCCTACCTTCGGGCAATATCTGCTGCACCGCTATGGTGAGCGGGTGCACAAGATCGCCCTGGACAGTGCGTTTACCTGCCCCAACCGGGACGGTACCAAGGGACAGGGGGGGTGCACCTTCTGCAACAACGTCACCTTCAGCCCCAATGGCCGCCGTCCGAAGCCGGTCCACGAGCAGATCGAGGCGGGACGCCAGGTGATCCGCAAGCGCACCGGAGCGATGAAATACCTGGCCTATTTCCAGGCCTACACCAATACCTACGACCGGATCGAGCGGCTCGAGCAACTCTACTCGGAGGCCTTGGCGGAACCGGACGTGATTGGCTTGTCGATCGGCACCCGACCCGATTGCGTGCCCGATCCGGTACTCGACCTGCTGGCCCGCTATCAGGATGCGGGACATGAGGTATGGCTGGAACTGGGTCTGCAATCGGCTTTTGACAAGACCCTGGAACGGATCAACCGCGGGCATGGCTTCGCGGAATACCGGGACGCCATACTCCGTGCCAGGGGTCGAGGCCTGAAGGTGTGCACCCATTTGATCGCCGGCCTGCCCGGGGAAACCGGCCACCACTGTTCGGAAACCCTCTCCCGGGTCGCCGACCTGGGTACCGACGGTCTCAAACTGCACCCCCTGCACATCGTCAAAGGGACTCGCCTGGCCAACACCTGGCGCAACGGCGACTACCGTCCCCTGAACCTGCGTGAGTATGTTCAGATCGCCGCCAATCTGGTGGAACAGGCCCCCGAGGGAATCGTCTGGCACCGGCTGACCGGAACCGCCTCGAAGTCCCTGCTGCTGGCGCCCGGCTGGTGTGCCGAAAAATGGCGGGTGCTCAATGCGATTGCCCGGGAACTGCAACAACGCCGCAGTCGATCCCGGCATGTCGCCTGAAATGAGTGAATTTATGGAACTGGTATGTCCGGCAGGTAACCTGCCCTCCCTCAAGGCCGCGGTGGACAATGGCGCCGACGCGGTCTATTTCGGTCTGCAGAATGACACCAATGCACGTCATTTCCCCGGCCTGAACTTCAATCTGAAGCGCGCAAAAGAGGGTATCGAGTATGCCCGCAGCAGAGGAAAACGGGTGTTCATGGCCATCAACACCTACCCCCGGCCACAGAATTGGGCGCGTTGGGAGGAGGCGGTGGACACCGCGGCGTCACTCTCGGTGGATGCCCTGATCTGTGCTGACATCGGTATTCTCGAGTATGCCCACAGCACCCATCCGCAACTCCCCCTGCACCTCTCGGTGCAGGCCTCGAGCACCAATTACGAGGCACTGGGCTTTTACGCCGACGCCTTCAACATCCGCCGCGCGGTGCTGCCCAGGGTGCTGTCTCTGAGCCAGGTGGAACAGGTGATCGAGCGCGCCCCCGTGGAGATCGAGATCTTCGGTTTCGGCAGTCTCTGCGTCATGGTGGAGGGTCGCTGCATCCTCTCTTCCTATGTCACCGGCGAGTCGCCCAATACCCACGGCGCATGCTCCCCTGCACCCTTCGTGGAGTACCGGGAAACCCCCGATGGGCTGGAATCCCGCCTCAACGGACTGCTGACCGACCGCTATGCGCGCAACGAGCAGGCGGGCTACCCCACCATCTGTAAAGGCCGTTTCAAGGTGGGTGATCACACCTACTATGCGATCGAGGAACCCACCTCCCTGAACACCCTGGAACTGCTGCCGGAACTGCGCCGGGCCGGAGTCAGGGCGATCAAGATCGAGGGGCGCCAGCGTTCCCCCGCCTACGTGGCCCAGGTCACCCGGGTGTGGCGGGCCGCCCTGGATGCCTGTCAGCGTGACCCGGATCACTACCAGGCCCAGGCTGCCTGGAACCAGACCCTTGATCAGGTCTCGGAAGGCGCCAGCACCACCCTGGGCCCCTACTATCGTCCCTGGCAATGAGCACACCCATGCAGCACACACCCAAGCTCTCTCTGGGCCCGGTACTTTTCTACTGGTCCCGGGACGACCTGTTCGCGTTCTATGAACAGGCGGCGCAAATGCCAGTGGACATTATCTACCTGGGTGAGACAGTCTGTTCCAAACGGCGCAGCCTGAAGACTCAGGACTGGATCGACCTGGCAACCCGTCTGAGTCGGGATACCGACAAACAGATCGTGCTCTCGACCCTGGCACTGTTGGAAGCGGAATCAGACCTGATGACCCTGCGCAGACTGTGCGACAACGGGCATTTCCTGGTGGAAGCCAACGACATTGGCGCCGTGCAGATCCTCAGTGAAAAGGGACTGCCCTTCACCACCGGGCCGAGTGTCAATGTCTATAACCCCAAGACCCTCGCCTATCTGGCGACCCGGGGACTGGTGCGCTGGGTGATGCCGGTGGAACTCGGTCAACAGACCCTGTCCTTGATGCAGCAACAGCGGCCCGGTGGCGTTGAGACCGAGGTCTTCTGTTTTGGCCGTATGCCCCTGACCCTTTCCGCACGCTGCTTTACCGCCCGGTCCTACAACCTTCCCAAGGACGATTGCCAGTACAAGTGCATCGACCACCCCGACGGCCGGCTGATTTCCACCCAGGACGGAGAACCCTTCCTCGCCCTGAACGGCATCCAGACCGTATCGGCAAAGACCTGTGACCTGCTCAGCGAAGTGGGCCGGCTGACCGATCTGAAGGTCGACGTGTTGCGTATCAGTCCACAATCAAATTTCACCGACCGGATCGTCTCCGCCTTTCACGCTGCCCGCAACGGAGAGACTCCCGCGGACATTCAACCCTACATGGCCCTGGGTCCCTGCAACGGTTATTGGAACGAAGCCAGCGGACAGGCATTCTGCCAACCCCACTGAATCTGGCACGAAATGCGTCAAAGGGTCAGAAACAGTCATTAAATTCATACGCAGAACCGATCATACGCAGTAAAATCCAGGAAAACGGCAATCGAATCGTGCGCCCGGCCAGTGCAGCAGGCATCCACCCGCCGCTGAGGGGACATCCGCAAGGATGGCACAGGCAGGCGCCTGACCAGCAGGATTTCGTTTTCATCGGGTGAGTAAACCTGTCTCCGGGCAATCCCGGAGCAAGGATGTTCAACAGACTTTTATCGATGTGCTCAGATGCGCGCACGATAAAGGGCATTCTGTGACAACAACCCGATTCGCTGGTATGAACAGTTTTTATGCGACGAATTTCAACACCGAGTCTCGCCGTCAGAGCAAACTGTCAACAACCAGCCAGATCGTGGTATCAAGGACGATACCCGGGGTATACCCATGCGGCGAATGCAGACAGACCGAGTTACAACAATCCAGCACGGAGTGGGTCATGTCACCACACCGTCAGATTTGGAAAATGAAACCGACCTATCGAGAAAGGACAACCCGTTCACCACGGTTACCGGGGACCCGCCAGCGCAGGTTTGCATGCCGCTGCGACGTTCCCCATCCAGGATAATCAAGGCTTATACATGCTGACAGCAAAACATCACGGTCTTATCACCACACCTCTGATACTCTCCACAGCGCTCTGTTACGCCACGGAACTGTACGCGGAATCCTCACCGCTGCTGCTCTCGGAAAACTACTTTTACGATGAGTTACCGGTGGTTCTGTCGGTATCTCGACTTTCTCAATCCCAGGCGGACACACCCAGCGCCATCACCGTTATCGATCGTAAGATGATCGAGGCCAGTGCGGCATTGAACATTCCGGACCTGTTGCGGCTGGTGCCCGGATTCGTGGTGGGTTTCTACTCCGGCACCCGCGCCACGGTTACCTATCACGGGCATGCTGATGAGTATGCCCGGGACATGCAGGTACTCATCGACGGTCGGTCGATCTATGACCCGGTCTACGGAGGCATCCCCTGGACCGAAATCTCCCTCAGCATGGATGAGATTCTGCGCATCGAAGTGATTCGTGGGCCCAACGCTGCCGCCTACGGATCCAACTCCTACGCCGGTGTCATCAATATCGTCACGAACCGACCGGGAGACATGCCGGGGACCCTGATCAGCACCACCGTCGGCTATGAAAAAACCCGTTATGTCGAGGCAGCGCACTCCGCCACTCAAGGCAAGCTGGATTTCCGCATCTCCACCAGCTACCGGGAAGATGACGGATTCGACAATCGTATTGACTCCACCCAGGTCAAGTGGTTGAAGTGGGACAGCGATTACCATTTCGACGAAAGCAATACCCTGCGAACGACCTTCGGTGTGGTCGCCGGCGACTATCTGGAGGGGCATGACACCCTGGTACAGAAAGACCGTCAACTGGACACCCGCTATAACTACCAGTCCATCGAATGGAGTCATCTGATCAACCCGAACAACACCGTGCGGGTCCACTTCTATCACAACTACTACTCAGTCGATGATCTCGCCTACACACCCACCCTTTCTGAGATGATCATGGCGGACAGCCGCCTGCAGGACATCCCCGAACCGATGCGACTGGACGCCTTTGCCCTGTCAGCCTCAGGGGGACGCTACGATTTCGCGTCTATGCTCGAGGCATTAAATCTGAGGGACGAGCCCTTTGCGTTTTCCTGGCTTGGATTGAAATCCCATCGTTATGACCTGGAGATCGAAAACACTTTGGAGCCATTGGATGGATTGCGGCTTGCCTGGGGGTTCGGAGCAAGGCAGGACCGGGGTGAAAGTACCTGGCTGTTCCAGACCGACGAGGAAATCACCCGGGATCTGTTCCGTTTGTTTCTCAATGGTGAGTGGTATGCCACGGAACAGACCGTGGTGAATGCGGGCACCATGTTAGAGAAGTTCGAAGGTAAGAAATCGGTCTTCTCCCCCCGACTGGGCATCAACTACCATTTGAGCACCACCGACACCATCCGCATGAGCGGATCCCGATCCTACCGGATGCCGACCCTGTATGAGGACAATGCCAATCTGGCGGTGTTTCTGGGATCCGATGAGGATCCCTTGAAGTCCTGGTCCTACAGCAGCGAGGATCTTGAGCCACAACGCATCGACCGGGTCGAGCTTGGCTATTTCGGACAGTTCACCGACCTGGGCCTCAACTACGATATCTGTGTGTTCCACGAGCGCTACACGGACATCATCGATCAGTATCGCAACTTCGACCATCTGGATCCGGACCGGGGGATTACTGACCCGGTCGATCTGGCAATTCTCTACGGATGGCTCGATTCCATGCAGCAAGGCTCTTTCACATACACCAATTTCGGCACCGTGGAAATCGATGGTATCGAGTTCGAACTGGACTATCGTCCCACCCAAAGAGATCTGCTCTACTTCGGATTCAGTTATCTGAATATCCACGGCAACGAAATCAAAAGGGTCAAGGACGGCGTGACCAGCTACCGGGAAAATGCCGCCCAGAAAATTCCCAAACGCACCTTCAGCCTGCTGGCCAGCCACCGGTTCGATGAAGAGGTGACCCTCAGCGCTGCCTACTACTTCACGGATGAACTGGAGTGGCCCGGCGAAGGTGATGCAGTCCCCAACTACAGCCGATTCGATATCAAGGTAAACAAACGGTTTCAACTCAATCAGTCGAAACTCGATCTATCGCTGATCTTTCAGAATCTGCACAAAAACAACTACGACTTCTATCACGATTATGAGAACGATGGACACAACGTCTGGGAACCCCGGGCGTACGTTCAGGCCAAGCTCGCCTTCTGATCGAATCAACCAGAATGCCGATATTCCAAACACAGCCGCCGAAGACCATCTCAGGATGGCGATACGCGTATGGCAGGATATTGGCATGTCACCGAATCCGATCCATTCCGAGAATCCTGCAACGGTTCCTGCTGCTTTTCTTCTTCTGGCTGTCGTCCACCTGTGCGTCTGCCGATGGAGCACTGAATAACGTCCTGATACTGCTCAGTGACAATGATGACGTCTACCTGGATGTTGCAACGACCATCACCAACACGACCATAAAGTATTGTCGCAATCACGAACTCACCTGCCAAAACAGTAACTTTGATATCGTTCAGATTTCATCCTATGAATCACAACCCCGCAGAGATCACCAACTGATCATCACGCTGGGCATACAAGCCGCCCTGTTTACCCAGAAACATTATGCAGAGACACCCACGATCTCTGCCCTGGTACCGAAGAACAGCAAGGCTATCGAGAACTCCTCATATAACAATCCACAGCAATACTACCTGTATCTCGACCAGCCGATTGAGCGTAGCCTGCTGTTGATCAAGGCGCTCTCCGAGCGATTCAAAAACATCGGCGTACTGGTCGCAGAACAGGATCAGTTGGAAAAATCCCGCCTGAATGATCTTGCCAAGTTCCTGGATCTCAATCTTCACATGGGTGAGGTCGCCTCAACGGAAAGCATCGGTACAGCTTTGAGCCGTATTCTTGACGATATCGACATTTTTCTCGCCCTTCCGGACAGTAATATTCACAATAAAACCACAGTCTCGTATATTCTGCTGTCGACATACCGTAAGCGGATACCTTTGATCGGCTTTTCCTCGGCGTACGTCAAGGCCGGTGCGCTCGCTGCGGTCTACTCCTCACCCCAGGACATTGCCGATCAGGTCAGGGATAATGTTGTGGATTATTTCAAGGACAAAAGACTGCCGAAGTTCCAGCAGATGGATGCGTACTTTTCCGTCCTGTTCAACACAGATGTGGCCCGTTCGCTGGGTTTCCCCATCAAGTCTGAAACCCGTCTGAAAAAGACCATGATGGAACTGGCGCCGAAATGATTCTGAGCAAACTGAGATCACTCAAGTTCCAGGCGCTCATGATCGGGCTGTTACCCGCGTCGGTGCTCGCCCTGCTGCTCACCATCTATCTGATAAGCACCCAGATCGAACGACTCAACGAACTGTTCGATGAACGCGGCGAATCGATTGCGAGTCAGTCTGCGGCGATCAGCGTGTATGGGATATTCACCCGGGACAAATCGATCCTGGAAATGAGCCTGAGACCGATCTTTCTGCAGCACGATGTGCACAGCATCAAGGTTTTCGATGCCTCTGGGGACCTGCTCTCCTACATGGTCAAGAACGATATGGAAAGCAGTGGCAATCTTGCGGAGTTCAGTGCCCCTGCGATCTACCTGGTCGAGGACATCGAGATCAGTGACTATCCGGATCAGTCCCTGGACTCTCCCATGAACAGCCCGGAAAGTCTCGGTCATGTGATCCTCACCCTGAGCAAAACCCGGCTCAACGAGAACAAGGTCAGCATCATCACCAACACCATCATCATGCTGGTATTCGGTCTGATTACCACGGCCTTCTTCTCGCTGGCGATCAGTCGCTCGATGATCAACCCCATCGCCCGACTTACCCAGGCCGTGGCGCGTATGCGCGAAGGTGACCTGTCGGTTCGGGTG
This sequence comes from Candidatus Thiodiazotropha sp., assembly GCA_040506775.1. Taxonomy (GTDB): domain Bacteria; phylum Pseudomonadota; class Gammaproteobacteria; order Chromatiales; family Chromatiaceae; genus Thiodiazotropha. The sequence goes on from JBEVWC010000004.1 coordinate 33,076, forward strand.
CCGGAAGTCTCCAAAGGCGAGATTCGAAGCCTGGAAGAGGGCTTCAACGCCATGACCAGCCGCATTCTGCATTCCCATGAAACCATGCAGCAGCAGATCGATCAGGCCACCGCGGAACTCACCGAAACCCTTGAGGCCATCGAGATTCAGAATGTGGAACTGGATCTGGCGAAGAAACGCGCACTCTCGGCCAGCAAGGCGAAGTCGGAGTTCCTGGCGAACATGAGTCACGAAATACGCACTCCGATGAACGGGGTCCTGGGCTTCACCAATCTGCTGCTCAAAACCGACTTATCGCTGCAGCAGCGTGACCTGGTCAATACCATTTCGAAGTCTGCGATCAATCTTCTGGACATCATCAACGAAATACTTGATTACTCGAAACTCGAGTATGGCAAACTTGAACCCGAAACCGCCCCGTTCAATGTCCGCGAATGCTTTGAAGACCCGACTATTCTGCTATCCCCTTCGGCCCATGACAAAGGACTCGAACTGGTTCTGCTGGTCTATTCCGACGTACCGAAAATATTGATTGGCGATGAACCCAGGATCCGCCAGATCCTGGTCAACCTGATCAGCAATGCGATCAAATTCACCCATGATGGGGATGTCATCATCCGGGTGATGATCGATTCCGAATCGGACAATCAATTCATCTTGAAATTTTCCGTGACGGATACCGGGATCGGGATCGACAACAAAGCGCAGAACATGCTGTTCGAGTCGTTCCAGCAGGCCGATTCATCCACCAGTCGAATGTACGGCGGCACCGGTCTGGGACTGAGTATCTGTAAAAAACTGGCGCAATCGATGAACGGGGATATCGAGTTGTTCAGCAGCCTCGGTAAAGGTGCGAATTTCATCGTATCCATTCCTTTGCTCAAACACCCCAACCCGGAAATCTCTGAGCCAAGCCTGACCCAATATGGTAAACGCGCGCTGCTGATTGACAATCACAGGCTTTCCTATCTCTCCTTGAAACACGCCCTGGAAGATTTTGGCATTGAGGTGATCGAAGGGCACCTGCCTTATGAAAATCAGGAATCAGTCGATCTGATCGTGATCGGCTTCACCCATCAGGAGATTGACGCGGGGACCGCAGAGTTTGAAATCCTACGCCTCAAGTCACAAACCCAGACACCCTTACTGACCTTGATCAGCGCTTCAGAGCGCACCATCATCGAACAGTTCCAATCCCTCAGCCACGATATCTACCTCTCCAAACCCATCAGTACCGCCAGGCTTGATGAGGTGTTATGCACACTGTTCGCGGTTAAGACCAAGCAGGTCGACTATCTGACTTCACCGGAACGGGTCGAGATCCACCCCCGGCTTGAGAACTACAGCATCCTCGTAGTGGACGACAACGATATCAACCTGAAACTGATCAGTACCCTGATGCGCAGTAAAGGCGCCCTGGTCAGCGAGGCAAACGATGGGCTCAGCGCAATAGCCATGGCACAGAGCAACCATTACGACCTGATTCTGATGGACATTCACATGCCCAAGATGAAAGGCACAGAGGCCGCGGAAATCATCCGCCGTAATGAGAATGGGCAGCGACATACCCCCATCATTGCATTGACCGCGGACGTGGTGCCAAGCACCCGTAATCAGATCCGCGAGGCCGGCATGGACGGATACCTGCTGAAACCCATCGATGAGCCGCAAATGTGGTCGGTAATCAACATGATCTTCCGTGCAAAATCTGCCGATGATCTGTTCCCATCCGTTTTCGAATCCAATCTCAAGCCCAACTTGGCCAGCAGTGACCTGCCAGTAAGGGACATGAACAAACTGCTTGCAATTACCGGTGGTGATCAAAAACTCGCCGATGAAATGTTCCAGCAACTTTGCAAGGAACTGCCCCAGCAGTTGATTCAGATCAAACGCCATATCGATCTGTCTGATCGTGAGCAGCTCAAGGAACTGGTACACAAGGTACATGGTTCCACGTCCAGTTGCGGGGTACCCGCGCTGGATCATCGGATCCGGGAGTTCGAATCCGTTTGTCAGACTGCTGACCTGCAGGAATTGAATGACCGCTACGTGCTCCTGGAGCGTGAAGCGGAGCGCCTGCTCAAGAACGAGGTCGGCAATGCCGTCTGATCAACCCATCGGGATCTTCGACTCCGGTATCGGCGGGCTTACGGTGCTCAGCCATATCCGTCAGATGCTTCCCAAGGAACATCTGATCTATGTCTCGGATCGGGCTCACCTGCCCTATGGCAATAAGGACGAGGCCTTCGTCCTCAAACGTGCGCAGCACATCACCCGGTTTCTCATGCAACGCCAGGTCAAAGGCATTGTGATTGCCTGCAACACCGCCACGGCCGCAGCGGTCAAACATCTGCGGGCGGCTTACGACCTGCCGATCGTCGGCATGGAGCCCGGGGTGAAACCAGCCATTCAACTGAGCAGCCGGGGTCGCATCGGCGTGCTGGCCACCCAGGGTACTTTGAGCAGCGGAAAGTTCCGTTCCCTGCTGCGCGAGCACGCGCGAGAATCCCAGGTCATCATCTGTCCCTGCCAGGGTTGGGTCGAAGCGATCGAATTCATGGGACCGGAGCACCCCGAAACCCGGGAAATCGTCCATCGGCAGTTGCAGCCGGTGCTCGAATCGGGTGTGGACACCCTGGTTCTGGGCTGCACCCACTACCCCTTTCTGAAACCCAGCATCGAACAATCCGCCGGTTCGGCGGTAACCATCATCGACACCGGACCCGCAGTGGCGCGTCAGCTGTTTCGACGACTCGAGGAGCAGGATTTACTGAACCGGTGCAATCAACCCGGGCAGGAGGAGTTCTGGTGCAGCGCTCCGCCGGAACAGACCCGGGAGCTGATCGAACGCCTGAGAGGCCAGCCGACCCGGGTTCAGGCCTTGCCGGAGGAACCTATCTGGGACACACGCTCGTAGAGCCTGAGACCCTGCTCCACCATACGGTAGACCTCCTTGGGAATCGGCAACTCAGCGGGATCCACCGCAGCCAGCATGTTTTTCAGATGCACACCGAGACCGGTGTCCCCATCCATGACCAGGTAGCGTTGAAAAAACAGGGTATCCGGATCTTCCCGGCCGGCAATCAGCAACAAATAGTCATATACGCTGCCGGTGACACTCAGATCTGCTGGCCGTTTTCCGGCTTCCGCAATCCGTCCCTGTTCCAAGGTCAGTGCATACTGCAAACCCGCATCGCGGACCCGAATATGCACCACCCGGCCCTCCAGAAAATCGAGTTCACCCTCTGCGATCTGGGTCTGGAATACCCGGTTCAAGAGTTTGCTCAGGATCATGCCATGCAGCTTGCCCGGCACCATACGCAGTGGCAGAGACAGGGGAGCAGGCATCAGGGGACGTTTGTTCAGGGCAGGCATGTCGGGCGCCTCTTGGTAACTACAGGATCCGGCACATCCGGATTGGATAAAACCGCTCAGTCAGTCACCCAACAACGGATTGTTCCGGGTTAATAGGCCGCTAATGCCGTGGTACTGAGCGCCTCAGTGGCGCTATCATATCAATTGTCCAATCAAACGCGAAAGCTGTACATCATGTCGATCCTGTCTGAATCACCGTTCCTGCCACAAAACCGGGATGCCTATCATCGCTGGCGCGATGAGAAACTGAGTGACTACCCGACCTCACTGGATGACCTGGTGGTGGAAATCGCTGATCCCCGCCACATCACCCAGGCGGAACACGACCAGATTCAGGTGCTCTGCCAAAAGTCCAATATGGCCATCTGGGCCGGACTGTCCGGTCATGATGCGGACAAACAGATCATCCGCCAACTGGGATTTCGCTTCGGGTTACAGAACCTGGACCACAACATGTGCGCCGACAATGACGCCATCACCTCACTTACGGTGCAGTCCGATGCCCTGCGCAAGGGCTACATCCCCTACTCCGACCGCCCAATCGCCTGGCATACGGATGGCTACTACAACGACCTGCAACACCAGATTCACGGGTTGCTGCTGCATTGTGTACAGCCGGCCGAGACCGGTGGTGAGAATGATCTGCTGGATCACGAGATCGTGTTCCTGCGTATCATGGATGAGAACCCGAACTATATCCGCGCCCTGATGCATCCCCAGGCCATGACCATCCCGGCCAATGTGTCGGAGGGCGAGGAACTGCGGCCCGACCGCAGTGGCCCGGTGTTTTCGATCCATGCCGACGGACACCTGCACATGCGCTACACCGATCGCAGCCGCAGTATCGAATGGCGGGACGATCCACTGCTCAACGAAGCCGTGGCATTCCTCAAGAACCTCCTGCATACCCCATCCGAGTGGCATTTTCACGGCAAGCTGCAAGCGGGTCAGGGACTGATCTGCAACAACGTGCTTCACACACGCAGTGGCTTTGAGGATGGGGAGAGGCCACGTCTGATCTACCGGGCACGTTATTTCGATCGCATACATCACTGCGAATACCAGCAGACCGGCTGAAACCCGGACGGTCCCCAGCCGTCGCCCGGGTGCAGGTTGGATGCTGCTTTCTCGGTGTGTAGCGACCTTTTACAGGTGGACAGACGGGGAATGTCTGCTCAGAAAAAGCCCCGTTCACGCAGCAGCTGCTCGGTCACTCCGGAAGACCCGGATTGCGATGCCTGCTCACCGAGCATCAGCCTCTCCAGATAGCGGGCAATCAGATCCACTTCCAGATTGACTTCGGTGCCTGCCTGATAGCCATCCATGATGGTCTCCTGCAGGGTATGCGGGACCAGATTCAGTTCGAACCTCGCCCCGTTGACACCATTGACGGTGAGACTGACCCCATCCACACAGATCGATCCCTTGTGCGCGATGTAGCGAGCCAGTTCCCCGGGCGCCTCGATTTCGAAACGGATCGAGCGCGCGTCTGCCCGCCGGTCGATCAAGCGGCCGATCCCGTCCACGTGTCCGCTGACAAGGTGCCCGCCAAGCCGGGTATTAAGAGTCAGCGCCTTTTCCAGGTTCAGGGCAGCCCCGGGTTTGAGGTTTTTCAGGGTCGTCAACTCCAGGGTCTCCCGCGACACATCTGCCTGAAACCCCCGGGAATTGAGACTGATCACGGTCAGGCAGATCCCGTTGGTGGCGATACTGTCTCCCAGCGCCACATCGCTGAGATCCAAAGCGCCGCTGTCTACCGTCAAACGGCAGTCTCCCCCGCGAGATTCGCTCTGCTGCAAGCGGCCGATGGCCTGGATGATGCCGGTGAACATGGAAAGCTCCTGTGCGCGCTACTCGTTGCCTGTGGTACCGCTCGTCTGATTCAGGTTGCGGAACCAGGAATGGCGGTCAAACGGATATCCGGTCCGATCTGCCGCACATCGGTGATGCGCAGGGGAATGCGCTGTTTCATACTCTGGATCTCAGGCAGGTGAAACAGTCCCCGCGCGCCATCGCCCATGATGTGTGGAGCCTGGTAGACGATCAGTTCATCGATCAGACCTTGCTCCAGCAGGGCGCCTGCCAGGGTTGCGCCGCTCTCCACCAGTACATCGTTGATCTCCTGGCTGGCAAGAAAGCGCATCACTTCCCACAGATCCAAACGGCCCTGCTCACCAGGCAACATCACCACCTGGGCGCCTGCCGCCTCGAGGGCAGCACCGTGAGTCGGATTTTCATCCTGACAGATGACCAGGGTCAAACCCGGCAGGGAGAGCATTTTTGATTCTGCCGGAGTATCCAGGGAAGGGTCCAGAACCACCCGCACCGGCTTCGGCAACGGCAGATCCGAATCGATTTCCAGTTCTTCGTGACTGAGCCGAACCGTCAGTGAGGGATCGTCCGACAACAGGGTACCCACACCGGTCAGAACCGCACCGCTGAGGGCCCGCAGGCGTTGAACATCGGAACGCGCCTGGGCTGATGTGATCCACTGGCTCTCCCCGCTCGCCATGGCAGTGCGTCCGTCCAGGCTCATGGCGAGTTTACAGCGGATATAGGGCAACCCCTGGGACATGCGTTTGATAAATCCCGGATTGAGGGCCATGGCCTGGGTCTGCATGATCCCCTCGACCACCTCGATTCCGGCCGCCCGCAGGCGTTCGAAACCCTGACCGGCGACTTTCGGGTTGGGATCCCGCATCGCCGCCACCACACGCCTGACACCTGCCTCGATCAGACCTTCGGTACAGGGCGGTGTGCGTCCCTGGTGACAGCAGGGCTCCAGCGTGACATAGGCAGTGGACCCTCGGGCCCGTTCTCCGGCCGCTGCCAGGGCGTTGCGCTCCGCGTGGGGCTCACCGGCCCGCCGGTGATATCCCTCACCGACCACACCTCCATCAGCTACCAGCACACATCCGACCCGGGGGTTGGGTTGCGTGGTGTAACGGGCCTGGGCCGCGAGTTGAATCGCCCGGGCCATATGGCGGTGATCCTGTTCGAGGCTCAAGCGCCCTCCTCCTCATCACCCAGCAGATCCAGCTGACGCCGGCGTGCCTCCGGACTGGGTTGCTGTTCCAACCGTTCAATCTCTTCCCGGAAGGCGTTCACATCCTCAAACTTCCGATACACCGAGGCAAAGCGCACATAGGCGACCTGGTCGAGCCGCTTCAGCTCCTCCATCACCATCTCCCCAATGTCCAGGGAGGGCACTTCACGCTCACCCCCCGCCATCAGTTTTCGGGTGATGTGATTGATCGCGGCATCCACCTGCTCTGCGCTCACCGGGCGCTTCTCCAGGGCCCTGGCCATACCGGCGCGCAGCTTACGGCCATCGAAATGGGTGCGGCTGCCATCCTGCTTGACCACCCAGGGCAGGTTCAATTCGGCGGTTTCGTAGGTGGTGAAACGCTCTTTGCACACCGTGCACTCCCGGCGACGGCGTATCTGGTCACCCTCACCCGCGAGGCGGGAGTCGATGACCTTGGTGTCCTGGGCTCCGCAGAAAGGGCAGCGCATGGGGTTGTCAGTTTTGAGTTTTGAGTTTTGAGTTTTGAGTTGCGCCCGAGATCCCGGAATACACATTCATCGTGATACTCCGATCGATGCTGGGTAACTCAAAACTCATCACTCACAACTCAAAACTCTTCAGCTTCCGTAGACTGGATATTTAGCACAGATGTCCAGCACCTTAGACTTGACGGCTTCGATCACCGCCTGATCACCCCGGCTGTCGATCACATCACACATCCATCCGGCCAGTTCCACGCACTCCGCTTCATTGAAACCACGGGTGGTAACCGCCGGGGTACCGACACGGATACCCGAGGTCACGAAGGGGGATTGGGGATCGTTGGGAACCGCGTTTTTGTTCACCGTGATATTCGCGGCGCCCAGCCAGGCATCCACGTCTTTACCGGTGAGTCCGGCCTCGATGAAACTCACCAGGAACAGGTGGTCATCGGTGCCCTTGGACACCACATCGTAACCCCGCTCCATAAACACCTTGGCCATGGCGCGGGCGTTATCGATCACCTGCTGCTGATAGACCTTGTACTCAGGCTCCATGGCTTCCTTGAAGGCCACCGCCTTGGCGGCGATCACATGCATCAGGGGACCGCCCTGGGTACCCGGGAACACCAGGGAGTTGAGTTTCTTTTCGATTTCGGGATTCGCCTTGGCGAGAATCAGACCTCCACGGGGACCGCGCAGGGTCTTGTGGGTGGTTGTGGTGGTGACATCGGCAATCTGCACCGGGCTCGGATAGAGTCCAGCGGCGATCAGTCCGGCCACGTGAGCCATATCGACGAACAGATAGGCACCCACCTCATCAGCGATATCCCGAAAACGCTGCCAATCCACCACCCGGGAGTAGGCGGAGAAACCGGCCACAATCATTTTCGGTTTGTGTTCCCTGGCCAGACGTGCCACTTCATCGTAGTCGATCTCACCGGTTTGCGGATTCAGACCGTACTGGATGGCGTTGTAAATCTTGCCGGAGAAGTTGGGTTTCGCACCGTGAGTGAGATGTCCGCCATGGGCCAGACTCATTCCCAGCACAGTATCACCAGGCTGGCAAAGGGCCATGTAGACCGCGGCGTTGGCCTGGGAACCGGAATGGGGCTGGACATTGGCATAATCGGCATGGAACAGGGCCTTGGCCCGATCGATCGCCAACTGCTCCGCGACATCCACGTTCTCGCAGCCGCCGTAGTAGCGCTTGCCCGGGTAGCCCTCGGCGTACTTGTTGGTCATCACGCCGCCCTGGGCCTGCATCACACGGGGACTGGTGTAGTTTTCGGACGCAATCAGCTCGATGTGCTCCTCCTGACGGCGCTCTTCCGCCTGGATGGCTTGCCACAGCTCATCATCATAGCCCTGAATCTGCATACTCTTGTGAAACATCGCGCGCCCTCTCCAGCTGGTGAAACAGGGGGCGAAATATAGCAAAAATTCCGCGAGACGTCCCGTCAAAAGCTACCGATCGGCAAGCCTGCTGTATCCAGGTGCCGGTGGTCTGCGCAGTCGGGGGATCAGTGGAATGAAAAATATGGAAAATGGCGGTTTAACAAGCGGATTCACCCCCATGAGAACGGGTGAATCCGCATGTCAGCCGGTAAGCAAGCGCCTTGGCAGGCTATCCGATGGGTTCGTCTCAGGATTTGCTGAAAATGCCTGTCGCTTTCAACAGTTCGAGAATCTCGTCCCGCCAACCCAGCACGTAGACAGCCGCCACCGCCACGAAAATCAGCAGCAACAGGAGGAACACCGAGATGAAACCACCGATCTCGAGCCGGCGTTTCATCCGCACATCGTCCGTCATGACCCGCGATACCTGTCCCAGTACCGGAAATTCCAGTTCTGTACGCAGCGTCTTGGGATCAAAATAGACCGGTTTGATCTGTGACAGCAGAAATGCGAGCCCTCCTCCCAAACCGAGCGCCATGATCATCACCACCACACTGAACATCAGACGTTTGGGTCCGACCGGCAGCAGTGGAATACTCGGCGGCTCGACCACGCGGAATTTCAGATTGTCGCCTGCCTCGTCCGCCTGCTCCGACATTCGCGCGGATTCCAGGCGCTGAACCAGTTCCTGATAGTTCTGCTTGTTGATGTTGTAGTCACGGTTCAGGCGGGTCAATTCCGCTTCAACCTTGGGCAGGGTATCGAGCTTCTTTTTCAGTTCGTCGACCCTTTCACTGAACTCCTGGGCGCGCAGACGAATGGTTCTCAGTTCGACTTCAGACTGGCGATAGGAGAGCTTCAGCTGTTCCAGGGCGGTGGATACATTCGAGGAAGATCCCCCACCTGCAGCGGGTGGTGCATAAGAGGGAGGAGCGTCTTCCGCCTGTCTCTTCAATTCCTCGATTTTGGATTTAAGCTCCTGCACATCCGGATGATTTTCCGTGTATTTAAGAAGCAGTTCGTCGAGTCGCGTCTGCATGGCCAGAAGTCGCTGCGCCATGGGGGAGTTGGACATGCTGGACAGGCCGAGACTTTGCTGGCGACGTTGCTCCTCTTCAAGCGTGGTGGTGTACTGACGCTTGAGTTCATCCCGGCGAATGGTCGCCTCTTTGAGCTCCAGTTGGACGGTATCGAGTTCATTGCGCGCCACTTCAAGCCGGTTGAAGATGCCACCGCTCTCCCGGGGCAGGGTATCCACATTTTTACGCTTGAAATCGGTGAGACGGTTTTCCGCCTCCACCAGGCGGTTTTCATACTCTACGATCTGCTGCTGCAGGAACTGCTGAGCGGTATCGGATTCAATCCGGGTATCGCCCAGAGCACTCTCGACAAAGATGTCGAGCAGGACCTTAACCACCCGTTGCGCCATGTAACGGTCACCGTAGACGAAGCGGATGATGTAAAAATTCTCGGTTTCATTACTTCCGGGTATTGGTCTGCGATTGACCTCGATCACGATGGTGCTACGCAGCCAGTTTATGAGCTTTTCCTCTTCTTCCCGATTGGCCGTCTTATGGTCCAGATCGGTCATCATGATCAGTTTTTTCAGGTTCTCATGGCTGAGCAGGGTGCGTGTCATGAGATGCAGGCGCTGGTTCATGTCGTTCTGTACCGCCAGTCCCTGCAGCAGCGGCCGCAGCACGCTGTCGGTGTCCACATAGACCTTGGCCTCCGACTGGTACTGATCGGGCATGGCGAAGACCACGGCCCATCCCAGGACGGCAAAGATCCAGGAAAACGTGATCGCCAGCCAGCGAAAACGCCAGGCTGAACGGATATAACTCTTGATGCGAAAAATGATGTCGTTCATCTGTGTGTATCTTTGCGGTCCCGATCCATTGCCTGCCCCTGGCCAGAATGCCCTGTGTTTCGGGCCTCATGGCGGTGACCACGGAATGCATCCATGAGCACCTCTTCCAGACAACACCTCAAATAAATATCGTATGATTATGTTTTTAAAACAATTCCAATGCAAATTTCAGAAACTGCACGAAGCATGGAACTGAGGATTACTCAGCTGTTGTCGATCCTCAGCAGCAATCCCTTGGGTCACATGAGCAGGATTCTGCAGCATTCTAATGGAGAACGGTCCACCAAAGTAGTCAATATTACCCGTTGGACGTTGAATTCCCGTTTTCGGGGCATTTATTTCCGAATCACAGTGCCGAATCCGTCACCGGCGTGCACGATGCGGGCTCAGACTCCAGAGGTTGAAATTCGTTCTATCCTTGGGGGTAACGCAGGCGCATCGGCCCATCACCCATTCGACCAACCATCCTGACAGGACAACCCGGGCATGAACGGACATTCCAAATGCATCGATGGTGTCTACTACCCGGAGTTTCATCCGGGCTGGGGTGGCTGTGCCGAGGAGCTGTTCCACTATACGTCCCGCTACATCGCGTGTACCGAAGCCTTTCTGCGCAATCTGGCGGACCAGCGGCAGTTCAACCTCAGCGGATACCGGGCCAGTATGCTCAGCGATGAACAGCGGCGTCTCATGGCTGCGGTGCTGGCGGGACCGCCTGACCAGGTCGCAGCCCGGGCCATCACACAAGTGGTAAGGTCCGTGATCTCAGGGGAACAACAGCTCAGCGAGGATTTGCTGACTCAGTTTCAGGACCAGCTGAAGGTGATTCCCGAGGGGGTACCCCTGGTTTACGCGGATCTGCCCCAACGCGGCGAAGCACCGGATGTCGCTCCCCTCGATCCCTTTTTGAACCTGGCCGACCGACTGAGCCTGCCGGTGGCCGTGCGGGGTCACCATGTGGAGATCCAGCTGAAGTTGCTGGCGCAGCACCTGGACTCCGCCAATGTTTCATTGCGCAATGCGCTTCAGGACGCGATTCTGAAGCTTCATTTTGCCGGCTATCTGCTGAAAAATCATCCGGGCCTGACCCACAAGTCCGCTTTGCAGCTCGATGATCAGGACTCCGGATCCGCTTCGACCGAATAATACCGATTGGCATCGTATCGATCAGTCGCGGGCGACGATACAGGCCCTACCCTCTGAGCAACACCGGAGTCTCGTCCTCAAGATAGGTATAACCTTTCAATCCGGCCTCATAGAAACGCAGGAAGGTATTCGCCTCGCGTGCGGTGATGCGGCCTTTGCTGCGAGCCTCCTGGAGCTGACGTCGCATCCGGTCGACCAGCACCGTCTCATGGAACTGGACGTACTCGAGCACCTCCGCCACGGATTCACCCTCCACCACCTGTTCGAGTTCGTAGTGATCCCCATCCATGCGGATGTGCACCGCATGGGTATCTCCGAACAGGTTGTGCAGGTCGCCGAGAATCTCCTGGTAGGCCCCGACCAGAAAGATACCCAGCAGGTAGGGCTGATCCGGCTGTTCGGTATGTAAAGGCAAGGTCTTGGAACGCCCGTCCTCCAGGGGAAAATTCTCAATCTTGCCGTCGGAGTCACAGGTGATATCCACCAGTACTCCCTGGCGAGTCGGCCGCTCGTTGAGCCGATGGATGGGCATGACTGGAAATACCTGGTTGATCGCCCAGCTGTCCGGCAGGGACTGGAACACGGAAAAGTTACAGAAATAGCGGTCAGCGAGTTGTGCCGCCAGACCGGGCATCATCTGTTCGATTTCATCATCATCCAGACTTTTCATGACCCGCATCACCACGCGCCAGTAGAGATCGTCGGCCAGAGCCCGATCCGACAGTGTGGCATGCCCCAGAGTGAACAGCTTGTTGATGTCGTCCCGGTAGGAACTCACATCGTGGAACGCCTCCCGGGGCGAGAGTTTCTCGAATTCAACCAGGGTGTCCCATAACTGGCGCAGCTGCACCGGGCTGCCGGGCTCCGGTTCCTGCGGGGGAGACTCTCCGGCGCGTCTCGAAATACCGATTACATCGATGACCAGCACCGCATGATGAGCCACCAGCGCACGACCCGACTCTGAGATCACGTGGGGATGCGGCAGGGCCTCTTCATCGCAGATGTTCTTCAGGGTCCAGACCACGTCATTGGCATATTCCTGCAGACTGTAGTCAACCGAGAGGGTGCTGCCGGAAATCATGCCATCGTAATTCACCCCCAGACCACCGCCCACATCCATGAATTCGATGGGCGCCCCGAGCTTGCGCACCTGAACGAAAAACCGTGCCGCCTCCTGCATCGCCTCCTTGATATGCCGGATGTGAGGCACCTGGCTGCCAATATGGAAATGCAGTAGCCGCAGTGACTCAAGTTTTCCGACCTCCTTGAGCTTATCCGTTGCCTCCAGGATCTCACTCGCGGAGAGCCCGAATTTGGAGTTGTCACCGCCCGAATCGTCCCACAGGCCGTTGCTGGTGGTAATCATCCGGCAACGCAAACCGATCAGCGGTTCCACCTCGAGGCGCTGCGCCGCATCCAGAATCAGGTCAAGCTCGTTGGGCTTTTCCACCACCACGAAGACCCGCTTGCCCATCTTCAGGCCCATCATGGCCAGATCGACAAATTCCTGATCCTTGTAGCCGTTGCAGATGATCAGACCGTCCACGTCCTCGAGCATTGCAAGGGTCGCATGTAGTTCCGGTTTGGAGCCCGCCTCGAGTCCCCAATGGTAGACGCTGCCAAACTCCACCACCTCCTCGACCACCTGCTGTTGCTGGTTGACCTTGATGGGGTAGACGCCAAAATACTCCCCGTTGTAACCCGATTCCTGGATGGCGATGCGGAAGCGCTCGTGAATCTGGCCCATGCGGCGCCTCAACATGTCGGAGAAGCGCAGCAGCAAGGGGGGCCGCAGGTCCCGATCGGTCAATTCGTCGCAAAGTTTTTTCAGGTCGATACGCCGGGCACCGTCGGCGATCACCTCCATATGCCCCTCGTCATTGACGCCAAAATAACCGCCTCCCCAGCATTCAACCTGGTAGAGACGCTCTGAGGCGCGCCGATCCCATTTTTTGTTACTCATCGTCCACTCCGATTTGAGAACCTTCCGGAGACCTCCGGTCATACCCCTGGGCCTTGCCCCAGTAGGAGATACATTTCTGTATGAACTTCGCGGCAAACATATCGGACACACGGTGGGCATCCGGCACCAGTTCCAACAGATCGACACCGGCGAGCTGGATCGAACCGTTGTCTGTGAGGGTTTCGAGTATGTTCAGTCCCTGATGCCAGCTGAGGCCTCCCGGCTGGGGTGTTCCCACGCCCGGCACCTGGCCCGGATCGAAACCGTCCATGTCTACGGTAAGCCAGACCGGGCCGCGCAATCCCGCCAGCAGCGTGATCAGGTCCTGCCACTGCCCGGGCTGTTGCAACTGCCGGTCGAAGAACGCCCGGATACCCGGATCCTCCTCCATCCTCCGGGCCTCGTCGCTATGCAGCGAACGGATACCGATCTGGATCAGCTCGTAACCGCGTTCCCGGATCCGGTACATGGGGCAGGCGTGGTTGTAAATGGAGCCATGATAGCTGGGCCGCAGGTCCGCATGGGCATCGATCTGCACCACGGTGCCGCCCCCGGGCATGCGTGCGAAGACCATCTCCGGGGTGATCGAGTGTTCACCCCCCAGGGCGATCAGCAGATTGTCCCTGGGCAGTTGATCCACCGTCCGGAACAGACGCTCGTGAAACTCTGCTTCATGGTCCGCCACCACATCGACCGCAGGCAGCACCGTGGATTTCAGATAGCGACTGGGACACCAGCGCCGGTCTTCCTCGAAAAATTCCAGCTGTCCGCTGGCATTGAGAATTGCCTCAGGTCCCAACCGGGTCCCCCCCTGGTAGGTTACCGTGCGTTCATAAGGCACCGGCAGAATCAGGACATCGGCCTGTTCAATCGGACTGTTGGGGAGCGAGAGATAGTGCATGATCAACGACTACCGGGGCTTGTGATCGTATTCGGGGCGTAGAGTATATGTCACCAATCCCGATCGGAGTAGCGTTGTGAACCTGATCCTGCGGAGGACGGCCGACGCTATTCAATCTGGCAATCCCAGGGAAGGGATTAGTATACTGGCTGTGAACGGGTTTTTTTCGGTATTATATGGGGATACCCGTGCCATTTCCGGTATTGCCAGGCAGTACAGGGGATCACATGAATGCGAGACGTTCAGGGCCTGGCCGCAACGTCTACGACACCTAACAGGCTTAAACATTTCACCGGACAGACAAATTGATGGAAAGCGCATCACCCACCGAACTCGAAGTCGCTCAGCTGATTGTGGAAACCCTCAATCTCGAAGATGTATCCGCTGATGAGATTGAACCGGATGCTCCGCTCTTCCGGGATGGCCTTGGCCTCGATTCCATCGACGCACTGGAACTCTCCCTGGGCATCAAACAGAAATACGGAATACAACTCAAGGCTGATGACGAAAACATCACGGAAATTTTTTCATCATTGGCCAAACTGACCCGTTACATCGTGGAAAATCGCTGATTGTGTGGTGTGAGTTGGTCTCTCCGATACCCGCCGACCATCCCTGCCTGGCCGGCCATTTTCCCGCTGACCCGATCGTGCCCGGGACACTGATTCTGGAGCGCGTCATCGATCTGATGAAGCGTCGTTTTCCGCAATCAGAAGTCCGCGAAGTGATCAGCGCCAAGTTCATGCAGCCCCTGCGACCGGGACAGGCCTTCGAGGTCTGGGGAGAGGACAAACCCGGACGCGTTCAGTTCGAATGCCGGGTGGATGGTTCAACCATCGCCGCCGGCAAACTGTCGCTGGCCGGGGTTGGGTCGCGTCATTGAGCAGTCGATGGAAGGGACAAGGGGAACGCGGGACTACCGGCGCGCTTCGTCTGATACTCTGGATTGCACTGCACCTCGGTCGCTTCGCGGCCCGTTCCCTGCTGTACCCCATCACCCTCTATTTTCTGCTTACCGCCCGCACTGCCCGGCGTGCCTCCCGGGAGTATCTGAGCCGGATCCTGGGACGCCCCAGCGGATTGGGGGATACCGCCAAACACATTCACACCTTCTCAGCCACCATCCTGGATCGGGTGTTTCTCATGGCGAACCGCTTCGACCAGGTGGATGTCGCCATTCACAGCCACCCCCTGATTGCCGAATACGCCGCAGCGGGAAGGGGCTGCATCCTGCTGGGCTCCCATCTGGGCAGTTTTGAAATACTCAGGGCGACCGCAATCGTCAAACGGGAATTGCCCCTGAAGATACTGATGGTGCCGAATCACAACGAAATGATGATGAAGGTGCTGTCCGAACTCAACCCCAGGCTGAATGACAGCATCATCCCGCTGGGTCAGCCGGACACCCTGATTCGCGCCAAGGAGGCCCTTGCCGAGGGCGGCATCATCGGTGTACTCGGAGACCGGGTGGCCGACAGCAGCAAGATCGTACATTGCCAGTTTCTCGGCACAGAGACCGAGTTTCCCCAGGGTCCGATGCTCATGGCATCGATCCTCAAAGCCCCGGTTTTCCTGTTTTTCGGACTTTACCTGGGTGGCAACCGTTATGTTATCCATGTCGAACATTTCGCCGACGTGGTCACCACCGAACGGGGCCGCCGGGAAGAGATGTTGCAGCAATGGACCCAGCGCTATGCGGACCGGCTTGAGCATTATGCCCGGCTGGCCCCCTACAACTGGTTCAATTTCTATGATTTCTGGGGGACGGATGAGGTCTCCGATCCGTGTGTGGACTAAACGGGTTACACCAGGGTGAGTGGCATCGTGAAAAAGCTACTGCTGATCAGTCTTTTAAGTCTCCTGACGCTCACTGCGGAGGCTGTGGAATGGAATCTGGCGAATCTGATGCAGGCGCTTCAGGATCAGGGAGCACGCCAGGCCCGTTTCAGCGAAACCCGCACCCTTGCGATACTCGATCAGCCCATTGACCAGACCGGCCTGCTGATATTTGAGCCGCCGGACCGACTTGTGCGGCGTCTCGACCCCCCGAGTAGTCTGAGTGCCGAGATCGTCGGCAATCAGCTCACCCTGTGGCAGGGTAACGAGCGGAAGCAGACCCTGCAGCTCGACAATGTCCCGGAACTGCTGGCATTCAGCGCCTCATTCCGCGCCATCCTGGGTGGAGACAGCGATACCCTGCAGCACTACTTCGAGACACACCTGGAGGGTGATGCGAAGGCCTGGACCCTGACGCTGACGCCCCGTGAGTCGGGCCTTGCCAAGCGCATCAAGCAGATCAGAGTCGAAGGCCGTGGCGCTGAAATTGACCGCTACACAACCCTGGAGAACAGCGGTGACCAGACCCTGACCCGTCTGCTGCCGATCGACGCGACAACCGAGAGCCATTGATGTCCGCACAACTCCGTCTCCTTCTGATATGGCTGGGCGCGCTGTTGCTGGGCGGCGGATGGGCGGTCACGCATATCAGCCTGCGCACCGACCTGAGCCTGTTTCTACCCCATGGCACGGCACCGGAACAGCGCCTGTTTCTCGAGGAGATGAACCAGGGACCGGCCTCTCGTCTGTTATTGCTCGGCATTGGCGGAGGCAGCCCCGAGACACGCGTAGCATTGAGCCAGAAACTTGCCGCCGGATTGCGCGATTCGGACGAGTTCGAGCGGGTGGAAAACGGCGCGCCCCGGTCCTTCGAACCGGACCCGATTCTGTTCGAGTACCGTTACCTGTTACAGGACCCCGGGAAATCTGACCCGTTTTCGGTGCAAGCCTTGCGCTCCGCCCTGGAGCAGCGCCTCAGTGAATTGCGGGCCCCCTTCCCCAATCCTTTCCAATCACAGCTTTCCGCAGATCCCACGGGGGCCTTCTCCTCATGGCTGATGGGTAATCTGGCACAGGACACCCTGCACAAACCATTGGGGGTGTGGACGACCCAGGATGAAAAACAGGCCCTGCTTGTGGTGCTGACCCGTGCCGGGGGACTGGACCTTGATCAACAGGCATTGGCACTGCAGGGGATACACAGCACATTCGACAGATTGAATCCCGACCGTGTTCATGACCTGGTAATCAGCGGCCCGGGGGTGTTCGCAGTCACCTCACGTGTGGTTATCCAATATGAGAGTCAGCTCCTCAGTCTGATTGCATCACTCGCGATCGCCCTGATGCTTTGGCTGGCCTATCGCTATCCGCCCTATCTCCTGTATGCCGCCCTACCCCTGGCCACCGCGCTGCTGAGCGCCAGCCTGGTGTGCTATTTCATTTTCGGGGAGTTGCACGGCATCGCCATGGCGTTCGGCATCACCCTGCTCGGCGTCACGATCGACTATCCCATTCACCTGTTCAGCCACCTGCGCAGCCAGGCTCACGCAAAAGCGGATATGCTGGCAATCTGGCCCACCCTGAGGCTAGGCGTGATCACCACCTGTGTGAGTTATCTGGTACTGATCAGCAGCGAATTCAGCGGACTTCAGCAACTCGGCACCTTCACCCTGACCGGTCTGGTGGCCGCCGCCGCGGTCAGCCGCGTCCTGCTGCCACGGCTGTTCCCGGAACCCTTTGCTTCCCCGGAACCAAGAGGACTCGCGGTACTGCGGGGTTTCATGCAAAGACGTCGCTGGCCTGCCTGGGTTACATTGGGGTTGGGCCTGATCAGCCTGATCCTGATATTTCGCCCCGGCGCTGTACTCTGGCAGGACGACATCGCCAGCCTCTCCCCGCTGCCCAAGCAGCTGTTGCAACAGGACCGAACCCTGAGAGCGGAACTTGGCCGCGCGGAGCCCAACCACTTCCTGGTACTGCATGGCGTGGATGTCGAGACCCTGCTACAGACCAGCGAACGGCTCCGCGAGCGCTTGAGCGCCGCCCCCGATGACAACTTCGCGAAGCTTGATCTGCCGAGTGATCACCTGCCGAGCCAGGCGCGGCAACAGCGGCTTCAACAGCAGCTGCCGGACCGCCCGACTCTGGAAGACCACCTGAAACAGGCCATGCGTGATCTGCCGTTCCGGGAGAATGCGTTTACCCCGTTCATCGAAGCGGTTGGAAAAAGCCGAACCCTGCCACCCCTGAGCTACCCAATGGCCCTGCAAACCGGGCTCAAAGATCGGCTGCAGAGCAGTATCAGGATCAATTCGGACGGCGCTCGGGCACTGATTCCCCTGCAGGGGGCTCAGGATCCCGTTCGACTGGTCGAATTCATCAATCAGACACTGCCCGAAATCCGCTACCTGAACCTCAGACAGGAGACCAGTGGACTGGTCGGGGATTTTCGGGAAAAGGTACTCAAGCGGGTCACCCTTGGAGGACTGTTCATGCTGCTGCTGCTTTGGTATGGTCTGCGCTCGCTGCAACGGGCATTTCTGACCCTGCTGCCGATTGCCGTGGCCATCCTGATCACCGTGGCAACCCTGCTCAGCATCGGTGAATCACTCAACCTGTTCCACCTGATCTCTCTGATGCTGGTTCTGGGAATCGGTCTGGACTACAGCCTGTTTTTCAACCGCCGCGACCATGACCCGGAGCAGTTGAGAACCCTGCATGCGTTAACCATCTGCGCGATCAGCACCTGTGGTGTATTCGCCATTCTTGCGAGTTCATCGATACCGGTCCTGAGCGCCATCGGTATGACGGTCGCTATCGGGGTTGGTTTGAGTTATTTTTCAACCTATGCCCTGTCGCGCGGATGGACAGGATCTGCGGATCGCTGAATGAACGGAATGCAACCTGCACAGAACCGGCCACTGCACAGGTGGCTCCCCCTGGCGCTGTTGCTGCTCGGCCTCAGCTATCCGCTGGTGCTGCACCTGGGGGTGGTCGACGGCAACCTGGTACCGGCAACCCTGGTGATGTTGCTGATACTGGTTTTATGGGGTTTGCTGGAGCTGTCCAAGTCCCGTCCCAGCGGCTGGCTGCTGATCGGTATCGGTGTGCTCGGCGCCCTGTGGTTATGGCTTGGGCAGCCGGACATGGTCAAGCTTCTGAAGCTGCCGCCGATACTCATCAATGGTACCTTTTTTTTGATATTTTCAATGACTCTGTTGCCCCACCGGACCCCGCTGATCACCCGTTTCGCTCAGCTCATGCATGAGCAGGAACGGCCGTTGAACGAGGTCGAACAACGCTATACCCGCTGGGTGACCCGGTTCTGGTCCGGAATGTTCGCGTTTCTGACCCTGGAAAGCGCCTGGCTGGCGTTCTGGGCGGCGGAGGAAACCTGGTCTCTGTTCACCAATTTCGTCAACTATCTGCTGGTGTTCGTCGCCCTGCTGATCGAATACCGGATCCGGGTATGGTACCTGCCCCATCTGGAACACCCGGGTTTTGTGGGTTTCATGAGACGCTTTCGGAGCATCGAATGGCGCAGCCTGCTGTGAACAGCCCGATACCCAGTGGGTTTCTGCTGCATCATCCTCAACAACCGGTCGCCTGGCACCGGGGCAGCGCAATCAGCGCCGAACGATTCCTTCGTGATATTTCGAAACTCGCGGCACAGCTGCCGGATTCGAACTGCGTATTCAACCTGTGCGAGGACCGCTATCACTTTCTGGTCAGTTTCGCAGCCGCGATCATGCGCAACCAGATCACCCTGATGCCGTCTAACAGCACCCCGGGGGCGGTCAACGCCCTGTTGCTGGATCGCCCCGATGGTTACTGCCTGTGTGATCGTGAAGTGCCGGGTATCCGGGCACCTCAATATCGGTTTGAGTCGATGATCCAGGAGAGCCTTCCGCCAATGCCTCTGCCTCGAGAGATCGCCCCCACCCAGCAGGTGGCCATCCTGTTTACCTCAGGCAGTACCGGCGCACCCAAGGCCAATCCCAAGACCTGGGGTGAACTTCAGAGTGAAGCGGACAGCGCCTTGCGCCACTTCCCGTTCCTCACCCGCGGCATCGCTTCGATCGTGGCAACGGTACCGGCGCAGCACATGTACGGCCTGGCGACCTCGGTGTTCTTTCCCTGGCAGGGTGGGCTTGCGGTACACACCGGGCGCCCCCTGTTTCCCGCGGATATCGCTGCGGACCTGGCGCTGATCCCGGCACCCAGGGTGCTCATCACCACCCCGCTGCATCTGAGGGCCTGCCTCGACTCAGGAGTCAGCTGGCCGGACATCGAATTCGTCATCTCCGCCACGGCACCGCTGTCTCAGGATCTGGCACGGGAAGCGGAACGGCAGATGCGCACCGAAATCTACGAAATCTATGGCTCCACCGAGACCGGATCGATTGCCAGCCGCCGTACGGTCCACGAACAGACCTGGCACCTCTACGAAGGCATTCATATCGATTTGATAGAGGGCCGGGCGATCGCCCAGGGCGCACACCTGTTCGATCCGGTAGCCCTGAATGACCGCATCCGATCCCTGGACAAGCACGCTTTCCTGCTTCAGGGACGTGATACGGACATGCTCAAGATCGCCGGCAAACGGGCCTCCCTGGGTGACCTCAATCAGAAGCTTCTGGGTATTCCGGGTGTCGTCGATGGGGTATTCCTGCCACCGGACGACCCAGCCTCGGAGCATCAGCGTCTGACGGCCCTGGTCGTGGCCCCCGCACTCGACAAGCAGACACTCCTTTCAGCCCTGGCGGAATCCGTGGATGCCGCGTTTCTGCCCCGCCCGCTGATCTTCGTGGATGCACTGCCGCGCAACAGCACCGGGAAGCTTCCCAGAGAGGCGCTCGACCGGCTGCTCGAAACCCTGAGGAACAAAGCCTGAGGGAAGGCCCGCCGGACCGGGAACAAGTGACGTGGCATTTTCCCCAGGGGTAATATTACCGGCACCGGGTCATGAGCATTGTGTTACACCCGCTTGACTCGCATAATACCCCGCTCTCCCGAAGGATGAACAAGCCGCGCCAGACACCTGATGCCTGCATTGCCACTGAAAATCAGCCATTACACACTGACCAATGCACTGGGCCGGGGCAAATCGAGCGCTCTGCAGGCGTTGCAGAGTGGTCATAGCGGTCTGCGTCCCTGCGACCTGGATGGAGTGGACCTGGAGACCTGGATCGGCCGGGTGCCTGATCTGGAAAACCTGCCCTTGCCGGAAGCCTGGCAGGCCTATGACTGCCGCAACAATCGACTGGCGTTGCTGGGACTTCAACAGGACGGTTTCCTGCAGGCGGTGGATGCGGCCAAGGCGCGGTATGGGGCCGAACGGATCGGGGTGTTTATAGGTACCAGTACCTCCGGAATTGCCACGACCGAAATCGCCTACCGCGATCGTCAGGATGACCGTCTGCCGGCGGATTTCACCCCCGCAACCACCCACAACATTGCATCCCCGTGCCATTTTGTACGTCTGGCGCTGGGTCTGAATGGCCCCGCACTGGCGATCTCCACCGCCTGTTCCTCCAGCGCCAAGGTGTTTGCCGCGGCGGACCGCTACATTCGCAGTGGTTTGTGTGATGCGGCGATTGTCGGTGGTATCGACTCCCTGTGCCTGACCACACTGTACGGATTCAACTCGCTCGATCTGATCTCCGACCGCCCCTGCCGCCCCTGGGATGCGTCACGCAACGGCATCAATATCGGCGAAGCGGCCGGTTACGCGCTGCTGGAAAAGTCCCCGGACGGGGAATCCGCCCTGCAGCTGCTCGGCTATGGCGAGAGCAGCGATGCCTACCATATGTCCACCCCCCACCCCCAGGGTGATGGCGCCCTGGCGGCGATGAACCAGGCACTGCAAAGCGCCGGACTGGCGCCTTCCCAGATCGACTATGTCAATCTGCACGGCACCGCCACCCGCAGCAATGATGCCTCGGAGGACCGCGCAGTATGCCGGCTCTTCGAACACTGTCCGCCGTGCAGTTCCACCAAGGGATTCACCGGCCACACACTCGGCGCGGCGGGGATAACGGAGGCGGTCTTTTCACTGCTCTGTCTCGAAGCCGGCTGGATGCCGCCAAGCCTGCAAACCGAATCCAGGGACCCCGACCTGGGGGCCAACATACTGCTGCAGCCTCAATCAGCCCCGCTTCGGCATGTGCTCAGCAACTCCTTCGGTTTCGGTGGCAACAATTGCAGTTTGATCTTCGGACTCGCGAAATGATTCGGCTCGGACTCTCACGCATCGGCATCATCACCGAAGGAATCGATTCCTGGTCGGAAGCGGCGGCCGTGTTGCGTGGTGAAACCCCTTACCGGGATGGTGAGCTCGCGGTTTTGAAACCGGCGATGCTCAAGCCAAATGAACGACGGCGCACCACCCGCACCATCAAACTCGCGCTTCAGGTGACCGAAACGGTTCTGCAGGATTACCCGGACAGACAGGACCTGCTCTCGGTATTCAGCTCTTCTGAGGGCGATCTGGACATCATCGACCAGATCTGCCAGGCACTCTGTCTGCCCGATCGTCCGGTATCTCCGACCCAGTTTCACAACTCGGTGCACAACGCACCGGCGGGATACTGGTCGATCGGCAGCGCATCCCAGGCCGCTTCCTGCAGCCTGGCGGCACTGGACGGCGGCTTTTCCGCCGGACTGATCGAAGCCGCCACCCAGGTGTACAGTGAGCAGCGTCCCGCACTGCTGGTCTGCTACGATCAGCTGCCACCGCCCCTGATGCAGAGTGTGATTCCCATCAAGGCGCCATTTGCGGTGGCGCTTCTGCTCACCCCGGAGAAGGATCCGCAAGCCTGCCTGGCGCACCTGCAATTGCGTCTCGATGCACAGGGCGAACCCGACCGGCTGGCGAATGAGGCACTGGAAAGACTACGCCTGTCAGCCCCGGCGGCACGATCACTGACACTGCTCGAAGCGGTCGCTTCCGAGCTCCCGTCACAGCATCGCTGTCTGAACTATCTGCCAGGCCTGAATCTGCATCTGACCATTACGCGATGAAACTGTCTGGCCCAGATCTGTATCGGTTGTTACCCCATGCTGGAGACATGTGTCTTCTCCAGGAAGTCCTGGACTGGGATCCGCAACAGATCGTGTGCCGCACGCTGACCCATCGTGACCCCTCCCATCCCCTGCGCTCCGCCTCCGGACTGGCCAGCATCCACGCGGCGGAATACGGGGCTCAGGCCATGGCGCTGCATGGGGGCTTGCAGGCTCAAGCGCATGGGCAAACCAATCCCGGGGGTTACCTGGTCAGCCTGCGCGGTGTGAAACTGCATCGCAACCGCCTGGATGACCTGGAGCAACCACTCACGGTCGAGGCCCGTCAACTGCTGGCCGATGCGGGAAACATGCTTTATGATTTCACGGTCAGGGCCGACACCGCCGTAATAGCCGAAGGAAGGGCTGCAGTCATCGTAAACTCTGAGGAAACACCGTGAAGCGTGCATTGATCACCGGAGGAAGCGGTGATATCGGATCGGCGATCTGCCGCAGACTGAGTGCTTCCGGCGTCCACGTCATCGTTCACGCCAACAGCAACCCGGAACGGGCCGAGCAGGTGGCCGAATCGATCCGGGATCAGGGCGGATCCGCCGAAATCTGCGTTTTCGATATTCGTAATCCACACGCCACCCAGGAGTGCCTTGAGAAACTGCTCGAGGCAGGCCCTGTGCAGATTCTCATACACAATGCGGGCGTTCACGACGATGCACCGCTGGCGGGAATGAATGCCGAGCAATGGCACAAGGTCATCGACGTATCCCTGAATGGTTTCTATAACGTGGCCCAGCCCCTGATGCTGCCCATGCTCGGATCCCGATGGGGTCGGGTGATCGCAGTCTCATCCATCGCCGGCGTGATGGGCAACCGGGGACAGTGCAACTACGCGGCTGCCAAGGCTGGCCTCCATGGCGCCATCAAGTCCCTCTCCCTGGAACTGGCCTCCCGGGGCGTCACCGCCAACGCGATCGCACCCGGCATCATCTCAGGGAGCATGACGGATGCCACGTTCAGCCCTGCCCTGATCAAACAGCTGGTTCCGATGAAGCGCGCCGGCACTCCGGATGAGGTGGCGGCCCTGGTCGGCTTTCTCGCCTCGGATGATGCGGCATTTATCTCGGGACAGGTCATCTCCATCAACGGGGGCATGGCCTGATCTCATGCATACCGTTGCAGTCATACCGGTATATAACGAAGCGGCGACCATTCGCGAGGTGGTTCAGAGCACTGCGCCCTATGTCGATGAAGTCATCGTGGTCGACGACGGGTCCAGTGACGACAGTCATCTGCAGTTGGAGGGGATGGCAGTCCAGCTGATTCGTCTCGAACAGAACCGTGGCAAGGCGCATGCGCTGCAGACCGGCTTCGATCGTGCGTTGCAGCTCAACGCGGATTATGTGGTTACCCTGGATGGCGATGGCCAGCATAACCCGCAGGAAATTCCCAACCTGATCAGTGCCGCACAGCACAAACCCGATTGCATCATCATCGCGGCACGCCTGAAGGCCACACACAACGCCCCCAGACTGCGACTGTTCGCCAACCGTTTCGCTGATTTCTGGGTCTCCTGGGCCGCGGGTTACCCGGTTTCCGATTCTCAATCCGGATTTCGACTCTATCCATCCGCCCTGCTCCGGGAGGTTCGCCTGGACACGACCCGGGAGCGGGGTTTCGTTTTTGAGAGCGAAATTGTGATTGAAGCCGCAAGTCACAGCTTTTATAGTGTGTCCATACCTGTTGAGTCGATCTACCACTCCGGAAGGCGGCAAAGCCATTACAAGCCCTGGACGGATACATGGCGTATCGTGCGAATGATTGCCTGGCGATTGATTCGCCGTGGACTCTATCTACAGGGGTTGTTGCGCAGTCTCGGGCTGCTCAAAGACCCGCGCAATCGTGCGACGTGATCGTTTCGATTCACAGAAAACTGACCAAGGATATACAGCGACAGGACGTTCGAGCAGTCCGGAGCGAGACGAAGGGTTGCCAGACTGAACATTGGCCCTTTGCCATGATGCACATCGAAGATTTCAACCCACATTCACAAAGCAACCAAGACCATTAAGGGAGTCTGTTATGAAACTCATGACTGTAAGAAATACACTCTTCATTGCCATTCTGGTAGCCACTCTGGGCCTCATGGGGTGCCGCACCGAGCCTGTTTACAATGTCCAGGATTCACCGGTCAACACCATGAGCAAGACCTCGATGACCAATATCAAAAAGGCCATTATGTCTGCTGGTGCGAGCCTTGGCTGGCGCATGAAAGAGATCAAGCCCGGACAGATCGTCGGCACGATCATGCTGCGCGGCACCACCGCCACGGTTGATATCCCTTACAACACCAAGACTTACAGCATCGTTTACAAGAACAGCGATGGTCTGAAGTACGACGGCACCAGCATCAACAAGCAGTACAACAAGTGGATTCAGAACCTGGATAACGCCATCCAGTCACGCATGATCGCCATGTGATCCCGCCAGGCCCCGGACCCATCGGCGTCCGGGGCCTGACAGCAACCCTTCATAACCGCCAAACGATGCAATTCGACCCTGAACGGGGCAGTGTCGACTGGGACGGCCTGTTCACCTTTTTTCTGACGCTTCTGCTGCTGATGGCCGGACTGGGTATCCCCCTGCTGATCAGCACAGGCTACATCTACCGTACCGCACGAACCCAGGGCACCGACTGCGCCCACAGCAGCCTATTGGTGTTTGGCAAGCGACTGGTACGGGGGCAGATCGATACCGACTACCAGCGGCGTCTCGCCAAGGCGCTGGATCAGATGCGCGCGGATGCCTCAGCGCAGCTCCTGCTGGTGGGTGGCGCGGCGCCTGGTGAGCAGATCAGTGAGGCCCAGGCCGGTCGCGATCATCTGGTTGCCCATGGCATCCCGGAACATCGACTCAGGCTGGAGCAGCAGTCACAGAATACTCTGGAAAACCTGCGGCATGCCCGTAGCATGCTTGAACAGGAAGAGGCCTTTCCGGTCACCCTGATCAGCAACCGGTATCACCTGGCGCGTATCAGCACCATCGCCACAAGTCTGGGGATGGAACACCAGTTGTGTGCCTGCGAGGAGCGCTTTGAGCCCGGACTGAGCCTGGTGCCCAGGATGCTCATGGAAGGTTGGTACGTATTGTGGTTTCAGACCGGCAAAGCCTGGTCCCGTTTGATTCGCAGTGAACGGATGTTAAGCCGTGTCACCTGACTGCCCCCTGTTCTCCCACCATTGATTCTCAGCAGTTCCCCTGCCCGATCGTTCCCATGATCTGCGAGGGAATGCCTATCTGAGTCACAACGCGTGACGAAACCGGAGTTGTTTGCTGAACCCTGGGCATGCGTTCCCACGCAGAGCGTGGGAACCAGTCAAGACGACACACCCCGGGCGATGCTCATGCCCGGGTTTCCGGGTTATCCGTACTGTGCCGCCGCACGGGCAAACACATCCACGGTACGCGCATGCTGACGTACGCAGGGATTGGATTCATCCCACACATAGCCCGCCAGTACTGAACAGATCTGCTGCTGGAATTCCTCGGGCTTGACCGCACTGAAGAAAATAGTGGGCAGACGATTGTCATACCAGGCGGTAACAAAGGTGCGGAAGGCGTCCACCCCCATCATCATGTGTTGGGCATACTCCTTGTCCCAGTCCGGGGATTCACCCCGCAGTTGTCGGATCAGGGTCTTGGCGGCCCGGTTGGCCGACTCAAGCGCCAGGGTGACACCGGAGGAGAACACCGGATCGAGAAATTCCGTGGCATTGCCCATCAGCGCGAACCCCTTGCCATAGAGCTTCTTTGCGGAGATGGAGTATCCGCTGATGTGGCGGACCGGAAAACTGAATTCCGCATCCCCCAGACGCGCCCGCACATTCGGGTTGCTGTCGATGATGGCGCGCAGTTTTTCGTTCGGATCTTGCGGAAAACGTTCCAGGAAATCAGGTTTTGCCACCACGCCCACCGAGGTTTTGCCGTTGGAAAACGGGATGATCCACATCCAGGCATTGTCCGGATCATCCAGCATGCAGATCCAGATTCGACCCTCGGCCTCACCCTCGGGCCGCTTGTCACCGGTGACATGGGTAAAATAGGACTGACGCAGGGGCAGCATGGAATTTTCGTCCAGATCCAGCAAACGGGGCAGTACCCGGCCATAGCCGCTGCCGTCGAGGATGAAACGGGTATCGATGCTCACCGGGGTTCCGTCTTCTGCCTCAAGCAGAACGGTGGACGAACCATCCTCCTGAAAGGTCACATCGGTGACACCGTGGCGCCACAGCACCGGCACACCGCGGGCTTCCACGGTTTCCGCCAGCACCTGGTCGAACTGTTCCCGGGGCACCTGGTAGGTGTACTTCCAGCCATGGGTGAACTGTTGCGAAAAATTGAAGGTGCAGGTCTCATCGCCGCGTTTGAAAACAGCCCCGTCCTTGACCATGAAGTGCTGCGCCTGCACTGCATCCAGGAGATCCGCCTCTTCGAGCAGATCCATGCATCGGGGCAGCAGACTCTCACCGATCACAAAGCGGGGAAACTGCTGTTTCTCCACGATCATGCAATCGTACCCGGCCTTCTGGATCAATGCAGCTGCTGTCGACCCCGCCGGTCCGGCACCGATAACCAGTACATCAGTAGTATATTTTTTCATGATCAGATCTGAACCTCGCCTGAAAGAGCCATCACTCTGATTCCAGCCAGGGGCCGTCAGGCGACCCGCTTTGTCAGCCCCTCGCACAGGGTTTGAACCTGCACGCCCGGGACCCAGTAAAACCTGGGTCAGAGCAAATAGAATGGCTTACTTTAGTTTAATGATTAACAACTTACCAGTAAGAACATCATTCAATTTTGCACAGTCGTCTGCGCCTCAATTGACCCACACCCGGGCATTGCGAAACAGACGCAACCAGGGCGCATCCTCGCCCCAGTGGTCCGGACGCCAGGAGTGCTGCACGCTGCGGGTCACCCGCTCAGGGTGGGGCATCATGATCGTCACCCGCCCATCCTGATTACAG
This sequence comes from Candidatus Thiodiazotropha sp., assembly GCA_040506775.1. Lineage (GTDB taxonomy): Bacteria > Pseudomonadota > Gammaproteobacteria > Chromatiales > Chromatiaceae > Thiodiazotropha. The sequence continues at coordinate 61,113 of JBEVWC010000004.1, forward strand.
AATCCGGTCAATCCCTCGGGAGAGCCGTTTGGATTCGCCGGGTAGCGCTGAGCAACCTGGCCGTCATTTTCCACATAACGCATGACCGACAGTTCCCGGGCACGCTCCAGGTGCCCGGCATCCCGGAATTCCGCCCGCCCTTCCCCATGGGCGACCACGATGGGCAGACGTGAGCCCTGCATGCCGGTCAGCAGAATTGAGGACGAGTCGGTCACCTCCACACTGATGAAGCGCGCTTCGAACTGCTCCGAACGATTACGCACGAAATGCGGCCAGTCTTCGGCGCCGGGAATCAGGTCATGCAGGTTGGATAGCATCTGACAGCCATTACACACGCCGAGTGCAAAGGTATCGGTGCGGTTGAAGAAACGATGAAACGCCTCCCGGGCACGGCCATTGAACAGGGCGGATTTTGCCCAGCCCTCGCCGGCACCCAGCACGTCGCCGTAGGAAAATCCACCACAGGCGACCAGACCCTTGAAGCGGTCGAGATCGACCCGATCCTCGATGATGTCGGACATGTGCACATCGACACATTCAAATCCCGCCCGGTGGAAGGCTGCAGCCATCTCCAACTGGCCGTTGACCCCCTGCTCGCGAAGAATCGCCATGGGCGGACGCACACCGGTGGCGATCATCGGTGCAGCGATATCCTCCTCGATATCAAAGCCAGGCTTTGCGGTCATTCCCGGATCCGCTGCATCCAACCGGGCATACTCCTCTTCGGCACACTCCGGGTTATCCCGCAGCGCCTGCATTTGCCGGGAAGTCTCCGACCAGGTTTTCTGCAGGTCACTGCGTGCAGCCTGCAGGATCGGACTGCCAGCGCGCCGGAACTCGATGCGATCCGCTAGATTGAGGGTACCGATCACGTGGCTGCAACGGCCCAGTCCGGCATCGCTCAGTAATTTCAGGACATCGTCGGTCTCGCTGTGACGCACCTGAATCACAGCGCCCAACTCCTCATTGAACAGCGCGCCCAGATCATCTTCGCCCAGGTCATCCACATCGATGGTGATGCCACAATGACCGGCGAACGCCATTTCACAGAGCAGCGCGAACAGTCCTCCGTCGGAGCGGTCGTGGTAAGCCAGCAGCAGCTGACTGCGATTGAGTTCCTGGATCACTTCGAAGAAACGCCGCACCGCCGACGGATCGTTGAGATCGGCGCCATGGTGGCCGATCTGCCCGTAGACTTGCGACAGCGCCGTGGCGCCCAAGCGATTCATGCCCTTGCCGAGATCGATCAGGATCAGGTCGGAATCCCCCAGATCCGTGCGCAACTGGGGCGTCAGGGTCCGACGCACATCATTCACTGGAGCGAAGGCTGAAATGATCAGGGAGATCGGTGCGGTCATCGCCCGTTGCTCGCCCTGCTCCTGCCAGACGGTTTTCATCGACATGGAGTCCTTACCCACCGGAATGGCGATTCCAAGGGCCGGACAGAGTTCCAAACCCACGCTTTTGACCGTCTCGTAGAGCTTTACATCCTCCCCGGGATGACCGGCAGGCGCCATCCAGTTGGCGGAGAGCTTGATATCCGAGATATGAGTGATGGCGGATGCCGCGATGTTGGTGATCGCCTCACCAATCGCCATGCGTCCGGACGCCGGCGCATCGAGCAGGGCCAGGGGGGTACGTTCACCCATGGCCATGGCCTCACCGGTGTAGCCCATCAGCCCCGATGCCGTCACCGCCACATCGGCAACCGGCACCTGCCAGGGACCGACCATCTGATCCCGGGTAACCATGCCGGTGATGGAGCGGTCCCCAATGGTGATCAGAAACGTCTTGCTGGCCACACTGGGCAGGCTCAATACCCGGCGCGCAGCCTCATCAAGATCGATCCCGGAAAAGTCCAGTTCCTGCTTCTTGAAGGTTTTGCGTCGCACATCCCGCAGCATGCGCGGAGGCTTGCCGAACAGCAGGCTCATCGGCAGATCGATGGGATTATTGTCGAAATGGGCATCGCCGAGAATCAGGGTTTCCTCATCCATGGCCTCCCCCACCACGGCATAAGGGCATCGTTCCCGCTCACAGATGGCCTTGAATTCCTCCAGCCGGGCCGCGTCCACGGCCATCACATAACGTTCCTGGGACTCGTTGCACCAGATCTCCATCGGCGACATACCGGGATCGTCATTCGGGATCGCGCGCAATTCGAAGCGACCGCCGAGGGCAGCATCATGCACCAGCTCCGGCAATGCATTGGAGAGGCCCCCCGCACCCACATCGTGGATGAACAGGATGGGGTTGATCTGCCCCCGGGACCAGCAGGCATCGATCACTTCCTGACAGCGCCGCTGCATCTCCGGATTCGAGCGTTGCACCGAGGCAAAATCGAGATCCTCCGCAGAAGTGCCACTGGCCATGCTCGATGCGGCGCCGCCGCCCAGGCCTATGAGCATCGCCGGACCGCCCAGCACCACCAGCGGAGAACCGCTGGGAAAACCGTTCTTCTCGATGTGCTCGCCACGAATATTGCCCAGCCCGCCAGCCAGCATGATGGGTTTGTGGTATCCCCGCAGTTCATCACCATCAGGGCCGGGAACCTCGGCTTCATAGGTGCGGAAATACCCGCACAGATTGGGTCGGCCGAATTCGTTGTTGAAGGAAGCCGCTCCGATCGGTCCCTCGAGCATGATGTCCAGGGCCGAGACGATGCGTCCAGGCTTGCCGAAGTCTGTCTCCCAGGGCAGTTCAGCCCCTGGAATACGCAGATTGGAGACTGAGAAACCGCACAACCCGGCCTTGGGCTTTGAACCCCGCCCGGTAGCGCCCTCATCGCGAATTTCACCGCCCGAACCGGTTGCGGCGCCCGGATGGGGTGAGATCGCGGTGGGATGGTTGTGGGTCTCCACCTTCATCAGGATGTGAATCTCCTCCTGGCCAAATCCATAGCTCAGGGTTTGCGGATCGAGTATGAAGCGCTCGGCGCGGGGTCCTTGCATCACCGCCGCGTTATCCTTGTAGGCCGAGAGCACATTCTCCGGCGAGTGCTGAGTCGTGTTGCGGATCATCTTGAACAGAGAGTGGTCCTGCTGTTCCCCATCGATGATCCAGTCCGCATTGAAGATCTTATGTCGGCAGTGCTCTGAATTAGCCTGGGCGAACATCATCAGTTCCACATCAGTGGGATTGCGCCGCAGGGATTGGAAGCTTTCCACCAGGTATTCGATCTCGTCGTCCGACAGGGCCAGGCCGAGTTCCAGATTGGCGCTGCGCAACGCCGCTTCGCCGCCTTCCAGGACATCCACCCGCACGAACGGGGCCGGTTCGGCGAGTTTGAACAGGCAGGTTGCATCGTCCGCATCTGCCAGTACGCTCTCGGTCATGCGATCGTGCAGCAAGGCCGCCGCCGCTACGAACTGGTCGCTGTCGAGGGAGGCGCCATTGATGCTCAGGTAGTAGGCGATACCCCGTTCCAGCCGCTGTACCTTCTTCAATCCGCAGTGGTGCGCGATATCCGTTGCCTTGGTGGACCAGGGAGACAGGGTGCCCGGTCTCGGCACAACCAGCAGGAGGGTTCCCATCGGTTCCGAGGCTGGCATTGCCGGGCCGTATCTGAGCAGTGTCTCGAGCACTTCCTGTTCTCTGGCTTCCAGGGACTGTTCGATGTTTGCGAAGTGCAAAAACTGGGTAGCCAGTTTGACCGGTGCCTGCAATCGTTCGGAGAGTCGGGTGGAGAGTTTCTGAAGACGAAAATCGGAAAGAGCGGGCGCGCCACGGAGAATCAACATCGTCGAGCCTTTGTCCTGGGATTTGAAAGGCACCTATGATACTCGAATACACAAAAAAAATGGCAATCCAACAACGTGTAACCACGTTGCCGGATTGCCGAGATTCGGCGAAAGCCGAAAGTTCTCCTCCATAGAGACCTGTTTAAACCGTCGATGTCCGCGGATTCGTACTCGCGGCGGCTTATTCAGAACCACCGCAAACGATCAACGATCCGGGATGACTCCCCTCAAATAAGGTTCATTCAACGGTCATTCAGACCAATGGAAAATTTTGAAACAGAACCCAGGCCATCGCGATGCCCTGCTAAGACACGCAAATTGCTGGATTTTGGGAAGAGATGAGTGGCGATACAGCACAGCGGCCCGGTCCCTTCGGAGGTGCTTCAGAATCCTTCCAATTGACTGCAGGTCCAGAATACCTCAGTCAGAGAAAGTCTCCTAGAGCGTAAAGTGTGAACCCGTTCATATTCCGAATTTCTCTCAATCAGAAGCTAACACCTTGTTGATTAAGGTCAAATTTCACTGAGATGTCACTTCTATGAATTTCATTCCCAGGCGATTGATTAATCTCAATGAACCAATTGAACATCGGTGATGAAATACCTGCAAGTCGACCGGAAACGCAGTTTTTTCTGGTGGCTTATCTCCTCCATCCTCCTTTGGTATAGCCGCTTCGACGTCATGACGAAGCGGTTTTTTTTTACCTGCGTGCCTGTCGAGTCCGCTTTTTTTCTCGATCAGCGACCGTACATCCTGATACGTCGCATTAATCGTTCCTCGGTTTCCGGCTTGATGTCATCCCAGGCAAAACGCCAGCTCCAGTTTCCTTGCGTGGTGCCCGGGGTATTCATCCGATGTGCCGAGTCCAGGCCCAACACATCCTGGAACGGTATGACGGCCAAATTGGCCCGCGAGGCTAATGCGGAACGGATCAGCGGCCAGGGCATCACCTCCAGGGATTTGCCCAGATATTCATCCACGAACTCCCGGGTCGCATCATCCAGGGACTTGTACCAGCCCAGAGTCGTATCATTGTCATGAGTGCCGGTATAGACCACGGATTCCTGGTTGTGGTGAAACGGCAGGTATGGATTATCGGCACCACCGGAAAACGCAAACTGGAGAATTTTCATACCCGGGAGATGGTATGCCTTACGCAAAGCGTCCACTTCCGGAGTGATGACACCCAGGTCCTCTGCAATCAACGCCAGATCGGGAAGTTTCCGATACAGCACGTCGAACAGTTCATCACCTGGCGCAGCAACCCAATGTCCGTTTATTGCGGTCGGCTCATTGGCGGGAATTTCCCAGTAGGCCTCGAATCCTCGGAAGTGATCGATTCTCAGCAAATCGAAGAGGGTGGCCTGAGCCCGTAAGCGTTCAATCCAGAATCGGAATCCGTCGGATTGCATCACATCCCAACGATACAGCGGGTTTCCCCAGCGCTGTCCGGTTGCGGAAAAGTAGTCCGGCGGAACACCGGCCACCACCCGGGGATGACCATCGTCAAGCAGATCGAACAGGTCTCGGTGGGCCCACACCTCGGCGCTGTCGTGAGCGACGAAAATCGGCACATCACCAAACAGCAGAACGCCTCGATCATTCGCATAACGCTTCAGATTCGCCCATTCGGTGTAGAACAGGTACTGTTCGAATCGGATGATATCGATCGACGCTTTCAAGCGCGCACGGGCCATCGCCAGGGCCTGAGGTTGGCGGTCGCGGAGGGTGTAATGCCAATCCCACCAGCATGCGTTCTCTTCCTGGTGCAGGGCCCGGAAAAGGGTATAGTCTTCGAGCCAATGCTTCTGCTCGGCAATGAAGCGCTGATAGTCGTGCTGATCGTGATTGCTGGCGTGTTTGCAAAACCCTTGAAACGCCTGCTGGATTGCTTCACTGCGAATCCTGTCAGTGATGACAGAATCGGGCATCTGCTTGAGCCAACCCCGTTCCACCGGCAGCTCCAGGCTGATCAAACGGGGATTGCCCGCATAGACGGAACTGCTCTGGTAAGGTGAATTGTCAAACATGGTGGGACCGATCGGCAGGATCTGCCAAACGGTCATGCCCGAGGCAGCCAGGAAATCGACAAACCGGTAGGCGTTACAGCCAAGGTCACCCACATTGGCCGGCCCGGGCAGGGACGTCACATGGAGAAGAACACCCGCCCGCCGTTGTTTCAGCAGACGATGCATGGAAAGAAGCGGAGGACTCGCGGCCTCATTCATAGGGCTTTCTCATCAGGGCGGTTACCCTGCATTTGGTATAAAAAATTCAGTTATTCAGGCTGTTGAAATTCTACTCTGACGGCACAATCCTGCATTGAAATCCACCTCGAAATGCTCGTCATCTCCACTAAACTGCGCTTTTCTGTGAATTTCGCCCTGTCTCGTACTCGTCCAGGCAAAATCCAACAGCCCGTTATTTTGTAAATTTGGTTTTAATTTTCATTCTTCTTCATCACCCCGCCCTGGGCGGGATTTCCACTACCCGTGGCAAACACCTTGGAGAGGTAATCCGGTTTTTCCGCACCCAACAGATCATAGAGGTGCGACAATTGACTGCGGAACAGGCGTTCGAAATCACTGACGGTAGACCCGGGATTGTAATCACCGAACCACCAGAACCAGTCCGAGCCCTCACAGATTGCCAATTGCTTCTCCAATTCCTTGCGAACCTTGGCCGAGTAGGTATTCTCCTCCATGGCCTGATCGTAGACCCGCTTCGCCTCACCCAGCATATCCCAGGCGCGGTTCTTGTCTTTGTCGCCGATCCAGGTCGTGAAGGTTCCGTAGACCCAGCTTCCGGCAACCAGACGTGAGAGTCTGGGTGGCGGATTATGCGACTTTTTCAGCACCTCCGAGAAGGTGGTCAGGCTCAGGCGTGGATGGCTGGCCAGACGCTTGTACATGGTGCTCAGAAAATAGCTGCCATTGTACGGGTAGTACTCCCAGGCGTTTTCCCCATCCATGATGATGGACACCACCGCATCCGGATTGCCTTTACAGGCGTCCGCGATATTCACCAGGTGGTTGATCAGGTCTCCCACCGCATCGTCGGCATGCCACTCACCGTAGGTAAAGCCGATCAGATCCGAAAGGCCGTCGTCACGGAAAAACACGTTCAGATGCCCTTCCTGAACCTGGTACGGGGTGTGTACCCAGTTATCCGGCAGCGGGGAATCACCGCCCCCGGCCATCAGACTGTTGCTTAAAACCTGCTGGCCTGTTGCGGCCCATTCAAAGCCCTCCTCTTCGAGCATTTTCAGGGTTGATTCACTCACCCCGCCCTCGGAAGGCCAGCAGCCCTTCGGCTGAAAACCGAAGTGTTTCTTGAACACCTCTCTACCCTTGCGCACATGCCAGCGGGCACGGGAGTCGCCTCCCGGATACTGCTCCAATGCCGGCATATGAATGGAAGGCAAAGCCTCTTTCGCAGAATCCAGATCGATCATCAAGGGAATGATGGGATGGGCGTAAGGTGTCACAGAAAGCTCCACCCGACCGATCTTCGCCAGTGCCGCGTATCGCCCGGTCAGGCCATTGAGGGTTTCATAGAGCACTTCCATGACACGCCGCCGGTCATCGTTGTTGAAGCCATGTCCTTTGGCCTGCAACGAGCGTACCCGGATATCATTCATCCGCTGACATTCGCCCATCCAGGCCAGGTGGTACCAGACCAGCAAATCGACCAGATACTGATCGTTGAAATAGGCAATCGTGGCCTCATGCTTGAGCGCATGACGGGCCAGATCGGACAGTTCCTTGAAATGTTTGAAGCGCCCGATCAGGTGATGCTCGTTGGCTCTCAGGCAGGCTGAGATCAGATCCTTGCGGCTGGGCACATCAACCGGTAATCCGGGCCCGGCCAGGGCGGCCAGAAGCGGATCACGAATCAGGGTTCCCCTTTTCAGCCAGGCATCGATCTGCCGGGTATAGTCACCGATCTGTTCAAGCAGTACCGGAGCAAAGTTGACCACGGCTTTGGCTCCGGGCACCTCTTCGAGGTGGGCCACCATGTCCGAATAGTCCTTGAGCCCGTGCAGATAGACCCATGGCAGCAGGTAATCACTGTCTTCCGGACCCTTGTAGTATGGCTGGTGCATATGCCAGCAAAAAACCACCTGCAGCCGGTCATCCGGCTTCCTGCTACCTGACATGGTGCAGGACCTGTCCTAACATTTCAGGAGTTACCAGTACGATACCCGTTTCCGTGACATAGAAGCGCTCGGCATCCGCCTGGGGATCGATGCCGATCTGGGTCCCTTCCGGTATGTCACAGCCCCGGTCTATCACCGCCTTGACGATTTTGCAGTTGCGCCCGATGTTCACGTCGGGCAGTACAACGGTCTGATCAACCGACGAGTAGGAGTTGACCCGCACATTGGAGAACAACAGGGAGTTGGTGACTTTGGCGCCGGAAATCACACACCCGCCAGAGACCATGGAATCGACCGCCATACCACGACGTTCATCATCGTCGAAGACGAATTTTGCCGGAGGCAGTTGCTCCTGATAGGTCCAGATCGGCCAGGTGCGATCGTAAAGGTTGAGCGGCGGGGTGACGCCGATCAGTTCCAGATTGGCGGTCCAGAACGCATCAATGGTTCCCACATCACGCCAGTAGGCCTGTTTGCCGCTGCTGGAATCCCGGAAGGGGTAAGCCAGAACCCGGTATCTTTCAATCACCCTGGGAATGATGTCCTTGCCGAAATCATGCGAGGAATTCGGGGTGTCCGCGTCCTTGATCAATTGCTCGAAGAGGAATTTCCGGTTGAAGACGTAGATACCCATGGACGCCAGCGCCAGGTTGTCCTGCCCGGGCATGGGTTTGGGATTACTGGGTTTTTCCTGGAACTCACTGATCCAGTTGTCCTCATCCACGGTCATTACGCCAAACTCCTTGGCGCTCTCCAGATCCACCGTGAGACAGCCCACGGTCATGTCCGCGCCGGATTCCACATGCTCAGCGATCATGGTGCCGTAATCCATTTTGTAGATGTGGTCACCCGCCAGGATCAGCACGTAATCGGGATCATGACTGCGCAGAATGTCCAGGTTCTGGTACACCGCATCGGCAGTACCCTCGTACCAGCTGCTTTCGATCCGCTGCTGTGCTGGAAGCAATTCGACGAATTCACCGAACTCGCCACGCAGAAACCCCCAACCTCGCTGAATGTGCAGCAACAGGGAATGGGCTTTGTATTGGGTCAGCACCCCTACCCGGCGGATGCCGGAATTGATGCAGTTGGAAAGCGGAAAGTCCACAATGCGGAACTTACCGCCAAATGGCACCGCAGGCTTGGATCGCCATTTCGTCAGGTGCTTGAGCCTGGAACCGCGTCCTCCCGCCAGGATCAGTGCAAGGGTATTTCGTGTCAACCGGCTGACGAAACGCAGGCTCTGGTCTGTCATTGAGCATACCTCCATGACCTAGTGGCCACAAATCTCTTCGTTATTTAGGTATTGCACGATGGGCTTCAGCAACCCGTGGGATCACTTTGAGCCAACATCGGTCGAGCGGTCCTCGGTGGCCGACATCAGATCGGTGTACGCGACGCCACTCAATTTCGGTGCCCGATCCTGTCTGAAACCGTACAGAGTCTGCCCTCCCCGCCGTAGCCAGGGCACACAGACCGCGTCTTCCCTGGCGTTCGACTCGCATCTGCCCGCAGGTGACGTACTGGTATCCTCAAACAACATGAGACACTACACTAGCTATGGTAACATCATGTCCCCTTTGAGGCGTACCATAAAGAAGTAGGTTTTCTCTATTATGACAGTCCGCAAGACAGACAAAATTTCCGACGCCATGCAACGCATCATCGATGCCCGGCATCATGACCCGTTTGAGGTGCTTGGCAGGCACATTCGGGGCGATATCTGTCAGATATGCGTGTTTCTGCCAGATGCCGAAAAGCTGATGCTGGCCGAAAGCCAGACCGAGATTCCCCGTGTGGCCGGAACCGATTTTTTCCAGCTGGAAGCCCCCGCAGAACAGATCCCCGAGCGCTATCTGCTCGAATGGACGGACAAATTCGGACATGTGCATCAGCAACATGACCCCTATACATTTCCAGCCCAGTTACCCGAATTCGACCTGCACCTGTTCAGTGAGGGCAGGCATCGCCACGCCTACCGCTTTTTTGGCGCCCATGCGCATTCGGTGGACGGAGTCGAGGGTGTGCTGTTCGCACTCTGGGCACCCAATGCCGGACGAGTGTCGGTGGTGGGGAATTTCAATCAGTGGGATGGTCGGGTCAACCCGATGCGCAGCCGGGGCGGTACCGGGGTCTGGGAGTTATTCATTCCCGATCTCAAGATCGGCAGTTTCTACAAGTTTGAAATCCGCACCCAATCCGGGGATATCTCACTGCGTTCGGACCCCTACGGCAATTATTTTCAAAGACGCCCTGAAACCGCGTCGGTGGTGCTCTCGGAATCGACCTATGAATGGCGCGACGAGACCTGGCTGAGTGCCCGAACCAAAGCCAACTGGCAACAGCAACCCATGTCGGTCTATGAGATTCACCTGGGATCCTGGCGACGGGATAATCAGGGGGAGTTTCTCAATTACCGGGAACTGGCTCATCAGCTGTGTGAGCATGTGCTGAAACTGGGATTCACCCATATCGAATTGCTGCCGATCACCGAACATCCCTTTGATGGCTCCTGGGGTTATCAGACCACCGGCTATTTTGCCCCGACCAGTCGCTACGGCGAACCGGACGACTTTCGCTATTTTGTCGATCATATGCACCAGCATGGCATTGGCGTGCTGCTCGACTGGGTGCCGGCGCATTTCCCCAAGGATCGCCACGCACTGGCCCAGTTCGACGGAACGGCGCTGTATGAACATGCCGACCCACGCAAAGGCGAGCACCGGGACTGGGGTACACTGATCTTCAATTTTGGTCGAAATGAAGTCCGTAACTTTCTGATTTCCAGCGCTATTTATTGGCTCGAAGAGTTTCATATCGATGGCCTGCGAGTCGATGCGGTCGCCTCGATGCTGTACCTCGACTACTCCCGGGAACCCGGTGACTGGGTACCCAACCAGTACGGTGGCCGGGAGAACCTGGAGGCAGTGGATTTCCTCAGGGAACTCAACAGCGTGACCCACGACCTGCATCCGGGCACCCTGATGGTTGCCGAAGAGTCCACCGCCTGGCCGCAGGTATCACGTCCGACCTGGCTGGGGGGATTGGGCTTCAGCATGAAGTGGAATATGGGTTGGATGCACGACACCCTCTCCTACATGTCCCAGGATCCGATCTATCGCCATTACCATCACGACCTGCTGACCTTCGGTCTGCTCTACGCCTTCACTGAAAACTTCGTCCTGCCCTTCTCCCATGACGAGGTGGTGCACGGCAAGGGGTCGATGCTGGACAAGATGCCGGGTGACGACTGGCAGCGTTTCGCCAACCTGCGTCTGCTCTATACCTACACATTCACCTATCCGGGTAAAAAACTGCTCTTCATGGGCTGCGAGTTCGCCCAGGGAAGGGAATGGAACGACGCGGAACAGCTGGAATGGTACCTGCAGGATTACCCCCATCATGGTGGCATCACCACCCTGATAACCGACCTCAACCGGGTCTACAAGGAGCAACCGCCACTGCATGAGGTCGACTTTGAGTACACCGGGTTTGAATGGATCGATTGTCATGACACTTCCCAGTCGATCCTGAGTTACCTGCGCAAAGACCGCCAGGGCAATGAACTGCTGGTGGTATTGAATTTCACCCCGGTTCCCCGCGACGGTTACCGCATCGGCGTCAATATTCCCGGTGTCTATCAAGAGATCATGAATTCTGACTCGGAATTCTATGGCGGCAGCAATATGGGTAACGGCAAACCCCTGGTGAGCGAGCCGATTTCCTGGATGGGACGTGACCAGTCGATCGAACTGACCCTCCCCCCTCTGGGCGCGATTCTGCTGCAGCGGATATCCGATTGACTCAATCCCTGACCCATGGCGGTCAGGGGTGAACAGTTTGATCGGTCAAGTTTCAGGATTCATTTTGACGTATTAATCGCCTCGTTCCCACGCTCTGCGTGGGAATGCAGACCCAGGCTTATGCACACACATCGAACCGGGGCAATACCAGAGGGTTCCGGTATACGTTCCCAGGCAGTGCGTGGATCGAGACTCAAATAATCGGCTTCCGCTCGGTATTGAGCCAGCAAAGCTGTCGGCAAGAGCATTAAATTGCCACTAGGCCACTCTGATGTTTACTGGCTGGGATCTGGAGCAAGAATCCGCCGTATGATTTGGCGGTTAACCGGACTTTGCCCGGTGGCGATGAAAATAGCTGATCATGCCCTGGGTCGAACTGTCGTGCGGAGAACTTGTCTGTTCGTCCATCAACTCCGGCAAGATCACTCCGGCCAACTGCTTGCCCAGTTCCACACCCCACTGATCGAATGAATTGACCCGCCAGATCACCCCCTGAACGAAGATTTTGTGTTCATAGAGGGCAATCAGGGAGCCCAGCCGGGACGGGGTGATCTTGTCGATCAGCAGCGTGTTGCTGGGGCGGTTACCGGGAAAGATGCGGTGTGGCAGCAGATCAACGATCTTCTCCGGATCCATTCCCGCCTGTTCCATCTCCTCCCTGACCTCGGTGCGGGTCTTTCCCTTCATCAGGGCTTCACTCTGAGCCAGGCAGTTGGCGAACAGTTTCTGATGGTGATCAGCGGTTTCATTGTGGCTGTTCACGGGCATGATGAAATCGCAGGGTATCAGGTGGGTTCCCTGATGGATCAACTGGTAGAAGGCATGTTGACCGTCGGTACCCGCCGCTCCCCAGATGATGGGACCGGTGTTGTACTCCACCGGACGCCCCAGGCGGGTGACCCGCTTGCCGTTACTCTCCATATCCGCCTGTTGCAGATAGGCCGGCAGGTATTGCAGATACTGATCATAGGGCAGGATAGCTTCGCTGTGTGCATCGGCAAAATTCACATACCAGATGCCCAGCAAGGCCATGATCACCGGCATGTTCTGAGACAGATCCGCATGCAGGAAATGCTGATCCATCTCGTGGGCCCCCTCCAGCATTTCCAGAAACCCGGGCATGCCGATGGCCAGGGCGATGGGCAGACCAATCGCGGACCACAGAGAGTAGCGTCCACCGACCCAATCCCAGAATTCAAACATGTTCTCCACATCGATGCCGAAGGCTGAAACCTGCTCCGCATTGGTTGAAACCGCAACGAAATGACGCGCCACAGCCGCATCGTCTTTGAGACTGTTCAGCAGCCAGTCCCGGGCCGTGTGGGCATTGGTCAGGGTTTCCTGGGTAGTGAAAGTCTTGGAGGCCACCACGAACAGGGTGGTTTCGGGATTCAGGGGTTTCACCGTCTCATGAATGTGCGTGGCATCCACGTTGGAGACGAAATGCATCCGCAGGCCGGGACTCTGATAGGGCTTGAGCGCCTCACAGACCATCAGTGGTCCCAGGTTTGAACCGCCGATGCCGATGTTGACCACATCGGTAATCGGCTTGCCGGTGAAACCGCGCCACTCCCCGGAACGCACCGACTCAGTGAACCGGCCCATCTTGTCCAGCACTGCATTGACCGCAGGCATGACATCCTCACCATCGAACCAGATGGGCTGATTGCTGCGGTTTCTCAGTGCCACATGCAGGACCGCACGGTTCTCCGTGATGTTGATCCGTTCACCGGAGAACATGCGACGTCGCCAGCCATCCAGGTCAACCGACTGGGCCAGCGCGAGGAGAAGATTCAAGCTGCGGCCGGTCACCCGGTTCTTCGAATAATCCAGCAGAATACCGCACTGTCTGAGAGACATCTGCTCGGAACGCTCAGGGGACTGCTGAAAGAGATCGCGCATCTGTAACGGCTCGATTTCAGTCCAATGCTGCTCGAGCGCGTGCCATTCATCCGTCTGGTTTATTTCTATCATGATCGAGTGTTCTTTATTTTGTTTCTGGGATGTCTGGCATTCTGATCCGGACCCTTTCCCCGATTATTCCCGGCCGGTGAATTCTGCCGCAACGGGGGGATACTAAGAAGATCCCCGGCTCAGCACAAGTCTGCACGTCATTGTTCGCATATCTGTCTGACTGGAAGTGAATCCCTTCCGCAAAGATGATTACAACATACTCATGTGAACCCTGACAAAGCCTGATTCCCGATCCATCTGCTCGGTTGCCAAATCAAAAGAAAACATGCTTAATTTGATGGCATAAACAGTCTGTTGGATTTGACCCAGCCTCATGAAGATCCTTTTCGCTACCAGTGAAGTAACCCCCCTTATCAAAACAGGTGGACTGGCCGATGTAGCCGGAGCCCTGCCCGTGGCACTCGGCCACATCGGCCAGGATTGCCGCCTGATCGTCCCTGGGTACCCCGATGTCATGGCCAAGGCGGACAATCTCCAACCCGTCGCCCAGCTTACGCTGCCCGGCACCGCAGCGCCGGTGACCCTGCATTTCGGCACCAGTGGCCCTCACAAAATACCTCTGTACGTCGTCGATGCACCCAAGTTCTTCGATCGCCCGGGTAATCCCTACCTGACCCCCAAGGGATACAACTGGCCTGACAACGCGGATCGTTTCATGCTCTTCTGCCGGGCGGCGGCCGCCGTCTCGCTGGGCCAGGCCGGGCTCGACTGGAAGCCGGATGTGCTCCACGCCCACGATTGGCAGACCGGACTGATTGCCCCCCTGATGCTCAATGAACCGGATCGTCCCGCCACCCTGTTCACCATTCACAACCTGGCCTATCAGGGGATGTTCGACCATGCCACATTCCTGCGCCTTGGCCTGAATCCATCACTGTGGAATCACCATGCACTGGAGTTTCACGGTCATCTGTCTTTCATCAAAGGCGGCATCGCCCTCTCGGACCGGGTCAACACGGTCAGTCCAACCTACGCCGAAGAGGTCAAAACCTCTGAATTCGGCTATGGACTCGAAGGCCTCCTGGTCCACCGGGAGCACCATTTCAGCGGCATTCTCAATGGCATCGACTATCACGAATGGGATCCGCAGAATGACCCGCATCTGGAAGTGCCCTATTCCCAGGACAACTTCTCAGCCAAATACCAGAACAAACTGGCGTTGCAGAAGGCCTTTGGACTGCATGAAGATGAACACATCCAGCTGTTCGGCTATATCGGACGGCTGGTCGATCAGAAAGGCGTTGACCTGATTCTCCAGGTTCTGCCCGGGATTATGGACTCAGGTGCTCAGGTGGTGATGTTGGGTTCAGGCGACCAGAGTTTGGAGAATGCCCTTGAGAAGATTCACAACCGGTACCACAGTCGGGTGGGTGTGCGCATTGGGTACGACGTGGCTTTATCGCATCGTATCGAGGCCAGCTGCGACTGCTTCCTGATGCCCTCCCGGTTCGAGCCCTGCGGCCTGAACCAGATGTACAGCCTCAGGTATGGCACAGTTCCCATCGTAAGACGGACCGGGGGGCTGGCAGACAGTGTGGTTGATGTGTCACCCACCACTTTGGCCAATGGCACCGCTACAGGGTTTGTGTTTGACAACGCAGACGGTTCCAGCCTTTGGGGTGCGGTGGAGCACTCGATCAACTTCTATCGGCGGTCACGTACGGATTGGGAAATTCTCGCGCGCACCGGCATGCAGCAGGATCTGAGTTGGGAGGCCAGTGCCCAGCACTACCTGGAACTCTATCAGACCGCGATTGACGATCCCGGTATCTAACCGGCTGTACGTGGGAAGGCAGTTTCCAGGTCTGTTCGGATCGGATCAGTGGATCCTGTCAGGGATGCGTTCCCACGCAGAGCGTGGGAACGGGACTCAAAACACAGGTGGGCAGACTCAGGCGGCCTGAACGGGAATCTTGTCTCCGGTCCTGAGGACCCGGTTTTCCTCATCCAGATAGACCAGATCGGGTTTGAAGGTTTTCATCTCGCTGGCATCCAGGCCCGCATAGGCGCAGATGATGATGCGATCGCCCGGCGCAGCCTTGTGCGCAGCGGCGCCATTCACGGAAATCACCCGGGAGCCTGCCTCCGCTAGAATCGCATAGGTTGTGAAACGTTCACCATTGGTCACGTTGTAGATCTGTATCTGCTCATATTCATGGATACCGGCCAACTTCATGAGATCGGCATCGATGGCACAGGAGCCCTCATAATCCAACTCGGAGTGAGTGACACAGGCTCTGTGTAGCTTGCACTTGAGTACTGTCAACTGCATGGATGTTATGACCTTTTACGATGAGTGTACCGATCCTGTCTTACCCGACCGGGGCCATGGCCCGGGAAGTCGTTTGGAAAGACCCGTTGCATGTCCGGGCGACCGTTGAGCAAACGCCACGCCGCCCAAAGCCCGGCCCCTTCCTCAGGGCACCCTGATAAGCCTGTACCTACGGGAACCTGGCCGACGGGCCGCTGCAATCCACAGACAATTCCAGACATGCATCTGTAATTATCCGCCATATTGCCGCGCCTATCAACGAAAAATGTTGCTGTGCAGCATTTTTATCCGAATTAGGTTCAGGATGGGTTTACGGACAGGTTGTCGATCAACCGGGTCCTGCCCAGATAAGCCGCGGCCAGAATCACCAGATCCCGCACAGCCCCACTCGCCGGTGCCAGATCGACGCTACGACGGATGGTGAAGTAATCAGTGCGAAAACCCAGGTTGTCCAGGCGTTCACGGGCCACTTGCTCGAGCTTTTCATAATCCTTTTCACCCGCTTGAATCGCCTGCGCAGTCGCCTGCAGCACCTGATAGAGATTCGGTGCAAGCGCCCGCTGCTGCGCATCCAGGTAGCCGTTGCGGGAACTTCTGGCCAGGCCATCTGACTCACGTACGGTGGCCATCCCCAGGATCTCTATGGGAAAGGCCAGGTCCGCCACCATCCGGCGTATCACCAGCAACTGCTGAAAGTCCTTCTCCCCGAACACCGCCAGATCCGGCTGCACCAGGTTGAACAGCTTGCAAACCACCGTGGCGACCCCGACAAAGTGTCCGGGACGGCTTGCACCGCAGAGGATATCCGAGATGCCCGGCACCTCCACGCGGGTCTGTTGCCCGTCACCCTCTGGGTAGATGGTTGCAACTACAGGCGAGAACAGCAGATCCGCGCCTGCGGAGATCAACTTTTCCCGATCCTGCTGGAATGTGCGGGGATAGGCCTCGTAGTCCTCCCCCACTCCGAACTGCATGGGATTGACGAAGATACTGACCACACAGCGGTCCGCGTGCCGAAGGCATTCGGCCACCAGATCCAGGTGTCCCTGGTGCAGGTTACCCATGGTGGGAACGAATCCCACCTTTTCCCCGGCGCTGCGCCAGGTTCGGATCCGTTGCCGAAGTTCCGGAATCGCGGAGACCGTGATCAACTCCGAATTCATTTGAAACTGTGCTCCCTGGCCGGAAATTCGGCCGCGCGCACCTCATCCACATAGGCCTTCAGCGCCGCTTCGATGGTGCGGCCATCCTGGAGAAAATTTTTCACGAAGCGGGGTGGATTGGGGGTAATGCCGAGCATGTCATAGAGCACCAGCACCTGACCGTCGCACCCGGCACCCGCGCCGATGCCGATTACCGGCACCGACAATTGTTCGCTGACCCTGGCCGCAAGTCCCTCCGGCACGCACTCCAGCACCAGCAGATCGATTCCGGCATCCTGCAGCAGTTGCGCATCATCGAGCAGGCGCTCCGCGTCCTCCTGCTGACGACCCTGTACCCGATATCCCCCGAGCTTATGCACCGACTGGGGTAGCAGTCCCAGATGTCCGCAAACCGGTATCCCCTGGGAAGAGAGCTGACGAATCGTCTCCCGTTGCACCGCGCCACCCTCGAGCTTGACCATCTGCGCCCCGCCCTCCTTCATCAGGCGGCCGGCCGATTCGAGTGCCAGCCCGGGTGATCGGTAACTCATGAACGGCATATCCGCGACCAGCAGGGCACGTTTTCTCGCCCGGGCCACGTTACGGGTGTGGTAGATCATTTCATCCAGGGTCACCGGCAGGGTGCTCTCCTGTCCCTGGATCACCATACCCAGGGAATCCCCCACCAGGATCACTTCCACGCCGGCGGCCTCGATCAGGCGGGTGAATCCGGCGTCATAACCGGTCAGGACACTGATCTTTTCACCCGATGCCTTCATCTCGAGCAGGGTTTTGACGGTGATGTTCTGACTCATGGTTCCTCGGTTCAGAGCGTAAGCGATGGATTCAGGTAACGCCGGTCCGCACCCTCGCTGATGATGTGTTGAATCAGCAGTTGGAAATCCTCGTTCCGCTGCAGCGGGTTGATCTCGGCCGCATTGATGATCAGCAGGGGCGATCGGTCATAATAGTAAAAAAAATCGGCATAAGCATCACAAAGTCGCTGCAGATACTTTGCCGTGATGGTGCGCTCCTGGGGCCTGGCCCGCTGCCTGATCCGTTGCATCAGGGTATCCACCGGCGCCTGCAGATAGACCACCAGATCCGGCGGCGGTGCGTGCAGGGTCAGCTGATCGTAGACCTGCTCATAAAGACGCATTTCGTCATCATCGAGGTTGATCTGGGCAAACAGACGATCCTTTTCCAGCATGAAATCGGCAATCAGGTGCTCGCGGAACATGTCGTTCTGCACCAGCCCGCCCCATTGCTGGCTGCGTTGAAACAGAAAAAAAAGCTGTGCCGGCAGCGCTGCTTCCCGGGGATTTTCATAGAAGCGCTTGAGAAACGGGTTCTCCTCGGCGCCCTCGAGCAGGGTTTCGACCTTGAAGTATTCCGCCAGGCGACGAACCAGGCTGGTCTTGCCCACCCCAATCGGCCCCTCAACCACCAGAAAGCGGGGCAGATTCTGCCGATCCTCGCTCATCTCAGTCTGTCCAGATGAACATCGGGGAGGAAGTCCTTCAGTTGTCCCGCACCGGGAATCGACAGCGCTTCCTCAGCGATCTCCCGTAGTGGCACCAGCACAAAGGCCCGCCGGGTCATTTCCGGGTGCGGCACCTGCAGTCGGGAGGTATCGATCTGCTGATCACCATAGAGCAGCAGATCCAGATCCAGCGTGCGTGGGCCCCAATGTTCCCCGTTGCGCTGCCGTCCGTGCTGCTGTTCGATGGCCTGCAATGCATCGAGCAGCGCGTGGGGATCGAGCGTGGTCGTCAGGGCGGCCACCGCGTTGATGAAGTCCGGCTGATCCTGGGGACCCACCGGGCGGGTCCGGTAGAGCGAGGAACATCGCAACAGACGGCAACCGTCAAGCCCCTCCAATTCACCGAGGGCATCGATCACCTGTTGACGGGGATTTTCCAGATTACTGCCCAAACCGATGTAGACGGTGGTTTGCTCAGACTCACTCATCGGTACTGGCGGGCTTTTTACGACGTCGTCTTCGCTTGCGGCCCCGCTTGGCCTGCTCGGTCATACCCTGTTGTTCCGTGCCGTTGGCGTTCTGGAAGCGGGTCCACCAGTCGGCCAGCTCCTTGTCGGCCTCCCCGGCATCGGCACGCAGCAGCAGAAAATCGTAGGCCGCACGGAACTTCGGATGGGTCAGAAAGCGCTGCGGACGTTTGCCCTGGCGCTGCAGGAAGCGGGGTTGAAGGGTCCAGATGTCCCGCATGGGGTAGCTGAAACGTTTGGGTATCGAGACCTTGCGGGACTGCTCCGAAAGCACCTCGGAGGCGGCGTTCTGGATTGCCTCCACCGGATGTACCCCCTGGGCCTCAAATGCTTCGGAACGCAGCCTGACCGGTTCCCAGAGCAACACCGCAAAGAGAAACGCCGGGGTGACGGATTTGTCCTGGCGGAGTCGCTCATCGGTGTTGAACATGCCCCGGTTGACGAAGGTCAGGGGGAACTCATGCTCCTCGTGAGACAAGGCCTCTTCGGTGAGGGGAAACAGATGACCGAACAGGTTGTAGTGACGCAGTTTCTCAAAACTCTCCAGGGCGTGACCACTGAGGAACAGTTTCAAAACCTCTTCGTAGAGCCTGGCTGCGGGCACGTCTTCCAGGAGAACCGCCAGATCCTCCATCGGCGCCTCGGTCTGCGGCTCGATGACAAATCCCAGTTTGGCGGCGAAACGGACCGCCCGCAACAGACGCACCGGATCTTCCCGAAAGCGGCTCTCCACATCACCCAGGAGACGGATCACACCCTTCTGCAGATCCTCCATGCCGTTGGCGAAATCCAGAAGGGAGAAATCGGTGATGTTGTAATACAGCGCATTGATGGTGAAATCCCGCCGTTGCGCGTCCTCCTCCAGGGTACCGTAGACGTTGTCACGCAGTATCATGCCGTTTTCAAGATGACGATCGTCATCCTGAGAGGCGGGCTGATTGCTGCGGAAGGTGGCGACCTCGATGATCTCCCTGCCGAAATGCACATGGGCCAGGCGAAACCGGCGTCCGATCAGGCGACAGTTGCTGAAAACCTGTTTGACCTCTTCCGGCAGGGCATTGGTTGCCACGTCGAAATCCTTGGGTTCCCGCCCCAGCAACAGGTCACGCACTCCGCCACCCACCAGATAGGCTTCGTAACCCGAATTGCTCAGGCGATAGAGCACCTTCACCGCATTGTTGCTGATATTCGAGCGGGAGATGTTGTGTGCGTCTCTGGGAATGCGTATCGGCATGATGCCTGTTGAATGTTCCGGGCTGTTCTTCGGCGCCGGGTTGTTGACCAACCCGGAAAACTTCGTCAACAGCCACTTTGCAGCTTGTTTCAAGGTCCAACCATCCGTTTTTTTTATTCCAGGCCATTGAGCCTGGTAACCAAGTCAGTATAATACCGCCTTCCGCAAGAAGCTGCTCCCTTCGTCTAGTGGTTAGGACGCTGGCCTCTCACGCCGGTAACAGGGGTTCGAGTCCCCTAGGGAGTACCAATCAAAATGGCCGCTGTAAGCGGCCTTTTTTTTGATCCTCCCAAAACCCCCGCCATCTGCTGAAAACAGGGTCAGGTGACTGTTCCACCTGGAATTTTACCCAATCTGGAACTTGCTAAGGGAGAACCCTGCTCAGGCAGTCGCTTGCAGGGTATCGCCAGGTTCATCTTCGCAGAATCCCCCGGCACATGATTTCCCGGCCAGGTCCTTACAGCTCGCTGCTGAGTTGTTTCAGATACTCGCGAAAACCCTCACCCAATTCACTGTGGGCCAGACCCAGCTCCACCGTGGCCTCCAGATAACCGAGTTTACTGCCGCAATCGTAACGCTTGCCCTTGACCCGGTAGGCGCGGACCTTTTCATATTTCAGCAGCTCCGAGATGGCGTCGGTGAGCTGGATTTCACCTCCGGTACCCTCCCCGGTCTCCCTGATCAGGGAGAAGATTCTCGGAGTGAGTATGTAACGACCCACCACCGCCAGGTTGGACGGCGCATCCTCGGGCTTCGGTTTTTCCACGATGGAGGTGATCAGTGCCGATTCACCATCATCGGACTCGATCTCCACGATGCCGTATTTACCGGTTTCGTCCCAGGGCACCTCCTCCACCAGAATCACACTGCATTGATAGCGTTCGTAGATCTCCGCCATCTGGGCAATCGCGCCTTTGCCTCCGTCACCGCGGATCAGGTCATCGGCCAGTATGACTGCGAAGGGTTCGTCTGCGACCACCGACTCGGCACACAGCACGGCGTGACCCAGACCTAGAGCCTCGGCCTGACGCAGATAGATGCAACTGATGTCTGAGGGGAGGATGTTCTGCACCTTTTTCAGGAGTTCGGTCTTGCCCGCTTCCTTGAGCTCGTTCTCCAGTTCGTAGGCCTTGTCGAAGTGATCCGGGATGGAGCGCTTGTTGCGTCCCGTGACGAACACCAGGGAAGAGACACCGGCCTCTTCCGCCTCTTCAGCGGCGTACTGAATCAGGGGTTTGTCGACCACCGGCAGCATCTCTTTCGGGTTGGCTTTGGTGGCGGGAAGAAAACGGGTTCCCATGCCGGCGACCGGAAAGACGGCCTTACGTATCTTTTTATTCATTCCTACTCCTGTGGGTTCAGGCATTTGTGTTCATTTCCGAGTTCTGTTGACAGGCCCAAAAGCCTCTAGCCTAGGCGGGTCCCGGTTCGCATGTCAACGAACGGGCCGACAGACATGACGCCTGTCTCAATCATGTAAGGCCGCGGTAACTTCCGCATTGATCTGTTGCAGCGCTTGAATCGGGTCCTCCGCACCGGTGATCGGGCGCCCGACCACCAGATAGCTGGAACCCGCGATAATCGCGTCTCCAGGGGTCATGACCCGCTGTTGATCATGGGTTGCGGCACTTTTCGGGCGTACCCCGGGGGTCACCAGCAGAAAAGACTCCCCCAACGATTGCCGCAGGGTCCGGGCCTCCTGGGGCGAGCAGACCACACCGTCAAGCCCCGCATCCCGGGTCAGGCTGGCCAGGCGCAGGACCTGGTCGGCCACTTCGCCGGAAAAACCGACCTCGCTGATGTCCTCCTTGCTCAGACTGGTCAGGATGGTCACCGCTACCAGGTAGGGACGATCGCTGTGTCGCTCCAGCCGTTCTCGGGCCGTTTCCATCATCTTGCGTCCCCCGGAGGCATGCAGATTCATCATCCACACCCCGAGATCGGCCGCCGCGTCGCAGGCCGCCGCAACGGTATTGGGGATATCGTGAAACTTGAGGTCGAGAAAGATATCGTATCCCCGTTTACGCAGGTTCTCGACGAATCCCGGGCCGAGCCGGGTGAACATCTCTTTGCCGACCTTGAGACGGCACAGTGAGGGATCCAACCGATCGACCAGCGCCAGGGCCTGCTGTTGCTGAGGAAAATCGAGTGCAACGATGACTCGGGCGTCGGTCTGATTCATGGCGGGGCCTCCTGTCAGGTGAAAATCGCGGCATCGGACAAGTAAACCCGAATCGCAGCGAGCACTTTATAAATCAATCTGTTATGAGCTTCAAGGTGGTTTTTCCAAGGTACGTCAATTGACCATCGACAGGAACCGCACAATACGGCTCAGGGCCGTGCATGGGCCACCCGGGCCAAACCCTGTCGCGGCTTGATGGCGCCCCAGGTTTTGCAGCTGGGGCAATGCCAGTGAAGCTTCTTGGCCGTGAAACCGCAATGTTCGCACTGATAGGCCGGTTCCTGATCGAGCAGCTTTGAAACCGAACTGAGCAGCATCTCCAGGGTCTCTTTGGGACGTTCCGCATCCCGCTTCAGATTGAGCCGTATCAGACGCTCCAGCCCCTTCAGGTCAGGGTTGTCGGACAGATGTTCGAGCACCGCCTCGACCGCCGCATCCAGGCCCTCGGATTGCGCAATCCGATCGGCCACCACCAGCATCGCATCGGTACAGTGATGGATCTGATACAGCTGCTTGAGGTAGGCGTACATCTCCTCCTGCTGGCCGAGCTTTTTATAGCATTCGATCAGGCGGGGCAAAGCGACCGCGAGATAGGCGGGATCACTCTCCTCCACCTGGCGTAAATGACGCACCACCGAGCGGCACTCACCCCGGGAGAACTCGATCTCGGCCTGCAACATCAGCACCCGGATGTTGCTGCGCTTCACTTGCTGGGCGCGCTTGAGATAACTTTCAGCCAGCATCATGTTCTGCTGACGCATGGCCTGTTCCGCCAGTTCGCAATAAAAGTGCGCCACCGCATTGTGCAGCGCCGGATAATGGGCGACCGTGATCTGTTCCGCCACATCGAGACAGCGTTTCCAATCCTTCTCCTGCTGGTAGATCTCGAGCAGGTAGATGTTGGCCTGTTCCTTGTAGAGCTTGAGTTCGGTAAGTTCGATGAACAGGTTCTCGGCCCGGTCGAAGAGTCCTGCGCGCATGTAATCCTGGCCCAGTTCAAGCAGCGCCTCGGCGCGTTGTTCACGACTCAGATTCGGACGTGCGATCAGGTTCTGGTGCACCCGGATCGCCCGCTCCACCTCACCCCGCCGACGAAACAGGTTACCCAGGGCCAGATGGGTTTCCACCGTGTCACTGTCCACATCCAGCAGCTTGATGAACAGGTCAATGGCCTTGTCCGGCTGTTCGTTAAGGAGGTAGTTGAGGCCCTTGAAGTAGACCGGGGAGATCTCCTGGGGCTGTTTCTGGGCTTTGGAGGAGAGACTCCGGCGCGCAACCAGCCACCCGGTGGCAGCCGCCACCGGCAACAGCAGGAACAGGTACCATTCAACCATCAGTACCTACCCCCGGCGCTAACCGTGATGCGATCTCCATGACGGCCCATCCGATGTTTCTGCCTGCTCCCATACCCGGTATTCGACCTAGCTACTCTTTCAAGGGCAGGGCGCGGAGATTATTGACCTCTTTGCTGACCAGGTCAGTACGCCGTTTCAGGGCCTGAAGCTCACGTTTCAACCTCAGAATCCGCGACATCGAGGAGAGCGCCCCAAGCACCACTCCCAGACCCAGAACCAGCGTCAGCACCAGGGACAGGGCCATGTCCTGGCGCCCGAAATAATAATTCACCTCCACCAGATTCGAATTCAGCACCGCAAAGGCCGCACCGAAGATCATGATGAGGATCACCAGGAAGAGTTTTATCAATCGCATCTGAGATACCGTGTTTATCCGGGCATGCATCATTCTCGCTTACTGGCGAGGATATTTCATCCAGCCACCCGCACAATTTGACAACATTTTTTTAAATGACGTCTTCGAGACCATGCCGGAGGACATCAATCCGCGCCGCCTGGGGGACAGGACGGATGATTCAACGGTTTGAATCGGATGAACCGGGCCAGTCAATCGGGAGGGAGAATACTTCAATGGGATACTTTCGGACAGAAACCCTGAGTGGACCGCTGAGGGGAACTCCACGCTGCGCGAGAAGCCCGTGTGCTCGTCCCGTTCCCACGCTCTGCGTGGGAATGCTGATCCCGGCTCAGGCAAACCCGTCGAATCGCGGCAATATCATAGGGTTCCGGTATGCGTTCCCACGCAGAGCGTGGGAACGAGGCGCGTGCCGACTATGCATCCCGTTCCAAGACCCTTCGTGCGCTTCGTGTCCTTCGTGGTGAAAATGGTCGGTTACGCGTTTCGCTCTACAATCCCTTGTGCGCTTCGAATCTTTCGCAGAGAAAAAGGTCGGTTATGCGTAGGTGTCCAACAATCCCTGTCCCGACAGAGTCACTCCGGAACGCTGGGTGCTCAAAGCTGCGCTGGAAACGTCCGTGCCGCTTGCGCCCGGATACCCCGGATTGTCAGTTCCGCCACCCCTCTCCGAACCCCCGGCCTGCTGCTGGCCGACATTCACATTCGCCAGATTCAGATTGATGTCTCCGAGCATTTCCCGCAACCGGGGGATCGACGCCTCCAGGGCTTCACGGGTCGGTGCCTGGGCCGCCAGGAAGGTGACATGGGTCTGATCATGCTGAACGGAAATCTTGATCTCCAGCGGGCCCAGATTGGGGGGTGTCAATTTGATTTCTGCCTGTTGGATGTTCTGGTTGACCATCCACTGTACCCGTTCGCCCACTGCCTGGTCCCATCCAGGCTGACCCACAGGCAGGTTCAACGGCAACGCCAGGGTGGCT
The DNA here is from genome assembly GCA_040506775.1 of Candidatus Thiodiazotropha sp. Lineage (GTDB taxonomy): Bacteria > Pseudomonadota > Gammaproteobacteria > Chromatiales > Chromatiaceae > Thiodiazotropha. The sequence goes on from JBEVWC010000004.1 coordinate 86,322, forward strand.
GCTCTGGGTTGGGCACCGCCCGTCATAGCAGGCTGAGTGAACAGGGACTGGGTATTCGTCGCGGAGGTTTCGCCGGTTTTCAGGGGCTCCACCAGTGAACGACCCTCCACTCGACCCACCAGTTCGTTCAACAACAGGGGTTTCTGTTCGCTGGTCAGGCTGGTCAAAACCAGGTTTGGCAGTGTCGGTTCCTCGACCACCGGTTGGACCTGTGGCAGTGGCTGGGGCCGTTCCGGATTCAATTGTGACATCATTTCCGGTCTGACCATGAGCGGCAATGATTTGCCGTCCACCTGGAGGGTCAGCGGCAACAGATTGCCATCCTCGGACAGCAGAGCCTGGGGTGTGATCTCGGGATCGGTGACCATGGGTTGCTGCATGGCATACAACAGCATGACTTCCCCGTCCTCCTGGGATTCAAGCAGCTGTTTCAGGGTCTGGTCGAAGCTGAAGCCAATAACCTGGCCCTCTGCGCTGAGCCCGAGCTGGGCAGGATCCGTGCTGACCGCTGCTGCCGTGGGTGCTTCGGTCCCGGCTGCCAAAGGAAGAGAGGATATCTGTGCCATGGCGTTTCCTGTTTCATTGAGTTCCTGACGCCAGATATCAAGCAGGTTCCGGGCCAATCCCGGTTTCCCCCTTAGATCGACTCGGCCCGCACCGGCTCCCAGCTGGCGTGGGTCAACAGCCAACCCTCTGACGCCTCGTCGTGGAATCCCAACTCCAGGTAGAGCAGATCACCGTGCCACTGATCGAAGGATTCAATGGACTGCTGGGTGCCGCCAGCGACACCCGCGTAGAGCCCCACCGTTGCATCCCCGGTCTCCGGATTGATTTCCATGTGTTCGATTCGGTAGAGAATGTGGATGCTTTTATGACGAAGCAGGTAACCCATCAACTGAGCACGAAGCAGCCGATAATCCTGGCCGTCGTTTGAGCGGTACTCCGGGTGGACGAAACCCATCACGGCTCCCAGATCCCGCTGTTGCAGCGCCTGCTCCGCCGCTTCCAGGGTGGCACGCAATCGGTTCTCCGGGGTCTCAGGGTCCCCGCTGCAACCGCTCAGGCAGAGACCCAGCAGCATCAAAGCTGCCATGAACCCGATGGCATGTGGCGTGCGCCCCGTCATCAGAAACCGGATAACCGATGGCCGCCGGCTCAGCGCAGGCCGAGCACGTCCTGCATGTCGAACAGGCCGGCATCCCGACCGACCACCCAGGCAGCCGCACGCACCGCACCCCGGGCAAAATTCATCCGGCTGGTGGCTTTGTGCGCGATCTCGATACGCTCTCCGTCCATGGCGAACCAGACGCTGTGTTCACCCACCACGTCCCCTGCGCGAATCGTCTCGAAGCCGATGGTGGCGCGATCCCGCGGGCCGGTGTGCCCTTCCCGTCCATACACCGCGCAATCCTTGAGATCCCGTCCCAGGGTCTCGGCCACCACCTCGCCCATGCGCAGGGCGGTGCCGGAGGGCGCATCCACCTTGTGACGGTGATGCGCCTCGATGATTTCAATGTCCGCCTCGTCTCCCAGAACCCGCGCCGCGGTCTCCAGCAACTTGAAACACAGGTTCACACCGACACTCATGTTGGGTGCGAAGACGATGGTGATCTGTTCCGCGGCACTTTTCAGAATATCCTTTTGCGAGGCATCCAGACCGGTGGTGCCGATCACCAGACTCTTGCCATTCGCCCGGCACACCTCCAGGTGCTGCAAGGTGGCCTGAGGCGATGTGAAATCGATCACCACATCGAAATCCCCCGCCACCTGGGCCAGATCCTCGACCAGTGTTACGCCGAGTTTCCCGACACCCGCCAGTTCCCCGGCGTCCGCGCCCAGCAGACTGCTTGCGGGACGCTCCGTCGCCGCTCCCAGGGTCAATCCCGCGGTTTCATGAACCGCCTGCACCAGGGATCGTCCCATGCGCCCACCGGCGCCCACCACTGCCACACGTGTCATCTCAGAACCCCATATTCTCGAAGAACTTTTTCACCCCATCGACCCAACTGGTCGAATGCGGGCTGTGTTTTGCCCCACCCTGCTTCATGGTTTCATCAAAGCGTTTGAGCAGATCTTCCTGCTCACTGGTGAGTTTGACCGGGGTCTCAACGATCACCCGGCACATCAGGTCACCCACCGGTCCGCCGCGCACCGGTTTGACCCCCTTGCCGCGCATCCGGAACATCCGCCCGGTCTGGGTACCCGCAGGGATCTTCAGCATCACCTTGCCATCCAGGGTCGGGACTTCCAGCTCGCCTCCCAGGGCCGCGGTGGCAAAGCTGATCGGCACCTCGCAGAACAGGTGACTGTCCTCACGACTGAAGATCTCATGGGGTTTGACCGAGACCTGTACATACAGGTCACCGGCCGGTCCGCCGTTCTCTCCGGCCTCGCCCTCACCGGCAAGACGGATGCGATCCCCGGAATCGACTCCGGGCGGAACCTTCACCGACAGGGTCTTGTGTTCCTGAACACGCCCCTGGCCATGGCAGGTACCGCAGGGATTGTCGATCACCGTGCCCTTGCCGTGACAGCGCGGACAGGTCTGCTGAACCGAAAAGAAGCCCTGCTGCATGCGTACCTGGCCGTGACCGCCGCAGGTGTCGCAGGTTTTTGGTGTGGACCCCTTCTTCGCCCCGCTGCCGCCACAGGTCTGACAACTGACCAGGGTGGGCACGCGGATCTTCACCGTGGTGCCTGCCACGGCATCTTCAAGGGAGAGTTGCAGGTTGTAGCGCAGATCCGCGCCCCGATGCACCCGGGAGCCACCACCACCGCCCCGGGAGGCGCCGAAAATATCCCCGAACACGTCGCCGAAGATATCCGAAAAGCTCGCCTCACCACCGCGTCCGCCAAATCCGCCGAAGCCACCCCCCATGGTCTGGTCGACACCGGCGTGCCCGAACTGGTCGTAGGCGGCCCGTTTCTGACCATCGGAGAGGATCTCGTAGGCCTCCTTGGCCTCCTTGAACTGTTTTTCCGCCTCGACGGCGGCTTCCCCGGTATTCCGGTCCGGGTGGTGCTTCATGGCCAGGCGACGATAGGCCTTCTTGATCTCGGCCTCACTGGCGTTTTTGTTGACGCCCAATACTTCGTAATAATCTCGTTTCGCCATGATCGCTGCGTTTTTGCCTTACTTCGTTAGTGAACCGCTATGACAACGTGCCGGTTATCATAGCCCTGTAATATGTTGCCAGGGATAAAACGCCAAAAACCGCACACCGGACAGGCCGGTGCGCGGTTTGGCAATCCCTGACTGCGGATCAGTTCTTGTTGTCTTTGACCTCTTCGAATTCCGCATCCACAACATCGTCATCGCCCTTGGCCGAGGCACTCTCCTGCCCGGCACCTGCATCAGCCGATGCACCGGCCGCTGCGGCGTTGTCGCCCTGCTGGGAATAGAGTCTTTCGGCCATTTTACCGGAAGCCTCGGCCAGTACCTTGGTTTTCGCCTCGATGGCCTCCTTGTCGTCGCTCTTCATGACCTCTTCGAGATCCTTGATGGCGCTTTCGATGGCATCCTTCTCGCCGGCTTCCAGTTTGTCGTCGCCCAGTTCCTGCATCGACTTGCGGGTCGCATGGATCATCGAATCGGCCTGGTTGCGCGCCGCGACCAGTTCGTGGAACTTGCGATCCTCGTCGGCATGCGACTCGGCATCCTTGACCATGCGGTCGATCTCGTCATCGCTCAGACCGGAGGAGGCCTTGATTACGATGGACTGCTGCTTGCCGGTGGCCTTGTCCTTGGCGGAGACGTTGAGGATACCGTTGGCATCGATGTCGAAACTGACCTCGATCTGCGGTACGCCGCGAGGCGCCGGGGGAATGTCGCTGAGGTCGAAACGGCCCAGGGACTTGTTGCCCGCGGCCTGTTCGCGCTCACCCTGCAGCACGTGCACGGTCACTGCGGTCTGGTTGTCATCCGCGGTGGAGAAGACCTGCGAGGCGCTGGTCGGGATGGTGGTGTTCTTCTCGATCAGCTTGGTCATCACGCCACCCAGGGTCTCGATACCCAGTGACAGCGGGGTCACGTCGAGGAGCAGCACGTCCTTGACCTCACCACCCAGCACGCCGCCCTGAATCGCCGCACCGATGGCCACGGCCTCATCCGGGTTGACGTCCTTGCGCGGCTCTTTGCCGAAGAATGCCTTGACCGCTTCCTGTACCTTGGGCATGCGGGTCTGACCGCCGACCAGGATGACTTCGTCGATCTTGGAGGCATCCACACCGGCGTCCTTTAGGGCCAGTTTGCAGGGCTCGATGGTGCGCGTGACCAGGTCTTCCACCAGGGACTCCAGTTTGGAACGGGTCAGCTTGATGTTCATATGTTTCGGACCGGTGGCATCTGCGGTGATATACGGCAGATTGATGTCGGTCTGCTGGCTGGACGAAAGCTCGATCTTGGCCTTCTCTGCCCCCTCTTTCAGGCGCTGCAGGGCCAGCGGATCGTTGCGCAGATCCACACCCTGGTCCTTTTTGAACTCGGCCACCAGGAAATCGATGATACGCATGTCGAAGTCTTCACCGCCGAGGAAGGTATCGCCATTGGTGGAGAGCACTTCAAACTGGTGCTCGCCGTCGATCTCGGCGATCTCGATAATTGAGATGTCGAAGGTACCACCACCCAGGTCGTAGACCGCCAGGGTCTGATCGCCGCGCTTCTTGTCCATGCCGTAGGCGAGGGCCGCCGCGGTAGGCTCGTTGATGATGCGCTTGACCTCGAGTCCGGCGATGCGGCCGGCGTCCTTGGTCGCCTGGCGCTGGGAGTCATTGAAGTAGGCCGGCACGGTGATGACCGCCTCGGTAACGGGCTCGCCCAGGTAGTCCTCGGCGGTCTTCTTCATTTTCTGCAGGATCTTCGCGGAGATTTCCGGCGGGGCCATCTTCTTGCCATGAACCTCGACCCAGGCGTCGCCGTTGTCTGCCTTGACGATATTGTAGGGCACCATGCCCGCGTCGCGCTGCACCACCTCGTCCTTGAACATACGGCCAATCAGCCGCTTGATCGCGAACAGGGTGTTCTGCGGGTTGGTGACGGCCTGGCGCTTGGCGGATTGACCCACCAGGATCTCGTCGTCCTTGGTGAATGCGATAATCGAGGGCGTAGTGCGATCACCCTCGCTGTTTTCGATGACTTTGGTGGTGCTGCCTTCCATGACGGCAACACAGGAATTGGTGGTTCCCAGGTCGATACCGATGATCTTGCCCATGATGCTAACTCTCCGAAATTCGTGAAAAAATGATAATTCTGTTCGACTATCCCTAATGTGGGGTCATCGTGTGTCGTTTCAAGCCTGTTCGTCGATCGGGCTGCTGGATGCCGCCTTCGACACCATCACCATGGCCGGACGCAACAGGCGGCCGTTCAACAGGTAACCTTTCTGGAACACCGCCACGACGGTATTCGGCTCCACATCGTCCCGTTCCTGCATGGACATGGCCTGATGAAATTCGGGATTGAAGACCTCTCCCTGGGGGTCGATCTGTTCGATCCCGTGACGTCCCATCACGTCCACCAGCAGTTTGAGCGTCAACTCGGTGCCTTCACGGATCTTGTCCACATCCGCGTTTTCCTCATTAGCCGCCTGCAATCCCAATTCCAGGCTGTCCCACACCTGCAGCATATCCTGGGAGATCTTCTCCACCGCGAACTTGTGCGCATGTTCCAGGTCACGCTGCCCGCGCTTGCGCAGGTTGTCGATTTCCGCGCGGGTGCGCATCAGCTGATCCCAGTGATCGTCTGCCTTCGAACGCGCATCCTCCAGCAACTTGGTCAACTCTTCATGACTCTGCTCCGGATTCGACGATGCCTCGGCAGAGGATGGGTCCGGCCGTTCACCGGCATCCGGAGACTGGGCCTCTTCGACCATCTCGGCAGAATCCTGCGGTTGTTCCTTATCGTTCACTTCGTTTGACCTCAATTCTTGTATCTGTCGTTAACGTCCCACCGGCTCGGCGGAAGGGACGCAGCAAATGCATGGGTCCGGACACTCTCAGGGTCCGGACACGGCAGGTAGCCTGTATGTGGGGATGATCAGTGTTTTTTCAAGGCGGCACTGAGAATTTTCGCGGTCACATCCACCACCGGTATGACCCGCTCATAATGCATCCGGGTTGGGCCAATGACCCCCAGGACACCCACGATGTTCTCATCGACCTGGTATGGCGCGGTCACCAGGGAGCAGCCGTTGAGCAGTTGGTAACCCGACTCCTCACCGATAAAAATCTGCACACCATCCGCAGTCTGGAACTGATCCAGAAGATGCAGAATCTCCCGTTTTTCAGTGAATGCATCGAACAGTTTGCGCAGTTGCTCCAGACCTGACAACTCCTTGAACTCCATGAGATTGGTCTGACCCGCGATGACACAGTCCTCCTTCGACTCGGAGGCGTTGACCACCTCCTCCGCCATGCTCAGTGCCTGGGTCATGATCTGGTCGAGGCGTTCCCGGGCATCATTGAGTTCCTGCAGCAGGCGCTTGCGCACCCGATCCATCTCCTCACCGGCAAAAAACCGGGTCAGGAAGTTTGCCGCCTGCTCGAGTTCGGCGCGTTTGAATTCCCGATGGGTGTTGAGAATCCGGTTGTGCACCTCACCGGAGTCGGTGACCAGGATTGCCAGCACCCGGCGTTCGGACAGGGGCAGGAATTCGATCTGGCGAAAGGTGGTTTTGTCCCTGCGCGGCAGGGTCACCACACCTGCCATCCGGGTAACCCCGGAAAGCAGTCGAGAGGCAGAGGCCAGCAGCGCTGTTTTCTCTTCACCACCCATCAGCAGTTCGTTGCGAATCCGCTCCACCTCGCTCTGTTGCAGGTTCTGCACCGTGAGCAGGGAGTCGAGAAACATGCGGTAGCCGGTGATGGTGGGGATGCGACCCGCTGATGTGTGGGGGGATGAGACCAGACCCAGCTCTTCCAGGTCCGCCATGACATTGCGGATCGTCGCCGGACTCAGATCCAGACCGGTGTCTTTCGCCAGGGTGCGGGAACCCACCGGCTGGCCTTCCCGAATGTAGCGTTCGATCAACGCCTTGAGAAAGTGCTGAGCGCGTTCGCTGACAACGGCATCTTTTCCTGAACTGCTCTCTGTCAAAGCTCTCTCCGCGAAATTATTAGCACTCATGGCAGTCGAGTGCCAATCAGTCAAAAATTAGCAACTCGCACTGTGAGAGTCAAGTTTGGGAAACCGGCCAAGGGTCGCGCTGAGGACATGCGCAGGAACACCGTTCCGCTTCATCATCCCCCCCGGACCAGACTCATCGGATACCCTCCAAAGCACAGCACTGCAGGCAGCCCCGGTCAGCCACATCGCTGTTTGCCCGATTGCCGGAAACCACCCGCGTCTCACTCGTCTGACCCTTGGATTGGCACTATCGGCGTGCTAACGTTGGCCGATTATCACACCCTGGCCTGTATGACCGCCTGAACACCCAACTCATCGCCGAACACATGCATCAAAGGTTCCACAGCATCGGCCTCATCGGTAAACACGGGGATCCGTCGGTCCGGGAAACGCTGCGCAAACTCAGCGACTTCCTCAGCGAGCGGGACCATGAGGTCGTGTTCGAGGATCACACCCGCCGCCTGATGGACGGGGAAACCCTGACCGGACGGGCCGAGATCTCCCTGCCGGGTCGCCCTGACCTGGCCATCGTGGTCGGCGGAGATGGCACCCTGCTGCATGCGGCCCGGGTGATTTCGCAACAGAACATCCCCCTGTTGGGCATCAACCTGGGACGCCTGGGTTTCCTGGTGGACATCTCCCCGGATGAGATGATCCTGCGCCTGGGTGAGATCCTGAACGGCAACTACGAACAGGAACACCGCTTTCTGCTCGAGGTGCGCATGGGTGACGAGTCGACCCAGCACACCCCGATTTTCGCCTTCAACGATGTGGTCCTGCACAAGTGGAACATCGCCCGCATGATCGAGTTCGAGACCCATGTGGACGGGCAGCTGGTCAACGATCAGCGCTCCGACGGTCTGATCGTATCGACCCCCACGGGATCCACCGCATACGCTCTGTCCGGTGGCGGTCCCCTGCTCCACCCGTCCCTGAATGCGATTGCCCTGGTGCCGATCTGTCCGCACACCCTGAGCAATCGTCCCATCGTGGTGGACGGAGACAGTGAAATTGAAATCCGTCTCAACTTCGCCCATGCGGAGGACGTGCAGATCACCTGTGACGGTCAGGCCACGGTACCGGCCATGCCCGGCGAGAGCATCCGGATTCGCAAATCGGAACACCCGGTTCGTCTGATTCATCCCAAAGGTTACGACTACTACAGCATCCTGCGCGCCAAGCTGGGCTGGGCGGAAAACCCGAACAAGAAACGATGCTGAGCCATCTGCAGATTCACAACCTGGCCATCGTCACCTCGATGGAGCTGGACCTGGTGACCGGGCTGACCGCCCTGACCGGCGAAACCGGTGCAGGCAAATCGATCCTCATCGACGCCCTGGGGCTGGCCCTGGGAGAACGGGCCGACAATGGCATGATTCGCGCGGGCAGTGATCGCGCCGAGGTCACTGCGGAGTTCGATCTTCAGACCCTGCCGGAGGCCAGGGAGTGGCTCAAGGCGAATGACCTGGATGAGGAGAGCAGCTGTATCCTGCGCCGCAGCCTGAACCGGGAGGGACGGTCACGCTGTTTCATCAACGGTCGCAGCGTACCCCAACAGCAACTCCAGGAACTGGGGGGCCTGCTGGTGGAGATTCATGGTCAGCACGCCCACCAGTCGCTACTCAAGGCCGGGCACCAGCGCCGGCTGCTTGACGCCTACGGCGGGCTGTTGCCGCTCAGGGATCAGGTCGCGCAACAGTTCAAGTCTTACCAGCAGGATCACAAACAGCTGCAGGCGTTGACCGAGGCGGTCGAGGAACGGGCCGCCCGTCTGGACCTGCTGAACTTCCAATCCCAGGAACTGCTTGCGCTCGGCGTCAGCCTGGAAGAACTCGAAAACATCGACCAGGCCCACAGCCGCCTGAGTCATGCCGCCCATCTGCGGGAGACCTGCAGCGGGATCATCGAGCGGCTCGACGACGAAGAGCAATCCCTGCGCAGCCAGCTGTCACGCTCGGTGGACAAACTGACTGAGATCGAAACCCTCGACAGCGATCTCGCCAGCCCCCGGGAGATGCTGGACAGCGCCCTCATTCAACTTGATGAAAGCCTGGCGTTCCTCAGGGGCTACCTGTCGGATGTGGAACTGGATCCGCAAGAGTTGCGGCAACTGGAAGAGCGCCTGGCCAGCGTGCATGACATGGCCCGCAAATACCGGGTCACACCAGAACAACTGCCGCAGCGACTCGAGCAGATCGAAGCTGAAATCCGCACCCTGGAACAGGCCGATGAGACCCTCTCCGAACTGGCCACCCAGGTCGAACGCCGGCGCGCCGAATACCTCAAGCTGGCGGGAACGCTGAGCAAACAGCGCCAGGCCGCGGCCGAGCGGCTGGGTGAGGAGATCAGCCAGGCAATGCAGGGGCTGGGCATGTCAGGTGGTGTATTCGCAGTGACCCTTACACCCCTGCCGGAGGAGCAGGCCGGTGCCTCGGGAATGGAGCAGGTCGATTTTCTGGTCTCCGCCAACCCCGGGATGCCCCTCCAGGCATTGAGGCAGGTGGCCTCCGGTGGTGAACTGTCACGCATCAGCCTGGCCATTCAGGTGGCCACCATACAGTACGGACGAACCCCCACCCTGGTGTTCGACGAGGTGGACGTGGGTATTGGAGGAGGCGTTGCGGAGATTGTCGGACAGATGTTGCGCAAGCTCTCAGCCAACCGGCAGATTCTCTGCGTCACCCACCTGCCCCAGGTTGCCGCCCAGGCGAACCATCACTACCAGGTGCAGAAGAAGACCCAGAAGCAATCCACCCAGACCGCAATTGCGCGACTCGGAGAGGCGGACCGGATTCAGGAAATTGCCCGTATGCTGGGCGGAGTGAAGATCACCGAGCAGACCCTGGCGCATGCCCAGGAGATGATCAGCCTGGCCTCTTCACCCTGATTCAGCGGTACGTCTTCCCAGTGGGGGCTCCAGCCCCGTAGTGCATCACCCGCCGGATTCTTCAGCTCACCTGACACTTGGGGTTGCCGCAGTGTCCGTAGATGATCAGAGAGTGATCGACCATCTCGAAACCATGCTCCTTGGCAATCTCCCGCTGACGCTTCTCGATGGTGCCGTCCACGAACTCTTCGACCTTGCCGCAAACCACGCACACCAGGTGGTCGTGGTGGCCGCCCCGGTCCAGCTCGAACACCGCGTGTCCGCCTTCAAAGTTGTGCCGGGTCACCAACCCTGCCGCCTCGAACTGGGTCAACACCCGGTAGACCGTCGCCAGGCCGATCTCCTCGCCTTTGTCGAGGAGCATCTTGTAGACATCCTCCGCGCTGACGTGGCGTTGGGTGCTGCTCTCGAGCAAATCCAGGATTTTCACCCTGGGCAGGGTGACTTTCAGTCCGGCTTTACGAATATCTTGATTATCCATCCCTACTCGTCTCCAACCTATGTCTCTGGGGAACGGAATGAGTTACTATCGCCTCAGTTACGTAGATTGTACTTATAATGAAAAAGATTCTCATCTTCATTTTAGTCATCCTCCCCCTGCTGAATGCCTGCACCTCCTGGGAGGATCTGTCCCTGGTGCATTCCCCTGACATCGAACAAGGTAATATCGTCACGCCTGAAATGGTCGCATTACTGCAGCCGGGCATGTCGCAGCGCCAGGTGCGTTTCGCGTTGGGCACCCCGATGCTGATTGACGTATTTCATGAGGAACGCTGGGACTACCTGTTTTCGATCAAGCGACGCAACGAACCGCTTGAAATCAAGCGCTTCAGCGTCTATTTCAATGGGGATTACATGAGCCGCTACAGCGGTGATATCGAACCCGCCCAGAACGTGGTATCGCAACAGGAAAAACGGGAGTTGATCGTCAGCGTGCCGGATTACGATGGCGACCTGGGCATCCTGGAAAGGTTTTGGAGATACCTCGGTTTCGAGGTCGACTGACCTTCTCGAACCGAAACGGCACATCCTCAGCCAAATACCACCGTCATCCCGGGTTCTATCGGAATTCAGGACATCTGATGGTACGACATTCCCTGCAATCAATCATGACTATCTCGTTCCCACGCTCTGCGTGGGAATGCGTACCTGAGCCGGGTGATTGAGAGAAATTGAGTTGCCCACCGGGCCTGCGTATGTGTTCCCACGCAGAGCGCGGGAACAAGCAATAAGGGCATCAGAGAAAACTGCGAACCATCCCATCAGACAGTCACAGTAAAAAGCCGCCAGGTCGTCTGAGGACTTCCGAGTTCAGGAATCCGACGCTTCCGCCCCTGCCCCTTTACGCATTGGTTTGCCCTCCGCCGCCCGTTGCTTGCGCGCCTCCTTGGGATCGGCGA
>JBEVWC010000004.1:97831-132958 GCA_040506775.1 Candidatus Thiodiazotropha sp.
GTTCAGGAATCCGACGCTTCCGCCCCTGCCCCTTTACGCATTGGTTTGCCCTCCGCCGCCCGTTGCTTGCGCGCCTCCTTGGGATCGGCGATGAGGGGACGGTAGATTTCAACCCGGTCACCATCGTTCAAAACGGCATCCAGTTTCGCGGCTTTGCCGAATACCCCGATCTTGTTCACTTTCAGATCGATCTCGGGAAAGCGTTCCAGAATCCCGGACTTTTCGATCACATCCCCGGCGCTCAGCGGGTTCGCGGAATCCACCACCAGCAAAACCTGTTCGTTCAATTTTCCGTAGGCCACTTCAAATTTCATTTTTCAGACTGCCCGTAGATTTCATAAGCACGTTTACAAAAGGCATCCACCAGGGTGTTGGCAATTTGGCTGAACACCCGGCCGAAAGCGGCATCGATAAGACGCCCTGCAAACTCGAACTCCAGCACCAGTTCGACCTTGCAGGCGTCCTGCTGAAGTTCGGTGAAGCGCCAGCCACCCTCCAACCTGCGGAATGGTCCGTCGCGAAGCTGGATGTCCATGCGTTCGTTGGTCACCAGTTTATTGCAGGTGGAGAAGCGCTGACGTATACCGATGCGTGAGACTTCCAGTTCTCCGCAGATCTCCTCGTCACTGCGGGAAATCAGGCGACTATTGCTGCACCAGGGCAGAAACTCCGGGTAGGACTCGAAATCACACACCAACTCGTACATCTGTTGTGCCGAGTGATATACCAGCGCGCTCTTCTGGACAACCGGCACTTCAGACGATTCCGATTGCGTGCAGGAAGACCACCACCACCGCAATGGGTGAGATGTAACGGATCAGGACCCACCACAGACGGTAGATCCAATCCCTCATGGCAAACTCATCCCGGCTCGAAGCCTGCTTCATCACCCATCCCGCGAACACAGCAATCAGCAACCCGCCCAGGGGCAACAGGATATTCGCGGTCAGGTAGTCGAGCAGATCGAAGAAGGTCTTGTCCCAGATCTTCAGATCGGAACCCAGGTTGAAGGAAAAGATGGTGCCCAGTCCCAGCACCCAGGTTGTTCCCCCCAGCCAGGCAGAGGCGCGCACCCGGGTCATTTCCCGGTTTTCCACCAGCCAGGCCACCGCCGGCTCGATCAGGGAGATGGCGGAACTCCAGGCTGCGAACACCAGCAGGAGGAAAAACAGGGTGCCGAAAAACTGCCCGCCGGGCATCGCGCCAAAGGCGATCGGAAGGGTCTGGAAAATCAACCCGGGACCCGCAGCGGGTTCCAGGCCGTTGGCGAAGACGATCGGGAAAATGGCCATACCGGCCACCAGGGCCACCAGGGTATCCAGGAAGGTAATGAGCATGACGGACCCGGAGATCGAGGCCTTCTTCGGCATGTAGGAGCCGTAGACCATGATCGCACCCATACCAAGACTGAGAGTGAAGAAGGCATGACCCAGAGCGGTAAGAATCGGGCTGCCGCTGAGCTCGCACTGCTCAAGGCCCTCCACCACACGGCAGGAGTAGAGCAGCTTGCCGAAATCCGGGGTGAACAGGAAATCGAAGCCCTCCTTGAAATGCCCGGTATTGACCGCATATCCCACCAGCACGATGAGCAGAACGAACAGGGCCGGCATCAGATAGGTGACGGCCTTCTCCAGACCGGCCTTGACCCCTTTGGCCACTACGAACATGGTCATCAGCATGAACAGGGTGTGCCAGGCGAGCAGGCGTTCGGGATCACCAACCAGGTGATTGAACAGGCCCTCGATGCCCCCCGCGTCCATACCATTGAACGCCCCGCCCCCGGCACGGATCACGTAGGCCAGGGCCCAGCCGGCGATCACACTGTAGTAGGAAAGAATCAGCAGGCCCGCCACCACGCCGCTCCAGCCGACCAGCGACCAGGCCTTGCTGGCCTGCTCCTCCTCACTGAGCATGGTCATGGTGTTGATCGGGCTCTGACGGCCCCGCCGGCCCAGCATGACCTCGGCCATCATCACCGGGATGCCCACCACCGCGATACACAGGAGGTAGATCACCACAAAGGCCCCGCCGCCGTTTTCACCGGTGATGTAGGGGAACTTCCAGATGTTGCCCAGTCCCACGGCCGACCCGGTGGCTGCGAGAATGAACACCAGCCGTGATGACCATTGGCCGTGGATGGATTGCCTTTCCGTCATGTACCCCTGCCTTGTGATGTACCGGACCGCATCCGGCTCGAGCTACTGAATTGATAGCCCACCATTTTCCGTAAATTAACGCGGATTAACAAGCCGCTACTGGTGAGCGCGGCAAACCGCGATTAGAATACCCCGATGTCGACCAAATCCAAGAAGAAAAGCCCAGGCGGCGCGACCATTGCTCTGAACAAGAAGGCCGGTCACGACTATTTTATCGAGGACCGCTATGAAGCAGGCCTGGCCCTGCAGGGCTGGGAAGTCAAAAGCCTGCGTGAAGGCCGGGTGCAGATCAAGGAGAGCTACGTCACCATCAAGGATGGCGAGGCATTCCTTTTCGGCGCCCATATCGTGCCCCTGACCACGGCCTCCACGCATATTCATCCCGACCCGATGCGCACCCGCAAACTGCTGCTGCATCGAAGCGAACTCAACAAGCTGATTGGCCTGGTGGAACGCAAGGGTTACACCCTGGTGCCCACCGCGATGTACTGGAAAAAGGGCATGGCCAAGCTGGAAATCGGCCTGGCCAAGGGCAAGAAACAGCACGACAAACGCGCCAGCGACAAGGACCGGGACTGGCAGCGGGAAAAGGCCAGGATGTTTAAACAGGGTTGAGGCTGGGAGATACACCCTACCCCCCCTCTCAAGCCTGAACCCGCATATAATTCATCTTATTTCATACAGTTACGTATCAAATCAGGACATTTTTCCAAGTCGGACATCTATCCAGGAAACCTTCCCTCACGTATACTGTCTATCAACACAACCGTCATGGGGGCGACGTAGGCTTCGACGGGGGTTGCAAAACCTAGTGTGCATGCCGAGGGGCAGAGAACCTCGCTAATCCAGCTGCAAACTTATAGTTGCCAACGACGACAACTACGCACTCGCCGCTTAATACCCGGTAGGGTGCCGTCTGACTGGAGCCGTGTCTGTGCGTCCAGCTTTTCAGGCGTCATATCTCACAGAATCGCATCAAAGCCTGTCCGGGGCAGCGATGTTAAAACCTATCCGGAATCGCTTGTTGCACGCCCTGTCCGTCGGGTGGCAACCGGTTAAACACAATAGATTGGACTAAGCATGTAGATCTCTGGGCAGAGGACTCGCGGACGGCGGTTCGAATCCGCCCGCCTCCACCAATCTGAAAAAGGTGAACTGATTTCAGTTCACCTTTTTTTGATGCTGACTCCCCACACTTGAGGCTTCAAGCGGCAAGATCTCACGTCAACCACATCGATAAATACTCGTTACGAACTGAAATCAGGCTTGCAGAGAGCTTGTCCACGTACCCCGGCAATCAGATCTCAGGCAGATGGCGCTCTACCTTCTCGAACCTGACGTCTACCCAATGCAAGTCTCCTGATCAGCCCGACCATGTCCCAAGATTGCACGTTGCTTGAGCATCCTGCATCACAGCTTTGATCAATCTATCTTGAGTCATCATCAATGGCTCCAAATCTATACCAAAGTTTGCACACGATTTTTCGCTGCGCTTGAACCTCGATTCACGAGCTACAATTGGATCAATTTTGAAATGAGGTTTTTCACGTATTCGGAGGACTGACGCCACTTATGACCTTCGCTTTTATTGCCGTAATCTTTGGTCTCGCTCTGTTGGTTTGGAGCGCCGATCGTTTTGTCGAAGGATCGGCCTCCACCGCTCGCCATTTCGGCATGCCCCCGCTGTTGATCGGGATGGTGATCGTTGGCTTTGGAACCTCGGCGCCGGAGATGGTGGTGTCGGCATTGGCTGCTTCGCAAGGCAATCCGGGAATTGCTCTGGGCAATGCCTATGGTTCGAACATTACCAATATCGCCCTGATCCTCGGGGTGACAGCGCTGATCAGCCCGATCACGGTGCATTCGCAGGTGTTGCGTAAGGAACTGCCCATCCTCACCGGTGTAACCGCACTGGCAGCCTGGCAACTCTTGGATGGGGCGATCAGCCGGACCGATGCCCTGGTTCTGCTTGTGGTGTTCTTTGGCTTGATGACTTGGACCATCTGGCTGGGATTGCGCAAGAAAAAGGATACCTTAGGGCGTGAAGTGGCTGAGGAACTGGACGCTCATGCCATGCCCATCCGCCGTGCGATGTTCTGGCTGGTGGTGGGTCTGGTGCTGCTGATCGTGAGTTCCCGCATCCTGGTCTGGGGGGCGGTCGAGATCGCCCATGGGTTCGGGATCAGCGATCTGATTATTGGTCTGACCATCATCGCAGTGGGCACTTCGCTGCCTGAACTCGCTTCTTCGGTGATCGCTACCCGCAAAGGGGAGCATGACATCGCCCTGGGCAACGTGTTGGGTTCCAACCTGTTCAACACCCTGGCGGTGGTGGGTATTGCCGGAGTGATTCACCCGATGTCAGTAGGCCCCGAGGTTTTCAATCGGGATATGCTGGTGATGGCGGCTCTCACCCTGTCCCTGTTCGTCATTGGTTACGGATTCCGTGGGCCGGGACGGATTAACCGTTTCGAAGGGGTTTTGCTGCTTGGCTGTTATCTGGGATACACGGCCTATTTGATCCATACGGTTTTCACTGGACAGACATAGACCGATGCACTGGCTATTTTCAACAACTCGGCAGGTGAATCATCCCATGAGGCGAATTTTATTAGCCAGACCTGTCGTCATTGATCGCCCGCATCACGCTTGCTGGCACACCCAGAGGTTTTATTGGTGAACCACTTGCGAGGCATCGGCGGCGAGATCTCGGGCGCCTTCGCCGACCTGGGCACCTTTCTGCCCATCGTCATCGGTGTGTTGTCCCTCGGGTGGATAGACCCGACCGGCCTGCTTGTGGGTTTCGGTGTTTTCGCCCTGGCGGTGGCGTTGATCTATCGCCGCCCAGTACCGGTACAGCCCATGAAGGCGGTTGCGGCGATCGTTCTTGCCGGCCCGTTCTCCCCCGGGGCAGTGGCGGCCTCGGGATTGTTGCTGGGCATTGTAGTGCTTCTGCTGGGCCTGTCGGGCTGGATCGATCGTCTGGCCCGCAAACTTCCGAAAAACCTGTTACAGGGCATCCAGGTGGGCGTGGGACTGATCCTGGCCTGGTCGGGTTTGAAACTCATGCAGGAGCAATGGATGGTCGGAGTGGTCCTGGTGGCGGGTCTGCTGCTGATCGAACGTACCTGGCTCAAGGGTTATGCGGTGCTGATCCTGATTGCCGGATCGGTCGGTGTGACGCTTATGATGGGGGGTGAACCGCCTGAACTGAATTTCGGCTTGTTTCTTCCCCAGATGGTTTCTCTGCACTTCGAGGATTTCTGGCAGGCTTCCCTCAGTGTGTTGTTACCCCAATTGGTGCTGACCCTGACCAATGCTGTGTTGGTGACCTCCATCATTGCAGCGGAACTGTTTCCCGATGACCAAGCACGTATCACTCCGCGGCGACTTGCGCTTTCGAGTGGCGGGCTGAATCTATTACTGGCACCGTTCGGCGCCTTTCCCATGTGTCACGGCGCGGGGGGCCTGGTGGTGCAGCACCGGTTTGGCGCGCGTACTGGCCTGGCGCCGGCGATCTTTGGTGCGAGTTGTCTGAGTCTGGGTCTGTTTGTTGGGCCTGATGCGCTCAAGCTGTTGAGCTTGCTGCCGGTCTCCACGGTGGGTGCCTTGCTTGTGGTGGCGGGTATTCACATGTCCTTGACCCGGCGTGTGCTGCGCACCCGTAACGCCTCATTAGCAGTTATCGTTGTCACCGCCCTGGCCTCGTTGTTGTTCAATGTTGCGCTTGGGTTGTTGATTGGTTTGGGGGCTGAGTGGGTTCGGCGGTATTTTGAGGGTCGTTCCAGGATAGTTGATTCTGATTGATGCCCCATCCCCCGGTCCTCTCCCATGAGGGAAGAGGGAGTTTAGCTCGAAGATTGTCAGAGACTTTGAGCTGAATCGCAGTTGGCCTGATCCCGGTTTTTGCCCTCGTTCCCACGCTCTGCGTGGGAATGCAGACCTATGGTTGGAGAAATTGTTCCAAGTTGATGTGTGCTCCTAACTCCGTATGCATTCCCACGCAGAGCGTGGGAACGAGGAAAGCTGCCTTTCATGGAGTAGTTCGGATTTGCGCGGGGTAAGCCGACCATCCGCTATGTACGCTTCTGCGTGGGAACGAGGAGCAGTAACTTGTTCCGAGCATGAAACTCATCATTCACCACTCCGTTGATGCCCCCTCTCCCACGAGGGTAGAGGGCGGTTACCTGGGAAGATTGTCGGTGAACTTGAACTTAATCGTAGTTGCCTGAACCCGGGTTCCACTTCGTTTCACCCGGGCTACCTTTTACTCTACTGTGATGTTGATGGGTTCGGACATCAGCGGAGGTGCGAAGGGAATGTGGTCTTTGTCACCCATGATCAGTTGCAATTTATGGGGGCCGGGCGAGAGCTCCAGATCCACCTCGGTCTGTCCGCCGCCGAAGTGGCGGTGATGGTCATTGCTGGGTAGGGGCTGGGTCATATCCGGCATCTCAGTGACGTCGATCAGCAGGTGATGGTGACCGGTTTTCGGTTTATCTATGCCCGCGGGTGCGACACCCATACCGCGCAGTCCGAATTTCACGTTGACCGGATTGCTCACCACATCACCGTCCTGGGGCGAGATGATGTACACCATTGCCCCCTCAGGCGCGGGGGTGGCCGCAAGCATAGGTGTAGCCCAACCCAAAGTGAGCAGAACCACTGCCCATAACCGTAGACTGGTAATACTCATGGTTGCCTCCTAGTGTGAGTCTGTCGAAAGTAAGACCGCTACTCGCTGCAACAATTCTGTCCGAACCAGGAGACGCCCGGGTCGCTTCAATCCTTTCTAAAGCGGGAACCAATCAACCTGTCACGCACTTACAGTCAAGCACGACACAATCGTAGCGACATGGGGCGATGCTGTCGGTTGCTTCAAGTACAGCACACCACACGGAACAGAGTCCCTTGTCTTTTCCGGAGATTTGCTCTGTGTGGCTCAGTGATCCATCACACAGGGATCGTCATGAAGGCTTGTCAGTGACCAGATGTTCGGCCAGCAACTCGGTGAGACTGATTACCTCGGTATCCATCTCATAGTGCTCGAGACCCTCTTCGAGGATGATGCGGCAGTTGGCGCAGGCGGTAACCAGCGTATCGACGCCCAACTCATCGAGCTGGGATTTCTTACGCTTGAATACTTCCAGGCGCAACTCCTCGGCCCGTTCATTGGCGCTTACGCCACCGCCACCACCGCAGCACCAGTTCATCACGCCGTGATCCTTCATCTCGACGAAATGGTCGGCGACGCTGTTGAGCAGGTTACGTGGCTGCTCGATCACCCCGCCACGGCGGACAATCTGACAGGGGTCGTGCAGAGTCATGGGAGTATGGTCAAAATCTTTGACCTGGATACGGCCTTGCGCCTTGAGTTGATCGAGTAATTCGAGAATGTGCACCACCTCGAACTTGTAGGGTCGACCGATGAGGTTGGGGCCTTCCCAACGAATGGCAGTGTAGGCATGGCCGCATTCCGGGCTGATCACATACTTCACGCCCAGTTCCTCCGCTGCGTTGACCACCCGCCCCACCAATTCTGCGGCAGCCTCCTTGTTACCGATCTGGATGCCGCTGTTGGTAGCCTCGTAGGCTTTGCTGCTCACCGTCCAGGTGACTCCGGCCTGCTTGAAGATCCGCGCCAGGGCCTCGATGAACTCTGGGAAGTTGACGATCTCCATGGAGGAGAAAATGGTCATGTAGTCGACGCCGGGCTGGTCGACCGGGATCTGCAGGCCGGTCTCCCTCTCCACATTGGCGATCGCCGCGGACAGGGTCTTGTAGGTGACGCCCATGGGACTGCCGATGGTCAGCGCCCGCTGGGTTGCTTCTTTCATACCGTCCGGTGCATAACCGGCTACTGAGAAACCTTCCCGGGTCTTGCGGATCATGTAGGTGATGTCGTTGCCCACCGGGCAGACCATGGAACAGCGGCCGCACAGGGTGCAGCTGTCATAGACCAGCTTCTCCCAATCCGCGAAGTCCTCCTCGGTGAGCGGTTTGCTCAATCCCATCGCCTTGCCCAACTTGCCCCAGAAGGTGTGTTCCTGACGCCAGAGTTTCTTCATGGGTTCCAGTTTGTGGATCGGGGTATAGCGTGGATCGTGGGTCTCCGTGTAGAACAGGCAGGCCTCGGCGCAGAGTCCACAATGGACGCAGCTGGAGAAGTAGGAAGCGACTTTGGCGTCGATCTGCGCAGCGAGTGCCGCCACACCCTTTTCGAAGGCTTCGCTCATCGTGACTCCTCAGGCATTGACGCCTTTGCGTCCCATGGTGGCGCCGGTATAGCCACGGCTCAGGACAAAGGTGAAGGCATGCATCAGTTTGCTGAACGGGAAGTAGATCAACAGCAGTTCGGCGAGAAACAGATGCAACAGCCGCAGGGGTTCAAAGGACTGGGCCAGGGCCAGACAGCCGGTCAGCATCACCACGAACACCAGCACCGTGCCGATATGATCGTCCAGATCCGACAGCATGCGGGTCACCGGATTGAGCAGCCGGTGCAGCCACAGCAGGATGATGCCGGCAAAGGCGAACTCCGCGGCGACGATGAAAGCCCAGTGGGGCATCGCCGGCCAGTCGAAGCCGGTAATCCGCTCGGCAATAAAATCCACATGGGGTTTGGCGAAGATCAGCAGTGCGAACAGCCCCAGGTGAAACATATAACCTGCTACGAGTTGCAGACGGCCGCGCTGGGTGACGGTGCGTTCCGGGATGAATCGGCTGAATACGGCGCGTAACGCGCCTGCGCCGGAACTGCCCCTGGGTTGCGAGAGATCTGTCCTGACACCCGCCTTGACGATGGCGATGATGCGCCAGATCACGCCGATGGCGAATACGCTCACTGAGAAGGTCCAAAGTGGCCCGTCGATAAACTCGCCCATCACTTGCCCGCCTCTTCTATGCTCACGTCTCTTGGAAGCCGGTCGAAATCACCCCGCAGACGCGCCACCTCATCGTTGGCCAGGGCCTCGCCGTTCTTCTCTGCCTGGCTGGCCCAAAGATCATGATGCTCCTTGGCCCAGTTAAGATCACAGTAGCCGGTCTTCATACCTTCGATCGCGCCTTCCATGCCAACGGTGCCGATATAGATGTGGCCGAAGATCACGGTGATCATCAGTACCGCACCGATGGCGTGCCCCACATGAGCCAGTTCCATCCACTCACGGGGGTGTCCCAGGGAGGGCGATACCAGTACGAAACCGGAAACGATGATGGTGCCGCCGACGAACACCAGCAGCCAGAACATGGTCTTCTCACCCATGTTGAAGAAGTTGGATGGCACGTGCTTCTTACCGATCACACCGCCACCGCGCAGCAGCCAGGTGAGGTCTCCCTTCTGGTAGATGTTGCGCCGAACGAAACGCACGAAGATCAGGATGAGGGAGATCAGAAACACCGGACCCATCAGGTTGTGTCCCTCTTTCGAGGCGGAAGCCAACACGGAGAACGCCTCTTTACCAATCAGCGGGATCAGCAGTGGACGACCGAATAGCAGGATCAATCCGCTTAGACCGAGAAAGATAAAAACTCCGGCAATGAACCAGTGGATGGTACGTTCGTAGTTGGAATAACGCAGCAGCTTGCGGTCCGAAAGCCCGCCTTCCACCGGCACCCTGCCGCGTATCATGTAGAACAGCAGCAGGGCCAGCAGCGCGCCACCCAACACGTAGCCACCGATGGGGATGAGCTGGTTCATTCTGAAGTGGCGCCAACGGTCTCCATTGCTGTTGATCAGCACTCCGCTATCGACACCCTTGACCTGGGTGTTGCCGGAACTCGGCGCGGTGCGCTGACGCACATCCCGCCACAACTCCGCAGCCGGGTTCATCAGTTGTACGCTGGGCGCCCTGGTTGCGGCGTTTGGTTCTTCGGCAACAGCTGCAGGCAAACTGACCAGCAGGCTGATCAACCACACACCGATCAACCAGGCGATGCCGCCCACGAACCCTGTCGTTCTTGTTGACTGTTTCATCGGTCTTCCTGGAAATGCCCGGTCATCCATGGGATGACCGGGAGTCGCCGTCCGGTTCTGTGACCGTCACATACCTTGCCAACCAAGCCCATCACTCTTTCGCACTGCTCTTGCCACTCACGTCACGGGGCGAGCGGAACGAGGCATCCTGAAAGGAAACACCCCGGGCCAGCACGGAAGCGCCCCGGTTGATGATGCGTTTGCGATACACATCCGAGATGACATCCGCATCACCGGCAAGCAATGCCTTGGTCGAACACATCTCGGCGCACAGGGGCAACTTGCCTTCCGCGAGGCGGTTAGAGCCATATTTGCGGTGTTCCTCGGCACTGTGGTCCACCTCGGGTCCACCGGCGCAGAAGGTGCACTTGTCCATCTTGCCCCGGGTGGCGAAAGCCCCGTCCTTCGGGAACTGAGGCGCGCCGAAAGGACAGGCGTAGAAGCAGTAACCGCATCCGATGCAGATATCCTTGTCGTGCAGCACCACCCCGTCGGCGGTGGTGTAGAAGCAGTCCACCGGGCAGACCGTGGCGCAAGGGGCATCGGAACAGTGCATGCAGGCCACCGAGAGGGAGCGTTCGCCCGGTTCACCGTCCTTGATGGTCACCACGCGGCGACGGTTGACGCCCCAGGGCACTTCGTTCTCGTTCTTGCAGGCGGTGACACAGCCGTTGCACTCGATGCAGCGCTCAGGATCACAATAGAATTTCATTCGAGCCATGACTCTCTCCTAAATTACGCTTTGCTGATGCGGCACAGGCTGCATTTGGTTTCCTGCATCTGGGTCACCGAGTCGTAGCCGTAGGTCATTGCGGTGTTACAGGCCTCGCCCAGCACGTAGGGATCCGAGCCCTCCGGATACTTGCTGCGCAGGTCCTTACCCTCGAAGTGTCCGCCGTAGTGGAACGGCATGAAGGCAACACCTGCGGCCACGCGCCGTGTGACCATCGCCTTGACCTTGACCTTGGCGCCTTCGGCACCCTCCAGCCAGACCATGTCACCATCGTGAACACCGGCATCGTTGGCATCCCGGGGATGGATTTCCACGAACATGTCCTGCTGCAGCTCGGCCAGCCAGGGATTGGAGCGGGTCTCGTCACCGCCGCCCTCGTATTCCACCAGGCGTCCGGAGGTGAGAATGATCGGATACTCCTGGGAGTAGTCCTTGGCCTGGATCGATTCGTAACGTACCGGCAGGCGGTAGAAGGACTTGCGGTCCTCGTAAGTGGGATACTTCTCCACCAGGTCGCGACGGTTGGTGTACAAAGGCTCGCGATGGATCGGCACCGGATCGGGGAAGGTCCAGACCACGGCCCGGGCCTTGGCATTGCCGAAGGGCGCGCAGCCGTGTTTGATGGCCACCCGCTGGATGCCGCCGGAACGGTCGGTTTTCCAGTTCTTGCCCTCCGCGAGCTTCTGCTCGTCGGCGGTCAGGTCGTCCCACCAGCCGAGTTTCTTCAACAGATCGGCGGTGAACTCGGGATGGCCGTTCTTGATCTCGTTACCTACCGGGTAGGAGCCTTCGGCCAACAAGTTGGTGCCGTTGTGCTCGACACCGAAACGGGCGCGGAAGTTGAGCCCGCCCTTGGCCACCGGCTTGCTGGTATCGTAGAGGTTGGGTGTACCCGGGTGCTTGAGTTCCGCGGTGCCCCAACAGGGCCAGGGCAGACCATAGAACTCGCCGTCGCAGGGACCGCCCTCGGCGAGCAGGCTGGTGTAGTCGAAGGTGCCCCAGTTCTGCTGCTGAAGTTTCATCCGCTCCGGGCTCTGGCCGGTGTAGCCAATGGTCCACATGCCTTTGTTGAACTCCCGGGTGATGTCCTCGATCAGGGGCTCTTCACCGTTCATCTGGATGTTCTTGAAAAGTTCATCGGCAAACCCGAGTTTCTTCGCCAGGCGATACATGATGGTGTGGTCCGGCACCGACTCGAACAGGGGCTCGATCACCTTGTCACGCCATTGCAGGGAACGGTTGGAAGCGGTAACCGACCCGTAGGTTTCGAACTGGGTGGATGCAGGCAA
Organism: Candidatus Thiodiazotropha sp.; assembly: GCA_040506775.1. Lineage (GTDB taxonomy): Bacteria > Pseudomonadota > Gammaproteobacteria > Chromatiales > Chromatiaceae > Thiodiazotropha. The sequence continues at coordinate 109,985 of JBEVWC010000004.1, forward strand.
CAGGTAGACCCCGTCGGTGCGGTCATGCATGACTGCGGAGACCGTCGGGTAGGGATCGATGATGACCATCATGTCGAGCTTTTCCATGGCCTTCTTCATCTCTTCGCCACGGGTTTGACTGTTGGGCGCATGCCCCCACAGCACCATGGCGCGGATGTTGTCTTTCTGCGCCACGTTGCCTTTGTCCTCGAGCACGCCGTCGATCCAGCGGGAGACCGGGATGCCCTTGGTGTTCATGACCTTGACGTCCTTATCACCTGACTTTTCGTAGCTGCCGGGATCGAAACGGCCGGCCAGCCAGTCGTAGTCCACATCCCAGACCTTGGCCCAGTGCTTCCAGGAGCCCTCGGCGAGGCCGTAGTAACCCGGCAGGGTATGCGAGAGCACACCGAAGTCGGTGGCGCCCTGCACATTGTCATGGCCACGGAAGATGTTGGTGCCGCCACCGGAGACACCCATGTTGCCCAGTGCCAGCTGGAACACACAGTAGGCGCGGGTGTTGTTGTTGCCGATGGTGTGCTGGGTGCCGCCCATGCACCAGATGAAGGTGCCGGGCCGGTTGTCCGCCATGGTCTTGGCCGCAGCGTAGACCTGATTCTCCGGCACACCGGTGACCCGCTCGACCTCGTCAGGGGTCCACTTGGCGATCTCTTTTTTCACGTCCTCCATGCCGTAGACCCGCTGGCGAATGAACTCCTTGTCCTCCCAGCCGTTTTCGAAGATGTGCCAGAGCATGCCCCAGATCAGCGGCACGTCGGTGCCGGGGCGCAGGCGGATGAACTGGGTGGCGTGGGCCGCGGTACGGGTGAAGCGCGGATCGATGACGATCAGCGGCGCATTGTTCTGCTCCTTACCCTTGAACACATGCTGCAGGGAGACCGGATGCGCCTCGGCCGGGTTGCCGCCGATGATCAGGATCGCCTTGGAGTTGTGAATGTCGTTGTAGGAGTTGGTCATGGCGCCGTAACCCCAGGTATTGGCAACCCCGGCGACCGTGGTGGAGTGACAGATGCGCGCCTGGTGATCCACGTTGTTGGTGCCCCAGAAGGCGGCGAACTTGCGGAACAGGTAGGCCTGCTCGTTGTTATGCTTGGCGGAGCCGAGCCAGTAGACCGAATCGGGACCGGACTGTTCGCGGATCTGCAGCATCTTGTCGCCGATCTCGTTGAGCGCCTCTTCCCAGGAGACCCGCTTCCACTTGCCGTCCACCAGCTTGGTCGGGTATTTCAGGCGCCGTTCACCATGACCGTGCTCGCGTACCGCAGCACCCTTGGCACAGTGAGCACCATGATTGAAGGGGTGATCGAATGCCGGCTCCTGGCCGGTCCAGACACCGTTCTGCACTTCGGCGATGATGCCGCAGCCGACGGAACAGTGGGTGCAGATGGTTTTGATCTTCTGCGCCCCGGAGGTGGCGGCCTCCTCGGCCCGCGCCTTGCGGACCATACCCGGGGCAAAGCCCGTGGCCAGTACCGCACCCCCCGCCATCAAACCGGAGTTTTTCAAGAAGGTACGCCTTGACAGGGCCTGGCCGCCTGCTTCCCGGTTCACGGAAGGCATGGCACCGGCGCTTGCGTCAGCTTGAGTGTTGATTGGAAGATCGGATGTCTTGCGCAGTTTCATTCGAATCACCTTGTCTGGTTCAACTGTTCATCGTCTCGTAGTACGCGGCGATGTGGGGTGTCATGCGGTAACCCTTCTGCTGCTGGGCATCGGTGGTCTGGGCCTCTGCATCTTCACTGCTGGCCAGTCCGGGCAGACTCGCGGCCAGGGCGACGCCGGCTCCGGCACTCGCTGACTTACGCAGAAATTTTCTGCGGTTGTGGTCAAGTGCGTAGCGTTTGTCTTTCTTGTTCATTGAATGCTCCTCCAACAAGGGAGTGGTTTGATGTTGCTGCCTATACCGGCATGTTCAGGTAGCGCTTTTCCAGGGCGCAGAAGGCGGCGCCGAAACGACCGACCGCACGATAGAAAACCGCGGACTTCGCCTCGCCAAGATCCTCGAAAAAACGCCCCAGCCAATCGGAGATGTGATTGCGGAAAAAGCCCATCTGCTGATCGAGCCTCGCCCCGTCCTGGATCAGCATGGCCATCACTTCGCACAGGGCCGCAGCATGGTCCTCCGGTTCGCAGACGCCTTCCTGACGATGGAAGCCGAGCGCTGCAAGGTCGTCACGCAAACGGCCGAGAGGGCGTTCCATGAGAAAACCGGTGAGGTACCAGGATGCGTAGGGGACCAGCTCGCCACGCCCGATGCCGATGAACAGGGCATGGAACTCGTCATCCACCGCCTCCGGACGCGAGGTGCCTGCGGCCAGGCCCAGCATGGACATGGCCAGGGTCATCTCATCCTGCTGCGCATCAACCTCGGCGAAACCCGAGACCTGGTCCAGCACCGACTGATCCGGCGGTGTCCTGAGCAAGCGGGACAACAAGGCGTAGGCACTGCTGCGATAGGACTGCTCCTCCGGCAACGCATCGGCGATCGCGTCACCCGCGACCGCGCGCAGGGTTGTCACGTTCTCATCGGCACTCGGTTGGGCAGCCTGGCTGTTTTGGGTCATCAATCACTCCTCGGTGAAATAACTGGCAAACGTCAGGCCAGTGTCAGAGGGAAAATTCGGAGTCAAAGGGAACGGAATCGCCCAATGACTGTTTCCTTATTGCCTAATCGGGTCGTCCATACCCTGAATCATGGCCTCCTGGTCCTGCACAATGTCCACCACCCGGCAGTCTTCACACAGGGTCAGGCGGCGACGGGCCCGCTCGGTCTGGAACATGTAGTGGCCCTGCAGTTTCTGCATCATGTTGTTGATTACGGAACGGGTGGCGAAGGGTTTGCCGCAGGCCGTGCAACAGAGGGGTTGTTCCTCGTGCAGCTTGCGTTTCTGCTGGCGCGCCTGCGCATCGAAGACCAGTCTCGGGGTGATCCAGATCGCGTCTTCCGGGCAGGTGCGGGTGCACATCCCGCACTGCAGGCAGTTCTCCTCGATGAAGTGCAGTTGCGGAATCTCCTCCCCGCCGGTCTGCAGGGCCTTGCCGGGACAGGCGCCAACACAGGAGAAGCACAGGGTGCAGGCCTGGGCATCCACGTCCGCGCTGCCGAAGGGGGCTCCCGTGCTCAGAGTGGCGAGGGGTTTGGCCCGGGTGGCCTGGGCATGCAGATGATCAATCGCGAGGAAGGCCGTCTTGCGCTTGCCGCCCAATCCGGAGTATCCAGCCGGATCGATGTCCGGCATCCCGGTATCCGGTTCGATCGTATCGGCAAGCTGTTCTCCCTTGAGCAGCTGGATGGCTCGTTCCGCATAACCCATGGCCGAGAGGATCTCCCGGGTATAGACCAGTTGCTGTGCCAATGCCTGGCCCGAGGACTCCGGCATCGCACCATAGTCCACAAGGAGGACCCTGCGGGCACCGTAGGCCAGGGCGGATAGCCAGAAGTCGAGGCCCACGCTGGCCAGTTCTTCGACCCGGAAGGGCAGATGGTTGTCCTGAGTCGGTTCCTGGTTCAGATCAGGCGTAGTTTCGTCCGATTCGGCCACCACCAGCAGCACCGGTTCCACACCACCCTCCTCCCGATAGACACTCAGCAGACGCCGCAGACGGGTCAGGTTGTCATGCGGGCGGGGATAGGCGTATTGGATCGCCCCACTGGGACAAACCGTGGCGCACACCCCACCGCCCTGGCAGAGATAGGGATTCACCTCGATGCGCTCGCCGAGGCTGCTGATGGCATCCGCCGGGCAGGCATCGAGACAGCGCGTGCAGGCGGTTTTGCCCGCGTGGGAGTGGGCGCATATGTCGGGGTCATAATTGAAATAGCGGGGTTTTTCGAAGCGGCCGGTCAGTTCGCACAGTTCCGCCATGGCGCTTTCCAGGTCCTCCTCTTCTAACGAGGCGTGACGATACCCGGGCGGCTTGAGCTGGCTGCTGATCAGGGGTTCCGGACCCAGGTCCAGCACCAGGTCCGCGGCCACGCTCTCTGCATTGGGCTTACCCGCTTCGCCTAGCTGAATTCTGAAATTCCCGAGATAACCCTCGATCTGGATCGAGCGTCCGCCGAGTGGTACCAGGGGCACCCCGGGTTCCTCGACTCCCTCGGTGAGAATCAGCAGGGTGTTGAGCCGGCCCACCAGGCGCGGCGCCACCTCCAATGCCTGGTTGTCACCGATGATCACCACCCGACCCTGGGACTGGTAGTCAATCAGACTGGTGGATTCCATGGGCAAACGGGAGACAGCCTCGAGGGCTGCGCTCCGGGCACTGCGATTGATCTCTGACTGGGTACTCATGACAGATTCTGATCCTCCTCATCGGCGCGGTTATGCGCTTCGGTGGTCGGGTGTTCGGATTGCGAGGCCTGGTCCGGCCCGGATTGCGCCTGGCGCGCTGTGTCGCTATCGGCAGAGGCGGTTTCCGCTTGGCCATCGGTTGCGGCATCGGCGCGTTCCGCGAGCCGTTGCGCCTCCTTTTGCAGACGGTGACGCAGATCTGCGGTCACCAGGTCGCCCAGCTTTTCAAAGCGGGTGAAATCCTCTGCATAATCATCCAGCCCGTCACAGACGTTGAAACAGCTGCTGCGGAAGAGTTTCTGCAGCGCAGCCTGTCGCAGACCCTCGGATACCCCGGGGGAGAGAAAACCGCGGTATTCGGATTGCTCGTCGAGACTCTCGAGCGACGGCATGTCCGCGTCTGTCAGCAGCGGCGCCTGCTCCTCGACCTCGACTTCCGCCAGGTTCGGCCCAGACTCGTCGCCAGGGCTGGTTTCCGCCTCGAGTTTGCGACGTGACCAGCGGTTGAGAAACGACTCGTCCCCGTGCACTTCGTCCGGCGTGTAGTCTTCACTCATCTCGGTTCGGCCTGGCCTGATTTGCGCCAGTCCTGACGTTGACGCTTGGTGCGCTTGACCGGCACGTAGTGCGCCAGGACGAAGGCCTCGGTCCACTGATAGATCTCGGGCGGAAGCGGCAGGGTGTAGAGATCCTCCTCACCCTCCAGGTAGGCATGCGCCTCGTCGAAACTGAGGGTGACCAGCAGGGGTTGGGGTGGGCCATCGTCTGAAGGCGTTACCACCAGATAACAGCAGGGGCTGGGCGCCAGCAGGTTGTGGTAGTAACTTTCACACTCGTCGACATGCAGTCGTAAGGTGAAACCCCGCTGCATGTAACGGCGGACCCCGTCCTCCTCATGAATCAGTGTACGCTGGGACGGTGGCGTATCCAGCGGGCGATCATCGACCAGGATGCCGATCGGTTGCCAGCGCATCTCGAGCCATGGGTTGTCGGACGGGGACTCCTCCACCAGCAGGGTGACTGCAAAGTGGTCCGGGAGATTCCGCCCGATATCATCCACTGTCTGTGGGGTCATAAAACGCTTCCCGTGTGATTGGATATCCCCTTGTCAGCGCAAATTGCGTACCAATGCCATGGATTCGTCATCTCGTCCCAGAAAGAACGGGGCTTCGGGAAAATAATCCAAAAAACGGAGTTCGGGTAAGCGAGGGCAAAATGTCCCGCTTGCGGCGAAAAGGTGAGACAAATCAGACCACCCGGTTCAGGGCCCGATGCAGAAAAGGGTGAAAAATGCCCCCGGATACCGGGGGGTTCCAGCCGATGCAGGCAATGGGTACGGGAATTGCGTGCGTCTTGCCAGATCAGACCGGATCACGCATGCAATCGACACAAGCCGGAGGGGTAAACGGCATGCCATCGACAGTTTCAGACGACAATGCTCGAACCTCACCGCTGACGGACCGCTTCGGCCGTCAGATCACCTACCTGCGCATCTCCGTAACCGATCGGTGCGATCTGCGCTGCATTTACTGCATGTCCGAGAACATCCAGTTCGTGCCCCGCTCCCAGTTGCTGACCCTCGAAGAGCTCTACCGGGTCGGCAGGGCATTCGTTGAACTCGGGGTGAGCAAGATCCGCATCACCGGAGGCGAGCCCCTGACCCGGCGCGACATCATGCAGCTGTTCCAGCGACTGGGTACCCTGGAAGGCCTCAAGGACTTCACCCTGACCACCAACGGCACCCTCCTCGCCGAATACGCCCAGGCGCTGAAAGCGGCTGGCGTGAACCGGGTGAACATCAGTCTCGACACCCTCAACCCCGATCGCTTCAAGGCGATTACCCGCAAGGGGGAGATCAAGCGTACCTTCGCCGGGATCGACGCGGCGCTGGAGGCCGGCTTCGAGCGGGTCAAGATCAACTCGGTCGTCCTCAAACACCGCAATCATGACGAGGTTGCGCAACTGGTGGCCTTTACCCAGTCGCGGGGCATGGACATCAGCTTCATCGAAGAGATGCCCCTGGGAATGATCGGCGACCATGACCGGGCACAGACCTATTACTCGAGCGACCAGATACTCAAAGACCTGCAACGCAAATACGAACTGATACCGACCACCGAAAGCAGCGGTGGACCCGCCCGTTATTACTGCATCCCCGGAAGCCCGCACCGGGTCGGTTTCATCTCACCTCACAGTCACAACTTCTGCGATCACTGCAACCGGGTGCGGCTCACCGCGGAGGGACGTCTGCTGCTGTGCCTGGGACAGGAGCACTCGGTGGACCTGCGGCGCATCGTACGCGCCCACCCCTCGGACGATGCCCCGCTGCGCCAGGCGATCATCGACAGCATGAACATCAAGCCCAAGGGTCATGAATTCGATCTCGAGGCGAAACCGGTGATCTTTCGCCACATGAACGCAACCGGCGGTTAAGCGTATGGACGCCCCCTCGACGCCCTACCGTCCCATGCTCACCAATGCGGGTCTGAACGCGGCGGAAAAGGCGATGGCCATCGATGAGTATGGTGATTGCCGCGAAGGTCACGTGGCCGCCGAGCGCGCCCTTACCCTCTACCTGGACAAGCGTGAGATCGTCACCCTGATGACCCTGGGCACGCAACCTGAGCTGCTGGTGCTGGGCTGGTTGAGGAACCAGCGGTTGATTCGTAACCTGGAACAGATCAAGGCGCTCCAGGTGGACTGGGAGACCGGCTCGGTTGCAATCACCACCCATGCGGGTGTTGAGGGGTTGGACGAGAAACTGGAACGCAAAACCGTAACCACCGGCTGTGGACAGGGGACCGTATTCGGCGGCCTGATGGATGAGATCGATCAACTGCATCTGAACCAGCCGACTCTGCACCAGTCCGGCATCTATCGTCTGCTGCACAATCTCAACGAACACAATGAGATCTATCGCCAGGCCGGCGCCGTGCACGGCTGCGGTCTGTGCCGCGACAGTGACATGCTGCTGTTCATCGAGGATGTCGGACGACACAACGCAGTGGACGCGATCGCCGGCCACATGTGGCTCAACGATACTCCAGGGCAGGACAAGATTTTCTACACCACCGGGCGGCTCACCTCCGAGATGGTGATCAAGGTGGCGCAGATGGGCATACCGGTGCTGTTGTCACGCTCAGGCGTGACCCACATGGGACTGGATATCGCGCGCCGGGTGGGTGTGACGCTGATCGCGCGCGCCAAAGGCAAACATTTTCTGGTGTACAACGGCGTCGAAAACATCGTGTTCGACGCCGTACCGGCCAAACCGCCGACCATCAACGATCAACCCGGCGCGGAACATGCCAAGGGTTGACGCAGAGCGGGTATAGCCGGTCATATTGGGAGGAAAACCGATGTCCGCAGTGATGCAGCAACAGCCCCATGTCTTCATGAACGTCAAGCAGGTGGCGGAATACCTGCATCTGAACGAAAAGAAGATCTACGCGCTGGTCAATGAAAAACGCATCCCCGCCACCAAGATCACGGGCAAATGGCTGTTCCCTCGTGAACTGATCGACCGCTGGATGCTCGACTCGGCCCATGGTGGATTGATGACCAACCGGCTGATCATCGCCGGAAGTGACGATCCCCTGCTCTACCGGCTGATCATGAACTTCGCCCAGGATACCGGTGCGCATGCGTTGATCAGCTACACCCCCACCGGCACCCGGCTCGGTCTCGACCTGCTGCAGGCCAACCGGGTCGATGCCAGCGGCATCCACTGGGGACCCAAGGCTGAAAGCCAGACCCGGCATCCCGCACTGTTGCGACAGTACAGTCAGTTTCGCCAATGGGTGCTGATCCGCATGTTCCGTCGTGAACAGGGTCTGATGCTGTCACCCAGGCTGGCCGAGCGCATGCCGGACCCGGTCAGTCTGACCGATCCGCGTTACCGTTGGGTCATGCGCCAGAGTGGCGCCGGGGCCCAGCGTTTCCTGCTCGAGGTATTGAGCAACTACGGCACCAGCGAGGACAGTCTCAACCGGGTCACCACCGCACTGTCCGAGCGCGAGGCCGCCGCCGCGATCGCCATGGGGTTTGCGGACGTGGCCCCGGGAGCCCGATCAGCAGCCACGGAATATGGCCTCTCGTTCATCTCGTTCGGTTGGGAGTCGTTCGACCTGGCGTTGCCGCGCAGCATCTGGTTCCGGCGCCTGTTTCAGGATCTGCTGGCGCGCCTGCGTTCCCCCGCTTCATTCGACATCGCGGAGAACCTGACCGGCTACGACCTGAGTGAGGCCGGCGATCTTATCTGGGGCGATGAATAGCCCGGCAGGCGGTTGGAAACCGGCGCTACTCAGGATCCTTCTGCATCTTCGCCTTGAGATCGGCAAAGGGATTGAAGCGTCCACCCGTAGAAGCCTCTCCTGACGCGGCATCACCATAGGCGGCATCCAACTGGCGTGAATGTTCGTTGTCGTGGCAATACAGGCACAACAGTTCCCAGTTACTACCATCCGGTGGATTGTTGTCGTGATTGTGGTCGCGGTGATGGACCGTAAGCTCATTCAGGTTGGTACGGGTGAAGGTTCGCCCGCAGCGGCCGCATACCCAGGGGTAGAGTTTCAGGGCACGCTCCCGGTAACCCTGTTCACGGGCTTCCCGTTCACGTCGCGCTTCAGCCACCACCCGGTCGAGGCGGTCGTGATCGATGGGTTTGTTTTTCTTGTCCATGTCTTAATCGGCCTTGTAACCAGACCTTTGCAGTATAGTCGTTTCACAGAGTGGTTATGGCTTGAAGAACGTAAGGATCAACAAAGTGCTGCGGTTTTTGATCCCCCTCTCCCTGCCCCTCTCCCCTTGCGGGAGCGACCAGGGAGCGGGGGGACAAATCAGTAAACCGTAGGTGGGGTTAGCGCAGCGTAACCCGACATGAAGCAGATCGAGCTGCGCGTCGGGTTACGCTGCGCTAACCCCACCTACGACTCTGCATGGGAATGCATGTGCAACTCGTTCCCACGCTCTGCGTGGGAATGCAGACTCACGAGACTTGGGAGCGCCCCGCCGTCATGAGTCTTCCTAAAGCGGTATATGCATTCCCACGCGAAGCGTGGGAACGAGAAGCCACACCCACTAACCCAAGCCCGTTATTTCTCCAACAACCGAGGCATCAACTCCACAAGATTACACGGCTGGGTTCGGTAATCGAGTTGCGCCGATATCAGTTTCGTCCAGCCGTCCTTGCAGGCCCCCGTGGATCCCGGCAGGCAGAACACGAAGGTGCCGTTCGCAACGCCCGCAATGGCCCGGGACTGCATCGTGGAGGTGCCGATGAGGTCAAAGGAGAGCACCCGGAACATTTCGCCAAAGCCGTCGATCACCTTGTCGAGCAAAGGTGTCACCGCCTCCGGGGTACCGTCACGTCCGGTCAACCCGGTACCGCCGGTGGTGATCACCACCTGAACCTCCGGATCCGCAATCCAGCCTGAAATCACCGCACGAATCCTGTAGATATCATCCGGCACGATAACCTTATCGGCCAACACATGACCGTCACCTTCCAGCAGGCTCTTGAGCTTGTGCCCGGATTTGTCGGTCTCATCGGTGCGGGTATCGGACACCGTCATGACGGCGATCTTCAGGGGAACGAATGGGCGGTTCTGCGACATGTTTTTCTCATGGTTGTTGGTGACTTGGACAGCATGCACTGTTTCGACTGAAGCAAATGGTTCAGCCGATCATCACAGCGTGTCGATAAAAGGGTGATGTTTGTCTGCTTCGTTCCTCACTGTATCCCCCAGGCCTGGACCTTCCGCTCCAGGGTTTTTCGCGAGATACCAAGAACCCGTGCGGCCGCCGATTTGTTACCCGACTGCTGATCCAGGACATGCAGGATATGGCGTTTTTCCACATTTTCCAGCAGCAGGCTGTCACCGGTATCCCTGGTCATCTCAGCGGCCTCGAAGCTCTGACCCGGCAAACAACTGCTGGGCGGCTTGTTCAACAGCAGGCTGCGTTCGATCACATTGCGCAACTCACGCACGTTGCCGGGCCAGTCGTAACTCATCAGGCGTGAGAGTTCCGCCTCGCTCAGCGTTTTGCTCTCCACACCGAGCTCCACCGAGAGCTGGTGCATGAAGTAATTGATGAGGAGGGGTATATCCTCGGGTCGTTCCCGCAGCGCCGGAATCGGCAGCGCAAGGACATTCAGGCGATAGTAAAGATCTTCACGGAAATGTCCCTTGCGCACCTCTTCCTGCAGCTTCTTGTTGGTGGCGGCAACGATCCGCACGTCCACGCTGTACTCCCGGTTGGAACCCACCGGGCGGATGCTGCGCTCTTCCAGCGCCCGGAGCAGGTGTGCCTGCATGGAGAGGGGCATCTCACCGATCTCGTCGAGAAACAGGGTACCGCCCTCCGCATAGGTGAACAGCCCTTCCCGGGACTGGTGCGCCCCGGTAAACGCGCCTTTGACATGTCCGAACAGTTCGCTTTCCAGCAGTTCGGCACTCACCGCGCCACAGTTGACCGGTACAAAACTCCCCGCCCGTCCGCTCAGCTGGTGTATGGCACGGGCCGCGAGTTCCTTGCCGGTTCCCGATTCGCCTTCCAGCAGCACAGTCGAGGGCATGGGCGCGACACGTTTGATCACATCGCATAGGTTGCGCATCAGGTCGCATTCACCCACCACCCCGGCATTGTCGATCAGAAGATCCACCTGCCGTCGCAGCACAAAGTTCTCCCTCTGCAAGCGCTGCCGTTCATGGAACCGTTCGACCGCCGCCATCATCTGTTCCATGCGGAAAGGTTTCAGGATGAAGTCCTCCGCCCCCGCACGCAACGCATCGATCACGGTCTGGGTATCGGCCTGTGAGGTCATGAAGATCACCCCGGTCTGGCCGCCCTGCTCGCGCAAGGTCTTGACCCATTCAACCCCACCGGTTGCTCCCGACAACTCGATGTCTGTGATGATCAGATCGAAGTGGCAATGTTCGCGCAATTCATCGGCGGTTACGACGTTGTCTGCCGTCTCAACCAAGGCGAAATACTTGGTCAAACCGCGCTGAAGAAAATTGCGGATACCCGGTTCGTCATCGACGATCAGCACGGATGACATCCGGGAGGTTTGCAGAGGGGTTTCTGTGGGGCTTCCCTTCCCGCCAATCCGATCGAATTCATGGGTATGAAATGTCATCTGGTGGTACCAATAAGTAGTGTTGTTATGCGGACCCCAAGGTCCATTTTTTATAGACACCGATTGAGACATTCTGTCTCACCGCGTGTTCGTTATTCGGTATATTTGACCCAGCAATGGGATATTTTTGTCGTCACAGGCCGGGTACAACCGTCATTCTCTCGACTTTAGGGAAAACTTCTACCGATCGATTTTCTAAACTATAGCAGACTAACGACCCGGACTTTTTCATACAAGCAGCATAAAAAGTACGGGTACTCATGGCCATGGCATTGCTTTTGCAGCACTACTGATTCTTAGCGGATCCAACAACCTAATTTCAGGAGTGCAACATGACCCGGAAAGTGCTTCGGCCACTTCTCTCATTGATGGCCTGTCTGCTGTTTTTTACAGGTGCATCCCAGGCGGGTGACAACCCTAACAAAACCATCAGGCTGGCGACAACCACCAGTACCGACAACTCAGGCCTGCTGAATGACCTGCTGCCGAAGTTCACCGAGGACACCGGTTATCAGGTGCATGTCATTGCTGTCGGAACCGGCAAGGCGCTGCGTATGGGGCAGGACGGGGATGTGGACGTGGTACTGGTCCATGCGCGCCCGGCTGAGGACAAATTCGTGGCCGAAGGTTACGGCGACAAGCGCTACGGTGTGATGTACAACGATTTTGTCATCGTCGGTCCCGCCAGCGATCCGGCCGGTATCGCCGGCGCCAACTCTGCCTCTGAGGCACTCGGCAGGATCGCCAAGAGCCAATCCACTTTCGTCTCCCGCGGGGACGACTCCGGCACCCACAAGAAGGAACGCAGTCTCTGGAAGAGCGCAGGTATCCAGCCTGAGGGCAGTTGGTACCGTGAGGCCGGTCAGGGCATGGGCAAGGTGTTGCAGATCGCCTCCGAGATGGATGGCTACACCCTGACCGACCGGGGCACCTGGCTTGCCTATCAGGACAAGCTGCCTTTGCGCATCGCCTTTGAAGGCGACCCGGTGATGTTCAATCCCTACGGCATCATCGCAGTCAATCCGCAGCGTCACCCGGACACCAACTATGAAGGCGCCCGGGCTCTGATCGGCTGGATGATCTCGCCAACGGGTCAGAAACTGATCGGCGACTTCAAGATCGGAAAGAACACCCTGTTCACTCCCGACGCCAGTGCGGAAGAGTTTGCGGCCTTTTCTGAAGCACATTGATGGAGCAGTTGAGCAGCGCGATCGGCACTGCCCTGGAACTGCTTTTCAGCGGTAACCCCGATCTGTGGGAGATTGTCGGCATCTCCTTTCGCGTCTCGTTCATCGCGATTATCGCCGCAACCCCGCTCGCGCTGCTGACAGCCTTCGCCCTCGCCTATCTGCGTTTTCCCGGGCGAAGGCTGCTGATCTCCATCAACAGCACTCTATTGTCCGTGCCGGCGGTTGTAGTGGGACTCACGCTCTATATTCTGTTGTCTCGCCAGGGACCCCTGGGTGAGTGGAAACTGCTGTTCACCCAGACCGCCATGGTGCTGGGTCAGATCGCACTGGCCTTTCCGATCCTTGCTGCCATGGGACACTCGGCCCTGCAGGCGGTGGACAAGCGGGCCTGGGAGACCGCCCGAACCCTGGGGGCCAGTCCACTGCGGGCCTTCATCACACTGATGCACGAAGCAAGGTTCGGTCTCATGGCCGCGTTGCTCGCCGCCTTCGGACGCATCATCGCCGAGGTGGGCGCCTCGATGATGCTCGGCGGAAACATTCTCCACTATACCCGGAACATACCCACTGCCATCGCCCTGGAAACCAGCAAGGGTGAGTTTGCCCAAGGGATCGCCCTGGGGATCGTACTCCTGACCCTGGCCTTCACCCTCAACGCGCTGCTGCAGAACTTTCAAGGCAGGGGACAACCCGTGACATGAACACTGAAACTCGACTGCAATTAAAGAACCTCTGCAAAAGCTTCGGCAAACGGCGGGTACTCAACAACGTCGCGCTGGCGCTCGGCGCTGGAGAGGTCATCCTGCTGTGCGGTCCCAACGGCGCCGGCAAAAGCACCCTGCTGCGAATCCTCGCCGGACTCGAAAAACCCGATCGCGCGGAGCTGTCTGTCAGCGACACGGATCTGCGCTCCTGGCGTCATTGCAAGCAGCGTCTGCTGGAGCAGACCCTCTATCTCCACCAGCATCCGTATATGTTTGACGGCTCGGTTCGCTATAATCTTGCCTATGCCCTGCCGCGAAAACTTGACGCACAGGCCCGCCGGGAGCGGATCGATCAGGCATTGGCCTGGGGAGGCATCGCGCATCTTCAGGATAATCCATCGAAAAACCTCTCCGGTGGGGAGAGGCAGAGGGTTTCATTGGCCAGGGCCTGGCTCAGGCAACCGAGGATACTGTTTTTGGACGAACCGACTGCCAATCTCGACCAGGCATCGAGACAACGCACACTCGACCTGCTGACTCCGCTCAAGGCGTCCGGCATGTCCATGGTCATCGCCAGTCACGATGCCCATCACTTTGCCCCGCTGGCCGATCGCACCCTCTATCTGCATGAGCGGCAACTGATTGAGGCACAACCCATACTCAACAGTCGCATCCTGCCCGGCGAGCCAGACCTGTCCGTGAGAATTCCGGCATGATCAGCCCTGACGATATCACCGCCGTGATACTCGCCGGTGGGCGCGGACAACGCATGGGCGGCGTCGACAAGGGACTGGTCATGTTCAACGGGCGACCGCTCATCGCCCATGTCATCGAGGCAATCGCGCCCCAGGTGCGCAGCCTGATGATCAATGCCAACCGCAACCTGGCGCAGTATCAGCAATTCGGATACCCGGTGTTCGCGGACTCCCTGAACGACTTCCAGGGTCCCCTGGCCGGTTTTCTCGCCGCCATGGAGGTGGTGCAGACCCCCTACCTGGTCACCGTCCCCTGCGACGGCCCGTTGCTGGCCAACCACCTGGTTTACCGACTCAGCCAGGCACTCGAACGTGACTCGGCGGAGATCGCAGTGGCTCATGACGGGCAACGGCTGCAACCGGTCTATGCCATGCTCCCTGTCTCGCTGAAGCAGAGCCTGCACGATTACCTGGCAGGCGGTGATCGCAAGATCGATCTCTGGTATGCCCAGCACCAGATGACCACGGCGGATTTCTCCGACCTGCCGGACACCTTCATCAACATCAACACCGAGGAGGAGCGCGATCGTTTGCAGGGTGACCCATCGTGATCGATTTTCCCCGACCCCTGCTCGGTTTCAGCGCCTACAGCGGAACCGGCAAGACCACCCTGTTGAAACAACTCCTGCCCATCCTGCGGGAGCAGGGCCTGCGGGTTGCCGTGATCAAGCACGCACACCACAGTTTCGATGTGGATCAGCCGGGCAAGGACAGTCATGAACTGCGCATGGCCGGTGCCAGTCCAATGTTGATCGCATCCCGGCGCCGCATGGCCATGATCGTCGAGTTTAATCCACGAGACGATGAACCCACCCTTGAGGAATTGCTTCCCAACCTCGATCCGCACAGCATCGACCTTGTGCTCGTGGAAGGATTCAAGCAGGCGGATTTCGCAAAAATCGAACTGCACCGGCCATCCCTGGGCAAACCCTTGCTCTGCACCGGTGATCCGCGGATCATTGCCCTGGCATCCGATGCCGATATCCCGGAGGCTCCCGCGACCCTGCCCCGGCTCGACATCAATGACCCCCATGGGATTGCCGCATTCATACTGCGGCAAATTGTCGCCATCTGAGAAATCCAGGGCCGAATGTCATGACCCAAAACCCGTTGCACGTCACCGCCAGCTGCGCGGACCCCGAATCCCCGCAAACCCTCACCGTCGAGAATGCACGGGCGAAAATCCTGAGCGACCTGAAACCGGTCGAAGCCTGTGAGCGGCTGGCCTTGCGCGATGCCTTGCACCGGGTACTCGCAGAATCCATCATCTCCCCCGTCGATGTACCCGGGCATACCAACTCCGCGATGGACGGTTATGCCCTCTCCGGCAGCGACCTGACCACCCCGTCGACGGACCTGAAACTCATTGGTGCCGCGCTTGCGGGAAACCCCTTTCAGGGCCGCTGTGGACCCGGAGAGTGCGTGCGCATCATGACGGGCGCACCCATGCCTCCGGGCACGGACACCGTGGTCATGCAGGAACAGAGCCAGGAGATCGGGGCGGATGTCATTCGCTTCGGAGAGGGTCACCGGAGCGGTCAAAACGTGCGCCATGCCGGGGAAGACATCGCAAGCGGTTCGGTGGTGCTGGAGCCAGGTCGGCGCCTGACACCGGCGGACCTCGGCATCATCGCGTCACTGGGTTTTGCCGAAGTGAGTGTACGGCGCCGACCCCGGGTGGCGTTTTTCTCCACAGGGGATGAATTGCGTGGTCTCGGCGAGGTCCTCGGCGAAGGGGAACTCTACGACAGCAATCGATACACCCTCCACGGCATGCTCCAGCGGGCCGGCGTGGAGACCCTGGACCTGGGCGTGATCCGGGACGATCCGGATGCCCTGAAACAGGCTTTTCAGCAGGCCGCCGCGTCAGCGGACGTGGTGATCTCTTCCGGCGGCGTCTCCGTCGGCAGCGCCGACTATACCAAGTCGGTGTTGCAGTCCTGCGGTGAAATCGCGTTCTGGAAAATCGCCATGAAACCCGGACGACCCCTGACCTTCGGCACCCTGGACGGAGCGGTATTCTTCGGCCTGCCGGGTAACCCGGTGGCGGTGATGGTGAGCTTTTATCAATTCGTCCTGCCGGCCCTGCACTGGCTCTCGAGCGGCACGGAATACCGCCCCTTCACCCTCATGGCGCGCTGTGAAAACCGGCTGCGCAAGCGCCCCGGCCGCTTCGAATTCGTTCGCGGCGACCTGCAGCAGACCCCCGATGGGAATTTCAGGGTTACCGGCCTGGCCCAGCAGGGGTCGGGGATCCTCACCTCCATGAGCCGAGGCAATTGTTTCATTCTGCTGGAGACCAACCGTGATGGCGTCGAACCCGGTGACCTGGTGCGGGTACAACCTTTTGCCGCAATGATCTGAATCACAGCATCCAGGCATGTATGAACACCAGAGTTCTGCCATCTCAACGCGTTGACAACCCATCTACCCTCGACCACGATTGAATGACTATCTCTGAATGAGTGAACGAATGATCGACGTACGATACTTCGCCCGATTCCGGGAAGAACTGGACACAGACGGTGAGCAGATCGAAGCGATCCAGGCCGAGACGCTGGATGCACTGCTCAAGACATTGCGCACACGGGACGGTGTATGGGCGCGCCTGTTTGCAGAGGACCAGCGGGTCATGATGGCGGTCAACCAGGAGATTGCAGATCGCAATACCCCGCTCCGCGACGGTGACGAAGTCGCCCTGTTCCCTCCCGTAACCGGGGGATAAAGATCATGATTCACGTTCGCGTCCAGGCAGAACCCCTGGATCCCCATCGGGAAGTCGATCTGCTCACACAGGACAATCCGCGGATTGGTGGCGTGGTCAGCTTCATCGGTCTGATGCGTGACATCAATGACGGGGAAAAGGTCGAACGCCTGTTTCTCGAGCACTACCCGGGCATGACCGAAAAGGCGCTACAGAAGATCGCCGAGGAAGCCGTCGAACGCTGGCAGCTCGAAGGCTGCCGGGTGGTACACCGGGTCGGTGAAATGGCGCCCTGCGAACCCATCGTGGTGGTCGCAGTCGCAGCCCAGCATCGAAAGGCCGCTTTCCTGGGCTGTGAATTCATCATCGACTACCTGAAGACCCGCGCACCATTCTGGAAGAAGGAGAAAACCGGCAACGGCGAGCGCTGGGTGGATGCCCGTGATACGGATGATGAAGCCGAAAAGAAGTGGCAGGCGACGTAGCCCGGGTGCAGCAAAGCGGAACCCGGGATCCACCCCCGAAGCTCCGACTCACCCGGGTTGCGCTTCGCTTCACCCGGGCTACTCGCTACTCGCTACTCGCTGCAGACTTAACGATGGCACTGAGAAATCATGTTCCCCATACGTCTCGTTCCCACGCTCTGCGTGGGAATGAATACCGAGACCATCGGTTTATTGATCAAGCTTGAGCTGACCGCATTTCGCTCTTAATTTGAATGTCTGAACCGGTTATTCATACCGCGACGTAGCCCGGGTGCAGCAAAGCGGAACCCGGGATCTACCCCCGAAGCTCCGGCTCTCCCGGGTTCCGCTTCGCTCCACCCGGGCTACTCGCTAAGGCTACAAAAAAACCGCCTTTAGCCGTTTTCCCGTCCATAAATATCCGTAAACCTCACGATGTCATCCTCGCCCAGGTAACTACCGGTCTGTATCTCGACGATCTCCAAAGGAATCAGGCCGGGATTTTCAAGACGATGCTTGGTACCCAGGGGGATGTATACCGACTGATCCTCTGTCAGGAGCAACTCCTTCTCTCCCCGGGTAATCTTGGCTGTGCCCTTGACCACCACCCAGTGTTCCGCGCGATGATGGTGCTTTTGCAGCGAAAGACTCGCACCCGGATTGACCACGATACGCTTGACCTTGAAGCGTTCACACTCATCAACGGTTTCATAGTTGCCCCAGGGACGATACACCCGGGCATGAATTTCATATTCACTGCGACCGGAAGCCTTGAGCTGCTCAACGATCTCCTTCACATCCTGGGAGTGGTCTTTGTTGGCCACCAGTATTGCATCCGCGGTTTCGATAACGATCAGGTTATCCAATCCGATACCGGCAATCATGCGGTTTTCACTGCGCAAATAGCTGTTTGTGACATCCTTGATCAGCACATCGCCCATAAACACATTGCCATGCTCTGGGTCATCACAGGCGAATTCGGAGAGGGCTGACCAGGAACCGATATCGCTCCAACCTACATCCATGGGCACCACAACGGCCTTTTCGGTTTTTTCCATGACCGCGTAGTCGATCGACTGAGACGGACAATCGGTAAAGGCCTGATTCTCCAGACGCAGAAAATCCAGGTCTGCGGTCTTACCCATATAGGCCTGCTGCGCGGCACTCAGAATATCCGGATGAAAGGTTTCCAGCTCTTTCAGATAGGCATCGGCGCGAAATGCGAACATACCGCTGTTCCAGAGATACTCACCCGAGTCGAGGTAGGCCTGGGCCGTTTCCAGGTTTGGTTTCTCAACGAACCGGTCCACCAGACAGGCATCCTCATCGGTGGTATCCCCCCCCTTCCGGATGTACCCGTAACCGGTCTCCGGTTTGGTGGGTACGATACCGAATGTGACGAGATTACCGGTTTCCGCCGCACGCGCACCTTTGAGCATGATCTCTGTAAACAGGGCTTCATTGGCAATCACATGATCCGAAGGTGAAACCAGCAGGATGGCATCCGGGCTGGCTTCCAGAGCATGGAAGGCGGCACAGGCAATAGCCGGTGCGGTATTTCGCCCGACCGGTTCCAAAAGTATTCCGTTGGCGGATTGTCCTTTCGAGCGCATCTGCTCGGCCACCAGAAATCGGTGCTCATCATTGCACACGATCAGGGCATCACTGACACCCGGTATCGCCATGAAGCGTTTCACGGTCCTCTGGAACAGGGAGTCACCCTCAATCAGGGAAATGAACTGCTTGGGATAAGCACTTCTGGACAGGGGCCAAAGACGGGTCCCGGAACCACCGGACAATATGACAGGGATGATCAATGTACTCTCCATTCTTCCAATATGTTGAGGCATTCACGATTCATTTCACGCACTTTCTGTTCGGAATCGGACTCCGTATAACAACGCAGTTCGGGGGCATTGCCTGAGGGTCTGAGATGCACGATATCACCACCGGAAAAGGTTATCCTCACCCCGTCCGTTGTGTCGATCCTCTCAACCGGTCCAAAGCGATGGTTGAATGCCTCCTCTATGGCTTGACTGTCCCGGCTGAAATCACCGCTCTGAAACTTTTCCAGCATCCGCTGACTCAGCTCCGTCGGAAAGGCCTTCAGCCGATCACTGTGAGTGTAACGCCCGGGCAGATCAAGCAGCAGTTCTGAGACTTTCTTGTTGCGTAATTTTGACAGGTGAAGAATCGCCAGAATCACAATCACTGCATCCCGGGTGGGCAATGCGGCAAGTATCCTGTCGTCTCGCAGCAGGTCATCCGCAATCAGAAAGCCTCCATTGGCCTCATAACCAACCACCCGGGACTTGCCTGATTCAATCAAGGCCTGCATATCCGCGATCACATAGGGTGAGCCGATGCGGGTACGAACGACCCCGCGAAATTTGCCCGAGTATTCCACGGCGCTGTTGCTGCTGACCGGAGTGACCACCCATTGCGCGTCCAGGTAGTCGGCGCACAGCAGCCCGGCGATATCGCCCCGCAACCAACGCCCCTGCTCATCACTGACCAACGGCCGGTCCGCGTCGCCATCGGTGGATACGATGGCATCCAGTGAGTTTTCTGACGCCCAGGCTGTAGCAAGTTCGACATCCTCTGGACGGATCGCCTCCGTATCCACCGGTACGAAGGTATCGGAGTAACCCAGGCACGAAACCTCCGCGCCGAGGGCCTGCAGGATTTCGATGAGCAGTTCCCTTGCCACGCCAGAATGCTGATAGAGACCGATGGTCAAACCTTTCAAAGTGTCCGCATCGAAGAACTCAAGGTATCGCGCCACGTAGTCGAGTCGGGCCTGATCGTCAATTTCCGGCAAGCTGTAGTCGAGTGCCAGCGAACCGGCTTCATCGAACAGGCCTTGTGGAAACGAAACCTGTTGTAGCCGTATACCTGCTTCATCCTGTTTGAGAATCTCACCGTCCGGACGGTTGAACTTGATGCCGTTCCTGTCATCGGGAATGTGGCTCCCCGTGACCATGATGGTCGGAATACTTTGCGCGATGCCAAACAGGGCAATCGCAGGAGACGGAAGACTACCGCAGTGGATCAACTGACAACCGAAGTCCTCGACTGCTTTACCCACCGCTTTCATGATTGCGGGGGTGCTCGGCCGATAGTCCCCGGCGATTGCAACGCGACAATTCCTTGAGAGCATACCGATGGTTTTCAGATGTTGGAGGAAGGCCAGCGTGTAGGCATAACACACCCGGTCGGTCATGGCACTGACGAGACCCCGGGCACCACTGGTGCCGAACCCCACCCCTGATTCCTGCATCAACTCCGCAACGGAACGTACTTTACTATCCATACCTCGTACCTAGGGTCTGTTAAACCAGTCGCCTCTACCGGCAAACCCGGTAAGGCAAGATGAGCAGGGTGTATCCCCGCAACATGAGCGATTGATTATCCCTGCGACTCCAGCAGGGTCCTTTGCCAATCGTGTCGCCGCCAAAAAACAGACCAACCGAGACACGTGCTGTTTACCTGGAAATACCAAACCGGTCTCCTCTTGCTCTCAGAGAACTTCCACAGGATATGCTTGTATGGATTTTTGGCGCATCAGAACCTTTCGTATGGGTTTTGACCGACGCTGGCGAACCAGTCAAGCCCGTCATCATCCATCCGATGGATTGCTCATTTATCGTGATAGTACTTTTTAAAGAGTAGTTTTGCTGCGTCGCGGTTGAATTCCGTCACACGGCGATCCGCATTGTCATTCGATTGCCTTTGAGTGTCGGTCAGCCGCTTGATGTCTGCCTGTCCACCATCCAGGACCACGGGAACAGTCTTTTGTATGCCCCCCGATGCCTCTTCACCGGGCGTGCGTCGCGCTTCTGCCTTGTCTTCAAGAACATTGATGATCAGCTTGCTGTCGAGGATGTTTTTCTGATCCGCGTAGCCGTACACGAGCGCCGCATCACAGATGGTGTTAATCACCCGCGGCACCCCGTGGCTGGCCCGGTGGACCAGAATCCCGGCACCCTTGGTGAATAGGGGCTTTTCCCGACCCGCCAGACGGGTCCGGTGATAGATATAGGCTCGGGTCTCCTGTTCGGTCAGCGGGGACAGGTGATAATCCACCGACACCCTCTGCTGAAACTGGAGAAAATCCTCATGTCTGAGCATGTCGCGGAGCTGTGGCTGTCCGACCAGGATGATCTGCAGGACCTGATGTTTGTCCGCATTGATATTGGAGAGCAGTCTCAGCTCCTCGAGCACCTGAGCCTGCAGGTTCTGCGCCTCATCGACGATCAGTACCGTGCGCTTCTGTTGAGCGTATTGATCGATGAGAAACTGGGTGAAGGTATCGTGCAGCGCGACCTTTTCGTTTTCCCGGTAGTCCAGTCCGAATGAGAGCAAGACCCATTTGAGCAGGTCACCCATATCGTGATGACTGGTACTGACCAGACCGACCGTAACGTCGTCATCCAGCTGGTTGAGCAGGTGTCGAATCAGTGTGGTTTTACCGCAGCCGACTTCCCCGGTGATCACCGTGAAGCCCGCCTGGCTGACCAATCCGTATTCGAGCATGGCGTAGGCAGCGCTGTGCCTCTTTCCCAGAAACAGGAAGGAAGGATCCGGCAGCAAAGTAAATGGCTTCTCAGTAAAACCGTAAAATTCTTCGTACATCCTTTGCTACGCCTGAAATTGTGTTCAAAAATCCAAGATTTAACCCGAGGGATTATCTCATGGGCGCGCAAAGCCCAGCAACCGCGATCCGTATGTTTTGCGAGCCGTGACCGTTATTAGATAATAGTATAACTTTCAATTAGTTAGAAATTTCTCGTGATTAGGATTCCTCAGATTATGGCAAGCCTGCCATATCCACTGTCCGCATCATCGCAGACACTGCGCCTGATGGCTCTGCATAGCGCCAGCGCATCGCGACGATTAGAGCGTCTTGAACTGGGAACAAGTTTGCAATCTTCTCCCCTGCCGTCTCTTTGGAGGGGGGGGACCATCACACCTTCGGATCACCGATCATGATGCCAGCAGCCTGGACGCAACGCGGGGAAATCCGGGGTTCAGGCTTCGACCCCTCCCGGGTTACGCGTTGCTTCACCCGGGCTACACATTCGCTCAAGCTGTCTATGGATTCAAACCACCTGTTCGTTTCTACTTCTATTCACCGGGCCTCTAACCCACAAGGGTAGAGGGAGATTGCCTGGAGAGTGAATCATGCGTCACCAGCAGGTAGGTCGGGTTAGCCTAGCGTAACCCGACAAGCCAACCTATCCAGTACATGTCGGGTTACGCTGCGCTAACCCGACCTACGGTTTCTGGCAGATACTGGAATTACCAGCCCCTTGCTCCAAAGTCCTCACCGCCCCCCCTCGTTCCCACGCTCTGCGTGGGAACGCAGACTCAGGGTTCCCGGTTCCCATCAGAGTGGGGGAACAACACGGCATAGGTAGTCATTCCCACGCGGAGCGTGGGAACGAGAAATTAGGCTTTCGACGAGAAGAACGCATAGCGCAGTGATGCGTGAGCACTCCAGGTAGGTCGGGTTAGCGCAGCGTAACCCGACAAGCCACCCTATCCAGCACATGTCGGGTTACGCTACGCTAACCCGACCTACGGTTACTGGCAGATACTGGAATTACCAGTCCCTTGCTCCAAAGTCCTCCCCCCCCCTCGTTCCCACGCTCTGCGTGGGAATGCAGACTCAGGGTGTCAGGCTCACATCAGGATGGGGTATAACACGACTTAAGTAGTTAT
>JBEVWC010000012.1:0-67783 GCA_040506775.1 Candidatus Thiodiazotropha sp.
AGAGATTACCGATAATCATGAAAGAGCCGAGTAGAATGTTAATTGCAAAGATACCCGTAAGTCCGATGCGGGTTTTTCTACAGGCTCGTTATGTTGGAAATAGATTATGAAGAGACCATCCAGATTCATGCCAAAATATACTGAGAAGCCAATTGGTTTTAGGGGCAAAGTATTTTTTGCTGTACTTCTTTGCCTTGCCGCATGGCTTCTTTGGTTATATCCATTTTTATTGATGGCTATACCAATAATCATAGCCCTCGATATTAAGGACAGAGTATTTAGAAAAAAACATTTTAAGGTTCTTTTGAAGGGCAGGGATACTGACTCAATATGTACTTTTTCTCGCTATTTTGAATGCCGAGAAATTGATACATGGGTAATCAGGGCAGTTTATGAGCAATTACAAAGTTACTTAGCACCCGAAAAAAAAGCATTCCCAATTCGACCGCAAGATGATGTGTTTAAGGATTTGCTAATCGATGATGAAGATTTTGAATTAGATATAGTTGAAGAAATCGCTGAGAGAACTGGGCGCTCATTGGAGAATACCGAATCTAATCCATACTATGGGAAAGCAAGTATTGTCGAAAATCTTGTTTATTATTTCAATGAGCAGCCTAAAGTAAATCCAACATAACACGTCGCTCCACCTGGACGCGCAAAACCGCTGCGCGCTTTTGTCGCACCTGAGGCGGGTCGTTAGGCAACAATGTAAATGAATATCAGTGCAATTCACAAACTTGTAGAAAGCGGCTTCCATGAAGAAGCACTTAATAAAATCCAAGCAGCAAAAGATAGAGGAGAAACAAACCCAATTTTAATTCTATTCGAAGCTCTAGCTTTGTATGATGGAAAAAAAGATCTCGAATGTTTGGTTATGCTAAATAAGTTCATATCTAAAATTAGTCCTGAACATGAAAAGTACAACTATGCTTTATTTACATCTGGAATCTGCTTGATGAATTTAGGGTTGCCTACAGAAGCATCAAAATTATTTAATTTAGTACCAGATGAATATCCTGATATTGAAAGTGAGCGAAGAGACGCTAAGTTAAAATCCAATGTATCAAAAGAAGCAAAAAATATATATAAAAGTCTCATTGATAGAGCTAATGCCTAACCAGGCCATCAAATCCGACGCCCGTACCTCGCGCGGTTTACGGCAACGTTAAGTGTAAAACAAACGTGCAGATAGAAGCCTGGGACAAAGTTGCAAGTGAAGCCAATTTCAATTTAGAAATTGATCTTCCTAAATTTATCGAGCGCATACCAAGCGAAGAGAGAATCCTCGATTATGGTTGTGGTTATGGGCGCATAACAGAGATTCTTTTCAAAAAAGGATATGTCAATATTGTTGGTGTTGACTCATCAGGAGAAATGATCAGGAGGGGGAAATTAGAGCACCCTCACATTTCTCTTCAGAAAACGGAAGGTTCAAGGCTAAGCTATCCGAATAGCACCTTTGGAGCTGTGGTTGTTTGTGCAGTATTAACATGCCTTCCAGAGCAACAACAAAAAATGAATGTTCTTTCTGAAATAAAAAGGGTGTTGAGGCCTGGAGGTATATTGCACTTAGTTGAGTTTTGCGGCGAATCAAATAATATATTTACATCTAAAATGGGTGTGTTAATGCAACATCAAACTCCAAAAGACCTAAGAAGTTTTCTATCTACATTTACAGAATTGAGCACTAAAGTAACTAAAACCAAAACGATGAGCGGCAATAATGCAAAAGCATTTAGTTATTTTGGTCAAAACACTTAACAATCGCATGCACTCGGACAGCAAAAAATCGCAGCTCCTCGTTCCTCGCCGCTCTGCTTTTTGCTTCGGGTGATGCGGAGCGTTATGCCATATAAAGAATCATGATCTACGTAGAAGAAAATGACTTTAATCGCCAAATTGAATTGTTAGGCCTTTTGGCTGAAAGCCAGCCTTATTCAATATGTGCATGGTTATACCCGGAATCAAAGGTAAGTGAAGTTGCTGGTTTTAAAGTATGTAGTGAAACCAGTCACATTGAGCAAATTACTACTTATAGTGACGACGTCACCCCTAAGTACACAGAATTGGTGCCAGCAACAAAATCAAATATAAAAGCTTATCTTGATGCCAAAAATGAGTTGAAAGCCAACTGTGATAGTTTGGCTCTTTATCAAGAAAAGTCATTAAACTGGTTTGTGGCAGCAATTGGGCATGAAGGCATGTGCCTTGTAAAAGAATCTGGATTATTGTCTGGACTGTTAAGTGCAGGATTTAATGCAACCACAGAAGCACCATCATGGTGGTAAGGCATAACACGGTGCTCCACTCGACCAAAAACCGCTTTGCGGTTTTCGTCGAGTGAGCTAGGCGTTATGCACAAGACAAAATGAGAGTATTTTTTATAGCTTTAATTATCGGTATCGTTAAAATAGTTGCTATTTCTAAGCTTTATCAAGAAATAGGACTACTTGGAAGTATCTATCTATATGTGGCAGGTACAAGCATCGGCGGACTGGTTCTCTTTTTCAATTGGAAGGAAGCAAAGGCACAATATGAAGAGGTCAGTAATATTGATAAGTCTCTAGTAATGGGACTTAAAGGTAATACAAAGGGCTTGTCTAGTAATGAAAAAAAGAGCCTAAAAATAATATGCCAGTCAATACTGTTTACTATAGCCGTAATATTTGTATTTATACCAGGTGTGGTAAGCGATATTCTAGGTATCGTTTTGGCACCCTTAGCTATACGATCGAAATTATCGAATTTCATTGTCAAAATAAATGCGAGAGATAGTAATGCATAACAATCAGCAGCAAGGGACCCAACTACGTTCCGCCAATTTGTGGTTTGCTGCGCAAACTTTACCACAAATGGGCTCCATTCCGTCGGGCCCTTGTGCTGGGCGTTATGAGTGACACGGATGAAACTGCGAGATATTGAAGAAAGAGATATCGAGACTATTCCGTTATTGCTAAACAACGAAAATGTCGCTAGATATCTTACAGGACGGATTCCGTTTCCATACACTTTGGATGACGCTAAGTGGTGGGTCTCTACAGGCCATAAAGAAGGAATTAACAAAGCTATTGATATTGAGGGCTCCTTTGCAGGCATGATAGGCGTTTCGCAAGGAAACTTTGAGTACCAAAAGTCAGGCGAAATTGGCTACTGGATTGGTGAAAAGTATTGGGGTATAGGTATCGGAACACAAGCGCTCACAGCTATGACGAACATGATTTTTGAATCTACTGATATTGTTCGTTTGTACGCACCTGTATTTTCGCCCAATGTAGCCTCTATGAGAGTTCTAGAAAAGTGCGGTTTCTCTATAGAATCAGTGCAAATTAAAGCACTC
Organism: Candidatus Thiodiazotropha sp.; assembly: GCA_040506775.1. Lineage (GTDB taxonomy): Bacteria > Pseudomonadota > Gammaproteobacteria > Chromatiales > Chromatiaceae > Thiodiazotropha. The sequence goes on from JBEVWC010000012.1 coordinate 3,341, forward strand.
TATAAGCACAATACTTTTTACAATGCTCATGTTTATGCAAAGATCAACTCGTAACAATTAGCTCTAGTAGACATGCTAGTTCCTACGGTTTAGTCGACACCCTGAACTAACCAGTCAGGAGCGTCTACCGATGCCCTTTACATTCACCCGTTTATGTTGTCTCGTTGGCGAAAACAAGCGCGAGGGGGTTTAATCATGACCAAGGGTGCGGATGTCAATAAAGAGGTTACTGCGGAGCTCAAGGAGCTGCGTTGAATCAAGAAGGACTATGAGAGGCTAAAGCTCGAGCACGAGCTTTAATATAAAGCCATCGAGTTCACTTCAACTCGAAAAGAGATATATTCATCCCCCATGAAAGTTTTCCGGTGAAGCGCATGTGTGCTTTGTACGGCGTGAGCAAGAGTGGGTGCCATGCACCGCAGCACCGCCTGCCAACAAAGGTTGACAGATCACCTGTGTTCATGCAAATGTTGACATATTCTGTCAGAACGCTACCAAAATAAAAAGCAGCTAACCAACACAACGTGTCTGGTCTGACATAGGGAATGTAGTACAAAAGGAGTATCATATGTCATTCACTGATGACACTATCGATGTGGTTGTCGCGCTTGGTAAGGGAATCTATTCGGTTGGTCAGGACATTGTTCTGGGCATAGAACGGACTGGTGAGGGACTAGGTCTGGGTGAAGACGGTCGTGTAGCAGCCATTGGGCGTGAAAATAGTGCGATGGTCTCGCTGATCGAGCGATTCATTAAGTATGGCATCAGTGATCAAAGCAGTCCGCTTTACAAAAGTATTGTCTATGTTCTAGAGCACTATTACTCATACTTCCCGGATCAAGCTGTCGAGATGCTGGCTAAACAGGCAGGTATCGGCGCAGGGTACACGGTAGGAAGAATGGTTATAGGTAAGAAATTGGCTACTGCGGTTGCCTCCAGAATCGCGATGGCAATTGCGGCTAGTGCTGCGTATAAGCAGCTCGCAAAGCGAATAGGTGTTTCCGCCGGGGCCTCCACGACGGGAATCGGTACCCCCATAGGGCTTCTTATGGTTCAGGGTTTTTTACAACGTTCCTCCCATGCTGCCATGCGGCTTAGAATGAAATCGCCAAAACTTTATGCAATCTTGCAGTCAAATGGTGATTTGCAGTTACTCTATTTCTTAATAGAGAAGCCGATGGAAAAATATGTCCAAGCCATATCGACAGCTGAGCGCAATAATGCGCAGTTTCAAAGCGCGATCAAAAGAAAATATAAGCTGAATTGATATCGCCCGGCACAGGGTTTTGACAATGAACGCGAATAAATGGCTCTACTTTTTCTCAAAATTTACCCTGATCGATGAGATATTAGGCTTCGCCTACTGGGCGTTGGCCATTTATGGCATTTTTCTTATTGTGGGCGCACTCAACAACGCTATAGTGATGGTGATCGTGCTTGGCGCATATATCGTTTCTGTAACGCTTTTTTATCTGTTTCTGAGTAAAAAAATCAAATCATTCTTCAAAGACGATGCCGGTTGATTGCATTCTGAGCCTTCCAGTCTCACTCTAATTTACAAAGCGCTCCGTATGAAAAACAAGACTGGGAGTTGTGTAGCGTCATTTATTCCGTAGCACTATATGACATTCCATCTCATCCAGAGCATTGTGTCCGTAACAAATACAAAAGTGAATATGATGGTGTTTTTACTCCGTCACTCTGTCGTCTGATAATAATACAATAAAATACAATAAGTTATGATTATTAAACTCAGATTGGCGCTTCAGGTCAGACTTGGTTTAGAATCCCAATAGGGCTGTTGTTGTATATCCCAATAGAAATAATTAATGAATTCGTCGATTCTAGGCGTGCGAATTCTTCATAGTAAAAACAACACCAGAGGGGGAGAGCATCCATGGGACGAGTGGCACTCGTAACCGGGGGTACCCGGGGCATTGGCGAAGCGGTCAGTGTGGCATTGAAAGAGGCGGGTTATACGGTCGCCGCCAATTATGCGGGTAACGATGACAAGGCGCGGGCGTTTACCGAACGCACCGGCATACCCGCATACAAGTTCGACGTGAGTGATTTCAAGGCTGTGGAAGAGGGGGTCGCGAAGATCGAGTCGGAACTCGGTCCAATCGACGTTCTGATCAACAATGCCGGTATCACCCGGGACACCACCATGCCGAAGATGACCTTCGAACAGTGGGACCAGGTGATCCAGACCAACCTGACGTCCTGTTTCAACACCTCCCACGCGGTCTTTCCGGGCATGCGTGAGCGGGGGTTCGGACGCATCGTCAACATCGGCTCGGTCAATGGTCAGGCTGGTCAGTATGGCCAGGTCAACTATGCCGCGGCCAAGTCCGGCATCCACGGCTTCACCAAGGCGCTGGCCAAGGAAGGGGCCAGCAAGGGTATTACGGTGAACGCGGTTGCCCCGGGCTATGTGGCCACCGACATGGTTCGGGCGGTCCCTGAGGCGGTTCTGGAGAAGATTATCAAGACCATCCCCGTGGGGCGGCTCGGTGAACCTGAGGATATCTCCCGCTCGGTGTTGTTCCTGATTGCGGACGACGCCTCGTTCATTACCGGCTCCACCCTGTCGGTGAACGGTGGCCAGCACATGTACTGAGGGGCGGTTCTCTCCGATCGGCCTCTGGGTGGGGTTTGAGTCTGCGGATCTGTAACTCGGTCGACGCGGTGATTACGGACTTCTGAAGCAAATCAGCCCGTCCTTGTGGGACGGGCTGATTCACGAGACGGGCAGGAAGCCTACTGTCTTTCAAACGCTCCCATGTCAATGGCGGTGCCGCTCACCCTGGCCCGGCTGTTGAGGTCGACCTGGGTGCCGTTTCCGTTTCTGCGGTAGGGCAGAAGGTAGTTCAGATCATCGGTGCTGGTATCGAGGGTCGTAAAGAGATATTCAGCGGAGCCGCTGTCTACACCAGGTGAACCCGCCTGGAGACCGTACTCGTCGCCATCCTGGCCGCTGAACAGGGGTTCCTCAAACAGGTTGTTCGGTCCGATGTCGGTGGTGCCTTCATAGGCGGTGAACAGGCTGTAATCGACGCTTAGGGTGCCCCGGGAGGTGATGTCGCTGCTCTGGTCGATCTCATTCTCCAGATCGATGTAGCGATTTTCATGGAAGACACCGTTGAGAATCGTGCCCACCCCGTAGAACGCGCCGCCCCCAAGCCCCCCTGCGACATTGTTGACGAAGGTGTTGTTGACGAATACGGTTTCGATGCCTGTGCTGGCGACCGCGCCTCCGGAACCGGTTGCGGTGTTGCCATTGAACAGGTTGTTGATCACCTTGTGACCATTGCCATCGGCGTAGAGTGCGCCACCATTCTCCTCCAGAGTCCGGTTGTTGGTGAATACATTGTTGATGATCGCCACGTTGTCGAACTGGTAGGTGTAGAGGGCGCCGCCTGCGTTCGCGGTATTCTCCTCGAAGGTGCTGTTGATCACGCTGGATACCGTTGAGATGGCGCCGCCGTTGTATACGGACCGGTTGTCGCGAAAAACGCTGTCATTCACCGTGTCAATGCGGTGCATCGCACCTCCGTAGTAGGCCACGTTGCCTTCGAACAGACTGTTGCTGACTGCCCCGGCATACAACACCGCACCGCCGTAGCCGCTGACGGTGGTATTGTTGTAGAAGTGGCAGTTGTTGATCCGCAGGTTGCGTTCGTTTCTCACACCCGCCAGAGCGGATCCGCCATTCACGTGGTACGAGTTGCGGAAGGTGAGGTTTTCAACCAGCACCCGCTCATTGTTCAGATTGAGGATCCGGGCAGTCGCCGGTTCCGAGACATAGCAGGCGGAATCACCCCAGGACCATCCTCCGGCCGCGACACAGGAGTCGTGGGTCGAAATGCCTTCGATGATCGGGTTGCCGCCGTCGAATACGGTCAGATCCGCATCGTCCGACTGGGTTTCGAACTCTCGGTCCCAACCGCCCGAAATTTTGATTCCGTATTCGTAGTTGTGGGCATCGGGCAGATCCAGTCCAGAGCAATTGAGGGTGCCCTGTTGGATGCGGATCTCACTCCAGTCCTGGACCTGGTTGAGGGCGCGCTGCAGGCCCTGGCAGCCGTAGTAGGGGCCCAGGTCGCCCACTGTCAGGACGCTGTCATAGCCGTCGGTGACTTCGAAATGCATCGGGGTCAGGTTGTAGATGATGTCGCGGTCGACATTGCGATAGCCGACGAAAATATCGAATTCCCCGATCAGGCCTGTCAGGCCGGAGAGAATGCTGATGTACTCTTCCGATCCCAGGGTGCGGGTTTCGGCGGGTTGGAGTGCCTCTGTCCAGAGTACCCACTGTCCGCTTTCGTTCTTCATGAAGCGGTTGCCATTGTAGAAGGCCACTACGAAGATCGCCGCACTGTGCCCGATGTCCGCCTCGTCCGGCTGAATGATCGCGGAGAGGTTGACCCGGTCGGTGCCCACGAAGCGGGCCGCTTCGCTCTCGATGGTGTGCCGGGCATCCCAGGCCTGCAGATGCATGACCGCATTGCTGGTGTTGCCACGCATGGTCGTGACCGGATGCTCGGTGGCCAGACCGTCCAGGCTGATGCCCAGTAATGCGAGAAGTGGGATGATCTTGAAAAGCGGCTTCTTCATGTTTGTTCCTCAGGTGGAACGCGTGTCGCGGTCCGTGTTTCCATGATGCCGATCACTGCGCTCAGGCGACGGTTGGCGCTGTTTCGGGATCGTCATCGCTGTAGTTATATCTTTCTGGAAATGCAGGCAGGTGCTTGCATCCTCATGGTTCCTCTCGAGCGATCTCACTGGCTGAGCGGTCCGTGCGCATCACGACATCGTGCCGATGTATCGACATGGAGCGATGGAATCTGAAGGCAGGTGCGAGGTCCTGCTTACGATTTGCTCGAGTCCATCACACTTGTGGAACCCATAAGAATTTAAATCTTCTTTCTCAATCAATTGCTTGATGGTTTCGTATTGGGCGTAACCGAGGGTGTTTTATAGGCCTTTTCCCGGGTTCGTCAATGGGTCTTTTGAGATTCTGTGATCGGATGCTGAACAATGTTGAAAAGGGGGCTGTGCGACCGATTCCGGCGAGTGTCCGGGCCATGCCGGAGAGGGCGGGGGAAGCGTCAATCCGGATCGGGTGGATCCTTGAACAGACAGGATGGCTGACAGGCCGGGGAAATCCGGGATGGGAAATCTTGTTGAAAATAATGGTGGGCGCAACAGGGATCGAACCTGTGACCTCTGCAATGTGACTGCAGCGCTCTCCCAGCTGAGCTATGCGCCCGAGATGAACGCCGCATTCTAATGAGCCGAAACTTCCAGGTCAATCGGCTTTAATCCAAGCCGAACCGGCAATGTGCGGATCAGAAACCGCATTTGACGGCTTTCGAAACAGTGCGGGTCTGATAGAATCCCGTCTTTCCCAAACCGGATTCAACCGATCGTACTATGACTGTCCGTACCCGATTCGCTCCCAGCCCCACGGGCTATCTTCACGTGGGCGGTGCCCGCACCGCGCTGTTCTCCTGGCTGTATGCCCGCAAGCATGGCGGCAAGTTCGTGCTGCGCATCGAGGATACGGACCTCGAACGCTCGACCGCGGAATCGGTGAATGCCATCCTCGAGGGCATGACCTGGCTGGGGCTGGAGTATGACGAGGGACCCTTCTATCAGACCCAGCGCTTCGACCGCTATAACGAGGTCATCGAGGATCTGCTCGGGCGGGGACTGGCCTACCGCTGCAACTGCTCCCGGGAGCGCCTGGATCAGTTGCGCGAGGACGCCATGAAGCGCAAGGAGAAGCCCCGTTACGACGGCCACTGCCGGCATCACACGGTGAGCGCCGATGAGCCCCACGTGATCCGCTTTCGCAACCCGGACAGCGGTTCGGTGGTGGTGGACGACCTGATTCGCGGGCGGGTGGTGTTCGGCAACGAGGAACTCGATGACCTGATCATCCGCCGCACCGACGGCTCCCCCACCTATAACCTGACCGTGGTGGTGGATGACATGGACATGGCCATCACCCACGTGATCCGTGGCGACGACCATCTCAACAACACCCCGAGACAGATCAACATCCTGCAGGCCCTGAATGCGCAACCGCCGAAGTACGGGCATGTGCCGATGATCCTCGGCGATGACGGCGCGCGACTGTCGAAGCGGCACGGCGCGGTGAGTGTCATGCAGTACCGCGAGGACGGTTATCTGCCCGAGGCTCTGCTCAACTACCTGGTGCGCCTGGGCTGGTCCCATGGTGACCAGGAGATTTTCAGCATCGACGAGATGATCGCCCTGTTCGATATCGACGCGGTCAACAAGGCGGCTTCCAGCTTCAATACCGAAAAGCTGTTGTGGCTGAACCAGCATTACATCAAGCAGGACGATCCCAAGCGCATCGCCCACCTGCTCAGCCACCACCTGGGTAACCTGGGCATCGATCCCGCAGAGGGGCCGGACCTGGAGCAGGTCGTGGTGGCCCACCAGGAGCGCGCCAAAAACCTGGTGGAAATGGCCGAGATGTGTACCTACTGTTACCAGGATTTCGAGGCCTTCGACGCGGATGCGGCGAAAAAGCATCTGCGCGGGGTGGCCCGGGAACCCCTGGAAAAGATCCGCGAGGCACTGGCCGCTCTGGAGGACTGGCGGGAGGAGACCCTGCACCAGACGGTGGAGCAGGTCGCCGAGGCCCTGGAACTGAAGATGGGCAAGGTCGCGCAGCCCCTGCGGGTGGCGGTGGTCGGGCGCGCCGCATCCCCGGGCATCGACACCACCCTCAACCTGGTCGGCAAGCCGGCGTGTCTGCGCCGCATCGACAAGGCCCTGGAATACATCGCGCAGCGCGAGGCTGCGGTCTGAGCATCGGAATCAACCTTACAAAGAAGCCAACGCCATGAGCGATACGGAACATAATAAATCGAATTTCATCCGCCAGATCATCGATCAGGACCTTGCGGCGGGTAAGAACGACGGGCGGGTGCACACCCGGTTTCCGCCGGAGCCGAACGGCTACCTGCACATCGGTCACGCCAAGTCGATCGTGCTCAACTTCGGTATCGCCGAGGACTATCAGGGACTGTGCAATCTGCGTTTCGATGACACCAATCCGCACAAGGAGAACATCGAGTTCGTGGAGAGCATCAAGGCGGATGTGCGCTGGCTCGGATATGACTGGGACGACCGGCTGTTCTACGCCTCGGACTACTTCCAGCAGCTGTACGACTTCGCGGTCGAGCTGATCAACGCGGGCAAGGCCTATGTGTGTGATCTGGACGCGGAGAAGATGCGCGAGTACCGCGGCACCCTCAAGGAGCCCGGTCGGGAGAGTCCTTATCGCAGCCGTTCCGTGGCCGAGAATCTGGACCTGTTCCAGCGCATGAAGGCCGGGGAGTTCGCCGACGGGGAGCGGGTGCTGCGGGCAAAGATCGATATGGCCTCGCCGAACATGAACCTGCGTGATCCGACCCTGTACCGGATCCGTCACGGGGTGATCCATCACCAGACCGGGGAGGCCTGGTGCATCTATCCCATGTACGACTACACCCACCCGGTGTCGGATGCCCTCGAGGGCATCACCCATTCCATCTGCACCCTGGAATTCGAGGATCACCGGCCACTCTACGACTGGACCCTGGACAACATCACCATCCCCTGTCATCCGCAGCAGATCGAGTTTGCTCGGCTCAACCTGGAATACACCGTGGTGAGCAAGCGCAAGCTGACCCTGCTGGTGGAGGAGGGGTTCGTCGAGGGTTGGGATGATCCCCGCATGCCAACCCTGGCGGGCATGCGCCGGCGTGGTTATCCCGCCTCGGCGATCCGCGAATTCTGCCACCGTATTGGTGTCACCAAGTCAGATGGTCTGGTGGAGATCGGCATGCTGGAGAACTGCATCCGCGAAGAGCTGGACACCTGTGCGCCCCGCCGCATGGCGGTGCTGCATCCCCTCAAGGTGGTGATCACCAACTACCCGGAGGATGGGGAGGAGTGGCTGGATGCGGCCAACCATCCGAAGAACGAGGCCATGGGCCAGCGCAGGATCCCGTTCTGCCGCGAGGTCTACATCGATCAGGAGGATTTCCGCGAGGAGGCGAACAAGAAGTTCAAGCGCCTGGTCAGCGGTGGCGAGGTGCGCCTGCGCAATGCCTACGTGATCCGTTGCGACGAGGTGATTCGCAACAACCAGGGCGATATCGTCGAGCTGCACTGCAGCTACGATGCGGAGACCCTGGGCAAGAATCCCGAGGGCCGCAAGGTACGTGGGGTGATCCACTGGGTTTCGGCGCGCCACGGGGTCAAGGGCGAGGTGCGACTCTATGATCGCCTGTTCGGCCAGGCCAATGCGGAAAAGGTCGAGGAGGGAGGACGTTTCACCGACAACCTCAACCCGGATTCCCTGCGCACCCTGACCGAGTGCTACCTGGAACCTGCCCTGGCAGAGAGCGGGGACAGCGTGCCCTTCCAGTTCGAGCGGGAGGGCTACTTCATCCTCGATCCGGTGGAGGCCGGGCGCGAACCGCTGGTGTTCAATCGCATCATTACCCTGAGGGACTCCTGGGCCAAGATCGAGCAGTCCAACGGCTAATCCGGTGGATGCATTTCGGTTAAGGATTTTTTAAAAAGCAGTGGACAAGCCGGGGAGAATCCCCTAATATTCGCGGCTTTCCGGGGCCATAGCTCAGCTGGGAGAGCGCAACACTGGCAGTGTTGAGGTCGGCGGTTCGATCCCGCCTGGCTCCACCAGATTCAAGAGAAACCGGCCCGGATTTTATCCGGGCCTCTTCTTTTCAGGGGTCTGACAGTCGTGGTTCTTGACGCATGATTCGACCCAAACGCCTGTACAAGGTAGCCGTATGCTCTGGATCGACATTCTGATCATTGCCATCATCGCGCTATCCGCCATCATCAGCCTGATACGGGGTTTCGTTCAGGAAGCACTCTCGCTGGTCACCTGGATTGCCGCTTTTGCCCTGGCCTGGCTGTTTTTCCGGCCGTTATCCGAATATCTCACTCCCTGGATCGATGTGTCCTCGATACGCCTCGGGGTCGCCTATATCGTGATCCTGATTCTGGTGCTGATCCTGGGGGCCATCGTCAACCATTTCATGAAAGTGCTGGTCGAGACCACGGGTCTGACCGGGACGGACCGGCTCATCGGGATCTTTTTCGGTGTGGCCCGGGGTTCGGTGATCGTGGCGATTCTGGTCCTGCTGGCGGGACTGACGCCTTTTCCCAAGGATGTCTGGTGGCAGGAGTCACGCCTCATACCCTATTTCCTGGATATGGCGCTGTGGTTGAAAAGCTATTTGCCCCATGATATTGCTGCAAATTTTCAATACTGAACGGTGGGGAGTTGCGGGGATGCCAGGGTGTAACATACTCCGGTCAAGTCCATTGACTACCGATTGTTCACAGGAGAACGGATCATGTGCGGAATTGTGGGCATAGTCGGCAAGTCGCCGGTCAACCAGTCCCTCTATGACGCGTTGCTGGTGTTGCAGCATCGGGGTCAGGATGCAGCGGGTATCGTGACCTGCGAACACGGCAGACTGCACCTGCGCAAGGCGAACGGACTGGCTCGGGACGTGTTTCACACCCGTCACATGCTGCGCCTCAAAGGCAACATGGGTATCGGCCATGCCCGCTATCCCACCGCCGGCTGCGCCTCATCGGCGGAAGCCCAGCCGTTCTATGTCAATTCGCCCTACGGCATCACCCTGGCGCACAACGGCAATCTGACCAATGCGAAGGAACTGACCCGTGACCTGTTCGTGCAGGACCTGCGTCACGTCAATACCTCATCCGACTCCGAGATCCTGCTCAATGTGTTTGCCCACGAGTTGCAGATGCAGAACAAGCTGCGCATCGCACCGGAGGACATCTTCAAGGCGATCGCCGGGGTACACAAACGCTGTCGGGGCGGATATGCCGCGGTGGCGATGATTCCCAACGTGGGGCTCATCGGTTTCCGTGATCCCCACGCCATCCGTCCCATCGTCTACGGCAAGCGCGAAACCGACCATGGGGTCGAGTACATGATCGCATCGGAGAGTGTTGCCCTGAACACCCTGGGTTTCGAGCGGGTTCGCGATCTCGAACCCGGTGAGGCGATCTTCATCAGCAAGGACGGACAGTTTTATGCCCAGCAGTGCGCCGCGCATACGGTCAAGTCTCCGTGTATCTTTGAGTTCGTCTATTTCGCCCGCCCCGACTCGATCATCGACAACGTGTTCGTGCACAAGGCGCGCTCACGGATGGGTAAGAAACTGGCGAAGAAGATCCAGCGGGAGTGGGCGGATCACGATGTGGACGTGGTGATCCCGATTCCTGACACCAGCCGCAGCGCCGCCCTATCTCTGGCCAATGAATTGAACGTGCGATACACCGAGGGGTTCATCAAGAACCGTTACATCGGGCGTACCTTTATCATGCCGGGTCAGCAGGTGCGCAAGAAATCGGTGCGTCAGAAGCTCAACGCGATTGATCTGGAATTCAAAGGCAAGAACGTCCTGCTGGTGGATGACTCGGTCGTGCGCGGCACCACCTCCAAGCAGATCGTGCAGATGGCCCGGGATGCGGGTGCGAAGAAGGTCTATTTCGCGTCCGCCGCGCCGCCAGTGATCTATCCCAATGTGTACGGGATCGACATGCCCGCCGCCAGCGAGCTGGTGGCCCACGGCCGCACCGTCGACGAGGTGCGTGAGATCATCGGTGCCGACAGGATGATCTACCAGGATCTCCAGGACCTGATCGAGGCGGTGCAGAAGAAAGGCAAAACCGACATCGAGCGTTTCGATACTTCGGTGTTCAACGGCGAATACGTCACCGGCGACATCAACGAAACATATTTGGAACAGCTCGAACTGCTTCGCAACGACGGGGCGAAATCGAAAAACGACGCGGACAAGAGCATCCTCGATCTGCACAACGACGCCTGAGTGTCATCGGCATAATCCGGCTTCCACGCCGGGTTGCTTCTTCCTGTAGCCCGGGTGCAGCGCAGCGGAACCCGGGAGGTCTCGCGGCAAATCCCGGGTTGCGCTCCGCTCCTTCCCGTAGCCTGGGTGTAGCGGAGCGAAACCCGGGAGGTCTTGCGGCAATCCCCGGGTTCCGCTCCGCTGCACCCGGGCTACTAGGTCTGACAGCCCGTTCATTCCTCTGCGAACCGGTAATCTTTCTCCTGCCCCTGCTTGCGGATCGATGACACCAGGGCATCGTCTACAGTGGCCTGATGTGCTTCAGCGGCCTGTTTTTTCGAATCTGTGATAAACCGGTCACGGGCCTTGCCGAGTTCCGCGATCTCCTGCTTGATCTGCTCCCGCTCTGCCGCCTTGGCCGAGACATAGGCTTCCCGCTGCTGAAGATTCATGCCGCTCATCTCCTCGGGCAACTCACTTTCATCCAGGTTACGCAGTGCCTGCTCATCATCCTTGGTGGCATCCACCAGGTCCCATTGACGATTGGAATAGAGACTCCCGGCCTTGGACTTGGCCCGTTTTGCGAGCAGGGCAGGGGAGATGCCGAGGGTGTTGGCATCCTGCTCGAGCTGGCGTTGCTTGCCGGTGTGGCCCTGCTTGCCGAACGGAATGTAGGTTTCGTTGAGCGCCTGGTTCAACTCGGCGATGCGGGCATCCTGGGGCGCAGGAGCATGGGCGATTTTGTGATTGTGATCGATGCTCATGTAGTCGCCGCCGGCCAGCAGCGCCCCGTCCTGCCAGCCGGAGCCGCGACCCTCGTCATAGCTGCCGGCATGAATGGTGTTGACCACGATTCCCGCGGCCTTGGCCTTTGTCACAGCCTCCCGGTATGGGACCGGGCCCTGACTGAACGGCTCGTTGCCGGCGATGAAAATCGCCCGGATGTCCTGCTCCGCATGGCTCCACTGCAACTGAGTCGTCGCCTGATCGATAACCTGACCACAATATTCGTTGCCTCCGTTGGTGGTGAGTGAAAACAGGGCCTCCGAGACCCGGTCCAGGTCCCCGGTCAGGTCGGTGACCTTGCGGATGTAACCGCTCTCACCGCTAAGCCGGTCATTGCCGTATTCGAAGACTGCCACTTCCAGGCGGGCGGAACGGCCGTTCCTGCGTGCTTTGGAGAACTCGTCGACCACCCGCCACAATTGGTTGCGGGCCTGGTCGATCAGTCCGTCCATGCTGTTGCTGGTGTCGAGCAGAATAGCGAGCTGAATGCGTGGCTGAGTCAGTGGATTTTGAGCTTGTCCGGCGACTATGGGCTGTGTGGCTGGATTGGCGGCATGCACCAGGATCGGTGCCGAGAGGACTGCGCACAGGCTCAAAGCCAGAATCGTGACGCGGGATGGTTTAACGGAATGTGTGAGTTTGGATTTCATGTTCAGGCTCCCTGTGGTTGTTCTGCCACTCCATGCTAGGAAGCCCCGGGTCGGGAGATAAGACGCCGCCGTGTAAAATCTGTCCGCTCCGCTTTACATAAAATTTACATGTAGCGCCGTTCCCGCACGGAAGCGCGGAAACGGCGGGTTCTCAGCTGTGATCAGACATCATGTGGCTGACTCAATCATGAGAGCCGACCCGGATGACCAGTTTCGCCACCGGACCCTGCCAGGTATGCACCCGGGCGTCGAGGTCGCTGTCACCGCCGATCGGGTCCCGGTCGCCGATGTTCCCCCGGTGCAGGTGCACGGTCGGATTGTAGTCCGGGCCGACACTGGCGACTCCACCACTGCCCGCATTCATCCCCGGATCGGCGGGTATGCCGGGGGTGTTGGGTGCGCCGCCTCCGGTGATGATCTCGTCATTCGCTTCAGTACCGGCATCATAGCCGTGCAGGTAGTAGGTGTAGGTGCCACGACGTTGCGGGACTTCGATGCCGTTCGCGCCGACGAAACCGTCATTGGTGGGCAGCAGCATGCCGACGATGGAGAGGGCGCGCTCACCGCGGCGGGTGCGATCGAACACGGCCTCTGTTGTGGCCCCAGGGGCCAGCAGACCGGATGCGGGGTTCTCCACGTAACTGTGGCCTGAGATCTGCAGATCGCTGATCAAACCGCTCAGGTCACCGCCTTCGGCCATTGCCTGCAGATGCCCGGAAGCGGCCATGCCGGGTTCGAACAGGTGGGTGTCCGAATCATGCATCGCCACCAGCAGTGGGGTGAAGTAGATGGCATTGGTCAGGTTGGTGACCTCCACACGGATGTCCCGCTCTCCGGCAAATCCGAGGGGAGCGTAGAGCAGGCCGGCGCTGATCAGCAGGTTGGCAATGGGGTGTTTCATGTCGATTCCTCCTTTTGTTGTAGGTGGAATCAGTGTGGTCCCGGGGTTTCCCGCGCACATCACGAAATGTTCACAATTGCATCACAACAGCCGCCGGTAATGTGTCTCAAGTTCAGTACGCTGCACCAGGGCAGGTGCGAGGGGATCGGTGGGATGGTCTTATGTCTGATGTGATGTCAGGCGGCCAGGTAAACCCGGTTACGGCCATTCTGCTTGGCCCGGTACATGGCATGGTCTGCAGCACGCAGCAATTCATCGCAGCTCTTGCCATGGTTCGGATAGGCGGCCACCCCGACGCTGATGGTGATCGAGACATCCAGATCCTCTTCGATGACAAAGGCGGTCTCCTCAACCAGGCGTCTGAGCCGTTCCGCCATTTCCAGGGCCCCGGTTTCATCCAGTTCCGGGAGAATGATGGCCAGTTCCTCACCGCCGTAGCGGGCCGCATAATCCACCGAGCGGATGGCTGATGAGAGCAGCCGGCCGAGTTTTCTCAGCACCTCATCCCCCGCCCTGTGGCCGAACAGGTCATTCACCGATTTGAAGTGATCGACGTCGATCCAAAGCAGTGACAGATGGCGTCTGTAGCGGTAGGCGCGTTGCAACTCTTCACGGAACTGAAGTTCCATCTCGCGGCGGTTGTACAGATCGGTGAGGGCATCCCGGGAGGCGAGCAGGGCCAGTTCCTGCTCCAGTGCCTTGCGTTTGTCGATGTCCATGATGATGCCTTCGAGATAGGGCTGATCGTCGACCAGTACCTTCCGGCCCTGCTCCCAGACCCAGACCTCAGACCCATCCTTGCGTCGAATCCGGTACTCTGCGGCAAACGGACGATTCTCCACCAATGCCTGTTGAACCTCACGGGTGAGTCCTGGCAGATCCTCCTCGTGGACGATGGAGGCGTAGGCGATGGTTTTGTTGTCGATCAGGCACTCGGGATCGTAGCCCGTCAGTTTGGCGCAACCGCTGGAGACGAACAGCATGGTCCAGCATTCGTCATCCCGGCAGCGGTAGGCCATTCCCGGGAGATTGGACATCAAGGTGGCGAGCTGGCGTTCCCGTTCCACCAGGGCATGCTCCGCGAGTTTGTAGGCGGTGATGTCCCGGCCGATGGCGATCGCTCCGACGATCTGCCCCTGCTGATCGAAGAAGCGGCGGGCATTCCAGGCAATGTCCTTGTGCTCACCCCGCCGGGTCATGATGCGGGTTTCGAATTCCACCATCTCTTTACCCAGGTTGAGGATTTCCGATGCCTTGGCGATGATGCGGGCACGGTATTCCGGGTCCGGGTAGACGAGTTCCCAGATACTCGCGTTGCCCAGTACTTCATCCCGTGAATAACCGCTGATCTGCTCGGCGGCCTTGTTCCACAGGGTGACCCGGGTGGCGGTGTCGAGGACATTGATCCAGACATTCGCATTGTCGATGACGCTGCCCCAGAACTGGCTCAGCATATCGAGTTCCGTCTGTTGTTTCCTGAACCGCTCCAGCTGACGCTCCTGGGAGTGGAGATGGTGGCGGGTGATCCACAGCAGAGCCAGGCCGGTGACCAGCACGAAGCCCCACCACTTGACGGTCTGGAAGTGGCTGAGATCCTGGGGATTGTTGAACAGGCTCGCGAGAACCGCATCGGATAGGCTGATCCATAACCCCGCCGCCACGGCATAAACCAGGGCGATCTGAACGGCTTTTCTGATCGGAGAGAGGTGTCGCGGTCGGTCTGTCATGAGGACAGTTTGTTCCCTGGTGCCGGCAGGTTGCGGCCCACCGTGGTTATCCATAATCGATCACTGCTGGTGGTGAAGTTTAGCATTGATCCGGAGGAACGGACCCCCCGTTGTACGCCTTGAATTCCCATGTTCGGGCGTGTCGGCCGGGGACGACCCGCAACCCTGAGAATTTCAGATGTTCTGTGCCGCAGGCTCTGTTAGAATCGGCGGTTCTCTGAATAACACCCCTTTAAGTATCTGGCTTGAAGTATATGGCGCTCAACACCACTGAAGAAATTATTGCGGACCTGAAACAGGGCAAAATGGTCGTCATCATGGACGACGAGGACCGGGAAAACGAAGGCGACCTGATCATGGCCGCCGAATGCGTCACCCCCGATGCCATCAATTTCATGGCCCGTTTCGGACGCGGTCTGATCTGCCTGACCCTGACCAAGGAGCGCTGCAGTCAACTGCGCCTGCCTCTCATGGTCACCACGGATGACGAGTTGGCGGCGACCAACTTCACCGTTTCCATCGAGGCTGCGGAAGGGGTGACCACCGGTATTTCCGCCGCCGATCGGGCCACCACCGTGCTGGCCGCGGTGAAACCCGATGCCAAACCCCAGGATCTGGTGCAGCCCGGACACATCTTTCCGCTCATGGCTCAGCCCGGCGGAGTGCTGGTGCGTGCGGGGCATACTGAAGCGGGCTGCGATCTGGCCCGCCTGGCAGGGCTCTCGCCGACATCGGTGATCGTCGAGATCCTCAACGAGGACGGCACCATGGCGCGCCGCCCGGACCTGGAGGTGTTCGCCGAAAAGCACGATCTGAAGATCGGCACGATCGCGGACCTGATCCAGTACCGGATCCAGAACGAAACCACCATCGAGCGGGTCAGCGAGTGCCACTTCCCCACCGAGTTCGGCGAATTCCGCCTGGTGGCCTACCAGGATATGGTGGACAACGAACTCCACCTGGCCCTGGTCAAGGGGCATCCCGCTCCGGAGCGGCCCACCATGGTCAGGGTGCACATGCAAAACAGCCTGTGCGACCTGTTCGAGGCCAAATCCCGGGACTGTGGCTGGCCCCTGCGCAGCGCCATGAAGCTGATCGGCGAGTCCGAGGAGGGCGTGATCGTGGTGCTGCGCAATCACGACACCGCGCGGGAGATCGTGCAGCGGATGATGGAGTGCCAGGCCCATGGCAGCACCCACCAGCGCTATCAGAAAAAAGACAACAGCAAGGAACTGCGCACCTACGGCGTGGGCGCACAGATCCTCTCAGATCTCGGCGTACGCAAGATGCGGGTGCTGAGTGCGCCGAAGAGCATCCATGCCCTGTCCGGTTTCGATATGGAGGTCACCGAATACATCGAGGCCGATCGCTAGCAGCCTGCTGAGCGATGCCCGCCGAACATGCTATATTTGGACGGCTTGATCAATCAGATTTGTTCCCAGGATAAGCAACATGACGATAAACACAATCGAAGGGGTCATGACAGTCGACAATGCGCGCTTCTGTCTGGTAGTGGCACGATTCAACAGCTTCATTGTCGAGAGTCTGCTCGACGGGGCCATTGATACCCTCAAGCGGCACGGAGCCAAAGAGGAGGACCTGACCCTGGTTCGGGTGCCGGGCGCCTTCGAGATGCCGGTCGCTCTGGAAAAGCTGGCGGCGAGCGGCAAGTACGATGCCATCGTTGCCCTGGGTGCGGTGATTCGCGGCGGCACCCCTCACTTCGATTATGTGGCCGGGGAGTGCGTCAAGGGCATGGCCCAGGTCAGCCTCAAGCACGGTGTGCCGATCGCCTTCGGGGTGTTGACCGTCGATACCATCGAGCAGGCCATCGAGCGTGCGGGTACCAAGGCCGGCAACAAGGGCGCTGAAGCGACCCTGTCCGCCATCGAGATGGTCAATCTTCTGCGTCAGATCGGTTGATGAGCGAGAAACGCAGTCAGGCGCGCCGCTACGCGGTCCAGGCCATCTACCAGTGGCAGATGGCCGGTCAGGACGTCAATGACATCGTCAACCAGTTCCTCGAAGAGCAGGAGCTGAATGGCTTCGAGGTTCCCTATTTCCAGGACCTGGTCCGGGGTGTGCCCACCCACCTGGGGGAGCTCGACGCATTGCTCAAGCCCTCCCTCGACCGGGCTATTGAGAGCGTCGATCCGGTAGAACGGGCGGTGCTGCGCATTGGCGCCTACGAACTGCACTACAAGCCCGAGGTCCCGTACCGGGTGGTGATCAATGAGGCGGTCGAAATGGCCAAGGTGTTCGGTGCCGAACAGGGTCACAAGTACGTCAACGGGGTGTTGGACAAGCTGGCCAAACAGGTTCGCGCCCTGGAAATCGCCGCCAAGAAAAAGGGCTGATCCCTCCCTCGGCCGATGACTACCCGGCTAGAAACCCCCGAATTCGCGCTCATAAGGCGCTATTTCTCCCAACTGACAAATACCCGTCCCGACGTTCTGCTCGGGATCGGCGATGACGCGGCGCTCACCCGACCCCCCGGCAACTGCCAACTGGCGACCAGTGTGGATACCCTGGTTTCCGGGGTGCACTTTCTGGAAACGGTCTCCCCCGAATCACTGGGACACAAGGCGCTGGCCGTCAATCTCAGCGATCTGGCCGCGATGGGGGCCGAACCGGCCTGGGTCACCCTGGCCCTGACTCTGCCCCGCATCGACGATCAATGGCTTGAGGACTTTGCCCGGGGATTCTCCCGGCTGGCCCAGGCTCACGCTGTGCAGCTGATCGGTGGTGATACCACCCGGGGGCCCCTCAGTATGACGGTACAGGTGCAGGGATTCCTCCCGGACGGGGTGGCATTGCGGCGCGACACGGCCCGGGTAGGGGACGACATCTACGTGACCGGAACCCTGGGGGACGCGGCGCTGGGCCTCTACTATCTGCAACATGGACTGACGGATGCGCCTGAAACCGCAGATCTGGTGAAACGGCTGGAACGTCCCCAGCCCCGCGTGGCGGCAGGTCTTGCAATACGTGACTTGGCGCATAGTGCCATCGACCTGTCCGATGGCCTGGCCGCGGACCTGGGGCATATCCTCGACGCCAGCGGAGTCGGCGCCCGGGTGGCACTGGCCCATCTGCCTTGTTGTGTGGCGGTATCGGATGCCATGCGCAGCAGGGGAGACTGGTCCCTGGCGGTTTCCGGTGGCGATGACTACGAACTCTGCCTGACCGCGCCCGTGGACGCCCGCCCGGCCCTGGCCGCACTCTCGCGCAGCCTCGACCTGCCGATCACCCGTATCGGGCAGGTGGAAGCCGAGCCTGGTCTGCGCTGGTATGATGACGCAGGCCAGCCCTGGCACCCGGAGCATGGCGGCTATGACCATTTCACCGAACATGACGACTGAGCACGCACCCAACAAACCCGACATGGGCAACCCGGTACACCTGCTTGCCTTCGGCTTCGGCAGCGGTCTCGCGCCCAAGGCGCCAGGCACCTTCGGGACCCTGGTGGGCATCCCTTTCTACCTGCTGCTGCAGCCATTGCCCCCGGTCTATTACAGTACCCTGGTGGCGTTGACCTTCCTGCTGGGGATCGGTATCTGTGGCCGCACCTCCCGTGATCTGGGGGTGCACGATCACGGCGGCATCGTATGGGACGAAATCGTCGGTTATCTGGTCACCATGCTGTGGGCCCCGCAGGGCTGGGTATGGATGGTCATCGGCTTTGTGCTGTTCCGTTTCTTCGATATCCTCAAACCCTGGCCGATCCGCTGGTTCGATCGCAAGGTCTCGGGAGGATTCGGAATCATGCTCGATGATCTGATTGCGGGTCTGTTCGCGGCGGCCTTGCTGTTCGCAATTCAACACATGGGATGGTTTTGAATGAAGGGACGAATCACCGCGATGAGTGGTCTGGGCATGCTACTGCTGGCGACCGGCGCCGCTGCGGTGGAGCGCATCGTGGTGGAGGCCCTGTTTCCCGACAAGGCGATGGTCAGCATCGATGGTCAACGCCGTCTGCTGAAACTCGATCAGCCCTCACCGGAAGGGGTGCTGCTGATCTCCGCCAACAGTCGTGAAGCGGTGCTCGAGGTGGATGGTCAGCGCCAGAGTTATCCCCTGGGCGGACACATCACCACCCGGTTTGCGCAGCCTGAAAAGGTCACCGCCAAGATCTGGCGGGATCAATCCGGCGCCTATACCACGGTGGGCAGTATCAACGGACGCACGGTGAATTTTCTGGTGGACACCGGGGCTACCGCGGTGGCAATGCACGCCAACCAGGCCCGACGCCTGGGGATCTCCTACCGCATCGACGGCAACCCGATCTATGTGAATACCGCCAGCGGTACCGCGCGCGCCTATGACGTCACCCTTGATCGGGTGCAGGTCGGGGATATCACCCTCAGCCAGGTGCGCGGCTTTGTCATCGATACCGACGGTCCCCCCCGGGTGCTGCTCGGGATGAGCTTTCTCAACCGGGTCACGATGGAGGATCAGGGCGATCTGCTGATGCTCCAGCAACGCTTCTGACAGGACAGATCATGATACCCCTGCTCGACGCCTTTGCCTTTCTCTGGTTTCTGTTCTGCTGGGTGGGGTACACCCGATTCGCTGATCAGCGGGCCAAGCAGCAACTGACCCTGATGAGCGTGATGAACCGCTACCGGTCTCAGTGGATGTACGAGATGCTGCATCGGGAAGCGCGTATCGTCGATTCCAACATCGTTGCGATCCTCTCCCGCACCACCACCTTCCTGGCCTCCACGACGATCTTCATCCTCGCCGGACTGCTTGCCGTGATGGGCACCATGGACACTGCCATGGCGGTGGTCGGTACTCTGAGTTTCGCGGTGCAGAGCAGCCGTGAGATGTGGGAACTGAAACTGTTCCTGCTGTTGCTGGTGTTCGTTTATGCCTTCTTCAAGTTCACCTGGTCGATGCGCCACTTCAACTATCTCTCCATCATGATCGGTGCCGCACCGGGCAGTGAGGCCCTGCCGGAGTGGAGCGGGCGCTACGCGGAGCGGGCGGCGAGAGTCAGTTCGAATGCCACCAACACCTTCAACCGGGGGCTGCGCGCCTACTATTTCGGCCTCGCCTACCTGAGCTGGTTCCTGCATCCGCTGGCGTTCATCGGGGCCGCCACCCTGGTGGTGGGAGTGCTGTACCGCAGGGAGTTTCGCTCCCGGATGTTGCGTGAACTGGGTGATCCAGACGATTTCATGCGGGATTGGGATTGAACGCCAAGGCGGCAATACAAAGAAATTCTTCAATCAAGACAAACGGTCTGCCCATGGGGAAAACGGGCTGGCGGGCGCTTGGCTGAGATCCAACCGCGTAATTTCTGTCTGGAAAGACCCCGGGTTTCCCCTATGCTGGGTTGAATAACGACGCTCAAGGGTACGTCCATGATCGAAGCCCGAACCGGTAACACACTCTCTTGCAATTCCACCGAAGCCGCGAGGCTTTACCAACAGGCGGTTGATCTGATCCTGGGATCGGAATCCGGAGCCGCGGAGACCCTGGATGAGGCGCTGGCACTCGATCCGGGGTTTGCCCTGGCGGCGGTGGCGCGCTATTACGTGGCGCAGGATACGGGCGAGGAGGGTGCCCAGCGCTACCGGGAACAGGCTCAATTGGCCTCGTCGGACGCAAGCGACTGGGAGCGTGAGCATATCGATGTATTGATCGGTTTGCTCGATCAACCCATGCTGACCCGGGACCGGGCACTGGGCTACGTAGAGACGAACCCCGCCGATCTGCTGGCGGTCTCCCAGTTGACCGGCAACATGTTTTTTTACGATGGGCCGAAAAAACTCGAGACCGTGCTCCAGGTTTTCGAATCGGTCGAACCTGTGCTGGCAGATGACTGGGCGCTGCTTGCCCGCCTGGGATTTGCCGCGAGTGAGGCGGGACAGCGCAAGCGGGGCCGGGAACTGCTGGAGCGTGCACTGGAAATCAGGCCCCAGTCGCTCTACACCATTCATGGTCTGGCGCATCTGCTGCACGATGAGGGTGCCGCAGAGGAATCCGCCCGGGTGCTGCACGATTGGTTGACTGAGCATGAATCCGGCGCCCGTGATGGCCAGATGTACGGACATGTACAATGGCATCTCGTGCTGGCCGAATTTCAGGTGGGCGACCGGGAAGCCGCACTCCAGCGCTATCAACACTACTGCGCGCCGGAAACGACCACCTGTGGGCCGATTCTGACGCTGGCGGATTGTGGCGGTTATCTGCTCAGGGACTATCTGCAAAGCGGCCAGCCCCGCGCCTTGGAAGAACCCGTACTGCAGCATATCGAGCGTGTGTGGGGCATGATGGGGCATCCCTTCGTCGCGCTTCATGTGGCCGGCCTGTATGCGACCGCAGGGGATCTGAATGGGTTGAAGCGCTGTGAAGAAACCCTGCTTGCCACAGACGATGGCACAAACCGGGATATCTCATTGGCGCTGGTCTCCGCTTTGAGCGATTACGTGTCCGCCGACCATGAGCGAGCCGCACAGACCCTGGCGACGATTTCCCCGCAGATGCGGATTGGCATCGGCGGCAGTAATGTGGAGCGCATCCTGGTGGATTTGATCGAGGCAGGCTGTCGATCCCGGCAATGAGAGGTTCCCCGTACACACGCATTGGTTGAAGACTCTGATGATGAGTGAGTGTGTGCAAAATGCTCGTTAGTGGATCAGGACAGGACGGGCTGTGCTGCCAGTGGTGGAGGGTCCTTCATGACATCTCAGGTCCATGATTGAGTCATTGATCCTGCGATAAGATGGGGCACTCTGTGCCAACTGTACCTTTGCAGGCAGGCTATGGATCGTATGACAGACTCACAGCAGGGATTCAATCAACGATGAGCAAATCAATCCGGCAAAAAAAGACCCCGTTGGAGAAAACCTCATTCCTGGTCTCCCGGCACAAACGCATACTCTGGGGTCGCTTCGCATTGCGCGCCTCGGTTGTGTCCATCGCTATCGGGATGGGCGCGTTGCTGTTCCGCAATCTCGATCTGGTGCCGGACCTGTCCTACGTGAACCTTTCGGTGCTCTCCGGTTCTGAGGAGGGGCAGTACTACAACATGGTCGAACGCCTGACCAGCACAGCCGCGGAAGAGGGCGCCACGATTATCAACACCCCGTCACGGGGTTCTCTGGAGAATCTGCAGCGTCTGCTCTCCGCCCGGGAAAGCTGTGAGGTGCAGATGGCCCTGGTGCAGGACGGTTTCGACAGTGCGGCCTACCAGGGATTGGAATTGATCGGACGGGTGGGTCGGCCGGAGGCATTGCTGATGCTGGGCCGCATGGGAGACAAGGTCCATCGGCTGGCAGATCTCAGGGGTTTTCGCATCGGTGTTGGTCCACAGCGCAGCGGCAGCGCGTTTCTGGCGGAGCGCCTGTACCGGAGCCTGGGGTTGAATAGTCTGGGGGTCAGACTGGAAAACCATTCGCTGCAGGAACAGGTGGCGTTGGCGGCCGGCGGTCAACTGGATCTCGCATTCTTTGTCATGGATGAGGATGCAGAACTGATTGGCAAAGCGGTGCGGGAGCAGGGGCTGAAGGTCGTCGGCCTGCAACATACCGAGGCGTTGTCGCGTCGTTACCCGTTTCTGCACTACGGCGTCCTGGCCGCCGGGCAGTTCGAGCCGGTACGCATTCTTCCCCCCGCTGACAAGCCGTTGCTCAGGCTGGATACCCTGTTGCTCAGCAATGGTTGTGCGAGTCATTCCGATGTCATCGCGATCATGACATTGCTCGAACGCGCGAATCCCAATTTCATCGAACGCAATCGCGCCACCAAGACCCCTCCGGGCCTGGTGCTCTCGGAATCCGCGCGGGGCTTCTACGAAAACCAGGGCGCGGAACTCGCCGATGAATATCTTCCCTGGCTGGTCGACATCATGCCCCCCAGCAACTGGGTCTACACGATCATGGCGGTGAGCCTGTTTTTCAACCTGGCGGGTTTTTTGAACAACCAGCGGCTCGCACTCATCGATCTCAACCGGGTTGCCCTGGAAAACGATATTGCGATCCTGTTTGGCGATCGCGTCAGCAATGATGAAATCCGTCACTTCGACCCACGCAGGACCGGACGCGACATCGATGTGCAGGAGTTGAACCGGCTGATCGAGGCCTACAAGCATCACATGGATAAATGCCGCAGACAGTCACTGTCCATCTTCTCTCCGATTGGCGAGGAGATGGGATACCGGGATCAGGAAATCATCATGACCGCCACGCTGGATGCACTGCGCGAACTGCGTGAACGGCTCACTCGCGAGAATCAGCCTGAGTCAGTCTGAATGTCGTTATATTCCAGTTTTGCGGATGATTGCCAAAGGCACTCGGATCCTCAAGCCGACTTGAGACTGTGCTGAACGGAGCGCTCGGATCCGTTGACAGGAAATAGTCAGGACATCGATCTGCGACGGCAGTGACAGTGGGGATAGAGATGGCACCCTCCCGTAACCGGGAGGGTGCCGGAGGCAGGATTCGACTGCCGTTTCGGAGCGTTAGCTAAGATCGAAGCGGTCCAGGTTCATTACCTTGGTCCAGGCCTTGACGAAATCCGTGACGAACTTGGATTCGGAATCCGCCGTGGCATACACCTCGGCCAGGGCCCGCAGCTCGGAGTTGGATCCGAAGATCAGGTCGACCCGGGTCGCGCGCCATTTGCTTTGTCCGGTCTTGCGATCCACCCCTTCGAACTCCGTTTCATGGCTGTCCGTGGCCTTCCAGGTGGTGTTCATGTCGAGCAGGTTGACGAAGAAGTCATTGCTCAGGGCGCCCGCCCGATCGGTGAACACGCCATGCGGGGTCTGTCCTGTATTCGCATTCAGGGCCCGCATGCCACCCACCAGCACGGTCATCTCAGGCGGCGTCAGGGTCAACAGCTGGGCCTTGTCCACCAGCAGTTCCTCCGCGGATACGCTGTAGCGACCTTTCTGGTAGTTGCGGAATCCATCCGCGATCGGCTCCAGTACCTCAAAGGCCTCCACGTCGGTCTGCGCCTGGCTGGCGTCCATCCGGCCCGGGGTGAAAGGTACCGACACCTCGTGCCCGGCCTGGCTCGCCGCCTTTTCCACAGCGGCGCAACCCGCGAGTACGATCAGGTCGGCCAGGGACACACGCTTACCGTCCGGGGCGGACTGGTTGAACCCTTCCTGGATACCCTCGAGGGTACCGATCACCCGGGCGAGCTGTTCCGGTTGGTTCACTGCCCAGTCCTTCTGTGGCGCCAGGCGGATACGTGCTCCGTTGGCCCCTCCACGCATGTCGGAACCGCGGAAGGTCGAGGCGGAGGCCCAGGCAGCAGACACCAGTTCCGGGATCGACAGGCCTGAGTCCAGGACCTGCTGCTTCAGCCGGATGATATCCTGATCGTCGATCAACGCGTGATCCACGGCCGGGATCGGATCCTGCCAGATCAGATCTTCCGCGGGCACTTCCGGTCCCAGGTAACGGGAGCGGGGGCCCATGTCCCGGTGGGTCAGTTTGAACCAGGCCCGGGCAAAGGCGTCCGCAAACTCTTCCGGATGCTCGTAGAAGCGCCGGGAGATCTTCTCGTAGGCCGGGTCGAAGCGCAGCGACAGGTCGGTGGTCAGCATGGTGGGCCGATGCTGCTTACTGCTGTCATGGGCATCCGGCACCACATCACCCGCATCCCTGGCGACCCACTGGTGGGCTCCCGCCGGACTCTTGCTCAACTCCCACTCGTAGCCGAACAGATTCTCGAAGAAGTTGTTGCTCCATTGGGTCGGGGTGGTGGTCCAGGTGACCTCCAGGCCGCTGCTGATGGTGTCCCCGGCCTTGCCGCTGCCGTGGCCCGATTTCCAGCCGAATCCCTGCTCCAGGATGCCGGCGGCCTCCGGTTCGGGTCCGACCAGCGCCGCATCACCCGCGCCATGGGTCTTGCCGAAGGTGTGACCCCCCGCGATCAACGCCACGGTCTCCTCGTCATTCATCGCCATGCGTGCGAAAGTGTCGCGGATATCCTTGGCCGCAGCCACCGGATCCGGGTTGCCGTTAGGGCCCTCCGGGTTGACGTAGATCAGGCCCATCTGCACCGCCGCCAGGGGGTTCTCCAGGTCCTCGTGCTCGCCGGAATAACGCTTGTCATCCAGCCAGGTGTTCTCCATGCCCCAGTAGATGTCTTTTTCCGGTTCCCAGATGTCCTTGCGACCACCGGCGAATCCAAAGGTCTTGAAACCCATGGACTCGAGCGCCACGTTGCCGGTCAGAATGATCAGATCGGCCCAGGAGATCTTGCGGCCATACTTCTGCTTGACCGGCCAGATCAGTCGCCGCGCCTTGTCCAGGTTGACGTTATCCGGCCAGGAATTGACCGGTGCAAAGCGCTGGTTGCCGGTACCCGCTCCGCCACGACCGTCACCGGTGCGGTAGGTGCCGGCACTGTGCCAGGCCATGCGGATGAACAGGGGGCCGTAGTGGCCGAAGTCAGCCGGCCACCACTCCTGGGAATCGGTCATCACCGCGCGCAGGTCGTTTTTCACCGCTTCGAGGTCCAGGCTCTCGAATTCCGCAGCGTAATCGAAGTCCTCGCCCATCGGGTCCGACTTGGTGGACTGCTGACGCAGGATGTCCAGGTTCAGCTGGTTGGGCCACCAGTCCCGGTTGGTCGTGCCGCCACCTGAGGTGTGGTGGAAGGGGCATTTGCTTTCTGACATGGCTTATCTCCTTTAGTACAGGGTTGTTGTGTCGACCTCTGGAGATAGTTATAGCGCTGTCGTAACAATAGATACAATCGTATGATATGAATACTATGATAGGCAATGAATATCATTTACGGATGATCTGTCCTGACGAGGCGAAATAAACGAACATTTGGAGTTTTGAGTTGGGCGTGCAGGTATTGAGTTTTGAATTATGAGTTTTGAGTTTTGAGTTGTGGAGTTCGCTGCGCTCACGGGTATTTGTTCTCCCTCTCACTTGCGGGAGAGAGCTATGGAGAGGGGGCTGATGACCGGTGAACACAGTCGTCTACCCAATACTTGTTAAAGGTGGAGAATCAGGAAAACAGTAAACGTAGGTCGGGTTAGCGCAGCGTAACCCGACTTTTTGTGGATAGTTGCTCGTCGGGTTACGTTGCGCTCACGGGTATTTGTTCTCCCTCTGCTGCACGGGGTGAGGTTGCGTGCTGTTCCAGTGCATCGGTGCTGCAGATTATGTTATGGCACACAGTGATTCGATCACTCCAGAACTCGAACCGTGCATTCTCTCTCCCCTTGTGGGAAAGGGCCAGGGAGAGGGGGGCTGATTACCGGTAATACTTGTCCTAGGTAGTCGATGGAAGGATTTCCGGATGTCAAACGTGGTTAATCAGTAAAACAGACCCGTCCCATCCAAATCGATGGGTTGCTGCCGCAGAGGCAGCGCCGCAGCATCAATATGATCTCGGGTGTCACCACCCGCCTTTGAACCAGTACATGAGGAAATTCCAGCATCGACTGTAGATGCCCAGGAACAGCACCTCCTGCATCAGAATGCCCAGTACAACCATGACACCGGTAAACCAGAAGATGAATGAGGCGGGCAGCCAGGCAGATGCGGCCCAGGGAAAACCGTTCAGCACGACCCACAACAGCGCCCCGGTCGGCAAGCCGACGAGCAGGTTAAGAAAACCCAATGCCAATCGGTCCGATATGCGGTTTTTACCGGTCATTTGCGGTCCCGCTCAGTTGCTCGGCCGGAGCTCGGTGTATGCCCATCCTGTGAGATCACCCAAGGTTCGGCTGATTATTAGCCCTCGGGTTATCAGTATAGCGAGTCTCTGCTGCCACAGGCCCGTGGAGGGTCTCAAAACCCCATACGAATGCCGACACTGAAATCCCAGCTGTTCCAGTTCTCCCGGGCAAAGATCTGGCCATAGTCAATGAATCCGACCAGTCCGTTCTGAAACTGGGCCGATGTTCCAAGGCGCAGGCGCATGTAGTCCCTGTCCGGTTCATCGGTGACGATCTCGATCGCCTGGGCATCGGGGTCGTCGACGAAATAGGCCGTGAGGGTCTGTGAATCGTCCTTGAATTCATGCAGCCAGTCGAGCCGTAAGTACGGAATCATCACACCCCAATCAGTGCTGTGGGTGTAGGCGACCCTGCCGCCCAGGTTGAGGGTCAGCCAGGTTTGCTGCATCTCCTCGACCCGGGTTGCCCAGCCGCTGCCTTCGGTATCCGTACTCCGGCTCTGTTCCTGAAAACTGTCCACGTCAGAACGAATGTACTCGATGTCGAGACGGGGGCCGAAGCTCCAGGTGTTTCTGTTCAGATCGTATCCGGAGCCGATGAACAGACTGTATGAGTCACCATCGTAATCCGCTGAAAAGGTCTGGTTCACATGGACCGAATCATCCAACTGGTAGATGACCCGACGCTCCTGGTCGAAGCGGTTTTGAGCATAACCTGTGGCGAAGTCGACGAAGAATTCCGAGGCAATGAAGTAGGTCCCGTACAGGTTGAGACTGTAACCCCGGGTATCCACATCGCCGCCGTCGTTGGACAGGTCCGATCGGGTGCCGACATATCCCAGGGCCCCACCCAGGATAAACCGATCCGTGATGCGATAATCACTGCCCAGGGTAATGCCCTGGGTGTCGAAATCGAGACCGGATTCAAGCGCAGTGTCATCCTTGCTGCCAGAACTGATGCTGCCGGTGATGAAGACCCCGAGACGGTCATCGTAGAGATCCCCGTCGTCGCCGGCTGAACCGCCTGTGCGAGGCGTAGCTTGATAGACGTTCATGAGTGTGGCGAGGGGCAGGGATTCCCCATCGATGTTCCAGTTCAGACCGTTCAATGAGAGCCCCCGGGCTCCCATTCGCAGGGCCGATATTCGCGCACCCAGATTACGCACCTGGGCCTTGCCCCCAAGTCGGGACAGGTTGTTGGCCTTGCCCGAGGCATCGGGGGTGATCATCCGTAGTGCGTTCGCAGTTCCCGAGTTCCCATCGCTGGCAGCCACGATCAGGGTATTGCAGTCCTGTTGCATGCGTTCGCTGACCCGGCCGCTGGCGCAGCCTGCGGCAATTGCGTCACCCGTGGCGGCGACATTGGGATCCTCGCCCACATAGGGGTCGAGCAGTTCGGCAATCTCATCCGGGTCACTGATGACCGGCAGGGTGGCGCGGGTGGCGGCGAGTGCGGTACCTGACAATGAAACCGTGATCGTTCCCTGGCTGGTATCCAGGCTCAAGGTGCCACTGACTGTGCCGGAGGCGCTGGGATTGAAAATCACGCTGACTTCGCATTGGGCGCCCGCGGCGAGGGTGCCGATACAATTGCTGGTTTGGGTGAATTCCGCATCCAGGGTAATGCTGTTGAGGGTCGCAGATGTATCACCCTCATTGGTTACACTGAACGATTGCGGCACGCTGGTTCGATTCACAGCGGTATCGGGAAAAAGCAACGCGGTCGTCGATGTGGTCAGGATGCTGCCAGCCGGAAGTGGAACCACAGGGTCGTCAACGCTGCTGCTGTCGGTGGCGACGCCCGCCAATGTCACACTGCTGCTGCCTGCATCCGTGTCGATGGTCAAATTGCCCTGCAGGGTGCCAGCAGCCAGTGGTGAAAACAGGATCGTGACATCGCAGCTTTCACCCACCGGGAGTTGTGCCGCACAGTCGTTGGTCTGGGTGAAAGGGGCGTCGATGCTGAAAGACTCCAGGCTGAGTATCGCATCACCCTGGTTGGTCAGGGTAAGCACCTGGGGTTGCGCATCACTGCCTACCGGTGTGTCGGCAAAGATCAGTCCGCTCTGCGATACAGATAGAGCGCCTTGCAAGGCATGTACACCCAAACCTACAGACTGATTTTTTGTCCCGCCTGCCGCCGTACTGCCCTGGATCACCAGGCTGGTGCTGAAGTCGCCAGCCGTGGTGGGGGTGGCATTCACCGATACACTGCACCAATCGGTCGGATTCAGGGTTGTCGGGCAGTCGTGATTGAGGTTGAAAGGAGCGGTCAGGGACATGCTTAGGTTGTACAAAGGTTCGGTGCCCCGGTTACTGACCGTGATCTGCCGGGTGTCGCTGATAGTGCCTACCGGCGTGTCGGCAAGTCGGAGACTCGTGGGTGACACCGTGAGCTCGCTGCCCACACCCTCGACCAGCAGATTGATGCCGGTCACTACATCGGCCTGAGGTGCTGTCCCATTGACCTGAAGTGAGCCGCTGTAAGTGATTTCGTTGCTGGGTGCGGCGCGTATGCTGAATGTACAGCTGCTGTCCGCAGGTAGTGAGGCCGGGCAGTCGTTGGTCTGGTTGAAGCCGGCCGCGATGGCGATATTCGTCAGATCGATCGGGCCATTACCGGTATTGGACAGCACAACCTGCATGGGTGCACTGACGGTATTCACCTCGACCGTACCGAAATCCAATCCGTTGTTGGTGTTGAAGGACAATTCACTGAACAGCCCGATGCCGGTCAGCTGGACGGTTTCGGTGAAAGGTGACTCAGTACCGGATTGCCTGTCCAGGCCGGCAATGATCAGGTTGCCTGTGATGCTGCCAACTGATTGAGGGTTGAACAGGACAGAGATGGTGCAGGTCGTCGGGGTCGGATCGTTGAAAGGGCAGTTGTGATAGGAGATGTAGAAGTCGCCGGTGGTGTCGATCGACTGAATCAGGCTCTCATAGGTCTGGATCGAGAGGGTCAGACCAAGATTTTGTGTGCTGGCCTGATTGAGGCCTACCCCACCAAAATCGAGACTGTGAGTCGTCAGCACATGCTCCGCATTCACGTCGAACGAGAAGGCTGCAAGTACAACCAGGTGGATAAAGATGAGAAATTGTTTGATGTGTCTCGGGAGCGATACTGCTTTGCAACACTGAGACATGATGACTACTCCGTCTTGTGTGTCCTAATGTTCTTCCTTAATGATCTATGGTTGCAGGAAACTGCAAGGAACCACTTTGAGTAATTCCCATAACCCCGCGCATTCTACAGTAAAGGTGTCGATGCACCGTCATGATCCAAATCAATGTATTCCGAATCTCAAAAGTGAAAAGACCTGTACAAGCGCTACTGGATCGCAAAATTCACAGGCAGCGATGGCTGCGCTAACGCGGAAGGTATTGCCGTAGCGGCATACGGAATGGTATGGCAGGTTGTCTGTCATGCACGCTTTGCAGCGGCATCTTTTGGACAGAGATACACAAAATCTGAGTTGTTTGCTGCACCCATTCGTGAGTGAATGGGTGCGAACTTAACGAAAGAGTATTGAAGAAGTGGGACGTGAATCCCGCGTCAGACCGGGTCGACTGCCTTGTCCCGTTCGATCAGGGCATAGGCCGAGTGGTTGTGGATCGATTCGAAATTCTCGGATTCCACGATGTAGGCGCTGATGCGATCCTCCCGGTTCAGTTGCACTGCGATGTCTCGCACCATGTCCTCGACGAACTTTGGATTGTCGTAGGCGCGTTCAGTGACGAACTTTTCGTCCGGGCGTTTGAGCAGGCCGAAGAGTTCACAGGAGGCCTGCTTTTCGACCATGTCGATGATCTCTTCAATCCAGATGAAACCGTTGGTGCGGGCCTGAACAGTGACGTGGGAACGCTGGTTGTGGGCGCCACGGTCGGAGATCTTTTTCGAGCAGGGGCAAAGGCTGGTGACCGGAACCACAACCTTGATGTCGATCTCGGGGTTGCCGCCGTGGATCTCGCCGATCAGGGTGACGTTGTAATCGAGCAGGCTCTGCACGCCGGAAACGGGGGCGGTTTTCTTGATGAAAAAGGGGAAATTCATCTCGATATGGCCCGATTCGGCTTCCAACCGATCCGTCATCTCCGCCAGCATGTCCTTGAAGGACTCGACGGTGATCTCGGTGTCGTGGCTGTTGAGGATCTCCACGAACCGGGACATGTGCGTGCCCTTGAAGTTGTGCGGCAGGTTCACGTACATGTTGAAGTTGGCAATGGTGTGCTGTTCGACCTGGCTGCGGTCCTTGATGCGCATCGGGTGACGGATATCCTTGATACCCACCTTGTTGATGGCGATCTGACGGGTGTCCGCGCTGTTCTGGACGTCTGCGATCTGGGAACCGGTAAGCGGTGTTTTATCGAGCATGTTGATGATTCCTGCCCCGTGACACGGGACGAACTTCACTATCTGGGTCGTTGTTTCAAGGTTATCCGTGCCGATTGGCCGGGACAACGGACATTTCATCCGGTATTTGCCGGAGAATCCGTTCGTTAGCGGTTTATCGCCACACCTTGCTGATTTCGACCGGGTCGAACAGAAAATTATCCCAAGAACCTGGGGGATGAGTCAAATTATGCGGATCAATGAGTCCGGGCGGTGATATAGGCGGCAATCCATCTCAGGGGATCCGCTCCGGTGTCGAAGCCTTCCAGACTCTGCAGAGCCTCTCGCACCAGGGATTCTGCTTTCTCCTTGGCCTCAGAGAGTCCGAGGATTGAGGGGTAGGTGGGTTTCTCCTGGGCCTTGTCCTTACCCTGGGTCTTGCCCAGTGTCTCGGTATCGCCCTCCACATCCAGGATATCGTCGCGTATCTGAAACGCCAGACCAATGCACTTGGCGTAGTGGTCGAGCTGGGCGATCTGTGCGGCATCGGCGCTGGCGCTGAGCTGTGCCCCCATGCGCACCGCGGCGCGGATCAGCGCCCCGGTCTTGTGGATGTGCAGGTTTTCCAGCTCCGCCAGGTTCAATTCCCGGCCCACCGCGTCCAGGTCCAGGGCCTGGCCGCCAGCCATCCCCCTCGAACCGCTGGCGCGGGCCAGGGTCTCGACCATGGCCATGCGCAGACTGGGGTCGGCGGGCATTTTCTGATCGCAGCAGATGACCTGGAAGGCCAGTGTCTGCAACGCATCCCCCACTAAAATGGCGGTGGCTTCATCGAAGGCCCGGTGACAGGTCGGTCGGTTGCGGCGCAGGTCGTCGTCATCCATTGCCGGCAGGTCATCGTGCACCAGGGAATAGACATGCATGAGTTCGATGGCGCAGGCCGGGGCATCTAGGATTTCGAGCTCTACGCCCAGGGCCTGTCCGGTGGCGTACACCAGCAGTGGGCGGATTCTTTTACCCCCGTCCAGGCAGGAGTAGCGCATCGCCTCATGGAGCCGGCCGGGGAGGGTGTGGGGGCTGGGCAGACGCTGATCGAGCGCCTGCTCGACCCGCTGTTTGCACATCCGGATGTAGTCTTCCAGGGGTTCATTCACGGTCATCGGTGAAAGGTTCCAACTCGTCTGTCGGGGATTCTCCATTAAGGATCTGGACTTTCTGCTCCGCTTCCTTGAGCGCATCCTGGCAGATCCGGGTCAGGGTTACACCACGTTCGAAGGATTTCAGGGAGTCTTCCAGGGGGAGGTCGCCCTGTTCCAGGGTTTCGACCAGGCTTTCCAGCTCTTTCAGGGCCTCTTCAAAGGCCGGTGTTTTCGGTTTTCTGGCCACGTTCTCGATATCATCCAAGCCGGTGGTTGTGCATTGGGCACTGTTGCGCGAATCCGCTGGTTTCCATGGGGACACGGCCTCGACATACCCGCGTCGCATGCCGCTGATCCCGGATACTGGCCGGGGTGGGGCAATCCCAGCGGCTAACACTAACCCACCTTTCCACCGGGAATCAATGGCCTGTAAACCGGGGTATGGGGAGGGTTCCGGGTGTGGCTCTCAGCCTGACGGGCCCGGACTCGCCAGTCCATTCACAGATGTGTAAACTCCCCCGCTTTATTCATTATTATGCGACAGGTTTGACGATCCAGCATGAGCGGCAGTTACGACGCATCCGATATCGAAGTACTCAGTGGCCTGGAACCGGTGCGCAAGCGACCGGGCATGTACACCGACACCTCACGGCCGAATCACCTGGCCCAGGAGGTCATCGACAACAGCGTGGACGAGGCGGTTGCGGGGCATGCCAGATCCATTGAGGTGACCCTGTACGCGGACGGTTCCCTGGAAGTGGTGGATGACGGACGCGGCATGCCGGTGGATCTGCACCCCAAGCTGGGAGTGCCCGGGGTCGAGGTGATCCTCACCAAGCTGCATGCGGGGGGCAAGTTCTCCAACAAGAACTACCAGTTCTCCGGTGGTCTGCATGGCGTGGGTGTGTCGGTGGTGAATGCCCTGTCCCGGCATCTCGAGGTCTGGGTGAAGCGGGGTGGAGAGGAGTACAACATCGCCTTCGCCGATGGTGAGAAGGTTTCCGATCTGGAAGTGGTAGGCAAGGTGGGGCGCAACAACACCGGTACCCGGGTGCGCTTCTGGCCGAACGAGAAATACTTCGACAGCGCCCGCTTCTCCACCCGTCAGCTGCGCCATGTACTGCGCGCCAAGGCGGTGCTCTGTCCCGGACTCAAGGTCTCTTTTCACGATGAGAAGAGTGGAGAGCGTGAGGCCTGGTTCTATGAGGACGGGCTCAGGGACTACCTGCTGGATGCGCTGCAGGGTGAGGAGCATATTCCCGCGGAAGCCTTCGTCGGCGAGATGAGCGGTAATTCTGAGGCCGCGGCCTGGGCGGTGGTGTGGCTGACGGAGAGCGGCGATCCGGTGCTGGAGAGTTACGTCAACCTGATCCCCACCCCCCAGGGGGGTACCCACGTGAACGGCTTGCGCACCGGACTGACCGACGCGGTGCGGGAGTTCTGCGAGTTTCGCAACCTGCTGCCCCGGGGGGTCAAACTGACGCCTGAGGATGTCTGGAACCGGGTGTCCTACGTGCTTTCGGTGAAGCTTCAGGATCCCCAGTTTTCCGGCCAGACCAAGGAGCGACTCTCTTCTAGAGAGTGCGCCGCGTTCGTCTCCGGGGTGGTAAAGGATTCGTTCAGCCTGTGGCTGAACCAACACACCGATGTGGGCGAACAGATTGCCGAGATGGCCATCACCTCGGCCCAGGGGCGGATGCGCGCCGGGCGCAAGGTGACCCGTAAGAAGGTTACCCAGGGACCGGCTCTGCCGGGCAAACTGGCCGATTGCAGCACCGTGGACCCGACCCGCAGTGAATTGTTCCTGGTGGAGGGTGACTCCGCCGGAGGCTCGGCGAAACAGGCCCGCGACCGGGAATATCAGGCGATCATGCCGCTGCGCGGCAAGATTCTTAATACCTGGGAGGTGGACCCCCTGGACGTGCTGGCTTCCCAGGAGGTGCATGACATCTCCGTGGCGATCGGGGTGGAACCTGGCAGCAACGACCTTTCCGGACTGCGCTTTGGCAAGATCTGCATTCTCGCCGATGCGGATTCGGACGGGCTGCACATCGCCACCCTGCTGTGCGCCCTGTTTCTGCGCCATTTCAAACCCCTGGTGGCCGAGGGCCATGTCTACATCGCCAATCCTCCCCTGTATCGCATCGATGTGGGCAAGCAGGTCTTTTATGCCCTGGACGATTCGGAGAAACAGGGCATTCTGGACCGCATCGAGGCGGAAAAGCTCAAAGGCAAGGTCAATGTGCAACGCTTCAAGGGTCTGGGCGAGATGAACCCGATGCAACTGCGGGAAACCACCATCCATCCGGATACCCGCCGCTTGATCCAGTTGACCCTGGAAACCGAGGAGCACACCCATCAGGTGATGGATATGATGCTGGCCAAAAAGCGCTCGCCGGATCGCAAGAAGTGGCTCGAAGAGAAGGGCGATCTGGTCGAGATCTGAATGAACAGACGAGGGTTCATGATCACCGCACTGGCCCTGCTGGGACTCCTGGCCTGGCTGGTGCTGGGATGGCAACCGCAGCCGGATGAAGAACCCGATGCTCCACTGGCTGAGATTCCCCGGGGTGGGGATTTCACCCTGATGTCAGACCAGGGGCCGGTCAGCCTGTCGGACTTCCGTGGCCGGGTGGTGCTGCTCTATTTCGGTTACACCTGGTGTCCCGATATCTGTCCCACCAATCTCTCTCTGATCGGATCGGTGATGGACAGCCTGACAGAGCAGGAGCGGGCGCGTGTACAGCCCCTGTTCATCAGTGTGGATCCGCAGCGGGATACGGTCGAGCGACTGAAAACCTACGTAAGTTATTTTCATCCCAGCCTGATCGGCCTGACCGGTTCCGAGACCGAACTGGCCGGGGTGGCCCGGCAATACGGCGCGGCCTTCCGGATTGTCAAACAAGGAACGGAAACGGATTATCCTGTCGATCACTCGGCGGATACCTATCTCGTGGATCAGCAGGGCCACCTGATCAAGAGTTTTCCCCATGGGGTGCAAAAGGAAGTTCTACTGAAGGCGGTTCGCGAACTGCTGGGAAGTTAGTCTGTACCATTGCTCTGCATGTGCACTTGGGATATCGCGTTTTCAATACCTATTGCTGAAAACAATAGAGCCGCGCCGGAGTGTTACAGCCTGCCAATCCAAAATTGGATGGAAAAGAAAAACCAGGTACGTTGCTGACGCTTTCATAGGCAAAGCTCCATTCGCTTCCCGCCTTATTGCTGGATCCATAGATGCCAACTGGCGGATTGCTCGTCGTCAGTGGTTCGGCGCTGGTCCAGTTCATGCAATCCTGGGATGGCGAACCTTCGATGATGTAAGGTTTGATATGCTTCCCATGGCTGTTCGTCGCCGTCCACACAATATCCGCTGCTACAGTGTTGCCAAACTCATCCTGATTGATCGGGCGCTCTGATCAAGCCTGCTTGGTACGATATGCATATTTCCTGATGCAATCCCGCTGATGTTCCTGACAATCAGTAACGACTGGAAGCCGTGCTGTCATGATCTGAAACGATAAAACAGGTATGGGGCCACTGATGTCCAGATCAGTACAAGGATCCATACCCGGCCCCGCAAGATGTTGTAGTCGTGGAATAACCGCTCCCAGGAGTGTCCCATCACAAAGTGACCAAACACGAACTCGAATGCAACGGTCATAGCTAACCACATCATGCCTATGGTGACGGCCTGGCGTGCGGATGCAATAGGCCATAGCCCAGTGAAGATCCAGATGCACAGGCTGAACAACACGATTGCGCTGAAGGTCGATAGCTGGTGGGCAGTAAGTTCGTTCATGAGAGGGGCGTAGAACTTTTCCCTCAATCCGCCGTTGAGGATGGCAATCACGGCGAGCACAAGCCAGAGCGCTGCGTATGTGAAGATGATTTTCATGATTGATGTATGGTGGTGACGCAACAGCGGAGCATTGATCGGGGCTTTTGCAAAAGCAGTGGTCAGTTGCTATGACAGGGACGTTTGCGGTCTTAGCCGGACTGCTCGATCACGCAGAATGCGCTGATTTGATCAAACAGCGAGTCGGGAGCGGCGGGCCGGGCGAAGAAGTAGCCTTGCCCGATATTGCACCCAAGTTCCGCCAGGTAATGCACGTCCTTTTCATGCTCAATACCCTCTGCAATGATATCCAGGTTGAGGGCCCGGCCCAACTGGATGATGTGTTGCAGTATGGCCTCGGTGGATGTGCAGTTGCGGTAGTTACTGATGAAACTTCTGTCGATTTTGAGACTGTCCACCTTCAGATCTTTCAGATAGCTCATGGAGGAATAGCCGGTCCCGAAATCATCGATGGCAATACTGATGCCCAGGGCGTGAAGCTGTGCCAGGAGACGGGTGGTGAGCGCAAAATCCTTTACAAGCGCGGATTCGGTAATTTCCAGTTCAAGCCAGGATCCGTCAATATTGGAGGCCTTGAGCGCTTCCGAGACCCGTGAAACGAAATTTTTCTGCATCAGCGTAAGGGTTGAGACATTCACGGACATCCGCTGGAACTCTATGCCTTGGTCGATGAATTGGCGCGCCTGGTGCAAGGCCTGCTCCAGAACCCGGAAGTCGATTTGAT
This sequence comes from Candidatus Thiodiazotropha sp., assembly GCA_040506775.1. Lineage (GTDB taxonomy): Bacteria > Pseudomonadota > Gammaproteobacteria > Chromatiales > Chromatiaceae > Thiodiazotropha. The sequence continues at coordinate 40,025 of JBEVWC010000012.1, forward strand.
CGATCATTGCAAATTTTTCAGCGATCGGAATGAATTGATACGGAGTCATCAGGCTATCGTCCCGCTGGATCCTTGCGAGCGCCTCAAACCCGTATAGGTTTCGTGAGCCGAGCAGAATCTGCGGTTGGTAATGCACCAAAAGCTGATCCTCTCGGAGTGCCTGGCGAATCAGCGAAAGGTAATGATTCTGCTCATGTATCGCCTGACCCAGTTGCTGCGTGTAGAACCCGAAGCGGTCCTTTCCCTGGGTTTTTGCCTGGTACATGGCAGCGTCCGCATTGACCATCAGCTGTTCGGCTGTGTCGCCGTTTTCCGGGTAAATTGCGATGCCGATACTGACACTGCTGTGCAAGGTGTGCTCCTTGAATGGAATGGGCTGTCGCATGACCTGGTTGATTTTGGTTGCCATGTTGCGACAAACCTGCTGATCCAGGTGGCTTTGTGCCTTGTTGTTGAGAATGATGCCGAACTCATCGCCGCTGATGCGGGCCGCGGTATCTGATTCCCGAATGCAGGTGAGTAGACGTTCGGCGATCAACCTGAGTGCATGGTCTCCGGCAGCGTGACCGAATACGTCATTGATGTGTTTGAAATGGTCAAAATCGGCATACAACAGAGCAAACGAGTAGCCGTCCCGTTTTGCCTGGAGGATGCTCTGGTTGACCCGGTCGAGAAACAGAACCCGGTTTGGAAGTCCTGTCAGTGCATCGAAATGCGCCTTGTAATCCAGCTCCTTGTTCTGAGCCTCGATGGTGCGGTTCGTTTCCGCAATGGAACTCACCAGCTTCTGATTTGCCAGGCCATTGTTGTAGATCAGTCTGAGCATGAAGATCATCGCTAGAATTGCCATGAACAGGAGTGAGTAACCCAGGGTTTGATATTGGTTGTACTCCCTCTTTATCAATGCCAAAACGGCCAGTTCCACATCCTCAGCGCCGTTCAGCACATCGGTAAAGATGGCATCGTAGCGTTGGTCAATCTCTGAACCCGCAGCACCACCTTTCAGATAACGGTGCTGGGTGATCTGGCGGAACTCGTCGAGAGAACTGCGTACCGAGGAAATCAGTTGCCGGAGATGCTCGTTCTCCAGGGCTGGATAGGTGACCTGCAGATTGTTTCCACCATGGAGAAGACTCTTTGCGTACCAGTCCGCCCTGTCCAGAGAGTTCCATACAGCATCAATCGATTCATTGCTGTCCCCCGATACGATCTCTTCAAACCAGAGATGACCGGTGGTGATCTGCAGTTTGAGTTCCAAGGTGGCATCCACGAGAGGTGCGTGGTGGCCAGCAATGCGATGCCCCAGATAGAACACAAAGCTCATCATCGACAGGATGACAAGGGTTCCACTCAACACAATGGAGACTTGTGCTTTAGGTGACCAGTCCAACCTGCTGGTGATAAGGGGCATTGTGGCAACTCATCTGTTTTGGGTGTTCGTGTGTCATGATCCGATAACACCGGTGATTACCATAGGCTGGGTTGGAACACGACATTCCTCAGCAGCAAAAGTGGTCATTTCATTAATGACCATGCATGGATCAAATTCAAGTTGGATTGGCGATTACCCTGCAAGGGTGGGATCTTCTCAATGCCTTGTCAAATCACACGGTTCCATGTGTCAGGCAGTTATAGACGGCCCTTGCTGATGGCTCAGGAAAATCTGAGGAGATACCCGGCGGGTTCCAGATAGGCCGCTTCCTGCAGCAGTTCAGCCTGGGTCAGGGGGTGGTGATTGATCCAATCCTGGGGAAACACCAGGGAAATGCGGTTGTCCTCGACTTCCAGCCGGGGCATGGGTTTGGCGCTGGTAGAGCGGGCCCTGTGACTGAGGACCGCCAGGCGCAGCAGGATGCACAGTTGAATGGTGCAGGTGATCACCTCTTTCGGCAGTTGCTCGAAAACGCTGGTGGGGAGTTTACGGCGGTGACCCCGCACCAGTGCTGCCAAAACGGCCTGCTCCTGGCGGGAAAAGCCGGAAAGATCAGAATTTTCCAGCAGATAGGCGCCGTGTTTCTGGAACTGGCTGTGCGATACCGTGAGGCCGATTTCATGCATCCGGGCGGCCCATGAGAGCATGCTGCGATAACGCGGATCATCCAGGCACCAGGAACGCTGTGTCTGCTCGAGCAATCCCAGGGCGGTCTCCTCGACCCGGCGAGCCTGGTCGGCGTCGATGCTGTAGCGGGATGCCAGGGCATTGAGGGTCAATTCCCGTACGTCCTCGTTATGATCACGGCCGATCATGTCGTAGATCAGGCCTTCGCGCAGGGCCTCCGAGGAGACCTCCATGTGCTCGATACCGATATATTCGAATACCGCAGAAAGCACGGCGACGCCACCGACAAAAACCGGCTTGCGCTGATCGGACAGCCCCTTCAGGTCGATCTTCTCCACTGTGGCGCAATCGAGCAGATACGCGTTGAGTTTGTCCAGGGATTCCCGGGTGATGCCCGATTCGCTCCAACCCTGTTGGGTGACCACGCTGCCAATGGACTTGATGCTGCCGGAACTGCCGATGGCGTTCACCCAGCCGCCATCCCGGAAACGGTTTCGTACCGGGCGAATTTCCAGCGCGCAGGCGAGTTTCGCCTCGCGCATGGCCTGGGGCGTGATATTGCCATCAGCAAAGAACTTACGGCTCATGGTGACACAGCCCATGTGCAGACTTTCTCGTTCGAACGGTTCATAACGCTGACCGAGGATCATTTCGGTGCTGCCGCCACCGATATCCACCACCAGCCGGGTGTCGTCGTTCGCTGCCAGGCCGTGAGCCACACCCAGATAGACCAGACGGGCCTCTTCACGTCCGGAGATGATCTCGATGGGATGCAGCAGGGCCTTTTCCGCCAGGCTGTGAAAGTTGTCTGCGGGGTGGATCTGGCGCATGGTGTTGGTGCCGACCACACGGATGTTTTCCGCGGGAATGGGCTTGAGTCGCTGAGAATAGCGCCGCAGGCAGTCGAGTGCCCGTTCCGCCACAGCAGGATCGAGGCGTTTGTCCTCTGTCAGGCCCTCGCCGAGCCGCACCATCTCCTTCATCCGGTCGATGATCTGGATATGGCCCTCGTGAACCCGCACCACGATCAGGTGGAAACTGTTGGAACCCAGGTCGATGGCGGCCAGGGCTTCTTCGATGTCGGCTTCCGGAGCCAGGGACAGTTCGGACATATCAACTCTCGTGATCGCTTGAATCTGCCATTAACCCATGGGTTAATGGCAGATTCAAGCACTGGAACCGAGCAAGAGGCGGACGATGAATTTTTGCAGTCAATGCGGGGAAAAGGTTGCCTTGTTGATCCCCGAGGGTGACAACCGGCCCCGTTATGTCTGTGCCAGTTGCCAGACCGTGCATTATCAAAATCCCAAGATCGTGGTCGGATGCATTCCGGTATGGGAGGATAAGGTGCTGATGTGCCGGCGCGCAATTGAACCCCGCTATGGCCTTTGGACCCTTCCCGCGGGCTTCATGGAGAACGGTGAGACCAGTCAGCAGGGTGCGGCCCGGGAGACTCTGGAGGAGGCCTGTGCCCGGGTGGAGGTGGAAGGTTTGTACGGTCTGTTCAACCTGCCGCACATCAACCAGATCTACCTGATGTTCCGCAGTCGCCTGCTGGATCTCGATTTCTCAGCCGGGGAGGAGAGCCTGGAGGTGGCCCTTTACCAGGCGCATGAGATTCCCTGGGAGCAAATCGCCTTCCCGGTGATCTATGAAACCCTGCAGGCCTTTTTCAGCGACCGGGAGCAGGGGCGCTTCCCCATGCGCAGCAGCACCATCGTGCGCAATCCGGGTGCAACGCCGGGTTACCGTCTCATCGAAGAGTAGTTATCAGCGCCGACCGATCACCCGTGTAGGTGAGCAGGCCTGACCCCGGATTTGTGGATGGAACTTAGGCTGAGAGTCCGCTGGCGCCGTAATCTCTTTCCCACGCTCTGCGTGGGAATGCCTATCGACATCACATGGCATTACCCAAACCTGTCAGGCGTGTGCAAGCCCGGGTCTGCATCCATATTGGAGCGTGGGAACGAGAGAAGATGTCCTCTCCAATACCTTGAGTTGCCTGTTCGATCTATCTCACCACGAAGGACACGAAGCGTGCGAAGAAACGATTCGGGCGTTCATCAGGTTTCACCCTTCGTGTTCTTCGTGGTAAAAAATTTAGCGCCATCGAGAGCAATTCATGTGGTCCGTTGGACCAGGATTCCATTCAGCAGGAATCGGAACATCATTCCAGGATCGCTCTTGATGTATGAGTTTTAATTGGGACTCCACACTAGAGACCGCTGGCGCCGTAGCTTGGCACCAGGCGCACGTTATTCGCCACCAGACCCTCATCCTTATCGCTTTTTTCGATATAGAACTCGAGGATCGAATCCCGGTTCAGCATCACCTCGTCGGTGACTTCGTCAGCCAGTTCGTTGACATGGCAGAACACGCTTTCGTAGGGCGATCCCTCCTGACGGGGATCGATGATCCACAGATTCGGATCGAGGCGCTTGATGAAGCGCAGGAATCCATAGCCCTTTTCCGGGAACCACTTGGAGCAGACCCCGCGCACGCAGGAGCCGGGTTGACCCCACTCGTTGCGCGGTTCGTAGGAGATCGGCAACAGATCGGGAATCAGGAACCCCGAGTAATAGTCATCCACCTGGCGGCGTAATTCCTGGGATACGTTACGAAAACCCAACAGTTCCACGCGACAGCCGCGATCCTGAAGAGCGGTCACCACCTGCAGAAAATCCCCGTCACCGGTGACCATCAGCAGCAGGTCGAGCTTCTCGGATTGCAGCATCGCATCGACCGCCATATCCAGATCGGCGTTCGCCTTGGTGGTGACGTTTCCCTCGTCATCCGTGTAACGGCGGACATTCTTTACAATGACTTTCCATCCATAGTCGCGAACCATCTGCTGGTAGGCATGTGCGCGGCGACGGTATTCCGGGTCCTCTTTGGCCCGCTCCTGGTCAAACGCGATGTACGTGTTCAGACGCAGCGGGGTGCTGCCGTATCGGCCTGCGAACATTCTTAAAACATCATAACGGAGTTGGTAGCCGCCGTTGTAGCGTACATTTTCGGCGTCGACAAAAACGCCCACTTTGAGAGCTTGCTGCAATGTGTTTTACCTGAATGAATATGTGGAGAAACGGAACTAAACAAAGAGATCGGATGCGTGGTTTTAGTTCGGGAGTCGATCGGTTGGTTGCGGACCTGCGAGGATGACACGGTGCGCGTCGGACAACTCCGGTCCAGCCGATACGAAGACTCCTGGTCGCATCCTTATTGACCAACGTTTCGTAAAAATTACTGGGGCCTGATAGTACCAATCCCTGCAGTATCTGATGGCTTGGCGTTGCAAGGCCCTGATCGTCCGAATCGGCAAGTATAACCGTATTGCGGTGAAAAATTAATCGGCAGAAGTCCAGGGTAGCAACGCGATGGGTCGAGAAACCGTTTGCCACCCCGCATGAACAGTGGAATTTACCCGGGATGAGGGTCTGAGCAGGTAGTGATCCGGGCTGCCAGGGAATTGCAACAGCCTGTTAACAAGCTGCGACCGGGAATGGTATAAAACCTCACAGAGAGGATCGGGGATCCTGTGATTGGGTCCCGCACGGCAGGCCGGCGCCTGTACATTTGAACAAAAACCGTGAAGGAAGCCGTCAAGATGCAGCCCGATTTTTCAATTCAGCAGCGCCTGAGCCAGAATGAACTGTTTCTGCAGGCGGATATGCTCGAACCCTGCACCCTGGTGATATTCGGCGCCGCCGGGGATCTGACCCGGCGCAAACTTCTGCCGGCACTGTACAACCTGACCCGGGAAAAGGCCCTGGATGAGCGTTTTGCGGTAATCGGCTACAGCCGCTCCCCCGAGACCGACGAGGCGTATCGCAACATGCTGCTGGAGTCGGTGGAGAAGTACTCCCGCTCGAAACCGGTGGATCAGGCGTTGTGGCAACAGTTCAGCCAGCGTATCGCCTACGTGGAGGGTAACTTCGAGGATCCGGAGGGTTACAACCGGCTGCGGGACACCCTGGAAAGCCTGGAGGAGCAGATTGGCAGTGAGGGTAACCGACTGTTCTACCTTGCAACCCCGCCTTCCGCGGCGCCGATCATCCTGCATCGACTGAGCGAATCGGGACTCCTCGGCGAAAGCGGTGTGCATGCCCCCTGGACCCGGGTGATCATGGAAAAACCCTACGGACGTGATCTCGAGTCTGCCATGGATCTTAACCGGGTGGTCGGAGAGATCCTGCAGGAGGACCAGGTCTACCGAATAGATCACTATCTGGGCAAGGAGACGGTGCAGAACATCCTCGTCGCCCGCCTCGGCAATACCATTTTCGAACCCCTGTGGAATCGCAAACACATCGACCATATCCAGATCACCGCAGCGGAGTCCATCGGCGTTGAGGGTCGCGGACGCTTCTATGACAAAACCGGCGTGCTGCGCGACATGGTGCAGAGCCATCTGTTGCAGGTATTGTCGCTCTGCGCCATGGAGCCTCCGGTGTCGTTCTCCGCGGATGATATCCGGGACAAGCGGGTCGAGGTATTGCGCGGCCTGCGTCCGCTCATGGGACGGGAAGTGTCCAACCATGTGGTGTTTGGCCAGTATCGCGGGTACCGTGATGAGGAGAATGTGGATCCTCGTTCCCGTACCCCCACCTATGCCGCGATCAAATGCTATATCGACAACTGGCGCTGGCAGGGGGTGCCGTTTTTCCTGCGGGTCGGCAAGCAGCTTGCACGGCGCATGACCGAAATCTCGGTGGTGTTTCGCCCGGTGCCCCTGTGCCTGTTCGGGCGGGACGACATCTGTCAGGAACTGGAACCCAATGTGCTTTCCATCCGGATTCAGCCTGATGAAGGCATGTCTCTGAAAATCAGCAGTAAGAAGCCCGGGGACGTGCTGGATGTGGGCGGGGTGGAAATGGACTTCAGTTATTCCGAGACCTACAACCATCCCATCAAGGATGCCTATGAACGCCTGCTGCTGGATGCGATCAAGGGCGATGCAACCCTGTTCGCCCGGCGCGATGAAGTGGAACACGCCTGGCGCTTTGTCAGCCCGATCCTCGAGTCCTGGGAAGCGGAGACGAAGAAGCAGCCCCAATTTTACGCCGAGGGCAGTGAAGGCCCGGGCGAAGCCGAAAATCTCATGGACCGATACAGTCGCCAATGGCGGGAGATCAGCGAATGAGCCAAGCAAGAATGATTGTGGATGAAGCCGATTTTTCTGAGCGCGCCGAGGCGTGGATCGTCGAGAAGCTGAAAAGTGTGCTCGAAACCTCCGAGCACTGTCACCTCATGCTCGCCGGTGGTGGCACGCCGTTGCCGGTCTACCGGCGTCTGGCGCAGCGTTCCGATATCCCCTGGTCGAGGATCCGGATCTATTTCGGGGATGAACGTTGCGTGCCGGTGAACACTCCCCAGAGCAATGCCTTCACGGTGATGGATTCCCTGTTTCACGGCGCCCCACCCGAGGGGGTGATCGTCTATCGCATGTGTGGCGAAGAGGAGCCGGACAAGGCCGCCCAGGAGTACGAAGCGATCCTGCCGGAGCGAGTCGATATCCTGCTGCTCGGGGTTGGCGAGGATGGTCATACCGCATCGATCTTTCCCGGCTCCGCGGCCCTCGACGAGGAGCGCCGCCGGGTGATGCCGGTGATCGGCAGTAAACCGCCGCGACAACGCCTCACCGTGACCCCCTCGGTGATTCATCAGGCCCGTCACGTGCTGGTGATGGCGCAGGGTGAGGACAAGGCGGATGCGGTACGCTGGGCGCTGATGGACGGCAGTGTTCCGGCCTCACTGGCCCGGGAGGGGGACTGGATCCTCGATCGCCAGGCTGCCCGCTCACTGCCCAAGGATCGTCCTCTGTAACCCGGCCCTGACTTCCCACGCGGAACCCAGGGTCGTCATGCTCTCGTAAAGGTATCCAACATGTCTGATGCAAAACAGTTCCATATCGGGCTCATCGGTCTCGGCGTCATGGGACGCAACCTGGCCCTGAACATGGAGGAGAAGGGTTTTCCGGTGGCGGTATGGAACCGGCGTTCCGAAGTGACCGAAGCGTTCCTCGCGGAGCATGCGGGTAAGCGCTTTGGTGGTACGGCGGATCTGGCTGAATTCATCGCCCTGCTGGAACGCCCGCGGCGGGTGTTGCTGATGATCAAGGCCGGCAGCCCGGTGGACCAGGTGCTGGAACAGCTGCAACCCCTGCTGGAGCCCGGCGACATCGTCATGGATGGAGGCAACTCCTGGTTCGAGGATACCCAGCGGCGTGAGCGAGAGTTGCGTGACAAGGGACTGCACTACGTCGGTGTGGGGATCTCGGGGGGCGAGGAGGGGGCCCGTCACGGTCCGTCCATGATGCCGGGCGGTTCCCCAGAGTCCTACGCGGAGATACGCAGTGTGTTCGAGGCGATCACCGCGCAGACCGATGCAGGTGCGTGCGTGACCCATGTGGGACCGGACGGGGCGGGACATTTCGTGAAGATGGTGCACAACGGCATCGAATACGCCGACATGCAGCTGCTGGCCGAGGTCTACGATGTGATGCGGCGTGGGCTGGGCATGGATGAACCGGCCATGGCGGAGGTGTTCGATACCTGGAACCAGGGGCCCATGGAGTCGTTTCTGGTGGAGCTGTCCGCCCAGGTCCTGAAAGTGATTGATCCTGAGACGGGGACACCCCTGGTGGCCCTGGTGATGGACAAGGCGGGACAGAAAGGCACCGGCCGCTGGACGGTGCAGGCCGCTCTGGAGCAGGGCGTTGCGGTGCCCGGGATTTCCGCCGCCGTGGATGCCCGGGTGTTGTCCTCCCTGAAGCAGGAGCGGGTGGCCGCCTCGGCACAGCTGGGAGGCGACAGTCCGGGACTGATGTCGGACCCGGACAGCCTGATCGCGGACCTGCACGGCGCAATCTACGCCTCGCGGATCACCGCCTATGCCCAGGGCATGGCCCTGATCCGCAGTGCCTCCGAGCGTTACGGCTGGTCCGTCGATCTGGGCGAGATGGCGCGCATCTGGAAAGGGGGCTGCATCATTCGCGCCCGCCTGCTGGATACCATTCGCGAGGCCTATGCGGGGGAGGAGCCGGCCAACCTGATGATGAGTCCTGCCATCAGTGGTCAGTTGATGGGTCTGCAGGGCGCCTGGCGACGAGTGGTTCAGGCGTCGGTATCCGCGGGTATTCCCCTGCCGGTGATGAGTGCCTGCCTCAACTATTTCGACAGTTACCGTACCCAGAGGCTGCCGCAGAATCTCATCCAGGCTCAACGGGATGCCTTCGGCGCACATACCTACGAACGGGTGGATCACCCGGAGCGCGGGTTCGTGCATTCGGACTGGTCCGGGGATTGATTGCCGGTGTAAGGTAGCGTCAGGGAAGCTTCCGGCGGGCAGGGAACGGTATGCCGATCAACCCCTTGCAGAGGGGTTTCAAGTCATCTTTGATTCAGGGGATTCCGTGTCAGCAGTCAGCGCTTCTTCCGATACCTTACAGCAGGAAATCAGCTCACTGGATGAGCGTATCGAGGCGATCCTGCCCGGCGTGTGGATCGGCGCCGAGCCGACCTTCACACTGCGGAATTCGGAGCAGCCCGAATGGCTTTCCGAGGCACTGGGAGGGGAAAAGGAGATCCTGGCGCAGCGACTGATGCGGCTCCTTCTGGAACGGCATCCGGGGGCCCTGGTGCTGCGTACGCTGGGGCGTCAGTACCCCGGTGAACCCTTGCCCCGCTGGTCCCTGGGACTGTATGCCTCGAGGGATGGAAAATCCCTTTGGCAGGGTTCCCGTGATCCGCTCGACGAGGAACTCCCGGCACTGCCACCGGAACGGCTACTCGCGTTCATGGATCACCTGCTGCACGGTCTTGCCATGAAGGGCTGGTCGACCCACCCGTTCAAGTGCCAGGGCAGTCTGCCCCACCGTCTGGTGTTCCGCTTGGACGACAAACCCCTGATGCATGGCGAGGAGGAACTGGCCCGCTGGTCCCGGGAGTCCCGTCACGAACAGCCCATACCCCCCTCGGGACTTGAGGATGAATTGGCCGCCCGGGGGGAGTACCTGCTGGCTTTGGGGCCCCATACCGGCCATGAAGGCGTGGATTGTGCAATCCTGGAGTTGCCTGCGTTCCCCGACGTGCGCATGTTCCGCCGCTTCCTCGAGGTGTTGGAGCCGGCTGCCAAATATCTTCCCGGGTTGATCCTTCAGGGCTACCCTCCACCGGTGGATGAGACCGTGGTCTGGACGACCCTGACACCGGATCCGGCCGTCATCGAGATCAATCAGGCCCCCTATCCCGACAGCCGCCAGTTTCATGCCGCCAGCCGGGAATTGTTCGGTGTCTGCGAAAAGGTGGGGCTTTCAACCTATCGGCTGCAGTACAACGGTGTCGAATCGGACAGTGGCGGCGGTGGCCAGCTGACCCTGGGTGGACGCACTCCCAATCTCAGCCCTTTTCTGACCAACCGCCACCTGCTGCCTCGCTTGATCCGTTACTGGGTGGCCCATCCCGCACTCTCCTATTGGTTTGCCCCGGACTACCTCGGCGGCACCAGTCAGTCCCCCAGGCCGGACGAGGGATTGCGCAATCTGTTTCATGAACTGCGTCTGGCACTGCACCTGCTCAAGCATGAAAAGGACCCGGATTCCGAATTCCTGTGGCGCAGTCTGGCCCCGTTTCTCACCGATCCCTCGGGCAATTCTCACCGTTCCGACCTGAATATCGAGAAACTCTGGAATCCCTATCTGCCCGGTCGGGGTTGCCTGGGCCTGGTGGAGTTTCGCGCCTTCCGCATGGCCGGCAGTGCGGAGCGCTCCACCGCCCTGGGACTGCTGTTACGAGCCCTGGTGGCGATGCTGTCCCGCGAGGATGTCACACCGGACCTGCTGGATTGGGGCGATACCCTGCACCGGCGATTCGCGCTGCCTTTTTTTCTCAAGCAGGATCTGCAGCAGGTGTGTTCCGATCTGCAGCAGGTCGGGCTGGGATTGGGGCCGTCCCTGGAGCGCTGTCTGATGCTCGATCCTGCGCGTACCCGCTGGAAGGTCACATTCGAGGGTTGTCAGCTCGAGCTTGAGCGGGCCCTGGAGTTCTGGCCCCTGGTGGGCGGGGATGCGGAGGGCCAGGAGCAGGGTGGATCCCGTTGGGTGGATGCCAGCACGGCACGCTGGCAGGTGTTGCTCAGACCCATCGATGGCACTCCTCAGCAGGCATTTTCCGAGTGGGATGTCGAGTGGAACGGGTTTTCCCTGCCGTTGCGTGAGGAGACGGACGGGCAGGGTGTGGTGCGGCTGTGTGCCATACGTCTGCGGGAATTCGAACCCTGGATCGGGCTGCATCCGGGGGTGAAACCCTGCATGCCGCTGAGTCTGGTCCTGAGACATCCCGCCAAACCCAGTGCCTTGCGTCTGCGGATTCACGGTTGGCAGCCGGAAGGCCTGCCATACCCGGGCCTGCCCAAGGATCGCAAAGACGCCGAGCGGCGCCGCGAGGAGCGGCTCACCCGGGAAACCGTTGCGGCGGGCAGTCTTAAACTGCCCGTGGCGCCGCCTCCGGAGAGTCTCGATGATTACGGGGTCGATCTGCGCTGGATATGCAGTTGATCGTAAACGCCTGGGCAGTTGGGGATGTTGGTGTTGCGTAGAGGAACTAAACAGCGGTAGCCGCTGTGGCTGCTGTAGGTCGGGTTACGCTGCCCTAAGCCGACCTACCGGTTGATATCCTGTTCGCGCGAGTCATCACACTGTAACGATTGATTGGGTTTGCCGAGTCAGTCGTCGATGAGTGTGACCCGCAAAATACAATCCCTGGCTCCGTAGCGGGTAACAAGCCTATTGACCCAGGCGGGTGAGAAACAGGTTGGCCATCAGCCGTTCCACCGGCACGTGGTCGTCCTCCAGCACCGGCAGGCTGGCCAGGGGCGTGCCGGTTGCCAACACCGGTTCCGTCACCTTCAGCCAGGATCGCGCCAGGCCCCGTTGGGCAATGATCTGCGGGGGCAGGTCATCACGCTGTCCGGCGGAGACCACATAGGTGGCGCGGGTCGGTTCGTCGGGAATCTGATCGAGCCAGATATCCACCACAGGGAATACCCCCTGCAGGGTTTTCACCAGAGACTTCACCAGCCGGGCATCGGGAAAGGCATCCACGATGTTGAGCAGATAGATTCCGTCCTCGGTCAGCCGTTCCGCCACCAGTTGCGCCATCTCCCGGGTGACCAGATGGGGGGGAATCGCGATATCGTGAAAGGCATCGGCGACGATCACATCGAAGCGGGCATCCGGGATCCGCTGCAGCGCGACCCGCGCATCCTCGTGGCGTACCTGCATGCCCTGAGTCTCGAGGAACAGCTGCTGTTCGGCCACTTCGGTAACCACCGGGTCGAGCTCCGCCACGGTGACCGCCGCCTCCGGGTACAGGGTACGCACCGCCCGGGGCAGGGTGTAGGCGCCTCCGCCGATGAAGAAAAAAGACACGGGTGACTGCTCGCCGAAGTGTGCCTGGGTCAATTCATCCATCAGCTGTACGTACGGGGCTACCAGGACCCGGGCATCGCCACTGTGATTGCTGCCATGAAGCAGGTGGTCGAGGACCAGAGACTTGAGCTGTCCTGGGGGCATCTCCCAGGATTCGTCTACCACCCGGATACAGAAGTAGGCGCTCTCCCGGTCGCAGGGGGAGTTCAGGCCGTTGCGTACCCCGGCCAGGGTCAGAAGTATCACCGCGATGATCGCCAGGCCAGGTATCGCGCGTAACCGGTGTCCCCGCATCAGGGGCAGGGCAAGCAGCGCCAGGGTCAGTGCCGCGCTGAGGATCACGGTGTGGGTGCCGAAGCTCTGGATCAGCCAGAAACCGGTCATGAAGGTTCCGAAGATGCTGCCCACCGCGGCCAGCGCATGCATCATGCCGACAATGTGTCCGGTGCGGCTGGAAAGGTGCAGCGCCAGGGTGGTGAGGATCGGGGTGACGATGCCGAGCAGCAGCGCCGGAAGGAAAAACAGGGCCAGCACCAGCAACAGGCTGGCTGAGAGCAGGCTCCACTCACCATTCTGGATGCCCGGTGCGACCAGGGTGAGGATCAGGGGGATGCCGAGAGTGGCCAGTGCGGAACCGATCAGGGTGTACCCCACCGCCGCTTCTCCAGCGTTACGGTCTGCCCAGACACCACCCAGCCAGTTGCCCAGGGAGAGACCCGCCAGGATTACCCCGATCACCGAGGTCCAGGTATAGAGGGAAACCCCCACATAGGGTGCGATCAGGCGACCGGCCACTACTTCGAGCACCAGCAGCAGGGCGGAACTCAAGAAAACGGTCAGGGCATAGAGGCTGATTTTGGCGGTGGCTGACATGCTATGGGGTGCTCTTGGGGGGCTGCCTGCACCGGAGGTGCGGAGTCGTCTGACTTGTCAGGCGATACTGTTGCGAATTTATCCTAACAAGCTGTTGAAATGCTACTCATAGGGCGCGATCCCAGATTAAGCATCGGGGAATTCGGGAGCGTTGGGGCTGCGGGGGGGCGTTCCCGGGTTTCGCTTTGCTGCACCCGGGCTACATCGCTTGGGACGCAGGGAAATCTCACGAGCAATGAACCTCACCCGCGTAGCCCGGGTGGAGCACCGCGGAACCCGGGATCCGGCAGAATGCGCCGCATTACGGGACAATGCATAACCCTCCAGGCGCTTCTCCTATCCCCCGTGTGGCAAGCAATGCAGCGTGGCGATGCAACCCACGGTGAAACGCCAACACACTATGTGACGTGTGACGAAAGGCCTTACAGGTCCTGCCAGTCGGTCAACAGCAGACCGGACAATACCCCGGCCAGTCCGCCCCCCAGGATGCCGCCGACAATCGCCCCACCCAACTGTGCGTGTATCCAATCCAGGGTGGGGAGCAGGGGGCCGGCCATGTCCGTGTCGATGCTGCTGGTCATGATGAACAGACTCAGGGAGACGAAACCGGACACCCCGATACCGGCCATCAGGCCGTCACCCACCGGGGGCAGCAGATTGTCATACATCCTGATGAAGGAGGGGACCAGGAGTACATAAATAATACCGGTGATCGGACACATCACCGCCACCACCAGACTGATCGGCTGGGTGCCGGTGAAACCGGACAGCAGCAGGTAGCCCAGGGCGGCCAGCCAACCGGCACTGAAACCCGCCAGGGTCTTCGCATCAGCCCGGTAGACCCTGGAACCGAGCGAGAAAAAACCGTACAGCGCGCCGATGAACGCACCCACCGCGGTGACCAGCAGCAGTAACGCAGGCATGTTCACCGGTTTCTCGGAAAACATGAAATAGAACAGCGAAATCGGTGCAATGATGATGGTCATGAGTACCGACAGCCGCATGCTGCTGTAGATCAGGGCACCCAGGGTGCCGGCCAGCACGCCGGCGAACAGATAGGGGGCGATGGGCAGGTGCCAGTACTCAGAAAACCCGGCAAGAATTACAAACAACATCGCATACAGCAGGCCGATGAAGGCCCAGATCGCACCTCGTATCAAGGCTTCTTTGAGTCGTGTCTGCGGGTTCAGGGATGTACGGTGATTCACGGCGACAAACTGCGTTTCGTGGTGTGGGGCATGTGTACTCACTATAGCCTATTCAGACGGTTTCTTTGAGGAATGAGAAACACAACATCAAGCAATTTTGGGCATGTGTAGCAATTGCTACAGAACCCGCAAACTTGCCAGGGTAATTTGGCGTTTCGTGAAACCATTCTGAAGGTGAACCATGAAACCGATGAAGTTCTATATCGATACCCACGACCAGGGCAGTGAAACCTTTCCGGGAGGCCTGACCCGGGAGCAGTTCGAGGTCTTCTATTCACGCTATGAGGCCGCCTGTCTCGAGGAGGGGGTGGTACCGTTGCGGATTCATTTGAGCTACGAGGCGGCCCGCGCATTCTGTTTCACCATGGCGCCGGATGCGGAGTCGGTCCGGCGGGCGCATGAAAGGGTGGGACTGCCCTTCGATTCGATTACCGAAGTGACGACCGTGACCCCGGGCGACACCTTTTTTCAGCGCCACGCCGAGTAACCTCAGACACGCCATGGGCGTAGGCTTGGCGGTGCGCTGAACCTGCGTCCCTGGCCAGGAGTTATAGCGATGAATCTCATCCTGGTCGCGGTGATCGCGGTATTTGTCGGGTCTCTGGTGTTGCTCGCCATGGTGCGTTACGACCTGGCCCCGATTGGCGGTTTGGCCAGGGGGCGGCAGTGGCTGCTGGCCACCGCGCTGGGAACCGGTATCCTGGCCTTCGCCCTGAAGCTGCTGATCATTCTCAGTGTTTCCCGGTTTCCCGAAGTGGTGATCGATCCGCTGATCGAGAAGCCTGCGATCAAACCCGGGGCGGGAAAACACGATCCTCTGCTCGGTCTGCTGGGATCAAAGCGTTTCGTTTGGCAACCGCTGCCGGTTTCACAGAGTGATGCTCGGGACAGGTCGATCCAATCCGATGCAGGCAGCGTATATGTCTGGCAGGCCCTGCCCGGGCAGGCACCCACTCCGGTGGACAATCCCCTCACAGAGGCCAAGATCAGACTCGGTGAACGCCTCTTCTTCGACCCCCGTCTTTCCCTGGATGGCAGCCTCTCCTGCAGTTCCTGTCATGATGTTCTGTCAGGCAGCGGTGATGATGGCCGGGCCACTTCCCTGGGTATTGGGGGCCAGACGGGCAGCCGCAATGCGCCCACGGTATGGAATGCCGCTTTTCAGTCGGTGCTGTTCTGGGATGGCCGGGCCCGCTCCCTGGAGGAACAGGCCCTGGGACCGCTGCTCAATCCCCTCGAGATGGGCATGCCGTCACTCGATCTGGTCGTCGAGCGGGTGCGCCAGGACCCGGACTACCCGGCCCAGTTTGCCCAGGCCTTTGGCGAGGATGAAGGGATCAACGCCGCGCGGCTTGCCCAGGCAATCGCCAGTTATGAACGTACCCTGATTACCCCGGACACACCCTATGACCGGTTTCTCCGCGGTGACCTGCAGGCATTGGATAGTCAGCAGCTGCGGGGGATGGCCCTGTTCCAGTCAATTGGTTGCACCAATTGTCATTTCGGACCCAATTTCAGTGGCGCGAGCCTGTTCGACGACCGGGCGCCGATGCGCATCTTTCCCATCTATCCAACCCCTTACGAGGCGCGCTACCGCCTGACCCGTGACAGCGGTGCCGCTTCTGCAGACAGTGGACGGGGTAGTTGGCGGGTGCCTTCGTTGCGTAATGTGGCCCTCACTGGACCCTGGCTGCACAATGGCTCGGTGAACGACCTTGCCGAGGTGGTGCGGATCATGTCCAGTGTCCAGCTGGGAATGACCGGACCCTACCTGGTATGGGCGGATGATCTCAAGGTGATGACCCGGCTGGATGGTCCAGCGCTCAGCGATGACAAGGTGGCGGATCTGGTCGCGTTCCTGCGGGCCTTGAGCAGCGACACGCTGCAGTCGCGGATCAGTCAGGCTCGCATCAGGGCGGAAGAGCAGGGAATGGCTGGTTCGAAGCTAAGTGAGTCGACGACAACTGAGTCGACGCCCAGGGGGGGTTAGCTCTATGATGGAGGCTTTCGCGTTTCCAGCAACGCGCCGCGATCATGACACGGGAGTCTGCATGTCCGAAAGCGTACTCAACCTTTCGCCCGGAGGGCAGGCGCTTTTGCAGTCCGGTGTGATTCGTAAACACTTCGCTCGACCCACCCCGGTGATCCACAAGGGTCAGCCCGTGTCCGGTGCCTATCTGGTTACCCAGGGCCGTCTGCGGGTGTTCACCTACACGCCCCAGGGCAGCGAAGCGACGCTCTATTTCATTCGCCCCGGGGAGACCTGTGTGCTGGCGCTCAACTGCCTGTTCAATGATCTGCGCTACCCGGCCTGGGTGGAGGCAGACCGTGAGACCCGGGTTGAGGTGATTCCCGGAGCCCTCTACCGTCAGCTGTTCGAGCAGGAGACTTCGGTGCAGAACCTCACTGTGAAGGCCCTGTCGGGGCTGGTGTTTCGCCTCATGGATGAACTGGAGCAGGTACATGCCTGCAACCTGGATCAGCGTCTGGCCAATTTCATCCTCTCAAATGCCTCGGCTGACGGGGTATTGCAGATGACCCAGCAGGAACTGGGGGCGCACCTGGGCACCACCCGGGAGGTGATTGCACGGCTGATCCAGGGTTTCGTGGCCAGTGGTGCCGTCTCCACCCGGCGGGGGGCGGTGATCGTGAACGATGCGCAGGGACTGTCCCGGCTGATTCAGCCCCATTGACCAGCGGGCTTTTGCTGCCCAGCCATCGTGCAAGAACCTCGGGGCTGGTGTAATCTTTGATGATCGACCCAATCGCGTGCCTGCCGGTTGTTACCCAATGCTGTAGTACCCGGCACTGCCCGCGCAGGGGTTGTCCCCCCTCCTGACAGCCGGTTCGTCGGGATTTCAGTGACCCATGCATCCACACAGGGCAGCGCTCCTGTCTCCGAGGTTAACCAATGATCTTCAACGGGTTGTTCGACTTCTCCCTGTCCGACTATCTGCTGCTCACCTTCATCCTGACGCACATCACGATCGTTTCGGTGACGGTATTTCTACATCGTCATCAAGCCCACCGGGCGCTGGATCTGCACCCCATCCTGAGCCATTTCTTTCGCTTCTGGTTATGGCTGACCACCGGCATGGTGACCCGGGAGTGGGTGGCGATCCATCGCAAGCATCATGCCCGTTGTGAAACCGATGAAGATCCCCACAGTCCACAGACCCGGGGACTCGGCAAGGTGCTCTGGCAGGGCGCGGAACTCTATCGCACCGAGGCGGAAAACCGTGAGACCCTTGAACGCTATGGTAAAGGCACCCCGGACGATTGGCTGGAACGCCATGTCTACCAGCGCCACAACTTTGTCGGTATATCCCTGCTGCTGCTGATCGAACTGATTACCCTCGGCCCCATTGGGCTGACGATCTGGGCGGTGCAGATGGTATGGATTCCGTTCTGGGCCGCCGGTGTGGTCAACGGCCTGGGTCACTACTGGGGCTATCGCAATTTCGAAATCCCCAATGCGGCCACCAACCTGGTGCCCTGGGGCATACTCATCGGTGGTGAGGAACTGCATAACAATCACCACGCCTTTGGCAGTTCCGCGAAACTCTCCAACCGCTGGTTCGAATTCGATATCGGCTGGATGTACATCAAGTTGTTCTCCTACCTGCGCCTCGCCAGGGTGCTTAAGGTGGCACCCAAACGGGGTTTCGTCGACGAGCGCCCACAACTCGATGTGGAGGCGATCAAGGCCCTGACGGTCAATCGACTGCAGCTGCTGACCGATTATCGGCGGCGGGTTCTGAAACCGGTGTTTCGAATCGAGATTCGCCGTGCTGACCGACGCCTGAGAAGGCTCTATCGCAAGGCCTTGAGACTGGTGCGCCGGGATGCGATGCTGCTCACGGAACGCGATCGCAAACTGCTCAGCGATATCCTCGACGACAACCGGGCCCTGGAGTTGGTCTACCAGTACAAGGTCAGGCTGCAGAAGATCTGGGAGCAGCAGGCCTCGAGCCATGACAAACGTCTGGAGGCGCTGACCCAATGGTGCGCCCAGGCTGAAGCCAGTGGTATCGAAGCCCTGCAGGAGTTCGTGGGATTTCTGCGGCGATACAGTCTGCGCTACCAGGGCTGACGATTGTTCCCTGTCCAATACTCGTTCCCACGCTCCGCGTGGGAACGAGTCGATCAGTACCTTTTGGGCACATACAACTCAGTCGGCAACACCCGTCGTTCATAGTTCTCATTGAACACCCGCTCGGGTAATGCGATGTTGTCGTTCGGCACATCCTGGTAGGGAATCTGTTGCAGCAGGTGATGGATGCAATTGAGCCTGGCCCGCTTCTTGTCATTCGCCTCGACGATGAACCAGGGCGCCTCGGGGATATTGGTGCGCGCCAGGGTGTCCTCCTTGGCCTTGGTGTAGTCCTCCCAGCGGATTCGGGACTGCAGATCCATGGGGCTGAGTTTCC
This sequence comes from Candidatus Thiodiazotropha sp., assembly GCA_040506775.1. GTDB lineage: Bacteria > Pseudomonadota > Gammaproteobacteria > Chromatiales > Chromatiaceae > Thiodiazotropha. The sequence continues at coordinate 59,024 of JBEVWC010000012.1, forward strand.
ATTGTTTCAGCGGATCATGGATGCGCATCAGGAAGCGCAGTTGCTGCTCTTCATCGGTGATCGAGAACCAGTATTTGATCAGGCGGATTCCGGACCTGACCAGGGAACGCTCGAATTCCGGCACATCATTGAAAAACTGCTCCACCTGCTGAGGCGAGGCGAATCCCATCACCCGCTCGACCCCGGAGCGGTTGTACCAGGAACGGTCGAACAGCACGATCTCGCCCGCGGAGGGCAGGTGGGTCACATAGCGTTGAAAATACCACTGGGTGCGCTCCTGTTCGGAGGGTTTGGACAGCGCGACGACCCGGCAGACCCGCGGATTGAGACGTTGGGTGATGCGCTTGATCACACCCCCTTTGCCCGCGGCGTCCCGGCCTTCGAAAACCACCACGATCTTTTCGCCGGTTTCCTGAGCCCAGTCCTGCAGTTTGATCAGTTCCGCCTGAAGAGTGAGCAGGGCCTTGAAGTAGATCTTGCGGTCGAGGGTGGCGGGATGTTTTTCCTTGTAGATCCGCCGCAGTTCTAGGGACAGGGCCGGTTCCGAAATTTCAAGTTCGAAATCCTCATCGAATGCCTCGTCCAGCTCCGCCTGGAGCCACTCCTCGCTGTAGTCAAAGTCATTGGTGTCAGTCATATCGGATAGCCGTTTTATCGATTCAGTTACGGGGGTCTGATTCAAAATATCATGATCGCCCTGGGAATTTGTTACAGTTTCATTGCTGGACTCAGTCATCCTTACCCTGGTGATGCCGCACCATGAAACTCGTAACCAAGAACAATGACACGAACACACTCTACGCGCTCAAGGGACTGCTGGAGGAAAACGGCATTCCCGCCTTTGTCGCGGATGAGCATGCGGTGCGCATGGTGAATCCGATCCTGTTTTCCGGTGCGAGCCTGTGGGTATATGTCGACGAGCAATGGGAAGATGCCATGGCTCTGCTGGAGAATCCGGATCATGAGGTGGCCAACCCGCTGGCTGTGGATCACTTTTATGCAACCCTGCAGGCGGATGACAAACCGTTGCTCAACAGGGCTTTGCTGCGATTGTTCGGTGTCGTGCTGGTGTGGATTCTGGGATTGTTGCTGGTGGTGATGCTGTTGCACAGGATGCTGTCTTAAGCGCCGCACAATGATTGGTCTCACAGCGGACGTGAGATACCCCTCGTTCCCACGCTCTGCGTGGGAATGCAGACCCCGCGTCGGGTTTACACCCCAGGCTAGGGCAGTACCACTTGGTCTGGGTATGCTTTCCCATGTGGAGCGCGGGAACGAGTCGAAAATTCTTATTCGAGTGTGTTAGTTTTGCAGAATGATATGAGTCGACTATCTATATCGGTTGAAACTCTAACCCTTGAAAAAATGTACAATCAACAACAACTGGAAATACAGACATACCTAAGGGGTACCCCTTGTTATACTGATCGCAACCAGCCGTTTTGTTTTAGGATTTCCAACATGCGTTCACATGACCCAGGTTCTAGCTGTGCCGCGCTGAATAACAGTTGCTGAGGCAAGCCCAAATCATCCCCTTTAGCCTGAATACCCATACAAGCCGCGCTTAAAAACGCGCACAACACTTGGGTGTCTTTGAGTTGATCGTAGGCATCTTGAATCTCGTTGCGGATATGCAGTCGATGGTCGTCAGGATGTGAGCGGCTAGGGGCTTCCCCCACGCGTTGCAGAACCCATACACGTCCCCCTCGGTCTGTACCATTGATCGCCCCGTGTTCTTGCCCGGTTGTGTGGATAATCACCAGATCCCGCTGGGTTTGACCGAACCCGCTCGAGACGGTTTCGAGTGTAAGTACCTGCGTGTCATCGTCGTAGTGCCAGTTCCCGTGGATCGGTATACTCATGTCGAATAACTCATGCATACTGGGATCTGCGAACTGGCCAAATATTCCGGTTTCCTCAAGTCTTCCCTGCCCCTCGATTTGACCATTTGACCGCAATTCGATATCAAATGTGGCCTGTCCTAGGCTGATGAAATCGACTGTGGCACGCCACTGTCCCGGGAATAAGTCACCAGGCGGGGGAATGTAGCCAGGAAAGATTGTTTTCAATAATAGTGCGTTACCGTGCTTCTGATCGGTGTGATCGATGTAGACGAGATTCGAAAGGCCTTGCGGTAGTGGTGTAGAATCCAGCACATAGGGCAAGATTTTTTTGCGCTCGTCGTACGCAAGATTCCACTCGTTCTGAACCCACTCTGATCTGGCGGCATTTCTGGACCATACGAGTAGGAAGAAGTCACAATCTTTAATTCCCTGAAGTATTCGATCGGGTAGATCATCTCCTGGATGAATCTCTTCCTGATCGAAAAATGCCTGAGCTCCATGGCGTTCAAGCAAGTCCCTGATTTTTGTAGCCTCGTGACGATCGTGGTGGCTATGGCTGATGAAGACTTCCATTTTTTGTCTCCCTGTTACATTTCCCTTTCTTGACGCCTCAACTTGTTTATAAAGATGTCATCCTTTAGGTTAGTCTAAATCAAGATATGCGTCTTCAGTCGTTCCCACGCAGAGCGAGGGAACGAGTCGATAAGAGGCATTCGGGAATTTGATCGAGCGTTCGAACCCACTGTCGGGAGCGAACGCCCAATGGGGCCGGTCACAATGACTGGATCTTATCCAGCTGGGCGCGCAGGCTCTCCAATGCCTTGAGATTCTCATTGAGTTTGTCGCGCTCCTTCTGCACCACGGCAGGCGGGGCCTTGTCGACGAAACTGGGGTTGCCGAGTTTCTTCTCGGTTCGCTCCGCATCGCCCTGCAGACGGCTGATCTCCTTTTCCAGGCGTTTGATTTCCGCAGCCTTGTCGATCAGTCCGGCCAGGGGGATGAGCACTTTCATCTCGCCCACCAGGGCGGTGGCGGATTCCGGGCCGTGATCATTCGGCGGCAGCACCTCGATGGATTCGGTGCGGGCCAGGAAGTCGAGGAAGGGCCGGTGCCTGAGCGCCAGGCTCTGGTCCGTCTCGCTGGCGTTGGCCAGCAGCACCGGAACCTGTTTGGCGGGGGCGATGTTCATCTCACCCTTGATCTTGCGGATCCCCAGAATGAACTGCATCACCCAGGTCATCTCCTGTTCCGCCGCTTCATCGATGAGTGACTCGCGCCGGGTCGGGAAGGGCCGGTTCATGATGGTGTCACCCTCAACACCCGCAAGCGGGGCAACCCGTTGCCAGATCTCTTCGGTAATGAAGGGCATGATCGGATGGGTCATGCGCAGCAGGTTTTCCAATACCCGGACCAGGGTCCTGCGGGTGCCCCGTTTGGCCGCTTCACTGGCGTTCGGGTCGTTGAGCACCGGTTTGCTCAGTTCCAGGTACCAGTCGCAGTACTCGTTCCAGGTGAACTCATAGATCGCCTGTGCCGCATGGTCGAAGCGATAGCCCTCGATGGCGTCCGCCACGGCCTGTTTGGCCTTTTGCAGACGGGACAGGATCCAGCGGTCGGCCAGGGAGCGTTGCAGTTCCGAGACCGGCTCCGAATGGCCGGTTTTTGCCGCGCCGACACCGCAGTCCTGGCCCTCCACGTTCATCATCACATAGCGGGAGGCGTTCCACAGCTTGTTGCAGAAATTGCGGTAGCCCTCGATACGGCCCATATCGAACTTGATGTCCCGGCCGGTGGCCGCCAGCGCGGCAAAGGTGAAGCGCAGGGAGTCGGTGCCGAAGCTGGGGATGCCGTCGGGAAACTCCTTGCGGGTCTGCTGCTCGATCTTTTTCGCCAGCTGCGGCTGCATCATGCCGCTGGTGCGTTTCTTCAGCAGCGCCTCGAGTTCAATGCCATCGATCAGGTCGATGGGATCGAGTACGTTGCCCTTGGACTTGGACATCTTGTCGCCGTGGGAATCGCGCACCAGGCCATGCACATAAACCTCGTGAAACGGGACATCGTCCATGAACTTGAGGCCCATCATGATCATCCGCGCCACCCAGAAGAAGATGATGTCGAACCCGGTCACCAGCACGCTGGTGGGATAGAAGTTGTTCAGCCGATCGGTCTGCTCGGGCCAGCCGAGGGTGGAGAAGGGCCACAGTGCGGAGCTGAACCAGGTGTCGAGCACGTCCTCGTCCTGGCGCAGGGGGTAGTCGTCGGACAGCTGATGGGTGCGCCGTACCTCGGCCTCGTCACGCCCGACATAGACGTTGCCCTCGTTGTCATACCAGGCGGGAATCCGGTGACCCCACCAGATCTGCCGACTGATGCACCAGTCCTGGATGTTGCGCATCCACTCGAAGTAGGTGTTCTTCCAGTTGTCCGGGACAAAGCGGATACGCCCATTCTCCACCGCCTCGATGGCCGGCTTGGCCAGTGGCGCGATCTTCACGTACCACTGGTCGGTGAGAAAGGGTTCAATGACCGCGCCGGAGCGGTCGCCCCGGGGCACCATCAGCTTGTGTTCGTCGACCTTCAGAAGCAGGCCCTGGGTCTCCAGATCCGCGACCACCCGCTTGCGGGCCTCGTAACGGTCGAGTCCGATGTATTTTTCCGGGATCAGATGACCTTCTTCGTCCTCATTGTTGCGAATTGCGGCGTCGATGGTGAAGATGTTGATCAGTCCCCCATGAGCCTGCTCGCTGATGCTGATCTCATCCCGGTGACGTTGCCACACGGCGTAGTCGTTGAAGTCGTGGGCCGGGGTGATCTTCACGCAGCCGGTACCGAACTCGGGATCCACGTGTTCTTCATCGGCGATGATCGGGATGCGCCGTCCGGTCAGGGGCAGTTCCAGCAGTTCGCCGATCATGTGCTTATAGCGTTCGTCTGTGGGGTTCACCGCCACCGCGCAGTCGCCCAGCAGGGTCTCCGGGCGGGTGGTGGCCACCACCAGCTGACCCTGACCGTTGCTCAGGGGATAGCGGATGTGCCACATGAAGCCGTTCTCCTCCTCGGAGAGCACCTCCAGGTCGGACACGGCGGTATGCAGTTTCGGGTCCCAGTTGACCAGGCGTTTGCCGCGGTAGATCAACCCCTCCTCGTAGAGACGGACGAAGACCTCTTTCACCGCCTCGGAAAGTCCCTCGTCCATGGTGAAGCGCTCATGCTGCCAGTCCAGGGAAGAGCCGAGACGGCGCAGCTGGCGGGTGATGTTGCCGCCGGATTCCTGCTTCCACTCCCAGATACGCTCGATGAACTTTTCCCGCCCCAGGTCGTGACGCTTGCGGTGTTCCGCCTCCAGTTGCCGCTCCACCACCATCTGGGTGGCGATGCCCGCATGGTCGGTGCCCGGTTGCCAGAGGGTGCGGTCGCCTTTCATCCGGTGGTAACGGATCAGGGTGTCCATGATGGTGTTGTTGAACCCGTGTCCCATATGCAGGCTGCCGGTGACGTTGGGCGGTGGAATCATGATGCAGTAATTGGCATCCCCGCTCTGGCTGGGCGCGAAGTAGCCGCGCTCCTCCCAGGTTTGATACCAGCGCTGTTCTATGGCGTGCGGATTGTAGGTCTTTTCCATGGGTCTTGACGTAATGGCTCAGCAACAAAAAAGGAGTATTATAACCTGCTATCAATAAAAAAGTGTGTGAATCCCTAAGGTCCGTGCGACGGAGCGGGATTGTACAAAGACAGGCCATCCCAAGGCGGAATCCGGTCTATTCTTAAACTTGCGAAACCTGCCAACAACAACCGTCTGAGATTCGCGCCGGATCTGTACCAGTGACAATTCCGGTTTCTCGGCTGTCCGTCTGTGGGTTTAAAAACACGGAGTGCACCCTACACGGTTCACAGCGTCCTGGTGTCTCCTGCCTATTCCGAAAGAAAAATACACAAGAGGTCCTATCATGAGTCAGAATCGACGTGTCTTTGCGTTTCACGAAGGCGACGGCAAGAACAAGAAACTATTGGGGGGCAAAGGCGCCAACCTTTGTGAGATGACCCAGTTCGGTTTGAATGTTCCCCCGGGGTTCGTGATCAGCACTGAGGCGTGTCTCGACTATCTGGCCAGCGGTGACAAGAGCCTGCCGGGCGAGCTCATCGACGATGTGCGCCAACATATGGCCGAAGTCGAGAAACTGACCGGCAAGGGTTTCGGCGATGCGAAAAATCCCCTCCTGGTATCGGTGCGTTCCGGCTCGGCGATGTCGATGCCGGGCATGATGGATACCATCCTCAACCTGGGACTCAACGGCCAGACCCTTGAGGGCGTGATCGAACAGACCGGAGATCCCCGCTTCGGTTACGATGCCTACCGGCGCTTCATCCAGCTGTTCGGCAAGGTGGCCATGGGCGTACCCGACGAGGCCTTCGACGAGGAGTTCGAGGCGGTCAAGCAAAATGCCCGGGTGAGTGAGGATGTGGGCCTATCGGCAGGCGATCTCGAGGAGATTGCGCAGCGATTTCTCAAGGTCTTCGAGACCCACACGGGCCGGCCGTTTCCGGAAAATCCCTATGACCAGCTGGAGATTGCCATCAAGGCGGTGTTCGGTTCCTGGATGGGCAAGCGCGCGGTGGACTACCGGCGCCAGTTCAACATCACCCCCGAGATGGCCAACGGTACCGCAGTGAATGTCTGCACCATGGTGTTCGGCAACCGGGGCAACGACTCCGCCACCGGGGTGGCGTTTACCCGCAATCCCGGCACCGGGGAGAACAAGCTGTTCGGCGAGTACCTGGTGAATGCCCAGGGTGAGGACGTGGTGGCCGGTATCCGCACGCCCAAGCCGATTGCGCGGCTGGCCGATGAGATGCCCGATATCGCGGTGCAACTCGAGGAACTGCGCCAGAAACTGGAGACCCACTATAAGGAGATCCAGGATTTCGAATTCACCATCGAGCGCGGAACCTTATATTGCCTGCAGACCCGCAATGGCAAGATGAATGCCACCGCCATGGTGAGAACCTCGGTGGAGATGGTGGAGGAGGGCCTGATCAGCAGGGAACAGGCCCTGCTGCGTATCGATCCCTCCCACCTGGAGCAGATGCTCTATCCCCGCCTGGACAGCAATTTCAAGGGTGAAGCGGTTGCCCAGGGTCTTCCCGCGTCTCCCGGTGCAGCCAGCGGCCGGGCCGTGTTCGACGCCGACCGGGCCGAACTCATGGGTAAGGAGCAGGGCCTCAAGGTGATCCTGGTGCGCGAAGAGACCAAGCCCGAGGATATCCATGGATTCTTCGCCGCCCAGGGCATCCTCACCAGCCGTGGCGGCAAGACCTCCCATGCCGCGGTGGTGGCGAGAGGTATGGGCAAACCCTGTGTCGCCGGCGCCGAGGGCATCAGCGTGGACGTGCAGCGCCGCGAAGCGCTGGCCCGGGGCACCCTGATCCGTGAAGGTGACATGATCACCATCGACGGCAGCAGCGGTAATGTCTACCTGGGTGAGATCCCCATGGTGGAACCCGACTTCACCGAAGAACTCAACCGGTTGCTGCGCTGGGCCGATGAGGCTGCCTACCTGCGGGTGATGGCCAATGCGGATACCGCCACGGACGCCAGCCGGGCCATCAAGTACGGCGCCATGGGCATAGGTCTGTGCCGCACCGAACGCATGTTCAATGCGGTGGATCGACTGCCGGTGGTGATCGAGATGATTGTCGCCGAGACCCCGGCCCAACGTCAGGCGGCACTGGACAAGCTGCTGCCCATGCAGCGGGGTGACTTCAAGGCAATCCTTGAGGTGATGGCGCCCCGGCCGGTCACCATCCGGCTGCTGGATCCGCCGATTCACGAGTTTCTGCCCACCGAGCAGCAACTGCTCTCTGATCTGGAAGAACTGCGGCACCTGCGAAATTCCGTGCGTGGCATGAACGTACTGGCCGGCAGCCTGATGCTGCTGGAGGAGCCGAGCCGGGCCAAGACCGAGGCTGACGACCTGCGTCACATCGTGGATGAGACTCTGGTGGAACAGGCGATCGAGAAGAAAGAGACCATGCTGCGCAAGGTGCGGGCACTGACCGAGACCAACCCGATGCTGGGTCATCGCGGTGTGCGTCTGGGTATCACCTTCCCTGAGATCTACGGCATGCAGATCCGCGCCATTCTTGAGGCCGCCGCCGAGTGTGCCGCCAAGGATCTGGAGGTGCATCCGCAGATCATGGTGCCCCAGGTGTGTACCGCCGAGGAGCTGAAGCTGGTCAAGGGCATGGTCGACGAAATCCGCCAGGATGTGGAACAGACGTCCGGGCACAAGCTGAATTTCCGTTTCGGCACCATGATCGAAGTGGTGCGCGCCTGCATGCGCGCCGAATCCCTGGCGGAGGAGGCCGAGTTCTTCTCCTTCGGCACCAACGACCTGACCCAGGCCACCTTCTCCTTCTCCCGCGAGGATGCGGAAAACAAGTTCCTGCCCATGTACAACCAGAACGGTATCCTCAAGGACAACCCCTTCGAGGTGTTGGATGAGAAGGGTGTGGGTAAGTTGATGGGCCTGGCGGTGGAGTGGGGACGCAGCATCAAGACGGATCTGAGTGTCGGTATCTGCGGCGAACATGGCGGTCACCCCAGTTCCATTGCCTTCTGTCACAAGGTCGGACTCAACTACGTTTCCTGTTCGGCGCCCCGGGTGCCCGTGGCCCGTCTGGCCGCAGCCCACGCCAGCCTGAAGGCCTAGTCAACGCCCCTGCACATCCCCGTAGCCCGGGTGAAGCAACGCGTAACCCGGGAGGATGTGGCACTGACCTGATGCAGGCGCACGAAATCCCGTGGTCAGGAGGTTTCTGCGAGACTCCCGGGTTCCGCTGCGCTGCACCCGGGCTACGTTGGTATTCCCTGTAGGTCTGATATGCGCCATCCCGGATGGGGCAACATAATGGGTTT
>JBEVWC010000012.1:67883-118104 GCA_040506775.1 Candidatus Thiodiazotropha sp.
TCCCGGGTTCCGCTGCGCTGCACCCGGGCTACGTTGGTATTCCCTGTAGGTCTGATATGCGCCATCCCGGATGGGGCAACATAATGGGTTTCATTCAACCGAGTTGGCGTTAGTATAGGACGAGTTGTAGTTACAGGAGGTGAGCACCATGCGGTGGCTTTGCGTGATCCCGGCCGTTCTTATGCTGATTTCCCTATCAGTTCCTGCCGAACCGGTGACCTGGCAGGGTACCCTGGAGGATGGCAGTCAGATCGTCATCGATTCCGATACCAACAAGGTTACCCGCAGTGCTGATGGCGTTACTTCCCCCCTCTGGGACGGGGTACACACCCTCAGCAACGGGGCTGTGATCATCGTCCGTGACGGCATCGTGGTGAGGGATGCCGCGATCCTCGAGGCAGAGCGGGATCGTCAACAGGAGCAGCTCAGTGCCGCCTGCATGCAACTGGTCGCCAAAGTCTGTGGCGAACACAACGAATGTGACGCTCAACCTGCCTGTGATCCGGCCCGGCAACTCATGGCGATGGAACGAAAGGAGATGCAACAGCGCCCCATGGGCAATCTGGAAACCTCATCCTTATGCCTGGAGGGTCTGCATAACGAGGACTTCTTCGGTGCCTGCCCGAAACGCAGTGGGGGCGAAAAAACCGCCTGTGAACGTCTGGTGCTGAAGGTTTGCGGTGCCGATGAGCAATGCACGGAACGGGAGGCCTGCGATGCCGCCCGGCAGCTGGTGAAAATGGAGCAACAGGATCGTCTGAGGGTGCCCGGTGGGTTCACCTACGCCACCGCGCAATGCCGGGATCAATTGGGATCAGACTCCGACTATTTTCGCGCCTGCGAGTAAATCAAGACCTGTCGAATTTTTTAACACGGCTCATCCGGATCCCGTGACGTAGAAACAGAAGCCTGCGAAAACTTTGTTGAATATTACCGAAGCTTGTGAAATTTCAGGTAAAAGTTGTGTCGAAAAGTTTTACAGATAGATTGTTCAGGCAATTTCAGCGGAATCAAAACCGACTGAAATCATAGGTTTGCCGGGCCTGGCACTGTTTATGCTCCTTTATATACAGGAAAGCTACAAAAAGAGGAGCGATCAATGTCAGTCATGCGCACACAACCTGTTGCCTGGCCGGAAGACCCGGCATGGCCCGACCCTCTGGGCAATGACCCCTACGATATCAGTTGCTGAGTAGTGGATACCCGGTATCAATCGAATCAACCAGGATTGGCGCATGAACTTGAGTTCATGCGCCAATCGTACCGGCATTTGATGCCGGATGCATCGGAGCGGTATCCGATCGGCTGATTCAAGGTTGCGAGCAAAAAAAAACCCGGCAGGGGTTGCCGGGTCGAAGGTTTTCTCTCAAGGAGGAGAAGCAGAAACCTGAATAAACGCCCCGGGAAAGTCGAACTTCCCGGGGCGTTACTGCATCAATGGATGAACAATCCGCCGTTCACCGGCAGATTCGCGCCGGTGATGTAGGTGCTGGCGTCATCTGCCAGGAACGCCACCGCCTGGGCGATCTCTTCCGGTTCACCCATGCGCCGCATGGGGATGCCACCGACAATCGCTTCACGCACATCATCACGCATTGCCGCGGTCATGGCCGTTGCAATGTAACCGGGGGAAACGGTATTCACCGTCACGCCCTTGGCGGCGCCTTCGTAGGCCAGAGCCATGGTGAAGCCATGCATACCGGCCTTGGCGGCCGAGTAGTTGGCCTGACCGAACTGACCCCGCTGGCCGTTGACCGAGGAGATGTTGATGACCCGGCCGAAACCCCGGTCGACCATGCTGTTCCAAACCGGCTGAGTGACATAGAAGACGCTGCTCAGATTGGTGTCGATCACCGCATCCCACTGCTCCGCACTCATCTTTTTCATGGTGCTGTCGCGGGTGATGCCGGCACAGTTTACAAGGATGTCCACCGGGCCGAATTTCTCGACAATCTCGCCCATCAACTGGCTGCCGCCTTCCGCGGTGGAGACATCACCGGCGACCACTGCGACTTCTGCGCCCTGGGCCTTCAGGCTTTCCTGCCAGTCTGCCACTTTGTCCTGCTCCGCGGGATGACAGGTGGCGACGACCTTGGCGCCTTCCTGTGCCAGACGCAAACAGATTGCGGTACCGATACCACCCAGACCACCGGTGACGACTGCGAGCTTGTCATTACAACTCATGCGATTTACTTCCTCATGTTACCCCGGGTCAACGGCCCGGTTGTTTGAAACTGAAAATCAGGGCGTGCCTTGCCAGGCTGTGACGCTTCCATGCGCTTGGAAAACATAAAACCGGCTCGCGCCGGTTTTATGTTGTTCCGAATGAGCGGATCAAGCGGCCTTTTCGGCAACTTTGTTGATCTTCTCGTTGATGGAGGCCATGTTGGTCTCATACCAGCCACGGTACTCTTCACCGGTCTTCTGACCCTGCTCGATGACTTCGCGGGTCTTGGTCATCAGGTCTTCGCCCAGCTTGCGGCTGAGGTCCATCTGACCGCGCAGAGCGGTGTGATAGTCCTTGGACTCGGTCATCAGTTTGAACTGTTCCATACCGCTGTTCATCACGGTGTTCAGGGTGCTCAGCTGAGCGTCCATCACGTAGTTCCAGGTCTTCAGACCGATGTCGGTCAGCTGACGGAAACTGTCGTAACCGGAGGTGTTGAACTCGTTCATCATTTCGATACTTTCTTTAGCGTTTGCCATGATAGGGCTCCTGTTTAGGGGGATTGTGCGATGCAGCATTGTTGCAGTGCAGCATATGTCAGGAGTGGGGGGTTGTCAAGAAAAATTTGTGCGGCGCACAAAATATTTTTCGAATACCTGTGGGCAGGCTGAAATTTTATAACTTATTGTTATTACGTGATTATTATATTTTTTCCAGCAGAAAATCAGTCGATCTGCAGTGCTTTGATCTGAATTTTTTTGCTTCAGATCGAAAAAAAAGCCTGATTCAGTCGCCCAATCTGCCCTTTGCGGAGATGACGGTTACTTGTCCTCTTTCTTGCCGCTGAAACCGGCAGTGCCGAAAAACTCCTTCTGCAGGTTGGTCCACATCTTCATGTTGTTCTGCGCCAGATTCGCCATCTGGGTAAAGGGGTCTTCGCCGAGGTTTTTACGGAACTGCTCCTGCTGGGCGGTAAACAGGCTGAGGCTCTGTTCCAGGTAGTTGCCGAAGATGCCCTGCAGGGCGCCACCGTAGAAGCGAATGATCTGCGAGAGCATATCCGTGGTGAACAGGGGGGTCCCGCCCGATTCGGTCTCAAGAATGATCTGCAGGAGGATGGTGCGGGTGATGTCCTCTTCTGAGGTGGAGTCGATGACCTTGATCATCTCGCCACCTATGATCAGCTGACGCAGCTGTGTCAGGGTGATGTATTTGCTCTGTTCGGTGTCGTAAAGGCGGCGGTTGGGGTATTTTTTTATGAGTCGTTCTGACATGGCACTGGTACTGTTATCGGGACATCCATTCGCCATGATACTAAAAGTCCCTGTTCAAGAGGTAGTTTTTGCCAACCAGGGCGTAGCAGCCGGGTGGGTAAGGGGTAGAAATCTGAGCGGATCCGTTCTGTATGCGGATCCGCTCAGATGACAATCGGGCTGTTTGGAGTTGAAAATCAGCTCCGCTCGACCGCCATGGCCACGCCCTGACCGCCACCGATACACAGGGTCGCAAGGCCTTTTTTGCAATCCCGGCGTTTCATTTCATGCAGCAGGGTCACCAGTACACGGCAACCGGAGGCGCCGATCGGGTGACCCAGGGCAATGGCGCCACCGTGCACATTTACCTTGCTCATGTCCCAACCCATTTCCTGGTTGACACACATGGCCTGTGCGGCGAACGCCTCATTGGCCTCGACCAGATCCAGGTCACCGACCTGCCAGCCTGCCTTTTCCAGACATTTGGTGGATGCGGGTATGGGGCCGGTGCCCATGATGGCGGGATCGACACCCGCCGAGGAGAAGGCTGCGATCCGCGCCAGGGGTTCCAGACCCAGGGCCTTGGCCTTGCTTTCGGTCATGACCATGACCGCTGCGGCGCCGTCATTAAGTCCCGAGGCATTGCCGGCAGTGATGCTGCCATCCTTGGAGAAGGCGGGGCGCAGTTTGCCCAGGCTCTCCGCAGTTGTGCCGGGACGGGGGAATTCGTCTTTCTTGAAGATCAGAGGATCGCCCCTGCGCTGGGGGATTTCGATCGGCACGATTTCATCCTGGAACACATCTGCGTTCAAAGCCGCCTCGGCCTTCTGCTGGGATGCGGCGGCAAATTCGTCCTGGGACTCACGACTGAAGCCGAACTTGTCTGCGATGTTCTGCGCGGTGGTGCCCATGTGGTAGTTGTTGAAGGCGTCCCACAGGCCGTCGACAATCATCGTGTCGACCATTTTCCAGTCACCCATCTTACTGCCGTTGCGGGAGTTCGGCAGGGCGTGGGGCGCCAGACTCATACTCTCCTGACCGCCGGCAATCACGACTTCGGCGTCACCGCAGGCCACCGCCTGCATCGCCAGATGCACGGCTTTCAGACCGCTTCCGCAGACCTTGTTGATGGTCATGGCCGGGGTCTCAACCGGAAGACCGGCTGCGATGCTCGCCTGGCGGGCCGGATTTTGTCCGGTTGCGGCAGTCAGCACCTGGCCCAAGATGACCTCATCCACCTGTTCGGGTTTGACCCCGGTACGCTCCAGCAGACCCTTGATGATGGTCGCGCCAAGTTGATGTCCGGGGATACTGGCCAGACTTCCGCCAAAAGTACCAATGGCGCTACGCACAGCGGCTACGATTACGATGTTCTCACTCACCTTGGATAATCCTCTCATTGTGTGTTTATTTGAATATGGGTCCCTGGCTGGGACTGTTTCGACAAGGCCATGATGGTTGCTGTCTGCGGACGCATCGTCCCCGTTGTTGACCGACGGGCTCTGTCCGTTGCTTTCAATCAGGTACCCGTTCCCTCAGCCGGGCAACGAAACGAGGGTGCCTGATTGCCGCTCATTGTTCACCCGGAAATCTGGCTGATCGGGTTGGATTTCCACGGCCTGCTCAAGTCGACAGGATGTGTTGTAACAAAAAATGTTGCAGCGCACAAATTTTATTGCTAGCTTAAATACAGACCCACGGAACGAGATGCTGTGTTTCGTGGCGAATGACGCTACCAACACACGAAACAACCGTACCCTGATGCCAGACAGTATTCGTATCGGCGGGGAACGGCAACAGGTTACATCGATTGAATGACAGGGCCAAACCATGAGTGAATCTGCTTTCTGGAACGAGGACTGGATGAAAACCCAGCAGAAGTACTGGGACAACTGGACTGAGATGAGTCGCAAGGCGATGGGGATGGACATTCCCAAGAAATCCCCCATTGAGAGTGCCATGGAGCACTGGTGGCAGGCGGTTTCCCCATCGGCCAGTGATATGTCCCGCGACTTTATGGGCAAGATGCTCGATCAGACCCAGAGTTACTTCCGCCTGGCGGAAGACTACTACAGCAATGCCCAGGATTCGTCCCACTGGCTGGAGACTGCCAACCGCACCGCCAAGGATCTGCAGAACCTGTTTTCCAGCGGCATGGAAAAGGTGTTCAGCGGCACCGAGACCGCCGGTGACGATGCCATGCATAAGATGATGGCATTCTGGGAGATGCCCATGGACAACTGGCAGCGGATGGTTTCCTCCCTCTCGCTGATGCCGGGCGACCTGCTGCGTAACATGCCCAACCAGGATGGCATGGGTCTGGAACGATTCCTCAGCGCCCCGGGACTGGGCTACATGCGCGAGGAGGAAGGCCAGTACAAGAAGCTGATGAATGCCGTGATTCAGTATCAGCGCTCCTTGGGTGAATACACCAATTTCTTCTCCAACCTCGGACTGCTGGCGGCCAACCGTTTGCGTGACAAGATCACGGAGGTATCGGAAAAAGGCGCACAGATCGACACCGCGCGCGGACTCTATGACCTGTGGGTCAGCAGCAGCGAAGAGGTATATGGCGAACAGGTGATGACACCGGAATACGCGCGTATCCACGGTACCCTGGTCAACAGCCTGATGAGACTGAAACAGCGTCTCGGCCATGTTGTGGACGAGACCCTGGGTGGTCTGAACATGCCGACCCGGCGTGAACTGCGCACCCTGCAGGATCGCCTTCAGGAGTCCCGCCGTGAAGCCAAGTCGATGCGTATCGAAATCGAGGATCTGAAAGAACAGATGCTCGCGCTTCGCTCACAGATGTCCAGTCTGCCAAAACAGACCGAAGCGGCGGCCGCCCCAACCGCATCCGCCACCCCGAAGAAAAAAGTCAGTGTAAAGAAACAGGCCGCGAAGAAACAGGCGCGTAGCAGCGACTGATTGGAACGGAAACGAGGAGAACCGACGTGCAACCATTCAACATGCGGCCGGATCGCCTGGCCGAAGAAGTCTTCGACTACAGTCGCAAACTGGGCAAGGGTGTCGAAAACCTGCTTAACGCAGAGAAGATCGACACTGGCGTGACCCCCAAGGTGGAGGTCTATGCCGAGGATAAACTACGGCTCTACCGTTACGACGCACCCGCGGATGTGGTGCAGAGTTCGGTGCCGACACTGGTGGTATACGCCCTGGTGAACCGGCCTTATATGACCGATCTGCAGGAGAACCGCTCCACCATCCGTAACCTGCTGGCAGCAGGTCAGGATGTCTACCTGGTGGACTGGGGTTACCCGGATGAGGCGGACCGTTCCCTGACCATGGATGACTACATCAACGGTTATCTGGATCGTTGTGTGGATGTGATCCGCAAACGCCACAAACTCGACAAGATCAACCTGCTGGGTATCTGTCAGGGCGGTGCGTTCAGCCTGTGCTACAGCTCGATGCATCCGGACAAGGTCAAGAATCTGGTCACCATGGTGACCCCGGTGGATTTCAAGACTCCGGACAACATGCTCTCCGCCTGGGTGCAGCACATGGATGTCGATCTGTTGATCGATACCCTGGGTAACGTACCGGGGGAACTGCTGAACTGGACCTTCCTGTCACTCAAGCCTTTCAGCCTCACTGGCCAGAAGTACCTGAGCATGGTGGACGTGCTGGAAGACGAGGACAAACTGAAGAACTTCCTGCGCATGGAGAAGTGGATCTTCGACAGTCCTGATCAGGCCGGTGAGACCTTCCGTCAGTTCATCAAGGATTTTTACCAGAAGAACGGGTTCCTGGAAGGCGGCGTGAAGATCGGCAAACGCTCGATCGATCTGAACAACATCACCTGTCCGATCCTCAACATCTATGCGGAGCAGGATCACCTGGTGCCGCCGGATGCCTCACGGGCTCTGCGCGGACTGACCGGCTCCAAGGACTATACGGAACTCTCCTTTCCGGGTGGCCACATTGGTATCTACGTGAGTGGCAAGGCGCAGAAAGAGGTGCCCCCCGCGATCGGCCGTTGGCTCGATGACCGGGTCAAATAGATCCTACGAATGATCCTCCCCCGGTAGTTCTCTACCGGATCCTTCGGGGCGCCAGTGGCGCCCCTTTTTTTATTCACTCAAGTTTCGGGATTCATTTTGCTGTATTCAGCGTCTCGTTCCCACGCTCATGCAAACACATCGAACTGGGGCAGTGCCACTGGGTCCCGGTATGCGTTCCCACGCAGAGCGTGGGAACGAGACGCCGGGCCGCTTAAGCGTACCGTCTCTATGATTCTTCGTGGTGAGATAGATCGGCGTGCAAAAGGAACAGCAGCAGCCAGCGATTGAAATCGCAGTATCAATTCAGCTACGCCGGTTGTTCATTTCAGTCGCTGTTTGGCTGAGGTTTGAACTGGCATTCTTCCGACGGACTTGTTAGTTTTCCTTATCACCACTCAGGATGAAGCCGGGGAACTATCCCTGTTGCACGATTTCACAATCAGGAATGTCGTCCAGGCGATTCACTCAACCGGTCATCGGGATTGGATCGATTCGATAACAGGCTCTAATATCAAGATCAACGACCCGCGAAACGGGGGAGAGGCATGACGCATCACAACAGCGCCGAATCTGACGGTTTTTCCGGCTGGATACAGGATTTCATGCGCCAGGATTCGGCCAGCGGGATCATCCTGATCCTTGCCGCCGCGGTGGCAATGATTCTGGAAAATTCTCCGCTCAGCTGGCTCTACGATGCCCTGCTCAACACTCCTGTGGAAATTCGCGTAGGGGCGCTGCATCTCGATAAGCCCCTGTTGCTTTGGATCAATGACGGCTTGATGGCTGTGTTCTTCATGCTGATCGGACTTGAGGTGAAGCGTGAATTCCTCGAAGGCGAACTCTCACGCCTCGATCAGATCATGCTCCCCGGCCTGGGTGCAGTGGGTGGTATGGTGGTACCGGCTGGGATCTATTTCTTTCTGAATCAGGGTGATGCCGTGGCGCTCAATGGCTGGGCGATTCCCACCGCGACCGACATCGCGTTTGCCCTGGGCATACTCAGTCTGGCGGGTAATCGTGTGCCGATTTCATTGCGGGTGTTCCTGATGGCCCTGGCCATCTTCGATGACCTCGGAGCGGTGATCATCATTGCACTGTTTTATACAGAGGATCTGTCGATGATGAGCATGATCATCGCCGCTGTGGTCCTGGGTCTGCTGTTTATCATGAACCGGATGAATGTGACCCGGTTGTCGGTCTATGTGGTGCTGGGTCTGATCCTCTGGGTGGCGGTATTGAAATCCGGGGTCCATGCCACCCTGGCGGGGGTGGCACTGGGATTGATGATACCGATCAGGGATGTCAAACAACCGGATCGCTCACCGCTTCGCGAGGTTGAGCATGGCCTGCATCAATGGGTGGCTTTTCTGATCGTACCCGTGTTTGCGTTCGCCAATGCGGGGGTGTCCCTGTCCGGTCTGACCTTCGACTCATTGCTGGAGCCGGTGCCTCTGGGCATCGTGGCCGGGTTGTTCGTCGGCAAGCAGCTCGGGATCATGCTGTTCTGCGGAATCGCGATACTCCTGGGATTCGCCCAGTTGCCGCGACGCGCCAGCTGGATGGGTTTCTATGCCACCAGCGTGCTGTGCGGCATCGGTTTCACCATGAGTCTGTTCATCGCCTCCCTCGCCTTCGAGCAGGGCGGTGCGGGCGTTCAGGTGAGCGGTGACCGGCTCGGGATTCTGCTGGGTTCCGGGTTATCGACCCTGGTGGGATTCTCACTGCTGCTGTTGTTCAACCCGGTCAAGGAGAAACGCGAGTGAGAGCGTATTCCACCCTGGCACGACTTCAGCATTGCGGCTAGGCGACGGTATTGGAATCGCGTCTGAAAATCCTCCAATCGATGCCGATTTTCGGCGCGGTGACCGATGCCACGCTGACCTTTCTGCTGGAGCGGGCTGAGATCCTTGAAGTGGATACCGGAGGGTTCTTCTTCCGCGAGGAGGAGATCGATAATTCAATCTATATCCTCGAGCAGGGCCGGGTGACCATCTACCGCACCTGGCAGGGCCGCGAATACCACCTTCGCGATCTGGGCGTGGGTGACTGTTTCGGTGAGATGGCCCTGATGGATTGCAAACCCCGCAGCGCGGCCGTGCGTGCTCTGGAACCCTGCCGTGCGATTCGCATCGAAGCGGGACTGCTCTATCAACTCTATGGGGTCGATCCCGAACAGTACCTGATGATCTATATGAACCTCGGTCGAGAGGTGTGCCGACGCCTGCGGGATGCGGACAACCGGCTGTTTCTCAACCGCTGCGCCGGTGAGGCTGCCGGGGAGTAGTCCGGCAACCTCGGCAGGCCGTTGATCTGATTGGATGGCTCATATGGCGTTGCGCAGTCCCAGATTATCCGGGTGGGGATTCAGATAGACCTGGCGTGACATGTACTCATCCGGGTGCAGCCGGAAATAGTGTCTGAACAGGGTGATCGGCACCACCAGGGGAGTCTCGCCCCGGCGATAGGATTCGATGCTCGCCACCAGTTCCTCCTTGTCTTCCCGGCCGATGCGCTTTTTCAGGTATCCGAGGATGTGCTGCAGCACGTTCACATGCCGGCGACGGTTGACCCGCCGCTTCAGGGTCTGCATCAATTCATCGAAATAGGCGCCGGCCAATGCGTCCAGGTCGGCTCCGGAGAGGTTGGAGAGTCCGCGTCCCAGGCGCTGGTAGGACGCCTGTGAGTGGGCCATCACCAGGTACTTGTGCCGGGTGTGAAACTCGATCAAACGCGCAGCACTCAGCCCCTCCTGCATCAGGTTCTGCCAACGCAGGGTGACATAAACCCGGTTGACAAAATTCTCCCGCAGTACCGGGTCGTTCAAACGACCTTCCTCCTCGACCGGCAGGTTGGGCCAGGCCTGCATCAGGGCCTGGGCAAAGATCCCGCTACCCTTACGCGGCGCCGGACCACCCTTGGCAGGGTAGACCTTGACCCGTTCCATACCGCAGCTGGGGGAGTTTTTCTTCAGGATGAAGCCGCACAGATCGCCCAGATGAGGGGTCTGTTCATCGGCGTAGGCGAACATGCGCTCGGTCAGGTCCCAGTCCGCATTCTCAACCCCCACCAGGCGCGGTGATTCGGGCTCACCCATCAGGCGGATCGTGGGGCGGGGCACCCCCAGGCCGATTCCGGTTTCCGGGCACAGCGGCCGGTACTCGAAATGGGCGCCCAGCTGGTTGATGATGAAGGCGTCAGCCTTGTGGCCGCCGTCGTAGCGAACCTTGTGGCCCAACAGGCAGGCACTGATACCGAGGGTGGGTTTGGTCGTGGTCATTTTTTGTCAGGTGTTGCTGGGAATAGGTGAGCGGCACTTTTGTCCCCTGGGAATTGTCATCTGATCCTCTCCCATCTTTCAAGGGCACTTTTACGGGTGGCTGCCAGGTCCACGATGGGCATCGGATAGTCCTTGCCGAGGTGAATACCGGCTCCGCTCAGGAGTTTTTTCTCCGTCTCCCAGGGGGCGTTCAGCTTTTTGTCCGGCAATCCGGCAATCTCCGGAACCCAGTAGCGGATGTACTCACCCTGGGGGTCGAAACGTTCTCCCTGGCGTACCGGGTTGAAGATGCGGAAATAGGGGGCGGCATCGGCGCCGCAGCCGGCGCACCACTGCCAGCCCATGCTGTTGTTCGCCAGATCCGCGTCGACCAGGGTATCCCAGAACCAACGGGCTCCTTCGAGCCAGTGCAATCCCAGGTTCTTGGTCAGCAGGGAGGCCACGATCATGCGCACCCGGTTGTGCATCCAGCCGGTATGCCAGAGTTCCCGCATTCCGGCATCGACGATGGGGATACCGGTCTGTCCCTTCTGCCAGCGTTCCAGTTGTTCCTGCGCCTGGTCACTGTCCCGCCAGGGAAAGTCGCGGAAGCGACTGTCGTAGGGAGCCTGGTCCGTGTCCGGGAAGTGCTCCAGCAGGTAGTCGGCGAATTCTCTCCAGGCGAGTTGTCGCAGCCACTCGGTGCCATCGCTGCCACGGCCCCTGCGGCCGCTGATCTCGTCACGGTGTGCAGCGATCCCCTGGAGCAGCTGCCTCGGGCCGATCTCCCCGAAATGCAGGTGCGGGGAGAGCCGGGATGTACCCAGCAGATCAGGCCGGTCACGCCACTCCGGATAGTCCTCGATGGCCCGCTGGAGAAACTGCTTGAAGCGCCGTTGTGCAGCGGCTTCGCCCGGTTTCCAGGTATCATAAAACCCCTGATCCCAGCCGATTTTCGGCAGCAGCTTCAGGCTGTCGAGGGAAGATGTGGCGATGTTGCCGGGCGGGGAGGGGAGGGTCTTGGGCGCACCCGAGGGCCGATCCTGAAGAAAGCCATGAGTCTGCATGGCCTTCCAGAACGGGGTGAACACCCGGTATGGGGTGCCGCCACCGGTCATCAGCGGCGCGCCTTCGATCAGCCGGTTGGCTTCATGTTCCTCGACCTCGATTCCCAGCCTGGTCAATGTCTCCCGCAGATTCTGGTCACGTCGCTGGTTGGCGGGTTCCGGGAGGCGGTTCCAGCAGATGCGGGTGACCTTGGCTTGCTCGGTGATGTGTTTGAGCACCGCCAGGCTGTCACCCTGAGCGATGTGCAGTTTTGAACCCCTTTTGCGCAGGGATTCATCCAGTGCGCCCAGGCTGTGATGCAGCCACCAATGACTGGCGGCCCCCGGCTGCCAGGGCGCTTCCTCATCGGGCGCGTGGATATACAGGGGGATCAGGTGGTTGGCATCTTTGAGAGCCGCCCGCAGGGCCGGGTTGTCTGACAGGCGGAGATCGCGTCTGAACCAGAGCAGGGTAGTGGTCATCGGGCCTTCCACAAAGGCATGGGTTGGTAGATAACGGTGGGATACTGCCCACACGGGCTATGCGACAAACAGTAACACAGGATCAGCGGGGCATCCGCTTGGGTATTCTGGGGAAATCCTTTGACGAGCGTTTGGGTTCAATCCCGGAAGTGACGATGGATCAGTTGAGCCAGACGCCCTTCGAGGCGAACCACTCCTTGTCGATGCGCCAGCTGACCTTCTCGATATCCTCCCGGGCGAGGATCAATTTGCGCACCTTGCCCTGTATCTCGCCCAATTCCTTCTGCGCTGTGATGACCTCAGGATCCTGGTCGCTTTTGGTGCTCAGGGAAGGTTTGATCATGCCAAGGAACTTGATCGCGGGTACTGCGTTGGTCCGGGGGGTTGATACGTAGGCGGTGGTTCCCACGATCTGCATGACGTGGAAAGGATAGGGGTAGCTGGAGATCTGCGGGTCCGTGCTGAGGGTGTCGTTGATCTCACCGATACGGAAATCCAGGGACATCAGCCAGGCAATCAGGCCGAGCAGCAGGATACCGCCCAATATCCCCGCATAGATTTTAGTGCCTCGGTCCAGGCTCATCGTTGCTTCTCCCATTGGAACAGGGTGGATGTTCGTATGCCAATCAAACTAGAGGAACCGCCGGGTGGACTCAATGACAATCCTCAGCCGGGCACCACATCGGGGTGGGATGCTTCGCTACAGCGGCCGGAAAGACCTGATGTATTTTTAGTTTTTAGTTTTGAGTTTTGAATTTTGAGTTGAGGTGTTCGCTGCGCTCACGGGTTTTTTATCACCCCCTCTCCCTGGCCCTCTTCCGCAAGGGGAGAGGGGACCCTATGGTCAGGACCGGAGGGAAACGGACAGTTTGAATTCAAAAAACGAATGTGAACGATTGTGTAGCCCGGGTGAAGCAACGCGGAACCCGGGAAGTTTCGAAGCGCAACCCCCTGGAATACGCTGCATCCAAACAACAGGCATGACCGATGCTGCACTGATATTTATGTCCCACTCCCCTTGCGGGAGAGACCCCTGTAGCCCGGGTGAAGCAACGCGCAACCCGGGATCCGGCAGAAAACGAAGAATTGCAGGACAATACAAAACTCTCCAGGTGTTACTCTGCCTCCCTCTCACGAAGATCAATGCAGCATGGCATTGCTGACTTTTTCCGGACACCGCTGATTCACAGAACCAATGACTCGGAAGAGGTTTCTCGTAGGGGTCCGCAAGAGGAGGCTCGATAACCTTTGAATGCGCCGAACACTCAAACCCATCACCCGGCACGTTGCGGCGGCTTCTGCGAACTGCATTTTTGACGGAACCTCGTGGGTAATCGAGAATAGTTTTACAGGCCTGCCGCTTGTCAGGCCCGGTCAGGACACTGATCGTCATTCTTATGGCCCCGGCAGCTCACCCGATGCGAAAACAGGCATGACCCGTCAACCCGTTGAAACATTTGTTCAATTCCATACCTGTCCTGGGGCGGATACGGAATCATGAAGATCCCGCTCGGGAAAGCGCTGTTGGGGTTCGTGTTGGGTGGCCTGTGGCTCATCGCGAATGCGGTGATTCCCGCACAACCCGAGCTATCGCTCTCCCTGCAGAGCCTCTCCTCGGAGAGCTGGACGGCGGAGGGTATTGAAGTGGCGCTTGCGACCACCCCATCGGGGTTGAGCGCCCGGCTCACGATGAAGCGCTTCATACACCCTGCATTTCAGGGGGATCTGCTTGGTGTGGATCTGGATTGCCCGGAACTGATCGAGGATACGCAGGGTTATCGCTGTTCCGGCGGACACCTGACGGTGCGGGAATCGGCGTTTGGTCCCCAGGCGCTGAACATCAACGGAACCTATTCAAACTCCGGAGCCTACGCACTGAAGGCGCGCTCTCTGAAGCTGTTCGGGGGATCGGTGACGCTCGACATGCAGGGCTCGGGGAATGACTGGAGCCTGAACATGCAGGCCCAGCAACTCGGACTCGGTGCGCTGTCCTCCGTTTATCCCGGATTGATACCTGGGGTTGCCAGCCTGTCCGGACACGCCGGGATCAATCTGCGAGTGCGGGGCGATGCACAGGGGGTGGCGGCGCTCCAGGGGGATGGTCGACTCGAGGGACTTAACTTCTCAGATGGCCCCGGGCTGCATGTTGCCGAGAGTGGTGCGGCTCGATGGACACTTGATGCACAACGCCGGGACAAGGCCTGGAAGGGCCGGGTCGAGTTGCAGCTTGAATCGGGGATGTTCTATTCAGACCCGTTCTACCTGGAGGTGGCTCAGGTGCCGGTGAAACTGCACCTGCAGGGGCAATGGACGCCTGCGACGCAGCATGTGCGGCTGGACGATGCAGGGTTGATGTACGCCCCCCTGATCCAGGCACAAGCTCAGGGCAGCATCGACCTGAAGCAACAACGCATCGACGAGGCCCAGGTACGCTTGAGCAGTGCGGGTTTGCAAGCCTTCTACAAGACCCTGCTGCAGCCCATGTTGATAGGTTCACCACTGGACGAACTGGAGCTTTCAGGCGGTTTGGAAGCGGATCTGCGGATCGAGGCAAATCAGCTGAGCCGCCTGGATGCCCGCCTCACCGGTGTGTCGATGAACGATCGCAAGGGACTGTTTTCAGCCCGGGATCTCAAGGGTCGGCTGACCTGGCCGCATGCCAAAGAGGCCTCGCCGAGTGAACTGCAACTGGCGGGGGGGTCACTCTACGGCATTGCCCTGGGACCCATGCAGGTTCGCTTCACAATGGATGAGTCGAGCTTTCGCATGCTGGAGCCACTCACGATACCGCTGCTGCAGGGACGTTTGAGTATCGATCGTTTCGAGGCCAGGGATCCATTCGGCGAATCCCCCGCCTGGCAGACCGGGGCGAAACTCACGGAGCTGTCCCTGGCGGACCTTAGCCAGGCCTTCGGCTGGCCGACGATGAGCGGGTCATTGAACGGTTCCCTGCCGGCAATGAGCTACCAGGATCACACCCTGACCCTGGATGGGGCCTTGGAGGTGGAGGTCTTCGGCGGGCATGTCAGGGTGGATGACCTGGTGATCAGAAACCCCCTCGGGCGGGTCCCGGAGCTGTTCGCCGACGCGGAATTCCAGCATCTGGATCTGGCGCCGATCACCCAGACCTTCTCCTTCGGGCATATGGAAGGGGGACTCGAGGGCTGGGTGCGTGATCTGCATCTCATGAGCTGGGAGCCGGTGGCCTTCCAGGCCCTGTTGCAGACCCCCGAGGACGATCCTCTGGCGCATCGCATCAGTCAACGGGCGATCGATGACCTGACCGCTCTCGGAAACGGGGTCGGTTCCGGTCTGTCCAAAACCTTCATGGGGATTTTCAAGGAGTTTCGCTACAATCGCATGATGTTGCGGGTAAGCCTGTCCGGCGATCAGGCGGAACTCGACGGCATCCCCCATGCGGACGGAGGCTATTACCTGGTGGAAGGTGCCGGTCTGCCCCGGATCGATGTGATTGCCCGCAACCGGAATGTGGCCTGGAAAACCCTTCTGGCACGTTTGCAGAATATCCGTGTCGAAGGGGTTCAGGTTGAGTAAAAACAGAACATAGCAGGCTGTTGAAATTCGCTCAGACGAGCGCGAGACAAGGCGAAATCCGCCGAAAAAGCGCAGTTTACTGAAGTAAATGAGCATTTTGAGGCGGGTTTCAACGCAGGATTGTGTCGTCTGAGTAGAATATCAACAGCCTGATAGCTGCCCCAAAGGGAAGGAAATCAAAATGATGCGACGTCTGACGGGTTACCTGGTGCTGGCATTGAGTCTCGCCGCCTGTGTCACGATCAATATCTACTTCCCGGCCGCTGCCGCCGAGGAGGCTGCCCGAACCATCGTCCGGGATGTTCTGAACGAGGGGGGTGATACGACCCCCGTGGAACCACAGACGCCGGCCCCCGCGAATCCGGATGACCAGCAGGGTCGTCTCGAATCGGGCGCATCGGTCTGGCTGGTTGCCCTGGAATCGGTGGTCAACGTGCTCGTTCCCCCGGCTCAGGCCGCACCCCCCAATATCGCCATCGATTCTCCGGCCATCCGCGGGCTGCGGGCTTCCATGACCAATCGCCAGGCGGACCTGGCCCCCTTCTACCGCTCCGGGGCTCTGGGTTTCACCCAGACCGGCACGGTGGCCGTGCGTGATCTGAAAAGCGTTCCATTACCGGAGCGCAACAAGGTGAAAAAGCTGGTGGCCGATGAAAACGGGGATCGTCAGGCTCTCTACGCGGAGATCGCCCGGGCCAATGGTCATCCCGAGTGGACTGAGCAGATCCGGCAGATTTTCGCCAAGGTCTGGGTGGAAGAAGCTCCCAAGGGTTACTGGCACCAGGACGCCAAGGGAGGCTGGCAGCAGAAGTAGCCACAGGGTGGCCCCTGTGTCCCTGCTCGCCCACAAGCCTGGATCATGGTCTGGTGGCTGGCGCTCAAGGCCGGTTGGGGGGGGCTGACTTGGCGTGGCAGACATTGATTGTCTCTCAGCTCAGCAGGTAGATCTCCTCGAGCATCCGGCTGACACCCCGGTCCCCGTAGCGCTGGCTGTCTTTCAGCAGATCGAGGGTGTGCAGCAGACGAATCTCGAAGCGACTGTCGAACAGTTCTCTGACCTCCTCTTGTGGAACGCTGTAAGGCGGTCCTGCCATCTCGTTCTGCGGGTAGCTCATGGTGACCAGAAGGATTTTGATGCCTTCCGGCAGATTGTCCATGAGCATTTGCGAAAACTGCTTTCGCTGCGAGGGGTTGAGAGCCACCAGCGATGCCCGGTCATAGACTGCGTCCAGATCCTGAAGGGGCAGTTCCTGGAGGTCGAAAATATCGCCGCAGTAGAGTTCGAAGGGACCCGATGACCAGCGTTCAAAGGCGCCTGCGGGGGTGACCTCCGGAGTCAGGGCGTGTTCCTCGAAGAATGTCTCCACTGCGATCCGGCTCAATTCGACTCCACGGATGCGGTAACCCTGTTCGGCCAGCCAGATCATATCCCGGCTCTTGCCGCACAGCGGCGCAAGCACCAATGACCCGCTCGGCAGGGCCAGATGGTGCCAATGATTGAGCAGGTGAGCGTTGAACTCCACATGATGCCAACCGATATTGTTGTCCCGCCATCGCTGGATCCAGTGTTCATTGGGTTCGCGCAGGTGTGGGGGGATTTCGCTCATGCTCGATTTCTCACAATACGGTTTGTTGGTTCGCGGGAGTATGTTGTGCCTCGTCCATGAGCGCAAGCAATTGCCTGCGGATGGTGTGGTTTATATAATCAAGGGTCATACATCTGATGCGTGACGCAAACGGATGTGAACCAACACCTTGGATTGAGCTGATAAGGACATTGGCATGAGCATGAAGAATTCCTACCCAGTAATGGCAACACATATCGGTCAAGACCCCTCTGTCCCCAACTGGAACGCCATAGAGGTTCCGGATGCCTGGCCTGATCAACTGGCCTTCAATCGCCCCTCGGTGCTGTGGCAGTTTCTCAAGCAGGTGGTTGCGCGAAAACGGCCCAGCGTGAAACTCCCAGACGGGATGCCCGGCCGGGAGATGATCCCCAAGTATATCCTGCGGGAGTTCCACAACTTCCCCAATGGCAACTACTCCAAGATGATGGCGCGTCGCTACATCAACAACTTCGACCGTTTCATGCTGGGCGAAATCAAATTGCTGCGTAAACGCATGGCAGAGGAGTTCCGGGGCTGCAAACGGGTGCTCGATGTGGGGTGTTCAGGCGGTGGGGTCGTGGGCCAACTGCTATCGGTCGGTGTCGAGGATGTCTGGGGTATCGACCCATCTCCCTATTTTCTCAAACTCGCGGCGGAGACCTATCCGCAGGCGAAGTTCGTTCAGGCCATTGCGGAACAGACCGATTTTCCGGATCGGCGTTTCGAGGGGGCAAGCGCCTGTTTTCTGTTTCACGAGATGCCCATCAAGTACGTGGAACTGAGTCTCAAAGAGATCCATCGCATTCTCGAACCCGGTGCGCTGCTGGCGATCGGTGAACCCTCACCGGTGCAGGCCCGGGACGGACGCTGGGAGATGTTTCGGCGTTACGGTATCCGGGGTCTGTATTTTCGCTGGTTCGCCCGAACCATTCATGAACCCTTCCTGGATACCTGGCACGATTGTGATCTCAAAGCACTGTTTGATCGACATGGATTCGACCTGGTACTGGATGAGGTCGGGATGCCGATCCGATACATTCTGGCACGCAAACGGGATGATTCCCCGTGATTCCGCGTTGCGGAAGCTCAGTGCCAACCTGCCCGCCATCGCACAAACAGTATCCTTCATGATCCAGCGCCATGGATGAGAGCGATTCTGTCCATGCCTTTGCCGCGTTGACACCGGACATGATGCTGGACGCTGTCGAATCCACCGGTGTTGAGTGTAACGGGCAGTTTCTTGCCCTCAACAGCTACGAGAATCGGGTTTACCAGGTGGGATTGGAAGGAGCGCCGCCCCTGGTGGCGAAGTTCTATCGGCCGGGCCGCTGGAGTGATGAGACGATCCTCGAGGAGCACAGCTACACCCAGGCACTTGCCGAGCAGGAAATACCGGTGATTGCCCCCCTGGCCGATGATTCGGGTCAAACGCTTGTTCATTTCGGTCCGCTGCGGTTTTCGCTTTACCCCTGTGAGGGGGGGCGGGCTCCGGAACTCGATAATCCGCAGCAGCTGGAACAATTGGGGCGATTCATCGGACGCATGCACATGCTTGGCCGGGCAACCCGTTTTCGTCATCGTCCCGACATCGATCTGAAATCCTACCTGCAGGATCCCAGCCGCTTTCTTCTGCAGCAGGGTTTCATCCCCATGCACCTGGAAGCGGCCTATGAGAGTCTGCTGAATGATCTGGAGATGAGGATTCACGCCTGTTACGAGCGCGCCGGTCACGTACGCGTGATTCGCCTGCATGGGGACTGCCATCCTGGGAATATCCTGTGGCGAGAAACCGGACCCCGGATCGTGGATTTCGATGATGCGCGCAATGGACCTGCGATCCAGGACCTGTGGATGTTTCTCTCGGGTGACCGGGAGTATATGTCTGCCCGGCTGGAAAACCTGCTGGAGGGATACACCCGCTTTTGCGATTTCAATCCCTCCGAGTTGCATCTGCTGGAGGCACTGCGCACCCTGCGATTGGTTCACTATGCCGGTTGGCTCGGGCAACGCTGGGACGATCCGGCCTTTCCCGCTGCATTTCCCTGGTTCGATTCAGTGCGTTTCTGGGAAGATCACATTCTCACTCTGCGTGAGCAACTGGCTAAGATGGACGAACCGCCCCTGGTTTGTCCTTTCTGAGTAACGGCATAGTTCCCCGGGTTACGCGTTGCTTCACCCGGGCTACAGGTTCGGCGGTTGCGGCCCGAGTAAACCTCCCACCACGTAGCCCGGGTGCAGCGCAGCGGAACCCGGGAAACCCCTCGAACGATCCCGACCATGCGGCTGCGCAGCCAGTATCAGGTCGGAGCCACATTCCCCGGGTTACGCGTAGCTTCACCCGGGCTACAGGTTCGGCGGTTGCAGCCCGAGCAAACCTCCCACCACGTAGCCCGGGTGCAGCGCAGCGGAACCCGGGAAACCCCTCGAACGATCCCGACCACGCGGCTGCGCAGCCAGTATCAGGTCGGAGCCATATTCCCCGGGTTACGCGTAGCTTCACCCGGGCGACAGGTTCGGCGATTGCGGTCCGAGCAAACCTCCCACCACCGTAGCCCGGGTGCAGCGCAGCGGAACCCGGGAAATCTTGGCCAGGAATTCGTTTCACACACCAACATGGAACAGAAACCGTGCTGCTTGGTTCGCCTTCCTGCAAACCATCCAAGCACCGATTGGATTTTAATTCATCAGAGTTTCATGCAAGCGATCGATTCGAAATTTATCCATCATCCTCTGCATAACGAATTTCGATGATCCAGTATCGGGTCATACCCGCCGGTGTTTCCACATCGATCTGGTCGTCCAATGCCTTCTTGAGCAGTGCCTTGGCCAAAGGTGAATCGAGACTGATATAGCCGGCCTGCTGATCGATCTCATCCGGTCCCACGATACGGTATTCATGGATTTCACCCGCGTCATTCTCAAGGGTCACCCAAGCGGCAAAGAAAACCTGTTGACGATTCTCCGGTGGTTTTGCGATGACTTTAAGAACAGGCAATCGCTGCTGCAGGTAACGTATCCGGCGGTCGATCTCACGCAGTTCTTTCTTACGATAGATGTACTCGGCGTTTTCCGAACGATCACCTTCCGCCGCGGCCGCTGCAAGTGCCTGGGTCACATCGCGACGTCGAACCCATAATGCCTGCTGTTCCACACGCAGATGCTCATAGCCTGCACGGGTGATATATGGTGACTTGGCTGGCGCGGGGGGTCTGTAGCGTCCCATGACTTTTCGTTCCCAATCGAGTGTTCGTCATTATTACGGGAATCTTGCAGTCTATCCAGCGTGCTGAATCACATCGGTGCATTACGGGGAAAGGGTGAAAATTCACCATTGAAAGCAGGATCGGTTACACTACAATCCATTGGGATCACCTAGAAAAAAGACATAAGGGGCTGATGTGGTGAAGACAAGAAAATCCTCCCAGATAATCGCAAAAATCCTTCTTACAACACTGGTGGCACTGATCATCGCAGCCTGTGGCGGCGGCGGTGGTGGCGGCAGTGATGATGGTGGCGATGACGGGGGCGGTGATCCCGGCGATTCGACGGGGACTGGCAGCATCAGCGGCCGTTTGATCGTGCCTTCCTACGTGGTGACCGACAGTGACGTCAATGATGTTGATACGAACTGGGTTCCCAATCACCCTGCGGGTAACGCGCAAAGTGTACCAAATCCGGTGAATATCGGTGGCTATGTGAATGTGGCGGGAACCGGGGTCGCCGGGAATTCCTTCAACAGTGGTGATCAGGACGACTACTATCTGGCCAGCCTGACTGCCGGTCAGACACTGCTGCTGAATATCGGCGATCTGGACAATGCGGATCTGGATCTGTTCCTGTTTGATACCAACGGCAATCAGGTTGATTCCTCCATCGGTGTCGACAAGTTCGAATCCATCGTGGTGCCCGCTGACGGGCAGTACTACATCAATGTGTATGCCTATAGTGGCGCATCGAACTATCTGCTTTCCGTGGGCCTGACTCCGGCTTCAGCACTGCCGCCCGGCGCGTTGAGATTGTCTGATGACTTTGTGCCTGGTGATGTGTTGGCGAAGTTCAATGACAACACCACCCTGCAGGCCCGCGCTGTGGATCCTGCCATGAGCCAGTTCAACTTTCCCCAGGGTAACGGCAACAGCATCGGGGTGCAGAAGCTGACCCTGAACAACAACCGGGTATCGGTGGCGGCCAAGTCCGTTTCCGCATCGGGCTTGAACGAACGGGATCAACTGAAATTCGACACCCTGATGGCCATCAAGCAGTTGAAGGGACGAAGCGATGTGGAATTTGCCGAGCCCAACTACATGGTGCAGCCCACTGCGGTGCCGAACGACGAGTACTACAATCTGCAATGGCACTATAACCTTATCAATCTGCCACAGACATGGGATGTCACGACCGGCAGCAGCAACGTGATCGTGGCGGTCATCGATACCGGTATCCTGTTCAATCATCCCGATACTCCTGCCCGCCTGGTCTACGGCTACGACTTCATCTCCTCCACGGACA
Source organism: Candidatus Thiodiazotropha sp. (assembly GCA_040506775.1). Taxonomy (GTDB): domain Bacteria; phylum Pseudomonadota; class Gammaproteobacteria; order Chromatiales; family Chromatiaceae; genus Thiodiazotropha. Next base: position 89,788 of record JBEVWC010000012.1, read on the forward strand.
TCTCCGGAGATGGTGACGGTATTGATAACAACCCGGAGGACGTGGGTGATTCGGTGCAGGCAGGCACGTCTTCTTCTTTCCACGGCACCCATGTTGCGGGTACTGTCGCGGCCAACACCAACAATTCCATCGGCGTGGCTGGTGTGGCCTGGAATGTCAGCGTCATGCCGATACGAGTGCTCGGTGTGGGGGGTGGCTCCACCTACGATGTGGCCCAGGGCATTCTCTACTCTGCGGGGCTGTCGAACGATTCCGGCACCGTGCCGGCACAGCGTGCGGATATCATCAACATGTCCCTCGGCGGCGGTTCCGCCAACGAGACTTCACAGAATGCCATCACCGCCGCGCGTAATGCCGGCGTGATCATCATCGCAGCGGCGGGTAACGAAAACACCTCGCAACTGAGTTATCCCGCCTCCTATCCCGGCGTGGTTTCAGTGAGCGCGGTCGATCTAAACCGTCAGCGTGCGCCGTACTCCAACTACGGGACCGAGGTGGATATCGCCGCCCCGGGTGGTGATACCCAGGCGGATCTCAATGGTGACGGCTATGCCGACGGTGTGCTGAGCACTATCGCAGATGACTCTCAGTCGCCTCAGCAGTACGTCTACACATTCTATCAGGGGACCTCCATGGCATCGCCCCATGTGGCGGGTGTGGCGGCGCTCATGAAGTCCGTTTACTCCGATCTTACCCCGGCCATATTCGACAGCATGCTGAGTGGCGGTGAGCTGACCACGGATATTGGTACTGCCGGACGTGACGATCTTTATGGTTACGGATTAATCGATGCCTTCAAAGCGGTGCAGGCTGCGCAACAGCGTGGCGGCGGTACTACGCCGACCGATCCGACCCTGAGTGTGAATCCGAGAACCCTGAACTTCTCCAGTACCCTGCAGAGCGCCACCCTCTATGTCGAGGCCCTGGGTGGTGATATAGGCACGGTAACAGTTTCGGAGAATATTGCCTGGCTGTCTGTCAGTGCCGGGCAGGTCGATGCCTCAGGCCTGGGCACCTACACACTGACGGTTGATCGTACCGGTCTCGCACCTGCGACCTACTCCGGTGTGGTTCAGGTGGTCTCCGGTGTTTCGACCGTAAATGTGGATGTCATCATGCAGGTCTCGGATACCACCATTTCCGGCGATGCGGGACGGCACTATGTCCTGCTGATCAACAACGATACGAATGATGGCACAACGCCCCCGCAGGTCGCGGTGGAAGCGGAGGGAAGCAATGCATATTACAGCTTCTCCGGTGTACCCGCAGGCAACTACATCCTGGTTGCGGGTTCGGACATGGATATGGATAACCTGATCTGTGATGCGGGTGAGTCCTGCGGGGCCTATCCGACACTTTCCCAGCCGAGTGTGATCACCATCGGTTCGAGCAGTCTTAGCAATCTCGATTTCACGACCTCCTTCGAGTACCAGTCGCCGACCGGCTCGAATGCTACTGAAACGGATCTGCCTGTTATGATCTATCCGCGTGAGAGTACGGAGTAAGCGCTGATGCCGATTGCAAACACTGTATTGAAATGGCTCACGATCACGACCCTGGTGGGAACCATGAGCGGCTGTAACACGCTGACGAAAACTGTAACGGTGATGGAGGACGGGGTGGCTTGTCGCCAGGTACAGTCACCCGGGATGGTGCTGGTCAAAGGACCGATCATCCGCAGCACAGGCGCCGGAGTGGTACTGAGCAACAAATCCCTGAGCCCGTCTGAAGAGTCTTCCCAGGAGGATGACGGTTTCTGGACCGTGCGGGTGGATATGGGAAGCAAACCCTCAGGGGGATTCGGGCTGAAACTGGTTTCGGACAAACTGGTCATCTCGGATCAGACCGCCCGTTTCGCACTGCAATGGATCGAACCCTCGCCGGGCAGCGTGCAGGCTCAGATGATCAGCTATCCCTGTCTCTACCTCAAGGTTGAGAAAGGGGACTACAAGCGTCTGGAAGCCGTTGACGGATCCGGCGTTGTGGTCCACAGCCTGGATCTCCCCTGAGGCGCTGAGCCGCCTGCGATGACGCGGCCACAATTGCCGGGATCCGCTCGGGACGACAAACGCGTTCCGAGCGGATCCCGAGTATCTGCAGATTACTCTTCTGTTTTGGAATCCATTTTGCGGGCTCGTCATGCGGATTGCCATGACGCGATAGGCAACTGCGGCCATGCTTGAGGCTTATACCATCAGAGCCGCTCAGGCCAGTGATCTTGAAGATATGGTCCGCCTTCTGTCCCAACTATTCGCCCTGGAGCGGGATTTCGACATCGACCCCAAACGACAGCGTGCCGGACTGGAACAGTTACTCGCATCAGATATCGCGCAGATCTTCGTGGCGTCACTTCAGGACCGGGTGGTGGCGATGGTCACCGTGCAGCGGGTGATCTCTACCGCTGAGGGAGGGCCTGTTGCCTGGGTGGAAGACCTGGTGGTCGATGCGTCATGCCGCGGTCAGGGTATCGGCAGGTCACTGCTGGGACATTTGCAGGATTGGTGTGCGGCCAGTAATATTTCCAGGTTGCAACTGGTCGCTGACCGGGATAACCATGCGGCCCTCGACTTTTATCGGCGGCAGGGTTGGCTTGAAATGAACCTGAACGTGTTGCGGCACGTGCAGTCATAGGATTGAGCAGCTTATTGTTGCCACAGCAGGGTTCCGACGGGAATCGGAATGACCCCCCTTGAGATGTCAATTGGACGTCTTATAACTAAAGGACTTACTAACAGGCTGTTGAAATACGCTCAGATGTGTACGTGGTGAGGCGAAATTCACCGAAAAGCGCAGTATACAAAACTCAATGAGCAACTTGAGGCGGATTCAAACACAGAATCGTACCCTCTGAAGAGCCTTTCAGCAGCCAGTTAAGGGATGAATATGACCATGTTAGCGAAACATACCGACACCCCTCTGGACGCACCCCATCCTGCCGCCGTCGGTATCGAAAAGGTGGTGCTCGATCCGATACAAATCGACTGTGTAACCGCGACCATGCTGTCGATACTGGATAACCAGTGCAAACTGGACCTGGAAGAGCAGTTGGCCTGGATGGCGATCTATTCGGTGGTCCGCGATCGGGGTGGGAAGATCTTCGATCAGACCGTGCATCAGACCATCGACCGGGTAAGGGAACAGGACGATCCTGTCATGAACGCGCGGGTTCATGAACTCCACGAGTATGCTGAAAAGCATATACCCAGACCGGTCATGAACCACTTCAAACGGTTCCTCGCAGAGTCCTTTCACGGTTTCAGCAGCGAATCCGGCACAAACGCTTGGCACTGAGGCCGGGTTTCTAGCTTCCAGCCGATTTCCATTCTCGTTCCCACGCTCCGCGTGGGAACGCAGACTGTGGTAAATGGGCGCTCACTGAGAACGATCCACACAACAAGGTTAGGGTATGCATTCCCACGCAGAGCATGGGAACGAGAAAAGGTTATGCATTCCCACGCAGAGCATGGGAACGAGAAAAGGTTGGGGCATGCGTTCCCACACGGGGCCTGGGAACGACAGGGAATCAGTAGGGAGTATCGGTTGTCTCAGGGCGCTGACGCGCTGTAAGGCAACCACATCAGAGCGGGTTCTTCACCCTCTTTCAAGATCTGCTTGAGCAGCACGTTTCCCCGGCTGGTATCCCAGCGCAGGATCACATCCCGATCACCACCCGGGGCGTCTGCGTTCTCCCGTACCGGTTGACCCATCTGCTGCAGAAGTTGCTGAATCAATTGGTCGTGGTAGATGCGGCGATAGCCGATGCGTACACCGCTGATCCACTCATCGCGAAAGTAAACTGCGATAAAATGCGCCGGTATCGCATTGAACACACCGATCTTGGCTGCACACAGTCGATTGCCGAAATCGGTATTGGTAACCTGACACTTCCAGTCAATGTCAGGGAACACCTGATGCAGTTCCTGCTCGGTGAACCGGTCATCCAATGCCTGCAGATTGAACTTGATCTCTTCTTCTCCCCAAAGGAACAGCACCACCGAGTCGGTGCGCCGCTGCCCGTCTTCGGTAAAGATCAGCCAATAGATGGGAGCGATGACGATGATGAAGGCCATCAGGCGTTTGTAGAGGGGGTTTAACTTCATTGTGTATTCGAATTTTTAATTATGAATTTTGAATTGATGTGTGCGTGGGACGCACGCTTGATTGATTGGAAAATTGAGATCAAACAACGCGCGCGAAGCGCACCACAATTAAAAATTAACAATTCAAAATTCAAAATTATCAACATAGGAGGCCGCCTGTCTGGCGGCCTCCTGTGTTGATCGCCCATTTATTTGTTTTCCCGGTTATCGATCAGGTGATCGACCACACTGGGATCGGCCAGGGTTGAGGTATCACCGAGGCTTTCCAGCTCGTTGGCTGCAATCTTGCGCAGAATGCGCCGCATGATCTTGCCGGAACGGGTCTTGGGCAGGCCCGGTGCCCATTGGATGATGTTGACCTTGGCGATGGGGCCGATTTCATTGCGCACCAGTTTCACCAGGTCGGCCTTCAGCTCATCGGTACCCTGTACACCGGACATCAGCGTCACGTAGGCGTAGATGCCCTGACCGGTGAGGTCATGGGGGTAACCGACAACCGCCGCCTCGGCCACCGAGTCATGCAGCACCAGAGCCGATTCGATCTCGGCGGTACCCAGGCGGTGCCCGGAGACGTTGAGCACGTCATCGACACGGCCGGTGATCCAGAAGTAGCCATCCTCGTCGCGACGGGCACCGTCACCGGTGAAATAGTAACCCGGGTACATGGCGAAATAGGTTTCGTAGAAACGCTTATGGTCGCCATAGACCGTGCGCATCATGGAAGGCCAGGGATGCTTGATCGCCAGGTTGCCTTCGGCCGGGTTGCCAGTGATCTCTTCGCCCTGGTCATTCAGCAGCACCGGTTGCACACCGAAGAAGGGGAGGGTGGCGGAGCCCGGTTTGAGCGGGGTGGCGCCGGGCAGCGGAGTCAGCATGTGAGCGCCGGTTTCGGTCTGCCACCAGGTATCGACGATGGGGCAACGCTCTTCACCCACCACGCGGTAATACCACTCCCAGGCCTCCGGATTGATCGGTTCACCCACGGTGCCAAGCAGGCGCAGGCTCTTGCGGCTGGTTTTCTTGACCGGCTCTTCACCGGCGCCCATGAGGGAGCGGATCGCGGTCGGTGCGGTGTAGAAGGTGGCCACGTTGTGCTTGTCGCATACGTCCCAGAAACGGGAAATGCTGGGGTAGGTGGGGATGCCCTCGAACATCACGCTGATGGCGCCGTTGGTCAGCGGACCATACACGATGTAGGTGTGGCCGGTGACCCAGCCCACGTCAGCGGTACACCAGTAGACTTCGCCATCCTTGTAGTCAAAGACCAGTTTGTGGGTCATCGCCGCCTGCAGCAGGTAGCCGCCGGTGGTGTGCAGCACGCCCTTGGGTTTGCCGGTGGATCCGGAGGTGTAGAGGATGAACAGAGGATCATCGGCATCCATCTCCTCGGCCGGGCAATCGGCGGAGACGTCGGCCATGGCTTCGTGATACCAGACATCGCGCTGGTCGTCCCAGTTCACCGGATCGCCGCCGCGTTGCACCACCAGGCAGGTGTGTACATTGGGGCACTGGGCGATGGCCTTGTCGGCGTTGGCCTTCAACGGCACCTTCTTGCCGCCGCGCATGGACTGGTCGGAGGTGATCACCACCTTGCAGTCAGAGTCGAGGATTCGGTCGCGCAGGGCATCGGGAGAGAAACCACCGAAGACGATGGAGTGGACCGCGCCGATACGGGTACAGGCCAGCATGGCGACTGCGGCTTCGGGGATCATGGGCAGATACAGGGAGACCCGGTCACCCTTGTTCACACCGCGAGCCTTCAGCACATTGGCGAACTTGCTGACCTCTTCATGCAGTTCCCGGTAGGTGATCTTGCGGTCCTCTTCCGGGTTGTCGCCTTCCCAGATGATCGCTACCTGATCACCCCGGGTTTCCAGGTGGCGGTCCAGGCAGTTATACGAGACGTTGAGTTTGGCACCCTTGAACCAGTTGATGTGCAGGTCGTCCTTGTTGAAACTCCAGTCCAGCACTTTGTCCCATTTTTTGAACCAGGTAAGGTACTTATCCGCTTGCTCGGCCCAAAAGCCCTCCGGGTCCGACACGGATTGTTTGTACATGGCCTGGTATTGTTCGTCGTTGACATTGGCCTGGGCGGCAAAGTCGGCGGGGACGGGATAGACCTTGATATCTGACATGGGTTGCTCCTCAACGAAGTTGTAGATGCTTATAGGGGTGCGGGAACACGCGCGTAACGCGTTGTGTGACCGTCCCTTGTTGTAATGCTGCAGGACTCAGGTGGTACGGGTCCTGTCGCTGTATTCTGGTTATTTCCGGTCTCGAACTCACCATTCTATTGCCTGTTAGCGGGTAAGGAAACGGCTAAGCTGACATTGTTTCGGCTGGGGAACCATTTCCGAGGCCATGGCAAGAAACAGTTCCGCGGTGGCGAGTGCGTCACTCAGGGCATTGTGCGCCTTGTAATTCGGCAAATTGTATCGGGGCCGCAGGTTGAACAGACGCAGGTCACCGGGTTGTATGGTGTGGTTACGCCGCTCGAACAGGCGCTGCGCCAGGACCAGGGTGTCGATGGTGCGGATCATGAACGGGGCACCGTAGAGCTTGCGGCAGGCGGCATCGATGAAGTTCTGCTCGATCGAGGCGTAGTGGACCAGCATGACCTTGCCGGCCAGCCGGCCCAGCAGTTCCGGCATGGCCTCCTCAAGGGGAATCCCGGTGGCGGCCTGATCGTCGGTGATCTGGTGGATCACCGCCGACTCCTCCGGAATCTGCCCATCGATGGAGATCAGCTGGTGGCGGGAGCTCTCCAGCTTGACGCTCATGTGACGGATCTCCACCAGTCCGTAGCTGAGAATTTTGTCCTTACGCGGGTCGAGTCCGGTGGTCTCCAGATCCAGGGCGACGATGACCAGGTCCTCGCACTGGGTGTCCTTTGCGGTCAACGGGGTCGAGAGGTAATCATACAGGGCGCCGGGCATGCTCTTCGAGAGCGCACGCTTGCGCAGGGTCTCCAGGCTGAGAAATCGCTGCAGCATCAGCGGAATCTTCCGCCCTGGTAACGGTTTTCAAGGGTTTCCTGCATATCCTGAATGACCCGGAAGGCATCCTTGAGATGGCGGCGTTCCAGATCCGACAACTCGGAAGGCGCCAGGTAGTTGTCGGCGCGCATCCCCTTGCGGATCTGCTCGGCCTGGTGGTTGATGCGCATACTGGCGATGAACTCCAGAGCGTCGACCAGGTTTTCCCCCATCTCCCGGCTGACCACGGTGGTTTCCGCAGCGGCCTCGATTCGCTCGGTGGTGTTCACAGGCTTCAATCCCTGAGTGAGGGCAAAGACCCGGGCCACATCGGTGATCGGCACGATACCCCGATGCTTGATATCGAAGGTGTCGTCGTGTTCCCCGTCATGGATCAGCACGAAGTTGCGGAAGAAACCCAGGGGCGGGCGGTGCTGCAGGGCGTTGGCGGCCATATAGGCGGTGAAGATGCCGTTGCCGCGAGTCTTGTTGAGGATCTCCTCCTGCAGTTCCTTGAACAGCTCTTTGTCTCCGTAAACCGGGCGCAGGTCAAACCAGATGCTGGAGAGCATCAACGCCATCGGGTCGGGCTTGTTGATCCAGGTGTTGAAATACTTGCGCCATATCGCGAGAGGCTGACGCCATTTCGGATTCGACGCCATGGCGTCACCGGGACAGTAGATGAAATGACAGGCATTCAGACCGTCGGTAACCCGCTTGGCGAGGGTTTCGAAATAGGGCTCATGTTCCGCTTTCATCTCGTCGGAGATGAGCAGGGCGTTGTCCTGGTCCGAATGGGAGGTCTGCTCACGGCGTGCCTGGGAACCACCGCACATCCAAACATAGGGTACCGGGGGCGGACCCAGCTCTGCCTCCGCCATCTCGATCAGGCGGGTGGTCATCGAATCGGTGATGCTGGAAATGGCGTCACCGATGTGCAGTGCCGAGGCGCTGGAATTGGCCAGCTGGAACTGCAGTTCCGGCAGGCGTTCGCTCACCGCGGCCAGGTCCTCGATGGTCTCGGCCTTGCGCACATCGGTGGCCAGGTAAGCGGAGTTGGTGGTCTGGTGGCGCGCCAGATCGGTAGCGGTCAGCATACCCACGACTTTGTGATTGCGCAGTACCGGCAGGTGATGCACATGCAGTCGGGTCATGGTCATCAGGGCCTGAATCGCCAGGGTGTTCTCCTGGATCGTCTCCAGATCGGCGGTCATGATCCGGCTGACCGGCTCCTCGGGGGACAATCCCACCGCGACGCAACGTTTGCGCAGATCCCGGTCGGTGATCATGCCGACCAGATTCTCCCCATCCATCAACATCACCGAGGAGACGTTCTTTTCACTCATCAGCGCGGCGGCTTCGCGGATCGAACTCCCGGAGTCGATGACGATCGGGGTCTTCTTGATCAGATGTGAGACCTCAACGGTCATCTGCGCGATGCTGCTGGTTTCGTTGTTGTCCTGCAGGGTGCGCACCGCCTGTTTCAGCCGGTCTCGGATCGAGTCGGTAAAATGCTGGTCGAAGGCGGGTACCGACTGACGCAGCCCTCTCAGGTATTTGCAGGCGAGCTGGTAGAGCAGGGTGTCCTCGGTGGCGACTCCCCGGGTTGCACGGCCGAAATCGATCAGCTGGCAATCGGTGGTGTAGATATCGCCTTCACCCAGTTTTTCCACCAGGTTGCCGTCCTCATCCAGGAGTTCCACGGCGCCACTGCGCAAAATGTAGATGTAGGTGCGTTCCGCATCCGCGGGGGGGAAACTGCTGGTGCGCCGAAGGTAACGGATTTCGAGCATCTTCGGCAGTTCATTCAGCCTATCTTCCGGAAGCATGTCGAAGGGGGGACGCTGTGCCAGAAAATCACGAATCTCGACCAGTTCGATTTCCATAGGTTCGCTCGAATGATGCCGTTGTTTGAAGCTGAGGTGGTGAGCCCCGTGGTCGGATGTTATCAGGATGCTGCTGAGGGGATTACCCATGACCCTGGGTGTGAGGCATCCTGTGCAGGCAAAGCAACAACACGGACAGCCCGGGCGGGTCCCTGAAATCGTCGAACCGTTTGAAACACTCCACCGGGAAGCTGAAAAATCTCAACGGATTGATCGGAAATGAAGGCTGACCGGTCAATGCGTGGAGACTCTTCCGAGTCCAGGAAAAAGGCCCCGCCGAAGCGGGGCACCAATTACTGCTTTATTATTTTCGAATCAATGATCGGTTGCGGCACCGGCACCTTTCGGTACGCGGATGTCCTCAACCAGGTGCTGGATGTGATCCGGCGGCGGAGCGGTCATCTTGGAGACCACGATGGCCACCGCGAAGTTGACCACAGCACCAATAGCACCAAAGGCGTTTGGCGAGATGCCAAAGAACCAGTTGGCGCCCATGTCACCCAGGAACTCGGTGCCCGGGATGAACATGATGCCCTTGTGCTGGAACACGTAGAGCATGGTCACGCTGATGCCCGAGATCATGCCCCAGATGGCGCCGGCACGGTTCATGCGCTTGTTGAAGATACCCATCATCAGCACCGGGAAGATGGAGGACGCGGCCAGACCGAAGGCGATCGCCACGGTACCGGCGGCGAAATCCGGCGGATGCAGACCGAAGTAACCGGCCAGGGCGATGGCGCCCACCATGGCGAAGCGTCCCGCCATCAGCTCGTTCTTCTCCGAGATATCGGGCATGAACACGCCTTTCAGCAGGTCATGGGAGATTGAGGAGGAGATGGCCAGCAGCAGACCGGCTGCGGTGGACAGTGCGGCAGCCAGACCACCGGCAACCACCAGCGCGATGACCCAGTTGGGCAGACGGGCGATTTCCGGGTTGGCCAGTACCATGATGTCACGGTCGACCTTGGTCATCTCGTTGCCTTTCCAACCGAAGGTCTCAGCCTTGGCGGCGAAATCGGCGTTCTTGTCGTTGTAGTACTGGATACGGCCGTCGCCGTTCTTGTCTTCCCACTCCAACAGGCCGGTCTTCTGCCAGTTGAGCATCCATTGCGGTACTTTGGATATCTCGATGTTACCGGTCGGAGAGCCGACCTCACCGGTCTGGATGGTGTTCATCAGGTTCAGGCGAGCCATGGAACCCACAGCCGGAGCGGTGGTGTAGAGGATCGCGATGAAGACCAGCGCCCAACCCGCGGAGGAGCGGGCGTCCTTCACCTTGGGTACGGTGAAGAAGCGGATGATGACGTGGGGCAGGCCCGCGGTACCGATCATCAGCGACAGGGTGTAGACGAACATGTTCAGCTTGCTGCCCATAACCTGGGTGGTGTACTGGGCGAAGCCGAGGTCGGTTACCACCTGATCAAGACGATCCAGCATGTAGGTGCCGGTGGCAGGCCCTTCGGCCATGGTGCCAGCGATACCCAGCTGCGGGATCGGGTTGCCGGTCAGGTGCAGTGAGATGAACACGGCCGGAACGGTGTAGGCGAAGATCAGAACCACGTACTGGGCGATCTGGGTGTAGGTGATGCCCTTCATGCCGCCCATTACCGCATACACGAACACGATGCCCATGCCGATGAAGAGGCCGGTATCGTAGTCGATCTGGAGGAAGCGGGAGAAGGCCACGCCGATACCCTTCATCTGACCGATAACGTAGGTTACGGAGGCCAGGATAAGGCACACGACCGCCACGATGCGGGCTGTACGGGAGTAGAACCGGTCGCCGATGAACTCGGGCACGGTGAACTTGCCGAACTTACGCAGGTAGGGCGCCAGCAGCAGGGCCAGCAGCACATAACCACCGGTCCAACCCATCAGGAATACGGAAGCGCCGTAGCCGTTGAAGGCAATCAGGCCCGCCATGGAGATGAAGGAGGCGGCGGACATCCAGTCGGCGGCGGTAGCCATGCCGTTGGCGACCGGGTGGACGCCGCGGCCGGCGGCGTAAAACTCGCCAGTGGTCCCTGCACGGGCCCAGAAGGCGATACCGATGTAGAGGGCGAAGGTCGCGCCCACCACAATGTATGTCAAAGTTTGCAGATCCATGAGTCGTTATCCCCCATTAATCCTCATGGACGTCGAACTCGACATCCAGAGCGTTCATGCGTTTTGCGTAGACATAGATCAGCACCAGGAAGGTGTAGATCGAGCCGTTCTGGGCAAACCAGAAGCCGAGGCCCACACCACCGATCTTGATGGAGTTGAGCGGCTCCACCAGGATGATGCCGAAGAGGTAAGAGCAGATGAACCAAATCACCAGCAGTATGCTGACTAGGCGAATATTGGCTTTCCAATACTGTTCAGCAGTTTTGTTCATATCATGATCACTCCGCCGTAATAGAACTTGAAGTTTTGTCGAGAGAAGTATCTGCCCCAGGGAAATATCCATTCCGGATTATTCTGTGATGTGGAACTCGCAGCGGCAGACACCCATGTTTGTGTCACTGCACAAAAAGAGGGTGACACATCGCACTATTCTGTTGCACGGGTGTCTATAAAGTCAAACAAAACAATAAGTTAAGTCATGCTCTCTTTTGTTGCATGGCAGCAATAATGTTACTATAGGTATCACATTGCCCGGTGATACGTTACCTTAGGAACCGAAGCACGTTTCCTATGGTAAGAAAAAGTTTTTTGGGATGAATCATGCTGAAATCGATTTTTGACTATTTCAACACCCATCTGATGCCGGATTCCGCTGCAAGCGCCCCGGAACTGGAGCGTCAGCTCAATACCGCGGTGGCTGCCCTGATGTTTGAAATCGCCGCTTCGGACTTCGAGCAGGCTCCGGAGGAGCAGGCCGAGATTCTGTCGGCAATCGAGAAACACTTCGATCTGGATGAGCAGGCGGCCCGGGATCTGATGCGACTGGGAGAGCGGGAACACGCCGCTTCAACCGATTATTTTCAGTTCACCTCACTGATCAATAAACACTATTCATCGGAGCAGAAGGTCAGTCTCATCGAGGCCCTATGGCGGGTGGCTTTCGCGGATCAAAAGCTTCATCAATACGAGGAACACGTGATCCGGCGGCTGTCTGAGCTGTTGTATGTGCCGCATAGTGATTTTATTGCGGCTAAACTACGGATGCTTAAGAGTTTTTAGTTATGAGTTTTTAGTTTTGAGTTAGTGAGTTCGCTGCGCTCACGATATTCGTTTATTTTTTTTATTCAGACCCTTCCTGGTGAAGAGAGAAACCGATGTTTTGATATGTTCGTGATTCGTTACCATCGAACTGAGCCGTGAGCGTAGCGAACTCACTAACTAAAAACTAAAAACTAAAAACTAAAAACTCAAAACTCTTTTGTTTTGTTTTTCTTCCCCCGCTTATCCCGCGGAATCCCGAAGCGTTGCCGGCGTTCCCATAGTGCCTTGCGGCTGATACCCAGTTGCCGGGCGAGCTCCGTTTCGGTCATGTGATCCTGATTCTCCAGCACGAAATGGCGGAAATACTCCTCCAGGGAGAGATTGTCCTGGGTGCTCTCTCTCTGCGCCCGGGTGGGGGAGATATGGTGGTCGATGGCCAGCAGTTCCGGGGTGATGTGCTCCCCCTCGCAAAGGATTACTGCGCGTTCGATGGTGTTGCCCAGTTCCCGCACGTTGCCTGGCCAGTGGTAGCGGCGGATCGCTTCCAGGGCGCTGCGACTCAGGGTGAGTGCCGGCCGGTTGAGCTGACTGCAGGACTTGTGCAGCAGGTGATTGGCCAGTGCCTTGATGTCTGAGCCCCGCTCCCGCAGGGGCGGAAGGGTCATCTCGACCACCCTGAGGCGAAAATAGAGATCGCTACGGAAAGTCTGTTGCTGGACCAGCTTGCGCACATCCTGATGGGTCGCGGCGATGATCCGGATATCCGAGATGCCCGGGTCTCGGCCGGGTGAGGCGGCATATTCATCCCCCTGCAGGACCCGCAGCAGGCGGGCCTGGGCTGCCATGGAAAGTTCTCCCACCTCATCCATGAACAAGGTCCCGCCATGGGCCTTGGCGAGTAGACCGCCACGCCCCGGCACTCCGTCATCCTGGGAGCCGAAGAGCTGGGTCTCGACCTGGTTTTCCGGTACGGCGGCGCAGTTGAAGACGATGAACGGTGCGTTCCGACGCTGACTTTTCTCGTGCAGGGCACGCGCAACCAGCTCCTTGCCAGTACCCGATTCACCCAGGATCAGTACCGTGGCATCGGTGGGTGCGACCTTCTCGATACGGTGAAAAACCTCCACCATGGGCGGGCATTCGCCGATCATGCCGCTCACCGGATAGCTCTTTTCCACCTCGGATTTGAGAATCTGCTGCTGACGCAGTTGTTGATCCTGATGGATGATGCGCTTGACCAGCATCAGCAGTTCGTCGTGATCAAAGGGTTTCGCGATATAGTCGATGGCGCCCAGTTTCATGGCGTCCACCGCAGAGCGGATGCTCGCATAGCTGGTCATGATCAGCACCGGTACCGGCTGCGCCTGCTCGATAATTTCAGTGCCCGGCGCCCCGGGCAGACGTACATCGCTGATGATCAGATCAAAAGCCTGCAGCGGTAGCTGTTTCGCCTCCTCGACCGACCCCGCCTCCTGGACCAGGTAGTCGTTACGCTCCAGCAGACGTTTGACGGCGCGGCGTATGACGGTTTCGTCTTCGATGATGAGTATCTGGTTCATGTGATCGGATTATATTGTCGGGGGATATCCATGGTGACCCGGGTGCCGCTGCCGCGCTCCGATTCAATGCTGATCGAACCATGGTGATCGGAGACGATCTTGTAGGCAATGGCGAGCCCCAGGCCGGTGCCTTCGCCGGGTGACTTGGTGGTGAAGAACGGTTCGAAGATGTAACTGATGTGCTCGTCGGGGATGCCTTCACCCTGGTCCTCGACCTCAATACGCAGCAAATCCTCGATTTTGCTCGCCACGACCCTGACCTGAGCGCCGGGTTCCGAGGCGTCACAGGCATTGGTGAGTATGTTCACCAGCACCTGTGAGATGGCCTGACGATCCGCCTCCAGGGTCAGCTCCGGGTCGCACTGGTTGAGGCAATCGATCTGACGCCCGTGCTGAGTGAGCTTGACCAGGCGGATCGCCTCATCCACCACCTCGCGCACACGGAAACTCCGGGTGTCCATGCCAATGCGACCACTGCGGCTGAAGTTCATCAGGGTCTTGACGATCGTGGTGATGCGCTGGGTCTGGTTGAGGATCTCCTCGATGCTTTCACGGATGATTTGCGGGTCGTCCTCGTCACGCAGATTCTGCGCCAGAGAGGCGATTCCGGTGACCGGGTTGCCGATCTCGTGGGCCACTCCGGCGGCCAACCGCCCGATCGAGGCCAGGCGTTCACTGTGGGCCAGTTCCGCTTCCAGGGTTTCCAGGTCCGTCAGGTCCTCCATGAGAATGACCTGGCTGGTGCGGGCCTCCTCCACGGGATGGTCCATGGGCAGCGGGGCGGGGATCGCCGCCTTGTGCAGGTTGAACCAGCGACTGGTTCCGTAGTGGGTGACCTCGAGGTGGTGAATGTGTTCGTCGGAGGCGGTTGCGAATCCTGCCAGCAGGTGTCCCCAGGGTGCGGGCAGCCGGTGCAGGGACACACCGATGGCGTCCCGGGCGGTGACGTTGGTCATTACCTCCATGGCCAGGTTCCAGATGGTGACAGTGCGCAGCCGGTCGATGGTGCAGACCCCAAGAGGCAGGTCCAGGAGGATCTGCCGGTGGTAGCGTCGCAGGTTGTCCAGGTCGGCGCTCAACCCGCGCAGGCGGCTGCGGGAATGTTCCAGTTGATCTTCGATAAAACGCATCGAATCCGCCAGTGCGGTCTGGGTATGCACATCCAGTTGCAGGCGGCGGTTGATGATCATGTGTGCCAGTTGCGGACCAAGCAGACCGGAGAGGTTGCGTTCGATCCGTTCGCGCAACCGGCGCAGTTGAGAAGGACGGGTTTCCGTGGGTGAGAGCCCCAGGTCCCGCAGGGCCAGTGCCACTTCCCGCTGACCGGCTTCATGACCCAGCATCTGCGAGAGCTGCTTGGTGAACTGGGCTGTGGACTCGGCGTTAACCATGCCCCCGAGGGGCATCAGGGACTCACTGCAACAGGCGTTGGCGGCCTCCTTCTCACCCATGCTCTGGGCGCTGACCAGAGAGCCGAACACGAACAGCAGTGCATTGACGGCCAGGGACCAGAAGGTGGCGAACTCCCACTGATCCATGCCGGAGGCAATACGCAGGGCAGGAATGTCAAACTCGGTTCGGACAAAGCCGGAACTCTCCAGAAGCGGCAGTAACAGGGTGGCGGACCAGATGATGATGCCGGACAGCAGACCCATGATGAAGCCGGTGCGGGTGGCGCGTCGCCAGTAGAGCAGACCGACCACACCGGGGAGAAACTGGGCCACCGCGACAAACGAAATCAGCCCCAGTTGCACCAGGCCCTCGTGTTTTTCCAGCAATATATAGAAACCGTAACCGGCCATGATGATGATGCCGATCAGCAGACGCCTGCCAAGCAGCAGCCAGCGGTAGAGGTTGACCGCGGGATCGGGAAAATTGGTCGGCAGCAGGATGTGGTTGAGGGTCATCGAAGAGAGGGCCAGGGTGGTGATGATCATCATCGCGCTGGCGGATGAGACCCCGCCGATGAAGGTCAGGACCGGAACCCAGGAGGGCCCCTGTTCCAGTCCGATGCCGAGGGCGAAGAAGTCGGGTTCCAGGGACAGGTTCAAGGCCTTGCCCGCCCACAGAATCAGCGGAATCGGCAGGTTGATCAGTAACAGAAACAGGGGGAAGGCCCAACTTGCGGTGCGCAACGCCCGGGGCTCGAGGTTTTCGGCAAACAGCATGTGAAACTGCCGCGGCAGCAGGAAGGCCGCAGCAAACGCCAGCAACAACAGAGTGGTCCAGGGGCCTTCACGAACCGGCTCGACCAGTCGCATCTGCTCCTCGGGGTGGCTGGCGAGCCATGCGTTCAAACCGTCGAAACCGCCAAACACCCCGTACAGGGCGGTCAGACCGATCGCCATCAGGGCGGCCAGCTTGATCAGCGACTCGAACGCAATCGCCACCACCAGGCCGCGATGCCGCTCACGGCTGGTGCTGTGCCGGGCGCCGAACAGGATCGCGAATACCACCAGGGTGACACAGAAACTCAGGGCCAGGATGCGGGGTGGCACATCCTGGGTCATCACCTGCAGTGAGTCGGTGACTGCGCGGATCTGCAGGGCGATATAGGGCAGGGTGCCCACCAGCATGAACAGGGTGACCAGGATACCCGCCAGCTGGCTGCGGTAGCGGAACGCAAACAGGTCCGCCAGAGAGGTCAGCTGGTACTCCCGGGTCAATCTCAGGATGGGCTGAAACAGAATCGGCGTGAGGGCGAACGCCAGGGTCACCCCGAGGTAGATGGTGAGAAACAGGTAGCCCTGGTCCTGGGCAAAACCGACACTGCCGTAGTAGGTCCAGGTGGTGGCATACACACCCAGCGACAGCACGTAGGTCAAGGGGTGTCGGATCAGTCTTTCCGGTATACGGCCGCTGTCCGCGGCGAAAGCGATCAGGAACAGCAGCGCCAGATAGCCGAAGCTGATGACAAACAGGTGCCAGAGATCAAGTGTCATCGCGACGGTGATTGACCCAGGCGATGGCTATGATCACCACCAGCCAGAGCAGGTAGGGGAGAAACCAGAACCGGCCCGGAGATGTCCACCACATCATGATCGGGGTGGAAAACATCAACAACACCAGCAGGCTGAGTGCGAGGGTCCGGTCAATCAGTCGATCGGGAGGCGGGGATTCGCGCATGGGGATACACTAGCAGTTGTTACCAAGGGTAACAACTGCCGGCAGTCTGTCGTGATTCTGTTCAGACCCCTCGGTGTTGCGCTGAAACCCTCCTCAAAATGCTCATTCATCCCGCTAAATTGAGCATATTTTGGCAGGTTTCCTTTTGCCTGGCAGTCGATCGAGGGATTTCAAAAGCCTGCCAGTGGTGCATCCGAACGGTGCTGTCCGCAACAGCAGAGCTTACTTTTGAGAATATCTCTCGCGGATGATTTCGTGCAGCTTGGCCGACAGTTCGGTCGGTTCAAACTTGGGTACGTAGGCATCCGCACCCATGCCTTTGCCCAGCGCCATGTTCGCATCGGCGGACAGGGACGAGTGCATGATGATCGGAATGTCGCTGAAGCGGGGATCTTCCTTGAGTTTTTTGGTCAGCACGTAACCATCCATTTCCGGCATTTCCACGTCGGTCAACACGATCTGCACGAAATCACTGGCCTTGTGCCCGGTGGCGGATGCCCGTTCCGCGATCTCTCGCATTTTGTTGAGGGCTTCCGAGCCGTTGGTGGTGGCAATGAATTTCATACCCATGTGGTTCATGGTGCGGATGATCTGGTCACGGGCGACTGCGGAGTCGTCCGCGAACAGCAGGGTGATTTCGCTGTCTTCCACCCGCGCGATGCCTTCGAAGAGGTCCGCGCTCTGGCCGAATCCGGAGGTCTGGCTGAGCACCATCTCCACGTCCATGATCATGACCAGACGTTTGTCTTTCAATTCGGTGACGGCAGTGACCAGGCCGCCGTGCTGCTGGGCCATCATCGCCGGTGGCACCTTCACATCTTCCCAGGCCAGGCGTTCGATGGTGTCCACTGCATGGACCAGGAACCCCTGCACATTCTTGTTGTACTCGGTGACGATCAGGATGCCCGGTTTCTCCTCGGTCCGAACACCGCAGAAGTCCGGCAGGTTGATCACAGGAATCATGTTGCCACGCAGACTGACCATACCTTCCACCGAAGAGGGCATATCCGGTGCGTGGGTGATTTCCGGCACCAGCATGACCTCCCGCACTTTGAACACATTGACTCCGTAGGTCTCTTCCCGGCCGGTATTGATATCCTTACCCAGGCTGAACAGAAGCACTTCGAGACGGTTTGTGCCAGCCAATCGAGTGCGGTCATCCACGGATTTGATGAAGTTTGTCATTTTGGTTCACTCAGCATGATTCAGGAGGTCGTTCTGAAGGCGCAGGCCGCATTCGGGCCAGTGCGCTCTATCATACGGATTGTAGCGGTCATCCAGACAAAAGCTTTAACCGCAACAGTTATTTCCAGAGGGTAAAGCGAGAGCTTGTAACCGCGCGGATGTCCCTGGTTCAGGGCCGGGTCCCGGGGCAGCGGACATTAACTCGGGGCGCTGACTTCACACGCCAAAGGCGTGGCGCCGGGTTTGAGATAGGATTGTCTCCGCTGAGACTGGAAAATATCGAGATTTTGTCTCAAGATCTCGTGATAACGGTCTGAAGCGCAAGCCTGCGTCCTGTCAGTCGTTGTCATTTCAAGCTGAACCTGTACTGTTGAGACAGCCAGGTTCGGTTATTCGAGGAGGAGAGTCGTGAATCCCGAAAAGGTACTGTTTGGTTTTTTCATCGTACTGGCGTTGACGCTCAATTTCGGCTTCTTCGTCGGCGAACTGGATAACCCGGAGCATCACCACGAGTACGAACTGTTCGCGGTGATCGTGGTGAACCTGATCGCCACGGTACTCAAGTTCGGTGATCGCACCCAGATGGGCGCGGTGCTGCTCGCCACCAGTCTGGTCGCCCTGTTGCAGCTGTTTGCCGCTGCCATGGTCTGGGGAGTGGCGGCGCATGTCACGGAGACCGGCCTGACTCCCGGTGCCATGGCCAGTATCGTCTCTTTGTCGGGGGGCGCCATGCTGGCCAACGTGATCTCCGTGATCCTGCTGATCATCGAGACCGTGATGCTGCGGCGTTGAAGTGCGCTCCGGAATGAGCAGGCATGACCCCCCGCGCGCATCGGCAGGGTTCCGGTGAATAACATCATTTTTCTCATCTTCCGGCGCATGCGGGCACCCCTGCTGACGCTGATTCTGACCTATTCCATCGCCATGCTCGGCCTGGTCCTGATACCGGGCAAGGATCCCGACGGGAATGTGTGGCACATGGATTTTCTGCACGCGTTCTATTTCGTCAGCTACATGTCCAGCACCATAGGGTTCGGGGAGTTGCCTTATCCGTTTACCCCTGGACAGCGGTTGTGGGTGAGTTTTTCGATCTTCTTCACCGTCGTGGTGTGGCTCTACTCCATCGGTACGGTACTCGCCCTGCTCAAGGACGAGACCTTTCAAAGAGCTTTAACAGAGCGAAGATTCGCGAGAAAAATCAGTAAAATGAGAGACTCTTTTTACCTGATTTGCGGATATGGTCAGACCGGTGAAGCACTGGTCAAATCCCTTACGGACCGAAACCAGCACGCAGTGGTGATCGACATCCTGCAGGATCGGGTGAACCTGTTGCAGCTGGAAAATCTGCGTGAGTATGTCCCCGGTCTGTGCGGCGATGCCCGTTACCCGGACCATCTGCTGGAGGCGGGACTCAAACATCCCATGTGTCAGGGTGTGGTGGCCTTGACCGATTCCAACGAAGCCAATCTGAAGGTGGCGATCACCTCAAAGCTGCTGCATCCGGACATCCGGGTGATCTGCCGTGCGGATTCCCATGACATCGAAGACAACATGGCGTCCTTCGGCACCGATTACATCATCGATCCTTTCGATGCCTTCGCCCTGTATCTAGCCACGGCGATTCAGGCGCCCTGCATCAGCCTGCTCCAGGATTGGCTCTCACTGGGTAAGCGGGCGATGCTGAACGAACCCGTCTATCCTCCGAATAAGGGTCTGTGGGTGATCTGCGGTTTTGGCCGGTTCGGTAAGGCGGTTTACGACAAACTGGTCAAGGAGAATCTCGATGTGGTGGTGATCGAGGCCAACCCGAGCCAGACCGGCATGCCCCATACGCCCCTGGTGATTGGTCAGGGTACGGAAGCGAAAACCCTGTTGGAGGCGAATATCGAGCGGGCGGTGGGGCTGGTGGCCGGTACGGACAATGATGCGAACAATCTCTCGATCATCATGACTGCGCGTGAATTGAACCCGGATCTGTTCATCATCCTGCGGCAGAACAATAAGTACAATGATGCGGTGATCGAAGCGGTCGGGGCGGACATGGTGATGCTGCCGAGCGAGATCATCGCCAACCGCATCCGGGTGCTGCTGGGTTCCCCGCTGCAGCATCAGTTCGTCAAGCTGGTCATGCATCAGGAAGAGAGCTGGGCCTGTGAATTGATCAGCCGTATCTCGGCTCTGGTCAGTCAGCATGCGCCGGAGGTGTGGGAGGTTTCATTCACCGAAGCCGAGACCCACGCGGTGTGCCGGCATGTGAAAGAGGGACACAGTCTGCCCTTGTGGGCGCTGACCATGGATCCACGGGATCGGGAGAAGTCGTTGCCCTGTATCCCGCTGATGCTGCTGCGCCACCACGATTATTCACTGTTGCCCGATGCCAAGACCAAGATACAGCGGGATGACCGGTTGCTGTTCTGCGGATCTGTTTCGGCCCGCTACCGGATGGAGTGGACCCTGCAAAACGAAAACGCGCTAAGCTATATTCTTACGGGTGAGACGGGGCCGCAGGGCTGGATCTGGCGCCGGTTAAGAAAAAGAGAGGTGACATGAGACCACTGCTGGATAAATTACACCGCGATCACATCAACCTGAGCCGCCTGCTCGATCTGATGTCTGCGGAACTCGATGCCCTGTCCGCAGGGCACGAATCGGACTTCGATCTGAAGATCGAAATGCTCGACTACGTGGAACACTATGCGGAACAGGTGCATCACCCGACCGAGGACCAGATCAACAAGGTCGCGTTTCGCAAGAAATCGATGCGTGACCACAAACCTCTGTACGAGCGGGTGAGTCGGGAGCACGGGGTGCTGCTCGGCATGGCGAACCGGTTCCGCACCACCCTGGAAGGGGCCATGCAGGGTGAAGTATTGCTGCGGGATGAGGTGGAAACCCAGGGGCGTGAGTTCGTCGCGTTGCAGCGACAACATATCGATCTGGAAGAGCAGGAACTGTTCCCCCTGATCAATGAGGTGCTGACCGACAAGGATTGGGCCAAGCTCGAGGATGAGATCACCGTTGCCGAGGATCCGGTGTTCCAGCGTCAGGATTACAACCGGTTCCGCAGCCTGATCGACTACCTCAAGGCCCACGAAGACGATTGACAGCCCACCGGGCGGGTGACGACCCTCCACCTTGGAAGGGCATCCCAGGGCGGAGTGGCACTTTTTCCGGCGCAACCCGGAGGGCTGGGACTGCTTTTGACTCCAAAGGCGTCATCCTTCATTGGTGCAGCCAAACCACTCCGGGACGCTACACTAGTGAAGCAGGTTGAAGAGTCGTTTGCGGTACTGCTTGACCAGATCGCCCTGACCGCCGAGCAGTTCGAATATTTTCAGGATCTCCCTCTGCGCCAGATTGTCGCCGTAGCCCCGGTCTTTCTGCATCAGGGTCATCAGCAGGTCCAGGGCCCCCTGATAATCGTTCTGCATGATCCGGTGGGCGGAGAGCTGATGCAATGCCTCGCTGTCAGAAGGGTTTTCCTCAAGGCGCTTTTCCAGAGCCTCCACCGGTGGACTGTCCGAGGTGGCGCGATCGAATTGCAGGCGCGCTAGGAGTGAGACCACTTCCGGTTTTTCCCGTTCCTCCTGAGGCATTGACTGGAGTATGTTTTCCGCCTCATCGAATTTCCCCAGGGTTGCCAGATACCGGGCATAGGAGAGTCTCATCCTGGGATTTTCCGGGTCCATGTCGCTGGCCTGTTTCAGCAGTGCTCCGGCCTCTGTGGTGTTTCCCTGAAGCAGTAGAGCCTCCGCCTGGGCGAGCAGTGCGTCCGATTCCCGGGGGATGTGCTTATCCAGTAGTTTTCGGATCTCACCCTCGGACAAGGCACCCATGAACTCGTCAACCACATGGCCCTGGTAGAAAATTTTCACCGTGGGAATGCTGCGAATCTGGAAATGCGCGGCCAGGGGCTGCTGTTCTTCGGTGTTTACCTTCGCCAGCAGAAACTGGCCCCGATAGTCGTCCGCCAGTTTTGCCAGAATCGGCATCAGCAGTTTGCAGGGTTGGCACCACTCCGCCCAGAAGTCGACCACCACCGGACGCTCCAGGGAGGCAGCCAGGACCTGTTGCTGAAAATTCTCCGCCGTTGCATCGAAGATGTAAGGTGAATCCGCCATATTCCGCTCCTCTCACAAAAAAACCGCGGCATGATGATTTGAAAAGGCGAACATTATACTGAATGCCGGGAAAAGTGTGCCTTGAAAAGCGCGATCTTCCGCCCCATTTGTAGGGGTAAGGCCTCAATCGGTTCTGCAAACTGGGCCTGTTAGGCATGTTGAAAGTTGTTGGAAGTAATCCCATGAGCGAATCCATTCATGTTGTCTGTCCCCATTGCGATGGTATCAATCGCCTGCCGGCCGATCGTCCCGGTACGGCCGCCCAGTGTGGCAAGTGCCATCAGCCCCTGTTCACCCGTCACCCGCTGGCCCTCGATCAGGCCCGTTTCGCTCGCCACGCACAGAAAAGCGATCTGCCCCTGTTGATTGATTTCTGGGCTCCCTGGTGCGGCCCCTGCCGGATGATGGCGCCGGCATTCGAACAGGCCGCTGCAGAGCTGGAACCCCAGTTCCGCCTGGTCAAGGTGAACACCGAAGAGGCACAACAGCTGGCCGCCCAATTCGGCATTCGCAGCATACCCACCCTGATGATCATGCATCACGGCCGGGAAGTGGCCCGTCAGGCGGGGGCCATGGACAAAGGAATGATCGTGCAGTGGGCGCGCCAGCATGGGTCACGCTGATCGGATCGGACCCCGGGAGTCCTCCCGCATCCTGCAGAGGTTTGGATCGCACTCCCGAAACAGGCCTGAAGTGAGTGTTGATTTGGGCCGTCCGATGGACAGTCCCCACATCGGACAGTACAATTCACTACACCATCAGGTCGGGAAGATTTAACACGCAAATCGTACCGAAACCCTGTTCCAATTCCGGGGCGGGCACGTTGTGCCTGCCCCTTTTTGCACGCCTGAACGGAGAGAGTTTTGAGAAAACCTGCAGTTCTGGTCCTTGAGGATGGCAGTCAGTTTCAGGGCGAATCCATCGGGGCAGAGGGATTCACTGTCGGTGAGGTGGTTTTCAATACCGCCATGACCGGCTATCAGGAAATCCTCACCGATCCCTCCTACTGCCAGCAGATCGTTACCCTGACCTATCCGCATATCGGCAACACGGGTGTCAATACGGAAGACGAGGAGTCGGGTCAGGTCCACGCCGCCGGTCTGGTGATCCGGGATCTGCCCATGATTCACAGCAACTGGCGTTCCCAGGAGTCCCTCGAGGATTACCTGGTGCGTCACGGAATCGTGGCGATCGCGGGTATCGATACCCGTCGTCTGACCCGGATCCTGCGGGAGAAGGGTGCGCAAAGCGGCTGTATCGTCGCGGCTGATAGCCCGGATACTGCAGACGCCCTGGCGCGTGCCAAGGCTTTTCCCGGTCTCAAGGGTATGGATCTTGCGCAGCAGGTCACCACAACCGCCACCTACGAGTGGAGTCAGGGCACCTGGGCTTTGGAATCCGGTTTACCCGAGAACCGGAATGCTGATTCACTGCCTTACCATGTGGTGGCCTACGATTACGGGGTCAAGCGCAACATCCTGCGCATGCTCACCGACCGGGGTTGCCGGATCACCGTGGTGCCGGCTCAAACCCCCGCGGACCAGGTACTGGCAATGCAACCCGACGGAGTGTTCCTGTCCAATGGCCCGGGCGATCCCGAACCCTGCGATTATGCCATCGAGGCGATCGCCGCAATCGTTGATACGGGACTGCCGGTATTCGGTATCTGTCTCGGACACCAGTTGCTGGCCCTCGCGTCCGGGGCCAAGACCGTGAAAATGAAGTTCGGTCATCACGGGGCAAACCACCCGGTACAGGACCTGCAGAAGAAAACCGTCATGATCACCAGTCAGAATCATGGTTTCGCCGTGGATGAAAAGAGCCTGCCCGATTGCCTGACCCCCATCCACCGCTCCCTGTTCGACGGTACCCTGCAGGGCATACACCGCACGGACAAGCCCGCGTTCAGTTTTCAGGGGCATCCAGAAGCCAGTCCCGGTCCCCACGATGTGGCTCCGGTGTTCGATCATTTCATCGACCTGATGAAAGCCAGCAGCTAACCGATCACAGTCTCAACAGCGACTCGATGTAACATGCCAAAACGTACAGATATCCAAAGCATCATGATCATAGGCGCCGGACCGATTGTCATCGGTCAGGCCTGTGAATTCGACTATTCCGGGGCACAGGCATGTAAGGCGCTGCGAGAGGAGGGCTTTCGGGTCATCCTGGTGAACTCCAATCCCGCCACGATCATGACCGACCCGGACATGGCCGATGCCATCTATATCGAACCGATTACCTGGCGCACCCTGGAACGAATCATCGAGAGGGAACGGCCGGACGCCCTGCTGCCCACCATGGGTGGTCAGACCGCGCTGAACTCCGCCCTCGATCTGGTGCGTGAAGGGGTATTGGAAAAATACGGCGTAGAGATGATCGGCGCCTCCCGGGAGGCGATCGACAAGGCGGAGGATCGCGATCTGTTTCGCAAGGCGATGCGCAAGATCGGCCTGGACATGCCCAGGTCCGCGGTTGCGCACAGCATGGAGGAGGCGATCCAGGTACAGGCTCAGATCGGCTATCCCACCATCATCCGGCCCTCTTTCACCATGGGTGGCAGTGGCGGCGGTATCGCCTACAACCCGGACGAGTTCGTGGAGATCTGCGAACGCGGCCTGGATCTCTCCCCGACCAGTGAATTGCTGATCGAAGAGTCGATCCTTGGCTGGAAAGAGTATGAGATGGAAGTGGTGCGGGACCGTAACGACAACTGCATCATCATCTGCTCCATCGAGAACCTGGACCCCATGGGTGTGCACACCGGCGACTCGATCACCGTGGCCCCGGCCCAGACCCTGACCGATAAGGAATACCAGATCATGCGCGATGCCTCGCTGGCGGTATTGCGTGAGATCGGGGTTGAAACCGGTGGCTCGAACGTGCAGTTCGCGATCAATCCGGAAAACGGGCGCATGATCATCATTGAGATGAATCCCCGGGTGTCCCGCTCCTCGGCACTGGCCTCCAAGGCTACCGGTTTTCCGATTGCCAAGGTCGCGGCGAAACTGGCGGTGGGCTATACCCTGGATGAGCTGCAGAACGAGATTACCGGTGGCGCCACCCCTGCGTCTTTCGAACCCAGTATCGACTATGTGGTCACCAAGGTACCCCGTTTCGCGTTTGAAAAGTTTCCCCAGGCTGATGATCGTCTGACCACGCAGATGAAGTCGGTCGGCGAGGTAATGGCGATCGGCCGTACGTTTCAGGAGTCCCTGCAGAAGGCCCTGCGCGGGCTGGAAACCGGTATGTACGGGCTGGACGAGGTGCTGGATCTCAATGAAGAGAACGTCAAGGACACCCTGGTGCGGGAGATACGCCTGCCGGGTCCCGAGCGCCTCTGGTACGTGGCGGAGTGTTTTCGTTTTGGCATGACCCTCGAAGAGATTCATGAGATCTGTGCCATCGATCCCTGGTTTCTGATACAGATCGAGGAACTGGTGAATCTGGAGCGCGAAATGTCCGGTCAGGGCCTGGAAGGTCTGGATGCGGCACGCCTGCGTTATCTGAAACGCAAGGGTTTCGCCGACCGGCGCATCGCCGAGCTTATGGACTGCAGCGAGGCGGAAATCCGTCGCCGCCGTCACGAAGCCGGTATCCGCCCGGTCTACAAGCGGGTCGACACCTGTGCCGCGGAATTCGCCACCAGCACCGCTTACATGTATTCCACCTACGAGGAGGAGTGCGAGGCCCAGCCGACCGGACGCAACAAGATCATGGTCCTGGGCGGCGGTCCGAACCGCATCGGCCAGGGCATCGAGTTTGACTACTGCTGCGTGCATGCCGCCTTTGCCATGCGCGAGGATGGTTACGAAACCATCATGGTCAACTGCAATCCGGAAACCGTCTCCACCGACTACGATACCTCGGACCGACTCTACTTCGAGCCGCTGACCCTGGAAGATGTGCTTGAGGTGATTCACAAGGAACAGCCCACCGGTGTGATCGTCCAGTACGGGGGACAGACCCCCCTGAAACTGGCCAACGATCTGGAGGCGGCCGGGGCGCCGATCATCGGCACCAGCCCCGACTCCATCGATCTGGCGGAAGACCGGGAGCGCTTTCAGCAGCTGGTCAACAAGCTCAATCTGAGACAGCCGCCCAACCGCACCGCCCGGGATCCCGAGAGTGCCGTCAAACTGGCGGACGAAATCGGTTACCCCCTGGTGGTGCGGCCCTCCTATGTGCTCGGCGGACGCGCCATGGAGATCGTCTACCATGAGAACGAACTACGCCGTTACATGCGTGAAGCGGTGAGTGTCTCCAATGATTCCCCGGTACTCCTGGACCGTTTTCTGGATGACGCCATCGAGGTGGACATCGATGCCATCTGCGACGGCAAGGACGTGCTCATCGGCGGCATCATGGAACATATCGAACAGGCAGGCGTGCACTCCGGTGACTCGGCCTGTTCGCTACCCCCGTATACCCTGTCGGCGGCGTTACAGGATCGTATGCGCGATCAGATGCGCAAGATGGCCCTGGAACTCAAGGTGGTGGGTTTGATGAACGCCCAGTTCGCCATCAAGGATGAGCAGATCTATCTGCTGGAGGTCAATCCCCGGGCATCCCGCACGGTACCCTTTGTCTCCAAGGCCACCGGATTGCAGCTGGCCAAGATTGCGGCCCGTTGCATGGCCGGAACCAGTCTGCAGGAGCAGGGCATTACCAAAGAGGTGATTCCTGAAAACTACTTCGTCAAGGAAGCGGTCTTTCCGTTCGTCAAATTCCCCGGTGTGGACACCGTGCTCGGTCCCGAGATGAAGTCGACCGGTGAGGTCATGGGTGTTGGCGTTACCTTCGGCGAGGCTTACAACAAATCCATCATGGGCGCCGGTTACCAGTTGCCCAAAGGCGGCCGGGCGCTGCTCAGTGTGCGCAACGTGGATAAACGCCGTGCGGTGCAGGTGGCTCAGGATCTGGTGGAACTCGGTTTTACCCTCAGCGCCACCGGCGGCACCTGCCAGGCGCTGCGCGATGCCGGGTTGGCCTGCGAGCGGATCAACAAGGTGATGGAAGGGCGCCCCCACATCGTCGATTCCATCAAGAACCGGCAGGTCAGCTTTATCATCAATACCACGGAAGGGGCGCAGGCCATTGCGGATTCCGCGGAGATCCGTCGCACCGCCCTGCAATACAAGGTGGGCTACACCACCACGATTTCCGGTGCCGAGGCAACCTGCCTGGCTTTGAAACAGCTGGATGAATTGAAGGTCAACCGGTTACAGGATCTGCACGCATCCCGCTGATCGGGATGCGATACTGCGGATCATGGCATCAAACCGGAAGGACCCGTGCAATCACGGGTCCGGAGAAACCGTTTTGTCCGGGCCAAGCCGCCCGGTTTGAAAGAGGAATATTCCGATGAACAAGGTACCGCTGACAGCCCGGGGTGCGGCCGCTCTGCAGGAAGAGTTGAAACAGCTCAAAAGTGTGGAACGACCCAAGGTCATCCAGGCGATCGCCGAGGCCAGAGAGCATGGCGATCTCAAGGAAAATGCCGAATATCATGCCGCCCGGGAACAACAGAGTTTCATCGAGGGGCGGATCAAGGATATCGAAGGCAAACTCTCCCATGCCCAGATCATCGATGTGACCCAATTGAATGCCGGCGGTAAGGTGGTGTTTGGCGCCACCGTGGTGGTTTTGGAACTCGACAATGACGAGGAATTCACCTACCAGATCGTGGGTGACGACGAAGCGGACATCAAGAATGGCCTGATTTCGGTGAGTTCGCCCATCGCCCGCGCCCTGATCGGCAAACAGGAAGGTGATGATGTGTTCCTCAATACCCCGGGTGGTTCGAGAGAGTTCGAGATTCTGGAAGTCCGCTACGAATAGACCGATCCGGGTTCCATCCAGGAAGCCAGGAAACTACGAAGCTCTCGTTCCCACGCTCTGCGTGGGAATGCATACCCAGGCCAGCAGGCGGTGCAGATTAAGGCTTGATTTGTCCCCGGGCCAGTGTCTGTGTTTCCACGCAGAGCGTGGGAACAAGTCGATATGGAAGGGCTTGCGCGCGCAGCGCGCTCAACCATTCAAAATTCACAATTCAGCATTCAACATTCAAAACTAAACAACAATCCGGTTTTTCTTCTTCTTGGGATTCGCCCGGTAGAATACCGCCACCCGCCCGATCACCTGGACACATTCGGCGGAGAGGCTCTGCGAGATCGCCTGGCTGAGTTCCTCGCGGTCCTCCTTATCCGCCCCGGCCA
>JBEVWC010000012.1:118204-128732 GCA_040506775.1 Candidatus Thiodiazotropha sp.
ACCCGCCCGATCACCTGGACACATTCGGCGGAGAGGCTCTGCGAGATCGCCTGGCTGAGTTCCTCGCGGTCCTCCTTATCCGCCCCGGCCATCTTCACCTTGATGAGTTCGTGATGTTCCAGGGAACTGTCGATCTCCTGGATCACGCCCTCGCTGAGGCCGTGTTGACCGATGATCACCACCGGTTTCAGAGGATGAGCAAGCTTTTTCAGGTTGCGGATCTGTTGGGAAGTCAGGGGCATGGGGGTGAGGCCCGGTAGTCAATAGGGAGGCGGATTCTAGCCTGAATACCAGAAATTTTGAATCTTGAATCTGATTTGTGTGCGTGGATCCTGACATTTTCCCCGGATGCCGGGAGTATTGGGGCAGGGTAGACCACTAAACCCTGCCCGAGATTGGAATGGCGCACGGGTTAAAAATACGGATTCTGGTGTAGAGAGCACAGATCCCCCACAAAGTGCTAGGATGACACCCCCGTTGGGAAAATTCGGACAATCAAACAATCGTGAAGCGCAGTAAAAGCAGCCGGCAATGGCTGGACCGACACTTCAATGACAGCTATGTCAAGCAGGCCCAAAAGGCGGGCTATCGCTCGCGTGCGGCATACAAGTTACTGGAAATACAAGAAAAAGATAAGGTCATTAAGCCTGGTATGCGGGTCGTGGACCTGGGGGCCGCTCCGGGCGGCTGGAGCCAGATTGCCCGAGATCTGGCTGGAGACAAAGGTCAGGTGGTGGCGCTGGACATCCTGCCAATGGATCCGATCGCTGGTGTAGACTTCATTCAGGGGGATTTTCGTGAGCAGGAACCACTGCAGGAATTGCGAAAATGCATTGCCGGTGAACCGGTGGACCTTGTAATTTCCGACATGGCACCCAATGTTACCGGTATTGCCAGTGTGGATCAGCCCAGGGCGATGTACCTTTGCGAACTGGCCCTGGATTTTGCCCGGGAGGTGCTCGGTCCGGGCGGCGGATTCGTGATAAAAGTCTTCCAGGGTGCGGGATTCGACGAATTCCTCAAGGAGGTTCGGCAATCCTTCGGTCGGGTGGTAAGCCGTAAACCGGACGCCTCGCGGGCGAAAAGTCGGGAAATCTATCTGGTAGCAGGGAACTTAAAGATGTAGTACCGTACCAATCAGTAAGTCCCGAAAATCAGGTGTTTGCATACATTCAATCGGGTTATTGCACGGTTAAAACAGATACCGGTCAGCGGCCGCGGGAGTTGCGGATTCCGCTAATGACAGTGCCACTACGGAATGACAGTTACCGGCTCAGGCCGGAGTGAGATCGAGAGGTTCTTACGTTTTGAACGACATGGCAAAAAATTTGATTCTATGGGTGGTGATCGCCATCGTACTGATGACGGTCTTCAACAATTTTTCGACCACCCAGCCCAAAGCCCAGAAGATGAGCTACTCAGAGTTCGTCAGCAACGTGAAGTCTGGGCAGGTCAAAGAGGTTGAGTTCGGAGGCAATGGTCGTGATATCAGCGGCACACTGACTTCCGGGCAGCGTTTCTCCTCTTATAGCCCCGGTGACGACATGCTGGTCAGCGATCTGCTGAACAACAATGTCGAGATCATCGCCAATCCCCCGGAAAAGCCTTCACTGCTGATGAATATTCTCATCAACTGGTTTCCGCTTTTCGTGCTGATCGGCCTGTGGATCTTCTTCATGCGCCAGATGCAGGGCGGTGGAGCCGGCCGTGGCGCCATGTCGTTTGGCAAGAGTAAGGCGCGCATGCTGAGCGAGGACCAGGTCAAGGTCACGTTCAGTGATGTGGCGGGTGTGGAAGAGGCCAAGGAGGAGGTGACCGAAATGGTCGACTTCCTGCGTGACCCCTCCAAGTTCCAGAAACTCGGTGGCAAGATCCCCAAAGGTGTGTTGATGGTCGGTTCTCCGGGCACCGGTAAGACCCTGCTGGCCAAGGCCATTGCGGGTGAAGCGAAAGTGCCGTTCTTCACTATCTCCGGTTCCGACTTTGTCGAGATGTTCGTTGGTGTGGGCGCCTCCCGGGTGCGCGACATGTTCGATCAGGCCAAGAAACACGCGCCCTGTATCATCTTCATCGACGAGATCGATGCGGTGGGCCGTCACCGCGGCGCCGGTCTCGGCGGCGGGCATGACGAACGTGAGCAGACCCTCAACCAGCTGCTGGTTGAAATGGACGGCTTCGAGGGCAATGAGGGTGTGATCGTGATCGCCGCGACCAACCGTCCGGACGTACTCGACCCGGCCCTGCTGCGCCCTGGCCGTTTTGATCGCCAGGTGGTGGTGCCCCTGCCCGATGTCAGGGGCCGCGAACAGATTCTTAAGGTCCACTTGCGCAAAGTGGCTGCGGCAGATGATGTCAAACCGGCAATCATCGCCCGTGGCACGCCGGGTTTCTCTGGCGCTGATCTGGCCAACCTGGTCAATGAGGCCGCCCTGTTTGCTGCGCGTGCCAACAAGTCGCTGGTCAGCATGGCCGAGCTCGAAAAGGCCAAGGACAAGATCATGATGGGTACCGAACGGCGTACCATGGTAATGAGTGAGGATGAGAAGAAACTCACCGCCTATCATGAGTCCGGACATGCCATCGTGGGCCGTCTGGTGCCTTCTCACGATCCGGTCTACAAGGTCAGCATCATCCCGCGTGGCCGGGCTCTGGGTGTGACCATGTTTCTCCCCGAGGCAGACCGTTACAGCTACAGCAAGGAGCATCTGGAAAGCCAGATCTCCAGTCTGTTTGGCGGACGTATCGCAGAGGAACTGATCTTTGGTATCGACAAGGTGACCACCGGAGCCTCAAACGACATCAAGCGGGCCACGGAACTGGCGCGCAACATGGTGACCAAGTGGGGACTCTCGGAGCGTCTGGGTCCCCTCATGTACAGTGAAGAGGAGGAAGAGGTCTTCCTCGGCCGTTCGGTGACCCAGCACAAGAATGTTTCCGACGACACGGCGCATACCATCGATGAGGAGATCCGCAGTGTGATCGATCGCAACTACGAGCGTTCGGTGAACATTCTCAAGGAGAACCTGGACAAGTTGCACCTGATGGCCGATGCGCTGATGAAGTATGAGACCATCGACACGGAGCAGATCAACGACATTCTGGAGGGCAAACCGCCCCGTCCGCCCAAAGACTGGGCAGACAGCGATGTGGGTTCTGATGATGGTCCCACTTCACCGGACAAGTCCCGCTCCTCGGACGACGTTTCGGGTACCATCGGCGGTCCTGCCGGACAACACTGATACACGACACGCCCGCATCATGCCCGGAAATCTGCTTTGCAGTCGGGCATGATGTGGGCGTTGCCGTTTTGCTCACCGGTATTCGACATGTGCGGATCCTCAGCCAGCCTTTCTGCCGATATTTCACGGGTTACAGAAAAAGTGATTAATGATCCGAGCCGGTTGTCGTCCAGCTGTGAAGGCCGCCGATTCCGTTAACCGACCCCGCCGATGACTGACGCTTTGCATACGCTCCGATGTGCGGGGCATTCCCTCGATCTCCGCCAACCCCAGGTGATGGGGATTCTCAATGTCACCCCCGATTCGTTCTCTGATGGTGGAAACTTTTTCGATCCCGATCAGGCGCTCAGACAGGCGCTACGTATGGTGTCACAGGGCGCGGCGATCATAGATATCGGTGGCGAGTCGACCCGGCCCGGGGCGGAAACGGTGAGTGTGGAGGAGGAGTTGCGGCGGGTCGTGCCTCTGGTGGAGGCGCTGGCGAAGGATCTGCCGGTACCCATCTCTGTGGATACCAGTAAGCCGGAGGTGATGCGGGAGGCCGTGGCTGCCGGAGCCGGTATGATCAACGATGTCATGGCCCTGCAACAGCCGGGCGCCCTGGATACGGTGGCGCAACTGCAGGTACCGGTATGCCTGATGCATATGCAGGGGCAGCCCCGTACCATGCAGAGCGCACCTCACTATGATCAGGTGGTGGGCGATGTGATGGAATTTCTGAACGATCGGTTGGAAGCCTGTGTGTCTGCGGGTATCCCACGTGAACGCATCCTGCTGGATCCTGGTTTCGGATTTGGCAAGACGTTGCAGCACAACCTGGAGCTGTTGCACTCTCTTGAGCGGTTTCTGAGCTTGGGTCTGCCGTTGTTGGTCGGAATCTCAAGGAAGTCTATGATAGGGGCACTGCTGGATGAGCGGCCTGTAGACGGACGCCTTTATGGCAGCCTGGCGGCCGCGGTGATTGCCGCCATGAAGGGGGCCTCGGTGATTCGGGTCCATGACGTGGCTGAAACGGTGGATGCGCTTAAAGTCGTCGCTGCGGTACGCTGAGCTCCACGATCATGGCATCCGGCGGCTGACTGAAAGCCTGCGGATTGCCATTTAATAATAGACAAGTACCGGTTTGGCTCTGTGCAGCCGGGCTCATCATTTACGAGGATTTCGTTCGTGACGCGAAAGTATTTTGGTACCGACGGTGTGCGGGGGCGTTTTGGTGAAGGCGCCATAACTCCGGAGTTTGTCCTGAAGTTGGGTTGGGCCGTGGGGCGGGTGCTCGGTACCGAGTCCAAAAGCCGGGTCCTGATCGGCAAAGACACACGCATATCCGGGTACCTACTGGAATCCGCTCTGGAGGCGGGTCTCACCGCTGCGGGTGTCAATATCACCCTGCTCGGGCCCATGCCCACACCCAGCGTGGCCTACCTGACCCGAACCCTGCACGCCCAGGCGGGCATAGTAATCAGCGCCTCACATAATCCTTACCAGGACAACGGCATCAAATTTTTCTCCGCGGACGGTCTGAAACTGCCGGACCGGGTGGAACTGGAGATCGAGGCGGAGATGGATAAGCCCCTGGTTACCGTGGATTCCTCCAACCTGGGACGCGCCGAAAAGATGGCTGCGGAAGGGCGCTACATCGAATTCTGTAAGAGCACCATTCCCCTCAAGACCCGATTCAAGGGTATGAAGATCGTCGTGGACTGTGCCAACGGGGCCACCTACAACATTGCCCCCTACGTGTTCGACGAGATGGGTGCCGACGTGGTTGCGATCGGCAACCGGCCGAACGGGTTCAACATCAACGACGGGGTGGGTTCCACCCACCCGGAACACCTGAAGAAGGCGGTGCTCGAACACGGTGCCGATGTGGGTATCGCGCTGGACGGAGACGGGGATCGGCTGATCATGATCGATGATCAGGGTAACGAAGTGGATGGCGATGAAATCCTCTACATCATTGCCCGCTCACGCATGCGTCTGGGGGAGCTCAAGGGGGCCGTGGTGGGCACTCTGATGAGTAACCTGGGATTGGAACATGCCCTGAGAGAGCATGGGGTGGTATTCGAACGCACCAACGTGGGTGATCGCTACATCATGGAACGGCTCGCCGAAAAGGGCTGGGTGCTGGGTGGTGAACAGTCCGGTCACATCATCTGCCTGGACCGTACCACCACCGGAGACGGCATCATATCCGCCCTGCAGGTGCTGGCCGAGATGCATGATACCGGCCACAGTCTGCGGGAACTCAGCTCCGGGATGAGCAAATATCCGCAAAAACTCACCAATGTGCGGTTGGGGAGCTTTTCGCCACAGGAGGTCATGGCCAACGATGCGGTGAAGCGGGCCGTGCGGGAGGCGGAAGTGGAGATGGGCAGCGCCGGCCGGGTATTGCTGCGGCCTTCCGGGACCGAACCCCTGATCCGGGTCATGGTGGAAGGTGCGGACGGTGTGCTGGTCGAGCAGTTGACCCAGCAAATTGCCGATGTGGTGGCGGAAACGGTTGGCATCGAGGCTTGAACAGGAACTCTGCTCAAGCTCGGTACTGATCCGGGGGGATCGTCCTGAAATTTGCCCGGATGTGATCGTTTTAATTGATTTCAAACGCGTAGCTGGTTAAGCTACCGCGCTTTCTTCAAGTCGCAGGAGTAAGGGCATGCGTAGACCCCTGGTTGCCGGAAATTGGAAGATGAACGGTTCGCTCGAGAGCGTCCGCAGTTTGTTGGACGGAATCAAGAACGGTATCGGAACGGTCAACAACGCTGAAGTGGCGGTTTGTCCCCCCTATGTCTACATTCCTGAGGCTCAGAAGAAACTGAACGGCAGCGAAATCGGCTGGGGTGGTCAGGATCTGTCCATCGAAGCCTCCGGCGCCTTCACCGGCGAGGTGGCAGCCTCCATGCTGAATGACTTTGGCTGTAAATATGTCATCGTGGGACACTCCGAGCGACGCACCTACCATGCCGAGAGCGATGAACTGGTGGCGAAGAAATTCGCGGTCGCCCGGGACGCTGGACTGATCCCGATTCTCTGCGTCGGCGAGACTCTGGAACAGCGCGAGTCTGGAATCACCAATGAGGTGGTGGCCCGGCAGATGAATGCAGTGATCGACCTGGTGGGGATCGATGCCCTGTCCGACGGGGTGATTGCTTACGAACCGGTCTGGGCGATCGGAACCGGTGTGACCGCGACTCCCGAGCAGGCTCAGGAGGTTCACGCCTTCATTCGTGGCCTGGTGGCAGACAAGAGCGCCGAGGTGGCTGAGGTCATCCGCATTCTCTACGGCGGTTCGATGAAACCGGATAACGCCAAGGAGCTGATTGAGAAACCGGATATCGACGGTGGACTGATCGGTGGTGCGGCCCTCAAAGCGGAAGATTTCCTGGGCATCTGCACTGCGGCCAACTGATAAACGATTTATTTTCAGCGCGACCCTTGTTCGATCAAGGATGACGCCTGACAGGTTCAACTGATTATGCAGACAATACTGACCGTGTTTCACATCCTCCTGGCCGTGGGCCTCGTGGGTCTGATCCTGATACAGCACGGCAAGGGTGCGGATATGGGCGCAGCCTTCGGCAGCGGCGCATCCGGCACGGTTTTTGGCGCAAAAGGATCTGCTTCGTTCCTGACCCGTACCACCGCGATTCTGGCCACCCTGTTTTTCGTGACCAGTATCGCCATGGGCTACTACGCGACCCAGGGTGAAGCGCCCAAGGGTGTGATGGAAGGTTTCAAGGACGTTCAGGAAATGCCTGCCGCCGAACCCCGGACCAGTGATATCCCGCCGGTCCCTGAGGAAGGGCAGGGCAGTGACGTACCCAGTCTGGCCCCGAGCGAAATGGCGCCGGCAGAGACTCAGGAAGCTGTCACCCCTGAGAGCAGCGTGCCTGGCGCGGATGTGACTGCGGAGTCGCAAACACAGGTATCAGACAATGTGTCCCAGGATGGGGATAACAGTACCACTTCGGAAGAAAGTCCTGCCGTTGAGGTCAATCAGCAATAAGGAGAACAGAGTTCAAGCCGATGTGGTGGAATTGGTAGACACGCTATCTTGAGGGGGTAGTGGCGCAAGCCGTGCCGGTTCAAATCCGGCCATCGGTACCATACAGGAAAACGGTAGTATGCGTTTCGCGTAATACCGTTTTTTTATGCCCGCAAAAGTATTGTAACTTATTGATTACAATCAAAAATACGATCCTTTGCCAACTTGACACGATCGCAGCGCAAAGGATAGACTGCAAGACTTCCCTGAACATTTAAAAAAGTCATAATGATTATTGGAAAGGGGGCAGCATACCGATGCTCGAAAATTATTTACCCATTGTGATCTTTCTGGCTGTGGCGTTCGTGATGGGTGGTGTCGTCATTGGCTTGGGATTCCTGCTGGGAACGCGCAAGCCGGACAGTGAAAAACTCTCTCCCTATGAATGCGGCTTCGAGGCGTTCGAAGATTCCCGCATGAAATTCGATGTCCGCTACTACCTGGTTGCCATCCTCTTCATCATCTTTGATCTTGAGATCGCGTTTCTGTTCCCCTGGGCAGTCGTGCTGGATCAGATCGGCATGGTCGGGTTCATCGCCATGATGGTGTTTCTTGGTATTCTGGTGATCGGCTTCATTTACGAATGGAAAAAGGGAGCCTTGGAGTGGGAGTAGCCATGAACAGAAACGGGTTGGCGACGCACGTGGAGGCCAGACATGGGTATTGAAGGAATCCTCGAAAAGGGCGTGATCACCACTTCGGCGGACAAACTCATCAACTGGGCGCGCACCGGGTCCATGTGGCCCATGACCTTCGGTCTGGCCTGCTGCGCCGTTGAGATGATGCAGGCGGCCGCTGCCCGCTACGACATGGATCGCTTTGGCATAATCTTTCGTCCCAGTCCGCGCCAGTCGGACGTGATGATCGTGGCGGGAACCCTGGTGAACAAGATGGCCCCGGCCCTGCGCAAGGTCTATGACCAGATGGCCGAGCCCCGTTGGGTCATCTCCATGGGATCCTGTGCCAACGGCGGCGGTTATTACCATTACTCCTACGCCGTGGTGCGCGGATGCGATCGGGTGGTACCCGTCGATATCTATGTGCCGGGCTGCCCGCCCACCGCGGAGGCCCTGCTCTACGGGGTGCTGCAGTTGCAGGACAAGATCCGTCGCACCAGCACGATAGCCCGTCAAAGCGGTGATAAATAGATGACCAGTGAAAACCCGAACGGAATGCAGGCCCGGCTGGACGCACTGGCCGAGGATTTGACCACGCGTTTCAGTGAACTGGAATGCTCGGTGGAGCGCAGCTGCGGGGAGGTGACCCTGGTGGTACCTGCCGCCCGGCTCATCGAGGTAAGCGAACAGTTGCGGGATGACGAGGCGCTCGCGTTCCAGGAGCTGATCGATGTGTGTGGTGTCGACTACTCCGATTACGGGCGCTCCGAGTGGCAGACGGATGCGGCGCCGAACACCGGCTTCGGCCGGGGTGTGGAGCCTTTGGGCAAACTCGAGTCTATGGAGGAGAACCGCTTCGCCGCGGTCTACCATCTGCTTTCGGTGACACACAATGTGCGCCTGCGTCTACGCGTGTTCGTCGATACCGAGCATCCCATCGTACCGTCTCTGGTGCCGGTATGGGCGAGCGCCAACTGGTTCGAGCGCGAGGCCTTCGACCTGTTCGGCATTCTGTTCGACGGTCATCCGGATCTCAGACGCATCCTCACCGATTACGGCTTCATCGGACATCCCTTCCGCAAGGACTTCCCTCTGATCGGCCAGGTGGAGATGCGCTACGACCCGGAACTCGCCCGGGTCATCTACGAACCTGTGAGTATCGATCCGCGAACCCTGGTGCCGAAAGTCACCCGTGAAGACAACCGTTATCTGAGTGAGGATGACGCAACCCAGGACGCCGCCGATGCCTGAGATTCGCAACTACACCCTGAATTTCGGTCCCCAGCATCCCGCCGCACACGGTGTGCTGCGACTGGTTCTGGAAATGGACGGCGAGGTCATCGAGCGCGCCGATCCGCATATCGGTCTGCTGCACCGGGCCACTGAAAAGCTGGCCGAAAGCAAGCCGTACAATCAGAGCATTCCCTACATGGACCGGCTCGATTACGTCTCCATGATGTGTAACGAACACGGCTATGTACGCGCCATCGAGAAGCTGCTGGATATCGAGGCGCCGATCCGCGCCCAGTACATCCGCACCATGTTCGATGAGATCACCCGCATTCTCAACCACCTGATGTGGCTGGGCACCCACGCCCTCGACGTCGGTGCGATGACCGTGTTCCTGTATGCATTCCGCGAGCGCGAGGACCTGATGGACTGCTACGAGGCGGTCTCCGGGGCGCGCATGCACGCGGCCTACTATCGGCCGGGCGGCGTCTATCGGGACCTGCCGGACAAGATGCCCCAGTATCAGGCAAGCCAGTGGGTCACCGGTCGGGATGTGTCGATGAAGAACGAGGCCCGTCAGGGTTCGCTGCTCGATTTCATCGAGGATTTCACCAACCGCTTTCCCACCCTGGTGGATGAATACGAAACTCTGCTGACCGACAACCGTATCTGGAAGCAGCGTACCGTGGGCATCGGGGTGATCTCTCCGGAACGGGCACTGCAACTCGGATACACCGGCCCCATGCTGCGGGGTTCCGGGGTGGCCTGGGATCTGCGCAAGAAGCAATCCTATGCCGCTTACGACAAGGTGGCGTTCGACATTCCGGTGGGTACAAACGGCGACTGCTATGACCGGTACCTGGTACGCATCGAGGAACTGCGTCAGTCCAATCGCATCATCAAGCAATGCATTCACTGGTTGCGCCATCATCCGGGTCCGGTGATGCTGGATGATCACAAGGTCACCGCGCCCATGCGCAACGACATGAAAAATGACATGGAGGGTCTGATTCACCACTTCAAGCTGTTCACCGAGGGCTACTGTCCGCCTGTGGGCGAGGCCTATGCCGCGGTTGAGGCCCCCAAGGGGGAATTCGGCTGTTACATCATTTCCGATGGCGCAAACAAACCCTACCGGTTGAAGATCCGTGCGCCTGGTTTTCCTCATCTGGCTTCCATGGACGAGATGGTCAAAGGCCATATGCTCGCCGATGTGGTGGCGGTGATCGGAACCATGGATGTGGTGTTTGGTGAGATCGACCGCTAGAGCAAGCAACATGACAGTATCAGCAAAAGACAAGGTTTCTTTCTCTCCCGAAGTCTGCGCGGAGATCGATCGCTGGATCGCCAAGTACCCGCCGGAATGGAAACAGTCCGCCGTGATGGGCGCCCTGATGGTG
>JBEVWC010000031.1:0-123967 GCA_040506775.1 Candidatus Thiodiazotropha sp.
CAGGACAACGGACTCTGACTCCGTATGTGGAGGTTCGAATCCTCCATCCCCAGCCAACACAAAAAGCCCGCTCAATGCGGGCTTTTTTCTGTCTCAAATACGTGAAACCCATGGCCGGGATGCAAGCGGGATCCGGGAAGAACCGCCGATTACTTGTTCCCACGCTCTGCGTGGGAACACAGACATGGTCCGGTGGCGAACTCCACTACTTTCATTACCACCTCACTTGGGTATGCATTCCCACGCAGAGCGTGGGAACGAGTGATACAAGTAATCTTAGCCTCGAGCCGGGGTCATTTACCGTCCAGGTAGCCTTTGACCGGTGGATGGTAGATGATCTGTACCGTCACCCCATCCGGATCGAAACAGTAGAAACTCCGGGCTCCATCACGGTGGGTTCGGGGCGGGTTGCGCATCCTCACCCCCTGCCCGGAGAGAAAGGCGAACCACT
The DNA here is from genome assembly GCA_040506775.1 of Candidatus Thiodiazotropha sp. GTDB lineage: Bacteria > Pseudomonadota > Gammaproteobacteria > Chromatiales > Chromatiaceae > Thiodiazotropha. The sequence goes on from JBEVWC010000031.1 coordinate 452, forward strand.
CGTCCACCGCTTGCGGGCTGTCCATGAAGAACCCGATATGGTCGAGACGCTGGGCGGCTTCGTCAAAGGACTCCGCGTTCGTGCGGTGCAGCGCCAGGTTGTCGGGGCCGGAGCTGAGATAGACATTGTCCGGATCCGGCCGCCACTCCACCTGCATGCCCATCAGTTCGACATAAAAATGCTCGCTCGCCGGCATATCCCGGACATTCAGGGCGACATGGCTCATGCCCAGATGACGCTGCGGCCGATTCATGCGCCCAGCACCGATTTCAGACTGCTTTCCCAGATTTCCTGACCGCAGGCCCGCTGCACCACCAAAGGCAGTGCCACCGCACCGTGGGCCAGCAGCGCCTCATGCAGGGCCAGCAGGGACCTGTCAGGGTACTGTTGCTGCTGTTGCTGGATCAGGCGTTCCAGCAGGTCGGCCCCGAGCAGGGCCATAAAGGCATCGGTGGGGCGTCGGGAGATGGCCGTCAGACTGACTTCCGCCCAGCATGGGACGCTGGACAGGGCCTTGAGTCGCTGCAGTGCCTGCTGGCTGTCGATCCGCCCGGTATGGAACTCCAGATCGATGGTTGCCTGCTCCACCAGTATCTTGCGGCGTAACTCCAACAGTGCCCGGTCCTTTTCATCAAAGTAACCCCGAGCCTCGAGGATTCGGCTGAAATAGTGGGCCCAACCCCGTTTGAAGGCCGCGGACGGGTTGATCTGGCGGACCAGACTGTGCGCGGAGACTCCCCCTGCCCAGGCCAGATAGTGACGCCCCGCCCAGCTTCCATACAGGTTACGCATGCGGATTTCCGACAGGGTCTCCCCACCGCCCACCTGATCATCGTGGGGAATCAGGAAGATGCCTCCGGTGTCCGTGCGCAGATAGCTGCCGCAATCGGGCTGTTTGAAGCAGTTGTCGGTGACCCGGAATTCCAGGGGTTGTCCGGGATCCGGCAACAGGGCCTCCTGTTGCAGGAACTGCTTGAGCTTGTGCGCCTCGTCCCGATAGGCCTGAATGCGTTCATCGCCCACAAGCCGGGGTTCCGAGGAAATCCGGGCCAGAATCGTATCGATGCCACCCAGTGATTCGAGCTTCGCGCTGATCTGTTCCCCGCGTCCGTGTACATATTCCATGGCCTGCTCGGCGTCGATGGCCATCTGGTCGCGATGCCGCAACAGCCAGTCCAACAGCTCGACCCCGCATTCCGCACTGCCAGAGGCAATCGGCACCAGCTCATTGATCAACTGTTGCTGGAAGTCGCTCAAGGCCTCCACTGACTGAGTGCAAAGGCTCTTCATACGCCCTTTATCAGCACAGCACTCGCGCCCCTGGGGCATTTCATGGTCGAGCCTTTTCAGCCAGGGAATGCCTCTTTCCAGAGTCTCCAGGGCATCGGCGAGCCACAGAGTCGAGACCAGGCCTGGCATCTCCATCAGACGTCCCCGGGCATCACGCAGATAGTTGGGAGTCTTCTCCATGACCCCCATCAAGGCGTCACAGAGCCGCTCAGGCTGGCGGATCACCACCTCCTGCAACTGCTGGAGGGGCAGATAGCGGGCCGGGTCCCGGTAGCGCCAGTCCTGTTCCAGGAGCATCCGGTGCTCCACCAGGGCGGAGCCGTAAACCAGCTGCAAATCGAGTTGCCGGTCCGGATCAAGTGCGTCGAAGTCGAGCTCCTTGAGTCCTACCAGGAGATTTCCGATCAGGCTGCTGAGTGCGCCAATCTCATCGTCAGCATCCGCGGTCAACAGCCCCTCATAACCGGGTACCGAGGCATACACCGCCGCCAGGGGATGATAGCGAAACCAGATCCGGTAATATTCGGACACCAGCTCGTCAAAGGTCGCAGCCAGATTATTCATTAACGATCTCGTAATCGTGAGTGATCTCGGCCGTGGCGCCGAGCATGATCGAGGCGGAGCAGTATTTGTCCGCGCTCAGAGAAATGGCCCGGGCAACATGTTTCTCGCTGAGATCCTTACCCGTGACGACAAAATGAGCATGAATCCGGGTGAACACCTTCGGATCCTCTTCAGACCGGTCCGCTTCCAGCTCCACCACACAGCCGCTGACCGGCTGACGCGCCTTCTTCAGGATGGCGAGCACATCGAATTCGGTACACCCCCCCATACCCAGGAGCAGCATCTCCATGGGGCGAACCCCCAGATTGCGACCACCGTGATCGGGAGGACCATCCATCACCACAGCATGTCCGCTACCCGACTCCCCCATCATGGCGGTGCCTTCCACCCATACCACCCGTGCTTTCATTGGTTGCCTCCCGGAATGACATTCATCAACCGAATTGCGATTTGCAATCCGGAATAGATGATAAACATGAATTGCGTTAAATTTATGGCTTGTAGATTTTTGTTAAACTAGCCGCTTGTGTGGAGTCTACAGAAGACTCTCATTTCGACAAGTTGAAAAGGGTTGCTAAACTTGTTCCTAAGCTTTGATCAGGAAACTACAATACTTATAAGCACTTTGCGAGGGTTCGGATCGACTGTCCTGAAGATCCGCGCACACTGCCGGATCACGCCCCACGCTGATCTGCCTTTCACTCACTTAAATTCAGAGTCCCAAGATCATGACGATCATTAAACCGCCTCCCCAGGAACCGGAATACCTGCAAAGATTCCTGTCTTTTTGCCATCGCAGGCGTTACCCGAAGAACACCGAGATCATCCACATCGGCGATCCCGCGGATATTCTCTACTACATCACGGAAGGCTCGGTGGCGGTGTACATCGAGGACGAGGACGGCCGGGAGATCATCCTGACCTATCTGAACAAAGGCCAATTCGTGGGTGAAATGGGATTGTTCGTACCGGAACCCAAACGCAGCGTGATGGTTCGCACCCGCACCTCCTGTCAGATCGCGGAGATCAGCTACCAGCGACTGGAACAGCTGTTCACTCACGATCTCAAGGAATACACCAAAGACATCCTCTACGCCATGGGCGCGCAGCTCTCGCAGCGCCTCTCCCAGACCAGCAACAAAGTGGGCCATCTGGCCTTCTTCGACGTCACCGGGCGGATTGCCCGTACCCTGCTGGACCTGTGCAAGGAACCCGATGCAATGACCCACCCGGACGGCATGCAGATACGCATCACCCGTCAGGAGATCGGCCGCATCGTCGGTTGCTCGCGGGAGATGGCCGGACGGGTTCTGAAGAACCTGGAAGAACAGGGATTGATCAGCGTCAAAGGCAAGACCATCGTGGTCTTCGGAACACGCTGACCACCCCAAATGTCGTAGTCGTAGGTCGGGTTAGCGAAGCGTAACCCGACGAGACTTGAGAAATGTCCAGGCCCTGTCGGGTTACGCTGGGCTAACCCGACCTGCTCCACTCAAAACTCTGATAGCTGGGCATGGCGCGGACAGCTGATCAGGTGGTCGTTGACCATTCCGACGGACTGCATGTAGGCATAGCAGATGGTCGACCCGACAAAACGGAAGCCGAGTCGCTTCAACTCCTTGCTCATCGCATCGGAAACCGGTGTACTGGCCGGCACCTGAGAGAGGGTTTTCCAGCGGTTCTGTTTCGGATGATCGTCCACGAATGACCAGATCAGGTTGGCAAACCCCTGCTCCGCCTCCACTTCGAGGAACGCCCGGGCATTGGCAATGGTGGAGTTGACCTTGAGCCGGTTACGTATGATGCCGCTGTCCTGCAGCAGCCGCTCAACCTGGCGAGGACCGTATTTGGCGATCTTCCTGGCGTCGAAATCATCAAACGCCCGCCGGTAACCCTCCCGTTTGCGCAACACGGTCAACCATGAGAGGCCGGCCTGGGCGCCCTCGAGGATCAGCATCTCAAACAGGTGGCGGGGGTCCCGGGAGGGTACACCCCACTCCTCGTCATGATAGCGGACATACTCCTCGTGCCCGAGACACCAGGGACAGGGTTTGTCACTCATTGCTCATCCTCCGGACCGATCCAGAACTGGGGCACATGGGCCAGTTCCCAGTAAAATCCGTCCGGATCGGCGAAATAGCCCGAATAACCACCCCAGAAGGTCTCCTGCGGGGCCTTCAGCAGCGTTGCGCCCGCTGCCAGGGCTTCCTCCATGACCTGGTCGACCTGTTCCCGGCTGGACAGATTGTGCGCCAGGGTGATCGCACCCGGCCCGTTCAGTGGCACACCGATGTCTTCGGCCAGGGCCTCTCGGGGGTAGAGGGCCAGCCAGGTACCTCGCAGATCGAAGAAGGTGATACCCTCACCGGGAAACTCAAAACGGGTCAGGCCCAGGGCCTGGTAAAAATCCGTGGCGCGCTGCAGGTCGCTGACACCCAGGGTGATCAGGTTAATTCTCGGCTGCATGATGGCGGCTCCTGTGGTTATGGAATGACCGGACAGGTTGCTGATCGGGAATGTTCAGTATGGCTCATAGACAGGATCCGGGTGAACGCATGCATGCGGGCAGACCTTGTCTGTTTCACCTGATCGCGGATTCCGCTGAATGTCCTTCCGGTTGACGTACGCTGAAGCAGGATTCGGAGCGACGCCCCTCCCGGGTTTCGCTGCGCTGCACTCGGGCTACGGAATTGATGGGGTGATAACCCGCGTCTTCAGAAGAACAGTTCCTTGAGGCGTGCTCCGGGATCCTCGGCGCGCATGAAAGCCTCACCTACGAGAAAGCCGTTGACCTGGTGGTCGCGCATGGTGCGTACATCCTGCGGGGCGAGGATGCCGCTCTCCGTGACCACGATGCGCTCCTGGGGTATCCGTTCGAGCAGATCGAGTGTGGTCTGCAGGCTCACCTCGAAAGTGCGCAGATTGCGGTTATTGATGCCGATCAGACGGTTCTCCACCTGCAGGGCGCGCTCCAGTTCCTCGCCGTCATGCACCTCGATCAGCACATCCATGCCCAGTTCGTGGGCCAGGTCGTTGAGCGTCTTGAGCTGATTATCGTCGAGACAGGCGACGATCAGCAGAATGCAGTCCGCGTCGATGGCGCGGGCCTCGTAAACCTGATACGGATCGATGATGAAATCCTTGCGAATCACCGGCAACTGGCAGGCGCTCCGGGCCTGTTGCAGATAGGCGTCGCTGCCCTGGAAGAAATCCACATCGGTGAGCACCGACAGGCAGGCGGCACCGCCCTGTTGGTAACTCGTGGCGATCTCAGCGGGGCGGAAATCGGCGCGCAGTACCCCTTTGCTGGGTGAGGCCTTCTTGATCTCGGCAATCACCCCGGGCTGTCCCGCGGCAATCCGCTCGGCGATTGCGCGGGCGAAGCCCCGCGGACTCGAAGCCTTATCCAGGCGCTCGATCAATGTCGCCTGAGGGACTCGTGCACTGCGCTCGGCGATCTCCTCGTGCTTGCGGCGGACGATCTTCTTCAGGATATCAGGGGTGTCATTCATCTCAGTCAAAACTCTGGGTCAGCACCACCAGACGATCCAGGCGGTTGCGTGCCTCACCGCTGGCGATCGCGGCATCCGCCTTCGTCACCCCCTCCTTGAGGTTTGCAGCGAGTCCCGCAGTGTAGATCGCCGCCCCCGCGTTGAGCATGACGATGTCCCGGGCCGGTCCCGGCTGGTCTTCCAGCACACCGCGGATGATCCCGAGACTCTGCGCGGCATCGGCCACCTTGATGGTATCCAGGGAACTGCGCGTCACACCGAAATCCTCCGGCTGGATGCTGTAGCGGCGGATCTGCCCCTCCTTGAGTTCCGCCACCTCGGTGGCCTCACCGATACTGATCTCGTCCAGGCCGTCCCGGGAGTGGACCACCATCACATGGCGACTGCCCAGGCGTTGCAGCACTTCGGCGATGGGTTCCAGCAACTCAGTGCTGAATACGCCGAGCAGTTGATTTGGCACCCCGGCGGGATTGGTCAAGGGGCCGAGCACGTTGAAGATGGTGCGTACCCCCATCTCACGGCGCGGTCCGATGGCATGCTTCATGGCGCTGTGATGGCCGGGGGCGAACATGAAACCCACTCCCACCTCACGCACGCAACGGGCCACCTGATCCGGGGTGAGATCGAGACGTATGCCGGCCGCCTCGAGGGCGTCCGCGCTGCCTGACTTGGAGGAGACGGAACGGTTGCCGTGCTTGGCCACATGACAACCGGCGGCCGCGGCAACGAACATGCTGGCGGTGGAGACATTGAAAGTGCCGGAGGAATCACCCCCGGTGCCGACGATGTCCACGGTGTTTTGCAGATCGCCAATGGCCACCCCGGAAGCGAGTTCGCGCATCACCGAAGCCGCCGCGCTGATCTCCACCACCGTCTCGCCCTTCATCCGCAGACCGACCAGAAACCCCCCGATCTGGGCAGGCGTTGCGCCACCGGTCATGATGCTGCGCATGACGCTCGTCATCTCATCTTCGCTAAGATTCTGGCGCGTCAGCACCTTACTGATGGCTTGCGTCATCTCCACGGCGGTCTCCTCAGGTTCGTTCAGAGGGTGAATCTATGTCACTCAGCGAATGAACGCAAATATCCGACAGAAAAGTCACGATCACACAAGCGTGTGTGACCGTGACGAACCGGGAGATAACCATGGACGAAGATTCAACGATTAGGCTCAGGGCCGTCGCACTGAGGCGCTACGCGGATCCACACCCATGCCGCGCACCAGTGCATTCCTCATCATGCCATCGTACTCACCGAAGGAGACCTCATCCCTGGTTGCCCTGTAGCCTTGAGTCAAGGGTAACCCCTCTGTATACGCACCGACCTGTTCGAGTTCAGCCGGCGGGCCTTCAAGTTGTTCAACACCCTCGAATGCGCAGAACCGCTCCTCCCCCTCAACGCTAAACCCACGCTCTGTAAACAGCTCCGTGCCTCGTTGATCGAGGGCGCTGACACAAAGTGCACTCTCGAGTGAATCGCCCAGTTCAAGTTCCATTGAGAGGCGCTCTCCAGTCGCCTCGTAGTGGACGGTTGCGTCACCGATTCTCAACGTGCCGGTTCCACTCATGGGCATGCCGCCCAGACACCACTCATAGTCGATCGGATAAACAACCGGCCCGGCAGGCATGGCGCGAAAACTACCCGAGTGTCGCAGGTAGTGATTGAAGCAGGTCATCGAGACGCCCCCACCGAGGCCGCGTTCTGTGGCGCCACCGAATTCCCCATCACCGGCGAGCCAGTCACCTATGATCTGGATACTCGGCTGCGGTGCGGTATAGGTCGTGTCCGGCAGATCCACCGATCCGACCATCGCCCAGTCATCCAGAACGATCTCATCGACCAGCAGTGGAATCGGGTATGGAAAGGCGAAGCTGCAATCAATATCCACGGGTTGTGGTTCTTCCGGCCACTCATCGAAACCAACCAGATGGCACTCGGATGTCAGGACATTCTCCAACGCGCTGAATATAAACTCCGTGGCAACACCCTTGAGGGCGGAGATAATCGGCGCCAATGGACCAAATACCAGCCACACCAGGGGGCCGGGCACCACCACCACTTCCGGCTCATCGAAATGCCAATGCAGGATAAACTGGGAAGTACCTGAAATCTCCATGACCGCCGTCATATGCAAGGTCATGGTTGCCGAGATGAACGGTCCTCCCGTCAGGATACTCGCGTTGACATCCAGGGTTTCAGACGCATCAATGCTGATATCCAGTTGCGTGAGATCGGTTTTCGATGTCCACCACTCATCGATCATATGTCCCAGATCGACCCGCGATGAAAGGCTGACGTGATTGTCCGCATAATCGAGAAGATCATTGAGTGTCACGATGGGGTCCGGCGCCAAAGGATCATAAACGCCCATCCCTTCCAGAAGGGCTGCGCCCACCAGTCGTCTCAGCAACAATTCGTTGCCTACGACACAAACCGAATCCCAGCCGGGATCGAGAACGGATTCGCTGACGTCACCCGGAGTCGCTTCATTGTGGGGACTGGTTGGAAACAGAAGCATTACCGAGCGGGGCTCAGCATCGTTCAACACCCGCAGCTCCAGGCGCAACGGCATGAACGGATCACTGCCATCATTGTCGGGATCGATATCCAGCGATACCGGCACCGCATACCAGTCCTGAGCGACAAGTGTCTGCGCGACAATACCTTCGATCAGCCGCGACAACGGCTCTGTGTACGCAACCCACTCAGCATCCACCGGACTGTCCAGAGTGACACGCACATCGGCACCCGCCAGTCCCCGAAAGTCGAAGCCGACCTGTGCGGTTGTTCGGGTCGATTCGATGGCAATCACAGGTGTCAGGATTCTTACCCTACCGGTTTGATCGACCGTTTCAGGCCACTCGGGCGGACGTTCCAGGTCCGCGCTGAACCTGAATGGAATATTCAGATACGCGGTATTCTCACCCGGGGCATCAAACCTGACATCAGCACTTTCCGTGGCATCGGGACTGGCGAATGCAAAACTGCCCGACACGTCGGTGTCGGCAATCTCGCCGCTTCGCCCTGACAGCAGACCTGGCAGCGACCCCCCGATATATTGATTTATCCGCTCCTCACTGATTTCAAAAACAAAGTCGTAACCCTGTGTTCTATAACCGGCCATGACGTCACCTCACTTCTCACGCTTTGCATCGGAGGCAGCCTGCATCGCCCCCAGGGTGTGTCCCTTATCCCGCTCAACTCGTGCGACCATACGTCCGATCGTGACTTTCGGCACTGGGCTCGCACGGGTTCTCGCCATTTCGGCCAGGATTCGCACTTTCGCAAGCAATTCCGGTTTCAGGTTATTTTTCATCTGTTTGAGCGCACTCAGCGGATCGAATGCAAACAGCGCGGCATGTTCGGGCTTTTCATCCAGGTAAGACAGGATTTCAGTTTGCGCCTCTCTCAGGGCGACTTGATCCGCTTCAGTCAACATTGTCTTTTGGCGGGCTTGCGAACCACGGCGCGACCCGCACCTTCGACTCAGTTCAGCCACACGTTGTGCAAACGCCTCCATCCCAAGCAGATCGTTTTCACGAAACGCAATGGTCACGTTCATACCCACGTCCACCTCAGCCCGCTGATGCCGGGGACGCTGCCGGGATGCGCGTTTGATACGTTGCAAGTGTTCGCTGGTGATGGTCGGCAGTTTCAAAACGACGTGAGATGATGTGTTCCTGCGCATGACACTACTCCTGTGTACGGATTCATCATTCGATCAGAGTTTTCCGGACAACTCCTTCTCCAGCGTTCGCGCAAGCATCATAAGGTGATCGTGAAAATGCTGAGTCGCCATGACGCCTGCCTTGCGATACGCAGGCTGATCCGGGGGTTCCGGCTGTGGTCCCAGTGCCACCAGAGCGAGTAGGGTACGAAGCTCAATGGCCTCGACGAATCCTGGAGCGTTGATGGGAGGTGAAAGATAACCGTCTTCACCCCAAAGTGATTCGGTCAATCGTGGCCATAGGTACGCCCAAAAGTAGAGTTCCTCCTGGGCGGGCTGTTGACCTTTTGCGGCAGCTTGAACGAGCTTGTACATATGGAATCCCTCCCAATACATAGACCGTCCCATAATTTGGATATAGCAAATATAACGGTGTATATGAAGTGTGAATACTGGCAGGGAACAGGTCAAAGCGCGTCCCAGAACCGTCCTGTGACAAAGTATCTCACGCAGAAAAAAGACTGGCCTTTTGCAATCAGCACGGACGACTGGTGTGGATCCCTGCGGTCAATCAGAAAGGGGCCATCCTGGATGGTTGTATCTCGCTTATTGCCAGGCCATTGCAGAGGGGGCCTGCCTGGCGGCGGGCCCCCTTTTGACTTGTCGAATGGTAAGGAAAGCATAACGCGGCACACCCGCGCAGCGTCTAGCCTGTGTAGTCGATAAAGTTACGCAGCAGGTCATGTCCGTGCCGGGTGAGGATCGATTCGGGATGGAACTGCACCCCCTGAATCGCAAGCTCCTTGTGGCGAACGCCCATGATTTCATCCACGCTGCCATCCTCATGCTCGGTCCAGGCGGTGACTTCGAGACACTCGGGCAGACGGGTCTTGTCGATCACCAACGAATGGTAGCGGGTGGCCTGAAAGGGGTTCTCCAGCCCATGGAATACCCCCTGATCACTGTGATGGATCGGTGAGGTCTTACCGTGCATCACCTCACGGGCATGGATGATGTGTCCGCCGAAGGCCTGGCCGATGGACTGGTGTCCCAGACAGACCCCGAGGATCGGAATGCGTCCGGCGTAGGTCTTGATGGTCTCCACCGAGATACCCGCCTCATTGGGGGTGCAGGGTCCCGGTGAGATCACGATGCGTTCAGGTTTCATCGCGGCGATGTCGGACACACCGATCTCGTCGTTGCGCACCACCTTGACCTCGGCCCCCAGCTCGCCCAGGTACTGCACCAGGTTGTAGGTGAAGGAATCGTAATTATCGATCATGAGCAACATTTCAGGCCTCCTCATCGCAGGGATGACGATCGAGACCCGCTTCCGCCAGGGCCACGGCGCGGAAGATGGCCCGCCCTTTGTTCATGGTCTCTTTCCACTCCAGCTCAGGCACCGAATCGGCCACCACCCCGGCGCCGGCCTGGATGTGCAGGGTTTCATCCTTGATCACCGCGGTGCGGATCGCGATCGCGGTATCCATGTTGCCGCTCCAGGAGAGATAGCCCACGGCGCCGGAATAGACACCCCGTTTCACCGGTTCGAGTTCATCGATGATCTCCATGGCACGGATCTTCGGCGCACCGCTCACGGTGCCGGCCGGGAAGGTGGCCCGCAGCACATCCATGGCGCTCAACCCGTCACGCAGCTGGCCGTTCACGTTGGAGACGATGTGCATCACGTGGGAGTAACGCTCCACGATCATCTTTTCGGTCAGCTTGACGCTGCCGATCTTCGCCACCCGGCCGGTGTCGTTGCGTCCCAGGTCGATCAGCATCAGGTGCTCTGCGAGCTCCTTCGGGTCGGCCAGCAGCTCCGCCTCCAGGGCCCGGTCCTCCGCCTCGGTGTAACCCCGTCGGCGGGTTCCTGCGATCGGCCGCACCGTGACCACCCCATCCTCCAGCCGGGTCAGGATCTCCGGCGAGGAACCCACGATGTGGAACTCACCCAGATTGAGGAAGTACATGTAAGGCGAAGGATTGAGTCCCCGCAGGGCCCGGTAAAGGTCCAGCGGCGGGGCGTGGAAGGGAATCGACAGGCGCTGGGAGATCACCACCTGCATACAATCCCCGTCGAGGATGTAACGCTTGATGCGCTCGACCGCCTGCTGGTAACCCTGCTCGGTGAAACCGGAGACGAAGTCGGTTTCGTCCACCTGGCGTACCGGCCCCCGGGACTCCGCCGGAAGGGGCTGGCGCATCTGCGCGATCAGTTTGCTGATGCGTGCCCGGGCCTGGCCGAGATCCTCGCCCTGGCTGGGATCCACGTGGACGATGACATACAACCGGCCACTGAGATTGTCGAACACCACCAGTTCATCGGACACCATCAACAGGATATCCGGGGTCTGCAGTTGATCCGGGTTGGGACAGATCGCCAGCTTGGGTTCGATGTAGCGGATGATGTCGTAGCCGAAATAGCCGACCAGACCACCGTTGAAGCGGGGCAAGCCCTCCTCCTCAGCCGCCTTGAAGCGCTTCTGGTACTCCTCGATCCATGCCAGGGGATCGGAGACCTCGCAGCGCTCCACCACCTCACCGTCGGTGATCACTTCGACGATCCGGCCCGTGACCTGCACGCGGGTCCGGCAGGGCAGACCGATGATCGAGTAGCGGCCCCATTTCTCGCCGCCCTGTACCGATTCGAACAGGTACGAATAGGGGCCGTTGGCCAGCTTCATGTAAACGCTGAGCGGGGTGTCGAGATCTGCGAGCACTTCGCAGACGACAGGTATGCGGTTGTAACCCTGTTGCGCCAGGGTGTCGAATTCTTGGGGGGTCATGGTCCTCTCCACACAATCGATGATGATCTAACGGTCTGCTTAAGGTCGTTGCTCACCAACGCCATCGTGCACCGTTCATCAAGGTCGAATTGTGTGAAGTCGGATTCATGTTCGAAGTGAATGGGTCGTTTGTAACTTCGACTAACCTTACTCGAAAACCCGGCCCCTGCTCAAGCCGCGTTTTCCAGCAGGGCGCGGATCTCAATCAGGGAGTCGATCACCGCATCCGGATGGTAACTGCGGATGTCCTCGCCGTGGTTGTAGCCATAGCTCATGCAGACGATCTGGAAACCCGCCGCGCGGGCCGCTTTCACGTCGCTCTGGGAGTCCCCCACCATCAGCGCATCGGCGGGCGCCACACCCAATTCTTCGGCCGCATGCAGCAACGGCAGTGGATCGGGTTTCTTCTTCGCCAGGGTATCCCCGGCGATGATGATCTCGAAATCATCGTGAATACCCAGGTCGCGCAGCAGCGGCAGGGTGAACTGGGCCGCCTTGTTGGTCACGCATCCAAGCCGGTAGCCCTCGCCCTTGAGATAGTCCAGGCCCTCGCGGATACCCGGGTAGAGCAGGGATCGCTGACTGGTATTCTCGGCATACAGCTCGAGGAACATGGGGTAGGCCCGCTCGAAGTCCGCGTCATCGGGTTCACCCTCCAGTTGCCCGACCAGAGCCCGGCGCACCAGGCGCTCCACCCCGTTGCCGACCCAGTCACGCACCTTGTCCTCACCGTGCACCGGGCGACCCAGGCGTTGCATCATCTCATCGACGCAATAAGCCAGATCCGGCACGCTGTCGACCAGGGTGCCATCCACATCGATGAGGATCATTTTGGGTTTCTTGATCATGACTTCACTTCGATCAGGTTATGGGAAATCGTCCACCGGGGAACGCAGCCATCCGGGGGTTGCCGAAACCGCGGTGTATTGACGGGAACAGTCAAGCCGGTCCCGCTCCCCTCAACCCGTATGGTGCTGATGGGGAGCGACCCGAATCGATGTGCCTTATCCCGTCTCGCTCAGGGAACCGTCTGCCTCAGACCTTGGCCAGTTCCGCCTTCATCTTGGCGACGATGCTGTCGTAGCGGTTGGCATCATTGTCACCGGGAAAGCCGAAGATACCGGAACCGGCGACAAAGGTATCGGCGCCAGCGGCCTTGATCTCGGCGATATTGTCGACCTTGACGCCACCATCGATCTCGAGACGGATATCGAAGCCGGAATCGTCGATGATCTTGCGGCACTCCCGCAGCTTGTCCAGGGTGGCCGGAATGAAGCTCTGGCCGCCAAAGCCCGGGTTGACCGACATCAGCAGGATCATGTCCACCTTGTCGAGCACGTAATCCAGGTAGCTCAGGGGGGTGGCGGGGTTGAACACCAGGCCGGATTTGCAGCCTTCGTTGCGGATCAGCTGCAGACTGCGGTCGATGTGCTCCGAGGCCTCCGGGTGAAAGGTGATGTAGGTGGCACCGGCCTTGGCGAAATCGGGAATGATCCGGTCCACCGGCTTGACCATCATGTGAACGTCGATTTCAGCGGTCACACCGTGTTTGCGCAGGGCTTCGCACACCAGGGGTCCGATGGTCAGGTTCGGCACATAATGGTTGTCCATGACATCGAAGTGAACGATTTCGGCACCGGATGCCAGGACGTTGTCCACCTCCTCTCCCAGTTTGGCGAAATCCGCGGACAGGATGGAAGGGGCGATCTTATCGGACTGTCTGGCCATGTTACTCTCTCCTACGGTTGTGACCCCGGCCCTTGGCCGGAAGCTTGGCGTCTGCCCGATTCGTGATTCACACACCCACCTTGACGAGGCGCTTTCAAGGGACCCCTGACCCGGTGTTTTACGGTGAAACATGACGGACTTTACGCCGCATTTTTCAAAAGGACGGCCACTTTACCCCAAAGTCCCGCCATTTTCAGCATTCCCATTGTAACCCTGGGCGGAATAGGCACCCGCTTCCGCTGCAGGGCCGCATCAGCCTCAACAGGGCATATTGGATTCGTGTTACCAGGCCCTGGTTGCTGTTGGGCAGCGGTTTGGATTACCGTTGAGCAACACACCCGCATTTGAGTGACCAATGTGACGACGCTACGCCTGTGCCTGCTCCTGCTGGCCTTCACATCCAGTGTGCAGGGAGCGAACCTGAGCCTGGAACAACGCCTTTCGGCTGAACTCGACAGCCCGGACCTGTCCGGCGAGGCGGTGTGGCTGGAGGCCGGGGGCACGCGTTTCCTGGCGATCCACAGTCCCAGCGACCGGGCCCCGGCCCTGGGGGGTGTGATTCTGCTCCACGATGCGGGTGCCCATGCAGACTGGCATGAAGTGATCCACCCGCTGCGCCTGGCCCTGGCGGAACAGGGCTGGAACACCCTGTCATTGCAGATGCCGGCATTGGAGGCTCCCCCCGGAAATGCCGAACTCGAGCTGCTGCTGGCTCAGGCAAAGCTCCGGATCCAGGCCGCGGTGGACTATTTTGGCGGACGCCAGGTCACCGACCTGGTACTGGCCGGTCACGGGTTGGGAGCGGTCATGGCGCTGGATTACACCCGCAATCCGAACCCTGACGCAATCAAGGCGGTGGTGGCGATTGGCTTAGAGATACCGACCCAGGGCGAGCAGGATCCGGTGAGACAGGCCCTCGCTCAACGCCGTTTTCCCCTGTATGACCTGTATGGGCGTCGCGACCGCAATGCGGTCATTCAAACCGCCTCGGAACGCCGAAGAATTACCCAGCAGGCCGGGCAACCCGGATACCGCCAGGAGGCCATGGCCGGGGCCGATCACTTTTTCAAGGGTCTGCAGGAGAGCCTGAACCAGAGGATCATCGCCTGGCTGAAGGCCAGCCAGTCCCGAAGTGAATCGCAGTAGACACGTACGATGGGAGTATCGATCCACTGGTCATCCGACTAATGTGGGATGACGGTGTTTCGGTACGCCAGAAGTAATTGCAGTGAACTTGTTTCCAGGCTCTGTGTGGGAACAACAGGTCCAAGTCCTGTGGACCACCCCGAACTTGTCAGTGCTGCCTCGCAGCAGTATGCATTCCCACGCGGAGCGTGGGAACGAGGCCTTCAGGTGACTGACTAGCTCATGCCACGGGCTTCTTTGATCCGCTCGTAGGCCTTCTTGATCTCATCGGTCTTCTGCGCCGCGAGCTTCATCATCTCTTCAGGCAGACCCTTTGAAACCAGCTTGTCCGGATGGTGCTGGCTGATCAGCCGGCGGTAGGCCCGCTTCACCTCCTGGTCGGAGGCGCTCTGGGTGACATTGAGAATCGCGTAGGCATCCTCAACGGAGAGCCCCGGGGCACGGGGCGGGGGACGCCGTGTCCCTCCGCTGTACTGGGATCCGCCCTGATACTGATGGGACTGGGCGCGGATCATGCGCTCCAGCTGGCGAAAGGTGAACTCGGAGACATTCAGCAGTTGGCAGATGTGCAGCAGCAGGGACTCTTCGTCCCGGTCCATACGGCCATCCGCGTAGGCGCCCTGGATCAGGATTTCGAGAAACATCTGGATCAGGGTCTGGCGGCGGTGGCACTCCTGACGAAACTGGGTCACCACCTGGTCGAGGGGAAAATCCCGGGACTTGCCTTCGTTGAACAGGCGTATCGCGGTTTTGCGCATCTCCTCGGAGAGGGACATCTGCGCCATGACCGCTTCGGCCAGGCGGATCTCATCCGGTGACACCCGGCCATCCGCCTTCGCGATATGCCCCAGGACGGAGAAGGTTGCGGTAAAAAAGGCGGTCTGAACCCGTTCCCGGTCTCCAGGGCTCCAGCCCTCGTCATCCGGCAGGCCCTTCAACCCCTTGTCAAAGCGGTGCCCGAGCGCCGCTCCGAGCATTGCTCCGAGGGGGCCTCCCAGCATATAGCCGAACGCGCCACCGACCAGTTTACCCCACCAACTCAATTGCCTTCCTCCAATCCGCTCAGCACAGGCTGAATCACCCGGCAGGAATACCGGAGTCGAGGACTATACCCCAGACCTTCTGAGGGGGACAGCGGCTCACTTTCCGTGAATGTACTGCTCATCGCTGAAGGAGTAGACCCAGGCCGGGAAGAACACCACCATCATGGTGATGATCCAGCCGTTCACCAGCGCCTCAGGGAAAAACATCAATGGAAAGAACGGCATCACCGTCACCTGCAGTTCCGCCATGGTGTAGGCGCCGCTCAACACCAGCATCTGCATGGCCAGATAGCCACTTACGTAGCCCACCAGCCAGGCGGTGAAAAAGCCGTTACCCAGCACATACACGAAAAAGTGCTTCGGCAGGTAGGAACGCACCAGAATCAGGGCCATGTGGGAGAGACTGATCGGGACCAGCGCCACGGTGAGGTAACTCACCACGTAACCCTGCCAGCCATAACCCGCATTCAGGCTTACCGCAATCAGGGCCAGGCTGGCGATGAGGATCGCGAACGACCAGCCGAACATGAGGGTGATGACGGTCACCCCAAGCAGATGAAACGACAGTCCCGGCTGAATCTGTCCGCGCATGTGCCAGAGTACGATGAGCGCCACCACGGTACCCAGGAAGACATGCAGAATCCCCTGCTCGGTGAGCCTGCGCCAGGGCGCATAACGCAGCGCCAGGCCAAAGGTGATGACAAACAGCCCGGCCAGCCATATCAGCAGAGATCCTGAAAAAAGATCACCATCCAGTTCCATTGTTTGCAAACCTCTCGGCCGTACGCTTCAGCTTGACGGCGGTTGACTGACGGATTCGTGTACGGTCTCATTGAAACAGGGCCGGCCGCATCCCGTCCGGTACCGAACCTGTCCGTTAACCTGGACCGGGTCCCTTCCGGGAAACTTAGTCCAACCCCAGGGAGCGCGCCATTGATCTACCGAACACTCGGCAATACCGATATTCAGGTCAGTGCATTGTGCCTCGGCACCATGACCTTCGGCGAGCAAAACCGCGAGGCCGAGGCCCACGACCAACTGGACCGGGCCCTGGCAGCCGGTATTAACTTTATCGACACGGCGGAAATGTACCCGGTTCCCCCCCGTGCCGAGACCCAGGGCGAGACCGAACGCCATATCGGCAGCTGGTTCACCCGCCGCGGACAGCGGGACCGGGTGATTCTGGCCACCAAAGTTGCGGGTCCTGCGGATTGGCTCAGCTACCTGAGGAGCGGTAACCTGCACCTCGACAAGACCAATATCGAGGCCGCATTGGACCAGAGTCTGCAACGTCTGCAGACAGATTACATTGATATCTATCAGCTGCACTGGCCAGACCGAAAGACCAACTATTTCGGCGCCTTGGGTTACACCTACCCGGAACACGAGACCACGGTTCCCATCGAGGAGACCCTGGATGTCCTGGAGAATCTGCGTAAATCCGGCAAGATTCGGCACATCGGTGTCTCCAACGAAACCCCCTGGGGGGTGATGCGATACCTTCAGGCTGGCGAAACCTCGGGGCTGCCCCGGGTGGTCTCGATTCAGAATCCCTACAACCTGCTCAACCGCAGCTTCGAGATCGGCCTGGCGGAGATCGCCCATCGGGAACATGTGGGATTGCTGGCCTACTCACCCCTGGCGTTCGGCATGCTGTCAGGCAAATACCTGAATGGCCAACGACCAGCCCAGGCCCGACTCACCCGGTTCAGCCGCTTCACCCGCTACTCCAATCCCCAGGCAAAGCAGGCCACCCAGGCCTATGTGGCCTTGGCCCGGGAACACGGAATCAGTCCCGCACAGATGGCCCTGGCGTTTGTTACCGGACGACCCTTCGTCACCAGCACCATTCTGGGCGCCACGGATCTGCAGCAGCTTGAGGAAAACCTCTCCAGTATCGATCTCACACTCAGTGACCCGATATTGGCGGGTATCGAGGAGATCCACCAACGCCACCCCAACCCGGCACCTTGAAAATTCGCGAGGATGCTCGCAGAAAATGGACTACATTCGTTTTCAGGGCCTGAAAAGCGGCGCATAATTCCAGTAACCGGAACCGCACCGCCCAAGCGGTACGTTCAGCCTCAACAGTCGAACAGCGGAGAAACCAAGTCTATGAATTCACGAATAATACGAGTCGGAAGCTGGTTCAAAACCGTGGATGGTGACAAATTGGAAGTCGTTGCTTACGACCGGGATGAAGGGGTCATCGAGGTTCAGTTCTATGATGGAACGGTGGCCGAATACGATCTGGACGACTGGGAGGAACTCGAGGTGGTTAGCGTTGCTCCGCCAGAGGACTGGTCCGGCTCATATGACCTCAGTCGCGATGATTACGGAGTGGATCTGGACAAGCCGGCGGGAGACAACCACGCCAATCCGCTTGACCTGTTCGACGAAAAGGATTGAAGCTCAGCTGCGGATTTCAGTGAGTTTCTCATGATGACGCTTCCTGTGTTCCAGTACAAGCGTGATAAACCCTTGATTTCCTGTCGTTGAAACTCGCCTCTGGAATCGGCATGTTTAAGTCAGCCTTGAAGGATTCCGGTAGTCAGTCGGTTCGGGAACCTGACCCTGAGTGCGAGACCTCCGCTCCCTAAAGATTGCTGCTCTGGAGCCGCTATATAAAGTGACAGCGGCCCCGTTTCAAATGCGATGCAGGAGGTGCTAAATGAAAACAGTCTACGACATGAGTACCGGCCAGAAGGTTGAAACCGGCGTATCCGCCTCGACACTCGTAGCTGCTGCGACCGTTAGCACCTGCGACCTCGAATTACGGCTGGTACCGGTTACAAACGAATCCCACACGCAGAGGCAGATGCCACCCGAGCTGGTTTTGGCAGACCTGAATGCCTTTCTCGACGATATGAGCTAACGGCGGCGGAAACCTCTACGTGTACCACCCAAGCCGGGCCCAAGGGCCCGGCTTTTATTTGTGCCGGATTCGCTGCCTTGTTCAGCACCGGTGAAGCCGACTTCGGGCAGCGATACCTCTCTCCCTAGCCAGGAACCTCTTCTCTCGTTCCTACACTCTGCGTGGTATTGCAGACCCGGGCTGTGTCATACCAATCATCTGGGGGCATTACTCATGCAATCGGTATGCGTTCCCATGCGGAGCGTGGGAATGAGTCAGGAGCGTTCTGACGATTCCCGGGTTCCGCTGCGCTGCACCCGGGCTACGCGGATGGTTGATATCCGGGTGGCCCTGCAGGCCTTCTCTCGTTCCCACGCTCTGCGTGGGAATGCAGACCCGGGCTGTGTCATACCAATCATGTCGGGGCATTACTCATGCTATCGGTATGCGTTCCCATGCGGAGCGTGGGAATGAGTCAGAAGCATTCTGACGGTTCCCGGGTTCCGCTGCGCTGCACCCGGGCTACGCGGATGGTTGATATCCGGGTGGCCCTGCAGGCCTTCTCTCGTTCCCACGCTCTGCGTGGGAATGCAGACCCGGGCTGTGTCATACCAATCATGTCGGGGCATTACTCATGCTATCGGTATGCGTTCCCATGCGGAGCGTGGGAATGAGTCAGAAGCATTCTGACGGTTCCCGGGTTCCGCTGCGCTGCACCCGGGCTACGCGAATGGTTGATATCCGGGTGGTCCTGCAGGCTCGTCCATTAGCACCACCTTCCCCCCGACCAGGCCGATTTTGAGCGGAATCAGGCGCTGCCCGACACAGGGTCCTCTCAGACACAGGCCATCGTCGATGCGGAACAGGGCGCCATGGGTGGCGCACTGGATAAAGGACAGGGAGATGTCCAGAAATCGGTCTGGCTGCCACTCCAGGTTGATCCCGGTGTGCGGGCAACTGTTCTGATAGGCGAAGACCCTGTCCTCGCGACGCACGACCAGCAGTTCCAGGGGCTCCCCCATCCGCTCGAGCCGAAAACCGTGACTGCCTGGATCGGGCAGCTCATCGAAATCGCAAAGCACCAGCACTGACGCGTCATCCGGGTTCATCGGGCTATCCTACCAGAGTCTCGGAATCCCTCAGACCAACCCCGTGTGAGCGCATTTTTCACCCGCCAGCCGGACGGCGAAGGCCAGAGCCGCAGTCGCATCCCAATCGAGGCGAAGGCGGTGAATCAACCCGGCATTGAAAACATCACCCGCCCCGAGGGTGTCCACCACCCGCGGCGGTCGGTATGCCGGCCGATGAACAATGACCCCGTCGGCCGTCTGACACCAGCCACCGGAATCCCCCCAGGCGAGAAAAAGCAGGGCTTGCGGCGCCATTGAACGCACACGTTCGAACAGGGATTGCGCAGAGAGACAGCCCTGGGACAGGGCATACACCCGGGAGAGCATGACCACGTCGGCATCGGCCAGACAGCGCTCCAGTCCGGGCCTGGGCTTTTCCAGCTCCAGGGAGCGGATCGCATCAGGACGGACCTCCCGGGCACGCGCCAGCATACACTCGGTCGCTGGCGGATTCCGGCCCTCGAAATGCAGCCAGTCGAAGCCACTCAGGTCGATCGTCAGGAAATCCTCGTATTCGAACTCCGGCAGATCCCGATAGTGAACGATGCTGCGAGATCCGGTGGCTTCACTGGAGAGGATGTAGGAGGTGGGCGTCACACATCCGGGATGCACCCGGGCCCAACGCTCATCGATGCCCGCGCCATGAAAACCGCTGCGGATCTGTTGACTCGAGGAGTCACTGGCGAGACAGCCTGCCCAGAACGTCTGATGCCCGAGATGACTGAGCACCTCCAGGGTATTGGCGGCGTTTCCGCCATGACGGATCTGCTGCGCAGTGGCGCGCAGTTCCTGATCCTCCCGGGGATAGACAGGGACACGATTGACGATATCCAGGGTTGCCGTACCAACCGCCAGAACCCGCATGAGTGCCGTGTCCTACTTGCGGCGGAACAGACGCCCCAGGGACGGGCGCTTTGACTCGTTCTCGTCGCCCAGCTCAGAGGCCGACATGGAGGAGAGCTGAGAGTCGGTTTCGATATTCCTGCCGGTATTCACGGCACCCACTTCGAGGCCTCCGGTTTTGCGGATCAGCAGTTCCAGTTTGCGTTTCAGCTGATCCACTTCCTTGTCCCGGTCCTCAATCGCATCCTCAAGGGAACGGCACTGATTCTGGGACATCCGCAACAGGTGGTCTTTCTCCGATAGGGACTGTTGCATGGAGACCATCTCCTGGCGGCTGGCCTGCAGCGCAGCGACCTCGTCCACATCCCGATTCGAAGAGGCCTTGAGCTGGCCGTGCGCCTTGTTCAGTTCGGCTCTCATGTGTTCCAGATCATCGGCGGCCTGGCGTCTGACCATATCCAGTTCGGTGCGCAGGGCGGTAACCTGATCATCCACGCCGAAGGACTGCACATCCTGAATCTGCTCGACATAGGTTTCGATGACACTGCGCAGTTCGGAGACTTCCCGACGCATCCGGTTCGCCTCGGACTGGGCATTGTCGCGCTCGGTTTCGAGATTTTCCGCGCGGATCCGCAGCTCTTCCATCTGCACCAGCAGATCGTCGGCCAGGTTCGAATCACTCGCCTGCTCGCGAAAACCGCTCATTTCGGAGTGCAGCTGATCGTTTTCATTGATCAGATCCGTGTACTGGGCACGCATTTCCGAAAGCTGCTTGACGAGTTGATCCCGTTCGCTGGCCAACTCGGTCTTTTCCTGGGTGAGTTTTTCCAGATCCTCGCCCAGCATCTCGATGGCTGCTTCCTGGACCTGACGTTCGCGGCGCAGCACATCCGCCTGCTTCGCCTGCTGCTCGACCTTTTCCCGCCGCACCTGTTCGGCTTCCAGGGCGGTTCTCAGGGTATGGATCTCAGTATCCACATCATCGGTCAGTTGGCTTTCCATCTCCATCTGAACTTCCCTCAAACCGTCGACTTCCCGGGTCAGTTCCTCGACACGCGCCTCGGCCTCGAACAGGGCCTGGCGGGCGGATTCCAAGGCTTGGGGATCCACGGCATCGGCCAGTTCGGCTTTGGCCTGGTCCCATTCCGCCTTCAATTGTTCGTGTTGCTGCTGCAACTGCTCAAGCTGATGGACCAGGTCCCGCTCCCGGTCCTGATGAACCTGCAGGGCCTCCTGGGTTGACACCTGAAGGGCATCCCGCTGCTGACGGGCCTCCTCCAGCTCAGACTCCAGTTGAGTGATGCGCCCCTGGTCACCCTGGGCCTGCTCCAGTTGCTGCTGCAATGAGGTCAGCGCCTGCTGCTGGGCGGCCATATCCTCAGAAAAACGGTTCTCGCGCTGTTGCAGCTCGTCCTGCGCGATTTGCAACTGCTGTTCCAGTGACGCCTTGTGCGCTTCCAGGGACTCCAGGGATGCCTGCAGTCCCGCGAGGGATTCATGGGCCGCTTCGCCGGAGGCCTGCTCCTGATTCAGCTGCTGCTCCAGGTCAGTCAGCCGGTCCATCTGCTCCTGCAGCCTGGATTCATGTTCCTGGCGGGCCTGTTCGAGTTGCGCCAGGGCGTCATCACGCTGCTGCTCCAGTTGTGCATGCTCCGCCAGCAGGGATTGCTGTTGCGCATCCTGATCCATCCGGGCCTGCTCGAGTTCCTGAAGAGACTGCTGGGCCGTCGCGAGTTCAGCCGTCAAATGCTCGACCGACTGCTGCCTGGCCTGCAGTTGCTCCTCGAGTTGCAACAGCTGCGCCTGCAACCCGGACTGTTGTTCGTTCAGTTGCGCCTCGGTCTCAGAGCGCTGTTGTTGCAGCTGCTGCAGAGACAGTTCCCGTTCCTGCAGTTGAGCAAGCAGCTCCTGCTGTTGCTGCTGAGCATCGGTCAGCTGCTCGGAGGTGGCCTGCACGGCCTGTTCCGCAGTCTCCAGGGAGCGCCGCAGAAATTCCGCGGTTTGATGTTCCTGCTCCAGACGGGCTTCAAAAGCCACCCGCTGTTCACTCTGCCGCCGGGTCTCAGCCTGGGCCTCCTGCAACTGGTCGCGGAGGGTGATCAGGGCCTCGTCGTTACCCAGTTTGTTCTCTTCAAGGACCTGGTTCAGGTGCGATTCACGCTCCAGAGCATGGTCCCGTTCCAGCTCAATGGCGGTCAACTGCTGTTGTAGACGACTGATCTCCTCACTGCTTTCCCGTTGCCGGGCTTCGAGGGCTTCCTGCACCCGGGCACGCTCGGATTCAGCCGCCTGCAGGGCCGCCTCACGCTCAGCCAGGGTATCGTTGTGCTGCTGCATCGCCTGCTGCAGGCGTTCATGATCGGCTTGCAGCTGTTGCGATTCCAACTGCAACGCGGCCAGGCGTTCCTGATGATCGCTCTCCGCCTCGTTGCCCATCAGCCTCAGCTGATCGAGTTCAAATTCCAGGCCTTGACGCTGTTGCTCCAACTCCTCGAGCTGGGCTTGCAGCATCTGGGCACGGTCCTGCTCCTGCTGGAACTGTCCCTGCCACTGATCGCGCTCTTCACTGAGAGCGGCCTGTACTGCACTGGCGGCCTCCAGCTGTTGCTGCAGATCCTGTTCGATCTGTTTCAGGCTGGCAATCTGGTCGACCGCTTCACCCGCGGCCAGTTGTGCATCCTGTGAGAGGGATTCTATCCGCGCATTCAGCCCGTCCACGAGCTGCTGATTCTCGAGTTGTTGCTGCTGCAACGACTCCTGATGGCGGGATTCCGCCTGACTCAGGGCCTCCTGTTGCTCCTGCAGGCTGCGACTCAGGTTTTCCTGTTCCTGCCGCGCCTGATCCAGGGCCTGGGAGGTTTCCTGCAGGCGGCCCTCGAGTTGCTGCTGCGAATCGTTGAGCGCCGCATTGGAGGTCTGGGCCTGGTCGAGCGCCTCGCTCAGTTCCTGATTCTGGGCCTGTGACGCCTCGAAGGACTGGCGCAGCTCTTCCTGGGCCTGGTTGAGTGCATTCAGCTGTTCGGAGAGTTGCTGCTGTTGCGACTCGGCCTGCTGTTGCGAGCCCAGCAAGGCATCCCGTTCACGGGTCACTTCAGCCAGCGCCTCTTCGGATGTCTGGCGGAAGATGCGGGCCTGCTCTTCCAGCTCCGAAACCTGAGACTTCAGGGTTTCGATCTCGGCAGCGTACTGTTCGCTTCTGTGGGATTCGCTGTCACCGGACTCACGCGCATTGTCCAGCTCGAACTGCAATTCGGTGATCTGCTCCTTGAGACGTCCCTCGTTCTCTTCGAAGCGGCTTTGCTGACTGCTGAGCTGCTGCTGCAGCTCTTCACTGAGCTGTCTGGCCTCATTGGTCAGCTGCTGGGCCCCTGCCAGCTCCTGCTGGGTGCTCTCCAGGCGCTGCTCCAGCTCGTTCACCCGGGCCTGCAGCGCATCGCCGGCTGATGCGTTTTGCGCACTTTCGGCCTGCTCGGCCTCTGCCCGCGCCAGCTTTTGCTTGAGGGATTCCAGCTCCTGTTGCAGTGACTGGGCGGCCTGTACCTCCTGCTCTTCCGTTTCCAGACGGTTTTTTGCCACCGCCAGGGCCTGGCGCAGCAGGCGGATCTCAGTACGCCGCTGATTCAGCTCGTCCTCGAACGTGTGACGCGCCTCACTGAGCGCCTTCTGCAGGCGGTTGATTGTCTGACGCTGCCCTTCAACGCCCTCGACAGCGGAGGCGTCCTCCCGGTTGAAATCGATGACATTGCTGACCGGCGCTTCACCCTCGACCTGTTTGAGGCCGGATCTGATCGCCAATTCGGACCAGTTGATATCGACCACGAAAACCTCTGCGCCCCGCTCGGTCAGCAGGTACGCAGCGGTGGCGGATTGACCCACCTCTTCCCCATAGATGACATAGGCACGATCCAGCGAAAGACTGGAAGCCTGAAAACGCAGAGAGAAAAACGGCAGATTGATCGCCCCCGGCAGATGTCCCTCTTCATAGTCCTCCGGAGATCGGACATCCAGCCAGAGTGCTCCGCTGCCGATGTAGTCCCGGGCCTCATCATAGGTCAGGGTACGCGACAGGGGCTGTTTGACCAGCTCGATAAAATCCTGCTTGTTGAGTCGCACCAGAATACCGTCGGAGTCCATCACCACGGAACTGCCCCGGGGCTTGTCCGAGATCAGCGCCTCCTCACCGAACCCCCGGCCGGCTTTCAGACGCGCCAGCTCCACCGGGGCATGTCCCTGCTCGGGGATCCGGGACACCACGCATTCCCCGCGGCTGATCAGATAGAAATAGTCTCCGTCATCACCCTGGTTGATGATGATGTCCCCCGCGCTCACCTCGATCTCTTCCATGCGCATCATCACCCGCTGCAGATTGGCGGGGGGAATCTGCTGAAACACCGGGGACTGCAGCAGAAGACTCATCCAGTCGTCGCTGCTGGGTTGTTCGATATCGTTGACTTCGTAACTGGCGCTGTGACTGCGGGCCAGCATGTCACTGAGCATGCGGCTGTCGATACGCACGTAGCTGACCGCGGTGCGGGCCTGTGCGGAGTGCTTGCGGGGTAATTGATGTGCCAGGGCGAAGCGTGCGGTGGGGGTGCCACTGCTGATCAGGTCCATCTCCTTCTGGCCGGAGAGCAGGGCAACCGTGCCGGACAGCAGGTAGATGTTCTGGTGATCCGTATCACCCTCGCGAAACAGGTAATCGCCCTTTTTCGCCTTCTCGATCACAATCTGGCTCAGCAGATGACCCAGTTGCTCATCTGAAAGGGTATTCAGAGGAACCAGATTTTTGAGTAGGACATCGTCGCTTTTACTGTTTGGCACGGCCATTCTTAAACGCCTGGGAATCTCAATCCTAAAACCAGAGGGTCACACTGCTCCTTATGTATCGGCGCTCTCATCGAAAGCTGAAAGAGAAATCCCTGTCCCTTGAGTGAATGTGATTCGGTTTGCATTTCCGTGAGAATCCATAAACCATAGCGGTGTTAATGTTTTAATGCAACGACACAGGTCATAAATTGAACAGTCGTGCGATCGCCCGGATCGCCCCCCGTTCGGGCGCCTTGCCACCCACAGGAGCAAGCCCAGCGGGACGCGCGACCCAGCCATCCCGTGCATCCAGACAGATCCTGGAACACGCCTTGAGACCCACTTAACGACCGATCTCCGACTGACTTGAGCCCGCAGTCATGACTGGGGGATCAATCCCTTTTATGTCAAACTGATTCGACATGAACCAGGTCAAGCCATCCCATCGCGGCATAGTCGCGGCCGGCCACCATGAAACCGCCCAGGCGGCACTGGAGGCCCTCTCCCAGGGCGGTAACGCCTTCGACGCAGCGCTTGCTGCGATGCTCACCGCCTGCGTGGCCGAGCCGGTGCTTGCCTCGGTGGGCGGCGGGGGATTTCTGACCGCGCGTCCGCAAAATCAGACGCCCCGGGTATACGATTTCTTCGCTCATACGCCAAGACACAAGCAACCCGGGGAAGCGCTGGACTTCTACCCGATCGAGGCCAACTTCGGCACCACTCGTCAAACCTTCCACATCGGCCTGGGCGCCATGGCCACACCGGGGTTCGTATCCGGCCTGTTTGCCATTCACCGGGACCTGTGCCGCCTGCCTCTGAGTGATCTTTTTCAACCCGCCATTGATCGGGCGCGCCACGGAGTGGTCATCAACCCCTTTCAACACCTGATCAGCCAGATCGTCGAACCCATACTGTTTGCCAGCCCGGCAGCCCGTGCACTCAATACCATGCCGGACAACCCGCATGGATTGATCCATGAGGGGGCGTGCCATCGTCAACCCCAGTTTGCTGACTTCCTCGATACGCTGCGACGGGAGGGAGAGGCTTTCTTCTATGAGGGGGAGCCGGCCCGGCATCTGCTCAGGGATTGCCGGCATAGTGGCGGACAACTGAGCCGTGACGACCTCAGCCGTTATCGGGTCGAAGTACGCACACCGCTCACCTTCCAATATCGTTCCGCCCGTTTTATTACCAACCCACTGCCCTCTCTGGGCGGAACTCTGATCGCATTCGCGCTGGGGCTGCTTGCCAGCCGGCGGGGCACAGCGGGGGCACCGTCCTCAGAGACCGAACTGCGTCAGCTTGCCCGGGCCATGTGTGCAACCCAGATCGCACGCAGCGAACACCACCATCGTCTTGCCCAGCTTCTCGATCCGGACACTGCGGCCGAGTATCAGAAGCTGATGCAACAGGGTGGCTGCTCAACTCGGGGCACCACCCAGATCAGCATCGCCGACAACCAAGGCAACCTGGCCAGCCTGACCCTGTCCAATGGCGAGGGATGCGGCTACGTGATCCCTGACACCGGGATCATGATGAACAACATGCTGGGCGAGGAGGATCTGAACCCCGGAGGGTTTCACGGATGGACCGAAAACCGTCGCTTGCTCTCGATGATGGCGCCCTCTCTGATCATAAGCGGCGAGGGCGAAGCCCTGGTAACGGGATCCGGAGGATCGAACCGGATTCGCAGCGCGATCCTGCAGGTGATCCTCAATCATCTGGATCACCGCTTGTCATTACAGGATGCCGTTTCACATCCAAGGATTCATTTCGAGGACCGGTTACTGAGCATCGAGCCCGGTATCGATCCTGAAATCTGTCATCGTCTTGAGGATGAATTTCCTCAGCAACAACAGTGGCAGAGCAAGAGCCTGTTTTTCGGAGGCGCCCATTCTGTGCAGGTCGATCAGCAGGGTTGTTTGCAAGGCGCTGCCGATGACCGACGGGGAGGTGTCTGCCTGATGTTGTAACACCCGGCCAGTGCCGCGCCCTACTCCTGCCCCAGCAGTCCGGATTTCAAAGACCGGCTGACCGGCGCATCGCCCAACCAGACCTTGAGCAGCGCCTGAAAAAAATCCCACCCGGGGATCACACCCCGCTCCTGACCCTTGATGCGCACCCGCGTACCGAGCCCCGGTATGTAATCCAGCTCGATATGATCGCCTGACGACTGGTTTCCAAACAGCCCTTTGAACTGATCGAGACGCTCACGTACCTCACTCAGTTGCTGATCGGACAGGTTCGCGGTAAACCCCTCCTCCCATCCACTGGCAAACTTCTCCTGGCCGATTTCTGAATAGAGTATGGTCATATCGATGTGTACAGGTGCTTCGTTGAGCAATAGCATGTCGACCTGCTGTTGCGGTTGCTGCAGATAGAGCGCAATCAGGTAAATATCGAAAAAAAACTTCTCACGGATGCCTGTTCCATTGAGTTGCAGGACAGCCTGATCCACTTCCCGCACAACACGTTCGGGCACTTCGATACCGGCCACCTCTTTCGCCGTTACCTGAACAATGGAAAGCCAAAACAACACCAGCATCAATAAACTACGCATGATATATCCCTCAAAAAATACTCAACTGTTTCAATGATTGGCCGATAGCCTGCACGTTGAATTGACAAAGCCATCACGATTTACCCCGTTGTGTGCCGGTCAAAACATAAAAAAGCATGTAAAACAGACAATTCTTGTTTACCTGTAGAAAAACTGTGTTATTTTTAGCACGCAACCCTAACTTCTCAAGAAGGAGCAACCCTTATGGTCGTCAAAAAAGCAGCAAAAAAGACTGCCAAAAAAGCAGCCAAGAAAAAAGTAGTCGCTAAAAAAGTTGTCGCGGCTCCCCGTCCGAAAGCCATCCCCACCAAACAGACCAAGACCCAGATCATCATGGCCATTGCCGAGGATACCGGTCTGCCCAGAAAGGATGTTGCTGCTGTTTTCGGCTCGCTGAATGGCTTGATCTCCGGCCATTTGCAACGCAAGGGATCCGGTGAATTCTCGATCCCAGACATCGGCGTGAAAGTGCGTCGCATCGTCAAACCGCGCACCAAAGCCCGCATGGGCCGTAATCCGGCCACCGGCGAGGCCATCAAGATTCCCGCAAAACCGGCAAAAACGGTTGTAAAAGTCACCGCTCTGAAAGCTCTGAAAGACAAGATCGGTTGATTGCGCTTCAGGCTGTCGCTGCGTATCCGCGGCGACAGCCTTCCCTGACACACACCTCCCCCCTCTTCTCGCCAGCCTAATCCACTTCACCCTCACGCTTCGGGTTATTAACCCGGTTTCCCATCCCGCCAAGCTCAAATTGTAAATATCCCAAGTTTCGGAGTTCAGAACGGATTCAATTCGAGTAAACAACACGATCACAAATGCTCCACGCACAGGGTATATGGGCCCGGACGACGACTGCGGTTATTCAGGGCAGTAGCCGACACTGATTTTTTTACCACGAAGTGCACGAAGGTCACGAGGCGGCGTGTTGATGGATTTCGATGCCTAAACGCAAAGCAATGAGACTGAATGATTGCTCGCCTGATCCTTCGTGCTCTTCGTGTCCTTCGTGGTTAAAGAAATCGGTTAGGTGAAGGATCGAGGGAGGGTGCCCAGTCACCACATTTTTCATGCCTTGCCTATCGATGTAACGCGGCATTGCCCAAACCTGTTAGGCGTGTGCAAGTCCGGGTCTGCATTCCCACGCGGAGCGTGGGAACGAGGAACACTGATCTTTACCACGAAGAGCACGAAGGTCACGAAGCGGCGAGCGCATGGATTTCAATGCCTAAAAACCATGCAATAAGATTAAGTGATTGCCGGTGTGATCCTTAGCGCCCTTCGTGTCCTTCGTGTCCTTCGTGGTTACAGCAATCGGTTATACGAAGGGTCATGGGAGGGCGCCCGGTCATCACGTTTTTTCATGCCTTGTGCATGCCATTCAATAAGCATTTTGTTGTTTGATTTAGAGCACGAGGATTTTACCATGCAAGAGGCATAATCATGTGATTATTCAATGATTTATGTGTGCTCGCACGCTAGATTTGGGCTCCGAAACTTGAGTGGTAAGAATAGATGTCCAGGCCAACCCTGCGCCCAAGCAGATCGGATTGATCTTTACATAGCCTGGGGTAAAGAGATGATGAGTTCGTCCTGGTGCTGCTCGAGACGCAGATGTTTGAGAAAACTCATGCCGAGCAGTACCTGGCGGTCCGGCATCTCCGGGATGATCGCCGCCCGGACATCATGCATTCTCAGTGAACCCAGTTGCAGATCCTCAATGACCGTAAGCCAACTGGTCACCACACCACTGGCGGTTTGCGCCTGACTGCGCACCCCCCGTTTCAGTCCCGCCCGATCCGCAAGATCGGAAGAGAGCGCGACAAAGGTCGCACCGGTGTCCACCAGAAAGTTAACATCCACACCGTTGATTCTGCCCGGCGCCAGGTAGTGGCCCGCACGATTGCGCTTCAACACCACGGAACCGCTACCGGTGCCATCAAAGCTCACCTGGAGATCCCGGTTGGGATTGTTGCGCTGCTCCAGCCACTGGGAAAACAGCAGGGTCAGTAAACCCAACAGCAGCAACCAGGCCACCACGACCATCCAGCGACCCAGTTGCTGCGTACCACTCATGTCGATGGATCAGCGCGTATAGCCGTAACCGCCTTGAGGCCGATTGGCGCGCATCTGGTTAAGAAAATACTGGCGATAGAAGGCCAGGGCACTGTTGCCGTTGGCTGACACATCAAACACCTTCCAGCCGTCCTTGCCACGGTAGAAGCGAAAATCAAGATTCGCCGGATAGCCACCCGCCTGGAGGATGCCCACGCGAACCTTCACTTCGTTCTCACCAGCGCGACGTGGCCGGTAAAAACGCACATCCTGGTTCTGATAACTGCCCAGACGCGTGGTCAGGGTGCCCAGCAGCATGGTCTTCACCTGCTCGGCCATCTCTTTGTGCTGCTGTTCGCTCATACCCCGGTTCATGGGACCGGCGACCCAGGTGGCCATGTAGTCGAAATCAAAATAGGGTGCGATCTCGGATTCCAGGAAGCCGCCGATGGCCTGGGCATCCGGCTTCTCCGGTTGACGCAGGAACTTGAGCAGCTTGGTCATACCCTCGCGCAAAACCTTGTCGGGTCCGGCCTGTTGTTCCTGGACAGCCGGCATCGGCGGTTTCTGCATGGGATAGCCGTACATGGGCGAGGCGTTAAGCCCGCTTGAAACCGCCAGCCCAAGTGCCGCCATTGCCATCAATACTTTTTTCATAATCTCCTCCGGTGGTGTTTTGGTTTGATTGTGTGGCTCCGCCACGTTTTATTTTTTCCGCTAACCCGTGGTTATCTTCTTGTAGATATCCGCAACCTTAAGGGGCAGTCGTTCCACATCATCGATGACCGTATAGTTCGCCGGTCCGTACATGTGCGGAAGGTAATCCTGCCCCTTCTCGTCAATGGTAATGCAAAAAGCATGAATACCTTGCCGCCGGGCCTCGAACAGCGCCTGACGGGTATCCTCGATTCCGTACTGACTGCGGTACTCGTCATGATAATCGTCCGGCTTGCCATCGGACAGCGTTATCAGCAGTTTGGTTCGCGCCTCGACTTCCGCAAGCCGGTAACTCAGGTGGCGGATGGCTGCGCCCATGCGCGTGTAGTCCCCCGCCTGGATTCCGCTGATGCGCGCCTTCACATCCCGATCGTAGATCTGATCGAAGGTCTTTACCGGAAAGATCTCACAGCGCTTGCGCGTCATGCCGGTAAAGCCATAAATGGCGTAGCGATCGCCCAGGGTTTCCAGCGCTTCTGCCAGAAGCACCAGGGATTCCCGCTCGGCACGATTCACCCACCCCTGGGTCGAACCGGACATATCCACCATGAACATCACCGCAATATTGCGTTCCTGTCGGTGCATCCGGGTAAACAGGCGGTCACTCATCTCGAGTCCCACGTGCCGGTCCGCCCAGGTTTCGACAAAGGCATCGATATCCACGCCATCGCCGAACACCTGGCGTTTCAGCAACCGGTCCTCGTCGCGCATCGCCTCGAAGGTCTTGCGCAAACTCGACAGCAGTCGCTGATACTTGCGCCGGGTCTGATCAACGAAATCATCATCCGCCGTCTTGATGGTCATCTCGCGAACCACACACCAGGACTTTCGGTAGTGTTTACGCCGGTAATCCCACTCAGGGTAGAGGAACGCACCGTCCTCGTGATAGGTGCCGCTCCACACCTCCTCCGCGTTGAGGGTGTTCTCCTCAAGATCCCGGTAATCGTACTCCCCGGATCCGGCGGGGACCAGATAATCGTTGGGGATGTCACCCAGATCGAGCACAATCGAGGTCATGATACCTTTGACATCCTCGGGTACCGGTACCGATTTGCCGTCCAGCTGTAATTCAAACTGCATCTCTTCTGAAAACGCATCCTGCTCGTCCCTGAGCAGTTCAAAACGCTCCCGGGTCTGATCCTCCGACTCCTGATCCTTCTTCATCTCGTCGGTGATCAGCTTGAGTGCCACACGCAGTTTGGCCTTGTCCTTTTTGATCCGCTTGTTCAATTTTGAAAGCAGCACATCCGGCTTGAAGACGCCGTGAAAGACACTGGGACGCGGTACGGGTTCACCCACCAGACGTCTGGCCAGATGGAATGAATCCGCCGCCCTGGCATCCAGACTCCGCACCTGTTCCGCCGCAGCCTGCCAGGCCGGAGAATCCAGACCCACCTCGGGGTGAAGCGCCTGTTGCAGACGCAGCACATCCCGGTAGAGACCCGGGAGTTCCTGGTGCAGCCGGGCACTCAGCCGTTCGATTTCGAGACGATGAAAACAGCGCAGCAGATGAAGGGCATCCCGGTGCTCAATCAGTTGTTCGAGCAGTGGACCCTGAATGGTTCCGAACCGGGTTTGCGCCCAATGGAAGGCAACCGCCACCTTGTAAAGCAGAAAGTTATCCCGTTTTTCCGGCAGATGGGCCATCACCGCAGGCAGATAGATCACCTCACCATCGGTGTACAGCTGATCACTCTGTTCCAGCTTCAACTTCCTGCCGGAAAGCCCCTGCACAAAAGGCAGCAATACCCCGGCCTCCTCCTCGAACAGACTCGCGGATGCACGCTCCCGCCCCTGCTGCACGAACAGATCCATCTGGGTGATCACCTTGAGAGCGGCATGAAGACCGGAGCGATCGTAGATATCCATGGTGCGGAGTATCCACGCTTCGATCATCGTCTCGTCCATCAACTGCAGGGCACGTTCCCCCTGTTCGGCGAATCGGTAACCCAGTTCGATATGGGTACTGGCGATACGTCGTGACCAGTCGATGATGAAATTGCGTTCACGCTCAGGCAGCCGGACCAGCTTTTCCGCGATCCCCCGGGTGATCCGAAAGGTGAACTCCACCTCGAAGTATTCATCGAGCTGCCGCTCCAGCGCATCCACCAGTGCTTCGTCATTCATCATGCACACCTGCTACGCAAACCCGGCGGGTTCCGCACAACCCTGGACAGGGCATTGTGGACATACCTGCCTGGCAGAACAACTTCGCCACTGCACCGAACATGAGTGAGAGGAACATCAGAACAGGGAGGCGCTCAGCTCGTTGACCGCCGTGAGCATGTCGGGATCGTCGGTCAAAGCCTGGGCCACACAGGTGCGGCAGGCCACCACCGGCGCAACGCCACTGGCCATCAGCTTGGCGGCGTGCACCAGCAGACGGGTCGAGGCTCCTTCATCGAGACCGCTGCCTTTCAGATTACGGGTCATGTGGGCGAACTTCACCAGCTTGGCCGCCCACTCGGAATCAATTGCGGCCTCCTTCTCGATGATTTTCTGTTCCAGCGCAGCGCTTGGATAGTCAAATTCCAAAGCGACGAAACGCTGCCGGGTACTTTGTTTCAAGTCTTTGAGGACACTTTGGTAGCCGGGGTTGAAGGAGATCGCCAGACAGAAACTGTCCGGTGCTTCCAACAGTTCACCCACCTTCTCCATGGGCAGCACCCGGCGATCATCCGCCAGCGGGTGAATCACCACCGTGGTGTCCTTGCGTGCCTCGACAACCTCGTCCAGATAGCAGATGCCCCCGGCGCGCACCGCAACGGCCAGCGGCCCGTCCACCCAGACCGTCTCGCCCTCCTTGACCAGAAACCGGCCGACCAGATCCGAAGCGGTCAGGTCATCGTGGCAGGACACGGTGATCAAAGGCTGCTTGAGGCGCCAGGCCATGTGTTCCATGAAGCGGGTCTTGCCACAGCCCGTGGGGCCTTTCAGCAGCACCGGCAACTGGTTTTGATAGGCGGCTTCGAACACCGCGATTTCGTCATGGATGGGTTCGTAGTAGGGCTCATGATCGAAAATATGAGCTTCCGGCTTCAGTGTTCTTGCGTTCAAGGGATCCTCTCTGCATCGGGATTCTGGATTAGCCTGTTGAACTTAACCAGCCACAGCGGGTGGCGCAACCCCATGAATAACCCGACATCCCGGGGAGGTATCGCTTAACCGGCGTGCTTGCAGCGGTCAACGCAACATAGTAGTTTTCAGTATCACATCTGGAGCGAGCGCACGGTGTGCGAATGTTTCCCGTACGAGATAATCAACAACGCCGATCTCTGTCGCTTAGGGGTTTAATTCCCCAAGCTCGTCGCAGAGAGTGTTAAATGGTCGGCAAAAACTCGGAAAAGGGCCCGGCACGGGGGCACCATTGATAGGAAGTCACTACAGACGCGGGGTATTCCGATTATACTCTGAGTCAGAATGGGAGTAACGGATGCCACAAAAGAAAATGACGATCGTTCCGCAATACCGCACCCGATACCGGGACTAGACAAGGCCTACGTGAGAACCAGACCCCATGGGACTCGGTAGCGCAACATCGCAAGTCATGTATCAGGGAGCGTCAACATCCGACCAACTCAGGGTCCTTATCCTGGAGGACTCCGATACCACTTTTGACCGGCTGAAACAGACCCTGCTGGATGAGTTTGCCGATGCCTCCATCCGCCACATCCGCAATCGGGATGACCTGCAACTGGCCCTGGAGGAGGAAACCTGGGACCTGATTCTCGCGGCCTCTCACGTTCCCGGACTCGACCCGCTGGAGAGCCTCAACACTCTGCGTGATCACGCCCTCGATATCCCCTATATCCTGGTATCCAATCACATCGGTGAGGAGAAGGTGGTATCCCTGCTCAAGGCCGGAGCCAATGACTACGTCAACCTGAACAATCTCACCCGACTGGTGCCGGCGATCCGCAGGGAACTCAAAGAGGCGGAGATCAGACGCGAAGCGGAATTGACCAAACAGGCCCTGCATCGCAGCGAACATCGTTACCGGCAGTTGGTGGATCACTCCCCGACACCCATAGTGCTGATCCAGCACGCACAGATCGTCTATCTCAACGAGGCCGCCAGCGAGGCTCTAGCCACGTCCGCCGAATCCCCGTTATTGCATCAGCAGGTCAGTCAACTGATGGTCGATGACCCCACCCGGCTGGGTGAAGACATCTCAGACAAACTCCATCAGCACATCTGCCAGCCCTGCCATACCCGGTTTCGTCGAGCAGACGGCGGAATCATTCAGGTCGAAGTCTTCGTCAGCGAGGTGGAGCACGAAGGAGAGCCGGCGATTCAGCTGGTGTTTACCGACGTCACCCACCGCAAGGAGTCCGACGCCAAACTGCAGCAGGCGGTTCAGATCATCGAACACACCATGGAGGGCGTGCTGATCACCGATGCCAATGGCATCATCACCTCGGTCAACCCCGCCTTTTCCGAGATCAGCGGTTATGCTGAGACCGAGATCATCCAGCAGCATCCCAGCATCCTCATCTCCGACCGTCACCCCCCTGAGTTTTTCGATGAACTGCGCAACCAGGTCAGACAGACCGGCTCCTGGCGCGGCGAAGTCTGGAACCAGCGCAAAAACGGTGAGGTATACCCCGCCTGGATGACCATCAGCTGCGTGCGTGACGAACAGAATGAAGCCCCCCACTACGTGGCGGTATTCTCCGATATCACCAGCATCAAGCAGACTCAGTCCCAGTTAGAGCACCTGGCACATCACGACTCCCTGACCAACCTGCCGAACCGGCTGCTGTTCGAGGATCGCCTGCAACACGCCATCGCCCAGGCCAAGCGGCAGAATCGCCAGCTGGCGGTACTGTTCCTGGATCTGGACCGCTTCAAGAACATCAACGACAGTCTCGGTCACGCCATGGGTGACGACCTCCTCAAGGAGGTGGCCAAGCGACTGCAGAACATCCTGCGCGACGACGATACCGCGGCGCGCCTCGGCGGCGACGAATTCACCATTCTGGTGGAGAACCTGGAAGACCCCAGCCAGGCGGCGGTGGTCGCCTCGAAGATCCAGGAGAAATTCAAGACCCCGTTCAAGATCGCCGGACGGGAGCTGCATGTCACCGCCAGTATCGGCATCAGCATCTACCCGGAAGATGGCAAGGATGTGGCCGATTTGACCAAGAATGCGGACGCGGCCATGTACCAGGCCAAGGAACAGGGGCGTAACAACTACCGATATTACACCTCGGAACTGACCCGCACCGCGTTTGAGCGGTTGCTGCTGGAAACCGAGCTGCGCAGCGCATTGAAGAACGACCAGCTGCTGCTCTACTACCAGCCCCAGATCTCCTTGCGCAACGGCGAGATGACCGGCGCCGAAGCCCTGCTGCGCTGGCATCACCCACGCCTCGGCATCATCCCGCCGGCCCGCTTCGTGCCCCTGGCCGAGGAGTCCGGGTTGATCCACGAGATCGGCACCTGGGTGCTGAAAGAGGCCTGCGAGCAGGCCCGCTACCTGTTCAAGCAGGGGCTGTTCCAGGGACGCATGGCGATCAATCTCTCAGTACGGCAGATCATGCAGACCGACCTGATCCTGCGTTTCGAGCAGATCATCGCGGAATCGGGCTGCCCCCCGGACATGCTGCAGCTGGAGGTGACCGAGGGTATCTTCATGGGGCAGATGAAGCATTCCGTGCCGGTGCTCGACGTGTTCAAGAAACTCGGGGTCTCCATCGCCATCGACGATTTCGGCACCGGCTATTCGTCTCTCTCGTATCTCAAGCAGTTACCCATCGACAAGTTGAAGATAGACCGCTCCTTCATCCGCGACATGCCCCACGACAGCGACGCGGTGGCGATCACCCAGGCCATCGTCTCCCTGGGCAAGAATCTGGGCCTGCGCATCACCGCCGAAGGCATCGAGACCATGGCTCAGCAATCCCTGCTGCAGAAGATGGGCTGCCAGGAAGGCCAGGGTTATCTCTACAGCCCGCCGGTCCCCGCCGACGTGTTCGAGCAGATGCTGCTGGAAGGCAGCCGGACCTTTCATCACCATTTTTCCAATTACGGAAGATAAGTGGTTTTCAAAGTTGTGAGTTTTTAGTTTTTAGTTGAGCGGGCGCTTCGAACGCTTCCCCACCAACATCCGATCCCTATACATTTCTTTCGTAAATACAGATACTTGAATACTACACATTGATGCTCTCCAAAGTGATATGAAACCCGCCTTCCTAATAGGCACGTGAGCGGAGCGAACACATCCACTCAAAACTAAAAACTCACAACTCAAAACTTTATTCATTAGAATAAGCTAATACTCCATCACCCATTTCTATCAACTCATTCAAAAATTCGATGAAATATCCCTTGCTGGGATATAGAAGCCTTTGCGGAAGACAGGTATGGTATCGGGTCCAGAATCCCGGCTGCCAAAGGTTTGATCGGGAAGCAATAACCAAGCCGGCAAGTAAGCAATGCGGGTCAGAGGTTAACCATATTCTTCAAAGCCATTCCGCAACGGAGGACCATCCATGACGGAAGTAATCGCAACCAATGAGACTATTCTCGTGGTCGGTGGTGGCATCAGCGGCATGACTGCCGCTCTGGAAGCCGCCGAAACGGGAAAACAGGTCGTTCTGGTTGAAAAGCGCCCCTATGTCGGCGGTCGCGTGACTCAACTCTATAAATACTTTCCCAAGCTCTGCTTCCCGACCTGCGGGTTGGAAATCAATCAGCGCCGGGCAAAGATGAACCCCAACCTCAACATCATCACGATGGCCGAGGTCACCGACCTGAAGGGCGAAGCGGGCAACTACACCGCCACCGTCAAGATCAGCCCCCGTTACGTGAACGAGAAGTGCACCGGTTGCGGCGATTGCGAACGCGCCGTGGAAGCGGAATTCGACAACGAATTCAACTACGGCATCGGCAAGCGCAAAGGCGCCTACCTGCCCCACCGCATGGCCCACCCGCAGCGTTTCGTGCTGGATCCCGCAATCATCGGCACCGATGATGCGCAGAAGGCCAAGGATGCCTGCAAGGTCAACGCCATCGACCTGGACATGCAGGAAGAGACCATCGAATTCAAGGCCGGCGCAGTGATCTGGGCCACCGGCTGGAAACCCTACGATGCCAACAAGATCCAGCCCTACGGCTACGATCGCATCGCCAACGTGATCACCAGCGTCGAGTTCGAGCGCATGGCCGATCCCAACGGCCCCACCGGCGGCAAGCTGGTGCGCCCCTCCGATGGCAAAGAGGTCAAGTCCGTCGCCTTCATCCAGTGCGCCGGCTCGCGTGACAAGAACCATCTGCTGCACTGCTCGCGTATCTGCTGCATGGCCTCCCTGAAACAGGCCACCTACCCGGCGGACGACGTGGCGATCAGCATCTACTACATCGATATTCGCGCCATCGACCGCTTCGAAGACTTCTATCAGAAGGTCAAGGCGAAAGAGAACGTCAGTTTCATCAAGTCCAAAGTGGCCTCCATCGTGGAGAACAAGGAAAACGGCAACCCGACCCTGCATGGTGTGGACACCGAGGGTTATCACCGTTACGCCAATGAGCACGACCTTGTGGTGCTCGCCATCGGCATGGAACCCAGCGTCGACAAGGCCAGCTTCCCGGTTGACATCGTGGTCAACGAAGAGGGCTTCATCGAGCCCGCACCGGAAAACGGGGGTGTTTTCGCCGCCGGCTGCTCCTCCGATGCACTGGATGTCAATCGCGCCGTTCAACACGCCACGGGAGCCGCCTTGCGCGCCATCCAGGTGGTCAACCGCGTAGCAGCGACGGAGGGTTAATACAGTGGCTGACGAAAAGAAATTTGCTGGATATGTCTGCACCGGTTGCGGCCTGGGCGAGCGCCTGGACGCCGGTCAACTGGAAACCACCGCCACCCGCGACGGTAAGATGCAGAGCTGCAAGCAGCATGAAATGCTCTGCTCCACCGAAGGCGTGCAGATGATCAAAGACGACATCGCCAACGACGGTGTCACCCATGTCATGATCGCGGCCTGCTCCAAGCGCGCCAAGGTCGAGGCTTTCAACTTCACCGATGCGGCGGTCACCCGCGCCAACCTTCGCGAAGGCGTGATCTGGGTTCGTCCGAACACCGACGAGAACCAGGAGACCACCCAGGAGATGGCGGATGACTACATCCGCATGGCCTGCGCCGAACTCAAGGCGATGAAGAAGCCCTCCTCCTCCGGTGAGCAGTCCCTCAACAAAAACATCCTGGTGGTCGGTGGCGGCATCAGCGGCATGACCGCTGCGCTGGAAGCCTCCGCGGCGGGCTACCCGGTTCACCTGGTGGAAAAGTCCGGCGCCCTGGGCGGTGCCGTGGCCGGTTACTACAAAGTGATCCCAACCCGTGCGCCCTACGCCGAACCGGCTGAAAACCCGGTCCCGGGCATGATCGAGAAGATCGAGGCGGACGCCAACATCACCGTCTACCTCAACAGCTCGGTCGCCAAGACCGACGGCGCACCCGGCCGCTTCGAAGTGGAAGTGGCGACCGAGTCCGGCACCAGCCAGACCCTGTCCATCGGTGCGGTCATCCAGGCCTCCGGCTGGAAGCCCTACGATGCCAACAACCTGCCCGAATTCGGCTATGGCAAGTCTCCGGATGTGGTCACCAACCACGAACTCGAGGCCCTGGCCAAGGCTGCCAACGGCGGTCCGATCAAGCGTCCCTCGGATGGCAAAGAGGTCAAAGCGGTCTGTTTCATTCAGAACGCGGGCCAATGCTCCACCCAGAAGGGCCACCTGAGCTACTTCTCCGGTGTCACCGACCTGGTCTCGATCAAACAGGCCATGTACTTCAAGGAACTGAACGGTTCCGATTGCGACACCACCATCCTGTTCAACAACCTGCGCACCCCGGGTGCCGGTGGTGAGGACTTCTACCGTGCCGGCCAGCAGGCCATGGTTACCTTCTCCAAAGGCATCGCCTCGGAAGTGGTCACCGGCAGCGGCCTGAGTGTGAAGTTCGAGGACAAGATCCTCAATGAACAGACCGAGATGGCCTGCGACCTGGTGGTTCTGGCCACCGGCATGGTGCCCAATTCCGGTCCCGATCCCTATGCCCAGCTGGCCGTTGATATGGCCGAGGACGAGGAAGCCAAGGCGGAAGCCCAGGCTGCGCTGGAAAATGCCCCGCCGTCGATCCTCAACCTGCAGTACCGTCAGGGCACCGATCTGCCGCACCTGAAGAACGGGTTCACCGACTCGCACTTCATCTGCTTCCCCTACGAAACCCGTCGTACCGGCATCTACTCCACCGGCCCCGTACGTCGTCCCATGGACCTCCAGCAGGCCCGTGACGACGCCACCGGCGCTGCGTTGAAGGCGATCCAGGCGGCTGAGAACGCGGCCCTGGGCCGTGCCGCTCATCCCCGCTCCGGCGATCTCTCCTTCCCGAGCTTCCGCAAGGAAGGCTGCACCCAGTGCAAACGCTGTACCGTGGAGTGTCCCTTCGGCGCGATCAACGAGGACGAGCAGGGCTACCCGATGTATAACGAGTCCCGCTGCCGTCGCTGCGGAACCTGTATGGGTGCCTGCCCGGTGCGCGTCATCTCCTTCGAGAACTACTCGGTGGAGACCGTGAACCAGCAGATCAAGAACTGCGACATGCCCGAGGAGTTCGACGAGAAGCCCCGCATCCTGGTGCTGGCCTGCGAGAACGACGCCTATCCGGCGCTCGACCAGGCGGCTCAGGCCGGCGTCGAGATCAACCCCTGGGCCCGCGTCATCCCGGTCCGCTGCCTCGGTTCGGTGAGCCTCTCCTGGGTCACCGACGCCCTGAACAGCGGCTACGACGGCATCGTCATGATGGGCTGCCGCCGCGATGACGACTACCAGTGCCACTTCGTACGCGGATCGGCCATGGCCGCTGAGCGTATGAG
Organism: Candidatus Thiodiazotropha sp.; assembly: GCA_040506775.1. GTDB lineage: Bacteria > Pseudomonadota > Gammaproteobacteria > Chromatiales > Chromatiaceae > Thiodiazotropha. The sequence continues at coordinate 41,025 of JBEVWC010000031.1, forward strand.
TAAAGTGGGCGACACCCTCGACTCGTTGAACCTGGAACCGGAACGTGTCCAGCTCTACGAAGTTGCCATCACCGACGTAGAGCGCGCACCCAAGCTGATCAACGACATGGCTGAGACCGTGGAGAAGATCGGCCTGAGCCCGTTCAAGTTCTGAGGGGATAGAAAATGAGTGATTTGAATACCGCAATGATCGAAAAGTATCGCAGCAGCTTCCTCAAGGAAGTTGAGGCGAATGTGGAAGAAGGCGAATGGGTGAAGATGTGCATGCAGTGCGGCGTGTGCTCCGGCTCCTGCCCGCTGGGCAAACACTGGGATCACCCGCCCCAGGAGATCTTCATGATGATCCGCGCCAACAAGCGCGAGGAAGTCCTGAGCTCCGACTCCATGTGGATGTGCACCTCCTGCTACAACTGTATCGCACGCTGCCCGCGCGGCCTGCCGATCACCCACATCATGCACGGCCTGGCCGTCTACTCGAAGCGTCTTGGCCTGACTCAGCAGAAGCAGCCCACTGCGGAATTCTCGCAGATCTTCTGGGACAACCTGATGAAGAAGGGTCGCGTCAACGAGCTGAAACTGGGTCTGTCCATGTACTTCAAGGACGGCTTTGGCCAGGGTGTGAAGAACGCCATGGCCAACCAGAAGCTGGGACAGAACATGATGAAGGCGAAACGCATGAACGCGATGGAGTTCTTCGGTGGCCACAGCGTCAAGGATCTCGCCGGCTTTCACAAGATCGTGAAGAAGGCTCAGGAGATCGAAGAAAGCAAACTGCAGGACGTCAAGTAGAGGACAAACCGAAATGGCAAAGATAGAACTTTCATTCTACCCGGGTTGCTCCTCACAGAAAGGCGCCACCTCATCCAACTACCTGGTCTCCGCCCAGACCATGTGCGAAGAGCTGGACATCCAGCTCAACGACATCCCGGACTGGAACTGCTGCGGCGCCTCCATCGGTTACGGCGGCGGCGGCGAACTGCCCCGTCTGACCCTGTCGGCACGTAACATCGCCCTGTCCGAGGAGCACAACCCCGGTCAGCAGATCGTCGCCACCTGTGCCGCCTGCTGGCTCTCCACCCGTGAGGCCAAAGAGCGTCTGCACGAAGATGAGCAGATGTTCAAGGATGCCAACACCGCCCTGTCCGAAGCCGGACTGAAGTACAAAGGCGAAGCCGGCGTGCGTCATATGGTGGAAGTGCTGGTCGAGGATATCGGTTTCGACGCCATCAAATCGAAGGTAAAGAAACCCCTCGAAGGCATCAAGATCGCCGGTTATGTGGGCTGTCAGACCAACCGTCCCTTTGGTATCGCGGGCGAATCGTTCGAAAACCCCAAATACCTCGACAACATCGTCGAGGCCGTGGGCGCCGATTCGATTCCGACCTACGAGAAAAAGGTCCAGTGCTGCGGCGGCGCCCTGGCCTTCTCCGAGCCGGAGAAGTCCCAGGAGATGATCAAAGGCATCATCGAAGCGGCCTATGACAACGGCGCCGACATGATCGTCACGCCCTGCCCGCTGTGTCAGGCCAACGTGGAGATCTACCAGGACAACATCAACGAAACCTACGGCACCAAGTTCAACATGCCGGTGGTCTACTACTCCACCCTGTTGAGCGTCGCCTTCGGCCGCAATGCCAAGGACGCCGCCCTGGACGGTCACATCATCAAGGCCAAGAAACTGGAAGATATCGCTAGTAAATAGTGGGGATTTTTCCGGTTTGCAGAAAAGCCCGCTGTTGCGGGCTTTTTTGTGAGCGGGTGATTTTTATTGTGTGAGAACAAACCTTACTTACCAGAAGACAACGGGAAAGATCCGCCAACCCCATCTTAAGACTTCCATACCGGCAGGAACAGGCAGAGCTTAAGATCAATCCAAAGTCATGAAAAGTGGTCTGGTATTAACCTCAGAATAACCGATAATAGAAGCAGACTCAGCCAATATTGACAGTTTTGAAAGTACCCCTTCCCCAAAGGGCATCCATCCGAAACCAATCACAGAGACGTATGGTATGACAGACTACCGCAACCTCATCACGATCGAACCCGGCAAACGCGACGGCAAGCCCTGCATTCGTTCTATGCGGATCACCGTATATGACGTGCTGGACTGGTTGGCATCGGGCATGAGCGAGACAGAGATCATGGAAGACTACCCCGAACTGACCCAGGACGATATCCGCGCCTGCCTGGCCTTCGCCGCTAATCGCGAACACCAGATCTCAACGATCGCATCGATTTGAAACTGCTACTGGATCAAAACCTCTCGTTTCGCCTGCTGGAGAAACTACAACCCGCTTATCCGGGTTCGACACAGGTCAAGTTCGTTGACCTGGATCAGGCGGATGATCTTAGCGTATGGCGCTTCGCCAGAAACAACGGTTTCACCATCGTCACCAAGGATTCGGATTTTCATGAGTTCAGCTTGATCTATAGTAATCCGCCGAAGATCATCTGGCTCAAGTGCGGCAATAAACCGAAGTGGTACGTACTCGCCCTACTGCTCAATAACCAGGAGAAGATCGAAGCATTTTTTGATGATGAAGAAACCTCCTGCCTGGAGATATATTAAACAGCGTATTCCGGCGACCATTTCGCTCGAAGAAGTATATCCAGAGGACTGCTTGGTGTCTGGCAATCCGATATAGCCTGCATAGTGCAATAAATCACTATCTCCCAGTAAAGAATGTCACTGATCAGTAAAAGTATGACATTTAACATCCACTACTACACGCATCAAAATCACATGCTGCGTAGTGTTTGATGGATATTCTTTTACAAAATAATATTACATGGAGATATTGAAATGATCATACTTGATACCGATTTTTGTATTTCTAGACCATTGAATGTAAAACGCAGTTTACTGGCAACCTTCTTACTAGGCCTGGTTATAGAACTTCCCTCACTCGCATTTGGCGCGGAGCAAGGCAAATCAATCTTTACAGACTATGGTTTACATAATCTCAATAAGCATCACACGATGCACGAAATATCTTCCTATATATCTCGAGGCAAACAAAAGCCTGATTTAACACCTATTGGAGTGCTTGGAGAGACAGACGAAAGAATTAATTCAAATAATTCTGGCGCATGGGACAATATCGACAATCGTTATCTACTCTGGAGAGTACAGTTATCATCAAAAGGAAGTGCATGGCTGGATGCTCAATTCATATCAATGAAGTTACCCAGAGATACCACTATCGTGGTAAGTAACCCTATCACCAATATGGGCTGGGTGTACTCTTCGGAAGAATTAACAGGCAAACGGACTCTGAGAACTGCCGCTGTTATTGGCAATGAAATATTAGTCGAGGTAAAGATACCTTTTAAACAACGAAATAATTTCTATCTAGAAATTGGTCAAAGCTTACTGGGTTTTGATTTTGTTTCTCCAACTGGCACCGTAAAAAGTGGCGCTTGCAACGTGGATGCGATCTGTGAAGTAGGGCCCGATTGGATTAAGCCAGATAATGTGCGATCTGTTGGTCAATACACTTTCATTAGCGACGGTTTAGGCTATTCTTGCAGTGGCGCGCTGTTGGCAAGCAAAGGCAACAGTACGACCCCCTACTTCCTATCCGCACATCATTGCATGAGCACCCAGGTCGAAGCGGATAGCATGACAGTTTACTGGAATTACCAAAGCCCAGAATGTCGAATTACAGGATCAGATGACAACGGCACACCTCTTCCACTCACTTTTGCATCACACAGTCAGGATGGGGCGCAGTTAAGGGCCACGTATCAACCAACAGACTTCACATTGCTTGAATTAGACAATTTACCCCCATCCGGGGCAAACACCTACTACGCTGGATGGACCAATTCACACACCATCGATGAAATTGCAGCTCTGAATGGTGACATATACAGCATCCACCATCCCGCTGGTCACGAAAAAAGAATCTCTATAGTTATGGATGGCCTTGTCGAGCGCTCTGGGTACTATCAAGATGCCGGGAACGGCGATACACACTGGGTAGTCGATGATTGGGATATGGGAACAACAGAAGGCGGCAGCTCCGGAGCTCCATTATTCAAGAATCGCTGGATTATTGGTCAACTTCATGGTGGTGACGCAGCCTGCGGCAATAACGAACCGGATTGGTATGGCGCATTCGATCGTTCATATGTAGGAGGCGGCACTCCAGAGACTCAACTAATGTGGTGGCTGCAACATGGCGAAATACAGGGTCCAGAACCTGGTAGCACTGTCTCCATTCTCCAACATGATGGTTATGAAGGCCCTTAGATTGTTGAAGGGCTATCTGAGCTAGCGCATTACCCAGTACACTGAATGCGACCGCTCAATCACAATCTTTCAAGCGCTTAGTGAGCCGCCCCGGTAAAGTACGTGGTCGGAGGCACACTGCATCACCGGGATGATACTGTGTTCCCGGTGGTTTCAACCAGAGCCGTGGGGGCGAACCCCACGGCCTCTGTCAGCCGTTTCTCACCTCATATTCGTCGATCACAACCGGGAGGTTGATGAGTTCGAGAAAGAGTTTCTGAGCCTGTCGCATCCTCATGCCATGGATCACCGGTACGCCGCTGCGCCCGAAGCGTCCTGAGGCGCCATTGATCAACCATCCGCCACGGGCGGGTTTATAGAGCAATTCACCGCCATAGAGTGCATTGCCACCGCCTGTCAGGGTCGGGTGCCCATAGCCCTGGCGGGTGGGCTCGGTCACATTACGGGTGTGCTCGGTTGCCACCTGGGTTTCGATCCCGACACAGAGGTTGTCCTGGTTCGGCATCGCCCACAGATAGCTCACATAAGGCTGCGGACGCCATTCGGGATGCGTTCTCAACAACACCAGGTTAGGGTTGCTGATCACGGCGCCATCATGCGCCTCCCAGGTCTTGACGTATTTTGGAGGATTGGAACCAAATTGGGTCATGTTACTGCCCTCCTGAAAGATTACAGGATTTATCCTTAGGGCTGATCAGCGTTCCGAGAGAGCAGCACGGGCTAGACGCTTCGAGTCTCTCTCGGAGCTTCATACCCTCAATATATGTCGTGCTCTGGTATTTCGCCAATCAGTGAGATTTATGAAAAAACAGGCGCAACCCATGTTGAGCGACTTGATGTCGGACGTACAGGGGTATTGAATCCGCATCTCACGCGGATCGGGCAGGCATAGCCGCTGCACGCCGTGGTGCAGCATTGGGTCTTCTTTTAAGAACTCTGTGCCAACGACTCCCTGATGAACGCTTTCCAACGATCTATGCGTTTCTGTATCAAAAGCATCCCGTCGAAATAGGGAACAACGCTGTTCTTGCGAATCACATCCCGGCCATCCGGGCCCAGGGCAAACTGAATGAAACGGCTGGATTCCTCGCTATTCACAGAACTCTTGTTATGCACCAGGTAGAGAGGCCGATAGAGGATGTAGTTCCCCGTACGGATATTCTCGAAACTCGGTTCCAGACCCTCCAGCTTGAGAATCTTGAAATCACGCTTGTGGGCACTCGCAATCCCGGTCACCGCTATCGCGTTGGGATTCTTCTCGACGTCCTTTTCCAAGGGCCCGGAGGACGGGAACACATGTTTACTCTTGAACTCCACATCAGGGTCATCGAACAGATGCTGTCGCAGGGTATAACCAACCCCCGAGATCTTGCCGTCGCGAATCAGCAGATCCACGGGTTGATTGCTTCCGCCGAGCTGTTTCCAGTTTTTGATCTTTCCCAGATAGAGATTTCGCAGTTGTTTGAGCGTGATGGAATCAACCGGGTTCGATTTGTGAACGACCACCACCAGTGCGTCCCAGGCCACCGGAATCATGTTGGCCCCCGCCTCTTCGCGACTGCCGTCGAGCCGGAATCGGCAGGCTCCGCCAATATCGGCCTGCTTGCTGGTGACATCACGGATGCCCTTGGTTGCACCACCACCGGAGATCGAGATGTCGACGCCTGTCTTCTGTTTGTAGGCCGCCGCGAGGTCCGCCATGAAGGCATTGCGGGTGATACCGCAGCCGACCCAGGACAGCTCCATGGCCTGTGAAACGACGGGCAGGAGCAGCAGGATCAGAAATTTTGAAAGTTTTCGAGCGTACAAGGTTAACCACCCTTTTCAGTAGGTCATAATGCGTTCAATATAGTCAATTATCCGAAAACGTCGAAAATAAACAGAATTGCGTTCTTTTCACGCTGCGCCATATTGCAAAAGTATGACCGCTCACTCACTGCGGCAATAAACCCGTTCAGGATGGTTTGTGCGGGCCGATAAAGCACAATGATCCAAGCCCATAGATAAATACTATGACCAAGGTATGCCTAATTATTTTTGGACTATTGCTCCTTACTCAGGCAGCCGTGGCGGAAGAGAACCCAGACACTTTACTGCTACCCGAAAACGAACCAACACTGCCTGGAGGGGATTTTCTATTGCACTCCAGTCGTGGTGACTTCCGCTTGAGTGAGCTGAAAGGCAAAGTGGTTCTGCTCTATTTCGGATATACCCATTGCCCGGACATTTGCCCCACTTCCCTCTCCGTGATCACCCAGGCGCTCAATGGACTCAATGCCGATGAGTTGGCAGCCGTCCGCGGGGTATTCATCAGCGTCGATCCCAAGCGGGACAGCTACCAGGCCCTGGATGAGTACGTTGAATATTTTCACCCAAACCTGATCGGCGTGACCGGAGATGAGGATGAGGTCGCCGCAGTGGCGAAACAGTACGGTGCGCAGTACAAGGCGGTTCCCCTGGAAGGGTCAGGACTGGGTTATGCAGTGGATCATTCCGCAGTCGTCTATCTGATCACGCCGGAAGGCGAACTGCGCTTCACCTTTCCTCATGAAACCCCTGCCTTCATGATTCTCGAAGCGATCCGGTATGTGCTGACGAACCGGGACTGAGACAGCGCAACCAAAGGGTTGCCCCGAAAGCACGGGACAACCCTCTGATTGGATTATGGTTTGATATAGGTGTAGCCCTGCGCCTGGAGCTTCGCCAATTCCGCGACGCCGCTGGGCACGATATCGGCTGAGTCCACATCGTAAAGGTCTGTAGAAACATCCACATTACGGCCTTTCACGGTATTCTGGCAGACCTCGAAAGCAACCCCCTGATTTTTCAAACCATCGATACGGGCTGTCATTTCATCTGAGGCATTGGCATGAGCGAACTTGGAGAGCTTGCCAAGTGAATCAGGGTAGATCAGCAGGGACAGGCCATTTCCATGCAGCACCACTTTAAGATCCAGATTCTCTGCACCGACCGCATTGATGTGATTCTGAATATTGCCCATAGCCGCTTTCTGCAACTTGGGATCATCGAAATTGATGTGGTAAACCACTTTTTGTTTACCATAGCCATCAGCCGCCGAAACAATGGGCACCACCAAAAACATGCCCAGAAGCAGCACGGTAAGATACCGATTAATAAGAGTTTTCACAGTCTCATCCTCCAAAGACCCCCCTGGTATTGGAATCATATAAGGTGGGGGGATAGCCTTGCACAGAGCATAGACCTGGGGCAGTTTCGGGAAAATGGGATTAACAATGGAGTTAGCCGGGTTATTCCCTCCCTCCTTCGAGCTGTAACTCCCTGTTTAATGAAGGTTCGGACCTCCCTCAAGAGAGCTCAGCAGGATTGAACAATCACCTTGAGCCTCGTTGCCCGATGCACAGTTGGATACAATATACGAGTTCGAGCCTATCGGTTACCCAGTGAGTCAAATGCGATGCAAGCATCACCCTTTATAGCCCTATCTCTCATCCTAATGCTGGTTGTCGCGGTCATTGCCCTGTTCCTGGCGGGTAAATCCAGTAAATCCGCGAACTGTGACGATCCTAAGTTGCCTGACGAAAAACGTGAAGATCGCAAATTCTTCTGAGTGGTAGTCGTTAGTCGATCAGGCAGTCCCGTGACGAGCCGGGCCATCGGCAGATAGTTCTGGTAGTGGCTCTTCCCGTGTCATCATCTCTGACCCCCTTCATCCAGGCTTAAGCCATGAAGCTCATCCGTCTCATGAAGACATACACGCCGTACAGATTCATTCAAGGATATGATCAGAATGCCGACTAAATTCAGTAGGGCCGGGTAACACGCAAGCGTCGTCTCCGCTGGGTTTCAGAACATTCAGAATGATCGATATCGGCTTGCCGGGAAGGACAGAGTTGCCTGCTTCCCATAGACACGGCCTTCCCCTTCCGATACGGGTAAAATGATTGTACGACCTACCCGAGGTAGTTCTATGTTTTGCAAAAAATACCAGGCCAGAATCGAACAACTGGAAACTGAGCTGAGTCAATCGAAGACCATCGATGACGCACTGAATCGCTCCATGGCTGTGATTACGATGAATCCCCAGGGAGAGATCCTCTGTGCCAACGACAATTTCTGTAACCTGATGGGCTATTCGGTTAACGAACTGATCGGACAGCATCATCGCCTGCTTTGCGATGAGCGCTATGCCAAAAGCCGGGACTATACAGAATTCTGGGATCGTTTGAGAAAAGGCGATTTTTTCAGCGGCACCTTCAAGCGACGCAACAAATCACAGAAGGACATCTGGCTGGAGGCAACCTACAATCCGGTATTCGACACGAATGGCAAGGTACAGTCTGTAATAAAGTTTGCCCAGGATATCAGTGACCGCATCGCGCAGGGTTCCCGACAACAGGCCATGGTGGATGCCATCGAACGATCGATGGCGGTCATTGAGTTCGATCTCAATGGAACCGTGCTGCGCGCCAATAACAATTTTCTGCAATTGATGGGATATGCTTCAGACCAGGTAACGGGAAGACATCATCGCATGTTTTGCGCCAGCGACTACGCATCATCAGACGAATACCAGCAGTTTTGGCATCATCTCGCGAGTGGTGAATACGTCTCAGGTCAATTCCACCGCCTGGATTCCAGAGGCCAGGAGATCTGGCTTGAGGCCACCTACAATCCGGTGTTCGATCCAGATGGTTCGGTCAGCAAGGTGGTTAAGTTTGCCTCGGACATCACTGATCGGATACTCACACATCGTGCTGAGAAACAAGGTACCGAAACTGCCTACCAGGTTGCTCAGGAAACCCGCGAAACCGCTCTTCAGGGCGAGACGATCATTTTAGATACCGTCGATAAGATGCACACCATTGAAAAGGTGGTGGGACAATCGGCCACCCAACTGGGTTCGCTGACAGAGCAGACCAACAACATAACCTCTATCGTGAACACCATACGTGAGATTGCCGAACAGACCAATCTCCTGGCATTGAACGCTGCCATCGAGGCAGCACGGGCCGGCGATCAGGGGCGTGGCTTTGCCGTGGTGGCGGATGAAGTGCGCTCACTGGCCGACAAGACCAGTCAGGCCACCGACGTCATTGCGCAAACCATTCAGAGCGTCAACAAGGAAAGCGCAACAGTCAGCGAGAGCATGCAACAAGGTCTCAACGAGGTCGACCAGGGCGTTGCATTGGTAAACAGTGCAGGTGATGCGATCAAGCATATGCGCGACGGTGCAGAACGTGTTGTGGAAGTCATTCAGGAACTTTCCGACACCGTATCACGCTCGAGCTAGGCGCTTGCACTCGCGGCTGAGCCTGAACGTCTGACATGCGATTCGCAGATAGCCGTAAGCGACTCATCGTCACTCTTTGGCCTGTAAGATCAACATTGTCAGGTTACGTGCTGATTGGCCATACCATCACCTTGGCACCATCAGTCTTCCAGTTTTTTGAGCAGCCGGGTCATATTCTCCGCCATGGCGTAGAGTTCCACTAAGCCGTTCTCAGCCTGGACCTGATCACCGGATTCCGCGAGGCTGACAATGCGTTTCGCAACCTGATGGACGCTGTGATGAGCATGCTCGATATGCTCGTAGCCAGGAGTATCCGCATAGCGGATCCGGCCGATCCCCGAATACCACTGGGCAAACTGGCATTCATCATCACCCAGTGCAGGCCTCGAGACTTCACCACCGTTTTGCACATATCGGGTAACAGTCTCAAGCCAGAGTTTGTGGCTGATGATTGCGACATTGGTGTGATAGTGCTCGGGATCTGCCGTAAACTCCGATAGCGTGTCGCACCATGGATTTGCAGTTTGCCATTTGTTCAGCCAGGGCCCAACATCCTCAGGTCCCATCGGACGAGCGATACCGAAACCCTGCGCATAGTTACAACCCAAAGACAAAAGAATCATTCCGATCTCTATCGATTCAACCCCCTCGGCAACCACCGGACGCTTCAGCACATCGGCAAGACGAAGTACACCTTCCACGATGTCGAGATCGCCCATGTTACTGAGAATTTCCCTGACAAAATGCTGATCGATTTTAACGATATCGATCGGTAGACGATGAAAATAGGTCAAAGAGGAATAACCGGTACCGAAATCATCGAGTGAAAAGCGAATGCCCAGTTCAGCGCAGGCATTCATGACTGCTGTGGCCTTTTCGATATTGCCGATGGCCGCGATCTCAAGCATCTCTATTTCCAAACGCTCCGCAGCACCTTGTGGGTAGGCTTTTAATAATTCGGAGAGAAATTCTGCAAACTCGAGCATCTGCATCTGGCGCGGGCAGATATTGATGCTGATGCTCAATGGGATACCTGATGCCAACCACTCTTCATGCTGATCCAGTGCTCTGCGCGCGACCCATTCGCCCAAAGCCAATTCTTGTGGAGTATCCTCGATCGCGGGTAGAAAATCCGCCGGGTAAAGAATCCCCTGCTTGGGATGGTTCCAACGGATCAGCGCCTCCACGCCTGTCACTGCCCCGTTTCGCAGATCGATCTTCGGTTGATAGTGCAAAAAGAGCTGGCCGGTGTGCAGCGCCGACTCGAAATCCACAAGTAACTGCCTCATGGCGAGGACGTTCTGATCCTTGATCGGGTCGTAAATACGAAACTTGGATTTTCCTGTTGTTTTGGCTTCGTACATCGCCTGGTCCGCATGCCGCAACAAGGTTTCTGCATCCACGGCATCCGTGGGATAAAGAGTGACACCGATACTGGCGGAAAGATGCACCCGATGAGATTCGATGCGGATCGGCACCTGAATGGTCGAAAGGATTCTTTCCACCACATCTTCACATTCGTAGGCCGATTTGAGTCCGGTCAGCAGAACAACGAATTCATCGCCGCCCATGCGTGCCAGAGTATCTCCTTCACGCAGGCTCTGCATGACATTTGCCGCGAATCTCACCAGCAATTTGTCACCCACTTCGTGACCATAGTGATCATTAACCGGCGTGAAACCATCCAAGTCCAAATAACAGACTCCCACTAGCTGGTTGGATCGGTGCGCCTGAGCCATAGCCTGGCGTAAGCGATCAGAGAGCAGGGTACGGTTGGGTAACCGGGTGAGTACGTCATAGTAGGCCATGAACTCAATCTGTTCTTCAGCCCTTTTGCGCTCCCGGAAGTCGTGCGCAATCCCGGCAATCTCCTGAACCAGTTTCAGATCATGCTCAGAATACGGCAAATGTTTTCCAACCACACAGAGCACCGCAACCACATGACCGTCACGGATGAGCGGCACACTAAGCGCATGCACCGATGCTGTTCGTAAATCTGTATCACAGTGCGCGACTGAGGAACCCGCATCATTCAGGAACACAGCATTGTGGGTTTTCAGCGACTCGCCAACCAGCTGCGCATGCATGTCCTGAACCTGGCTACTATCCAGGAATCGGTTATCGCCGAGTGTGCGGGTGCTCCATACGCGCAGGGATACACTTTCCTGATCAGGATCCACCACATGGAAACAACCCAGATCGCTGTCGGTCGCCAACTCCGCCGCATCGAGGGCATAGCGCATCAGTGATTCCTGACTCGACTCCTTGAGACGATCGGTAAGCGTCTGACGCAGCATCACTAACGCCTGCTCACGTTTGCGTATGGTGATATCCCGAAAGAAGCAAAAGAAACGGCCACCCTGAATTGGGGCATAACTGACCACCACTTCCACATCCCATGACTCACCATTCTTACGCCGATGTTGCGATTCGAACATGATGCTTTTCTCATGCATTACACGTTGCAGATTGGCATTCACTTCAGCTTCGGATTGCAGCGCATCGAGATCCCATACCGATTTCATCAGCAGTTCATCACGGGCGTGCCCGGACATCTGACAATAAGCATCATTGACTTCTTTCAACTGTCCCGCGTCATTGATGACCCAATAACCATCAAGCGATGTCTGAATGACTGAACGGTATCGCTCCGCGGCTTCCTGAAGCGCCTTCTGGGTACGTCGGCTTTCTGTGATGTCCTCGATATTCGCCGCACGAAACAGCGGCTCACCCGCTTCGTCGGTATACACGGTCACATCGATGCGGCATGGAAAAGTATCCCCATCCTTGCGTACGTGCATTGTCTCAACCATCAGATGCCCGTCTGTATGCGCCTTATCGACAAAACCGGGAACCTGCTCTCTGACCTCCGGCGCATACATCATGAGGACCGGTTTTCCGATCAATTCATCGATTGCGTAGCCATGCATTCGCGCGAATGCGGGATTTACGTGGGTGATACGTTCTGTTTTAGCATCGGCAATTACCATACCCCAGGCGGCATGTTCGAATATGGTGGCGAAACGCTGTATGTTCTCTTCGTCCTGCTTTCGCCTCGTAATGTCCTGTACAGTGCCTCTTACTCCGCTGATACGGTGCTTATCGTCAAATATGGCCTGACCGCGCGCGGTCACCCAGCGAATCCCCCCTTCACTCAGTGGCACCCGAAGATCCAGCTCATAGGATTCACCGTTTTCGCTGCAGTTCTGTATCGCAGCAGACAGTCGCTGCCAACTGTCCTCATCGAAGTGTCTGTTTGCCTCAGGTACCCGGGTTGGGTCCAGCATTGGATCGCATTCGAGAATTTTATACATTTCCGGCGACCAGTAGACGGATCCTGTCGCCAGGTCCATCTCCCAGTGTGCCAGGCCTGCCAAATGATTGGCATCTCTGAGCTTTCGACTTTCGTTGCGTAGCGCATCCTCGATTAATTTGCGTTCAACAATATCCCGCATGAAGACGAAAAACTGACCGCTCTGGATGGGCGAGTAGCTAACCGACACCTCCACTGCCCACGAAGTACCATCCTTACACAGGTGAACAGCCTCAAAAATTGCACTGCCCGTTCGTTCAAACTCCTCAAGTCGCTGGAACACACTCTCCCGGGTCTCATCCAGGTCGATCTCCCAAACACCCTTGCCCAGCAACTCCTCCCGGGTGAATCCCGTGTACTCACAATACATGTCATTCACATCAACCAAACGTGCATCGCTGTTCACAAGCCAAAAGCCATCCTTGGTTGTAGAGAGAACCGCATCATATCGCTGACTACTTTCGCGCAGTGCCTGTTCGATGCGTTTCCTGTCCGTAATGTCGTGGCCTATGCCCAGTACACCCACGACTCTGCCAGCCTCATCCACCATACGCGTCTTGGTGGTCTCCAACAGTGCCCTGCTGCCATCCTCAGCGAAAGTGATCCATTCCTCGTTTTTTGTGGGTACATCAATGGCCAATGCCTGACGATCATGATCGCGAAAGAAATCAGCCAATCCGCGGTCAACAAAATCGTAATCGGTCTTGCCCACAATTTGCGCTTCAGTGGCGCCAAAAAATCGTTCAAATTCGGGATTGCAGGCCAGGTATACCCCATCCGCGTCCTTGAGCCATACAAGATCGGGGAGGGTGCGGACCAATAGTTTCAAAATGTCCCTTTCACGGGTCAGATCAGATTTGGAACGCTCCGACGAGGCTTCACTGCTTTTGTCTTGCGAAGACTCCAATACAAGCGAAAGCTCATCTATGACAGCAACAATAAAGTCAGGCGGGTCATCAGCCCCTGTTACACTGGACAGGCGAACCCGAATCCGAACGTGACGTTCATTGTGAGTGCGTAGTTGCGTTTCAATGGAACAGGTTTCTAGGACTCCAAACCGGAGTTGTTGCACCTGGGACTCAAAGTCCTCGACATCATCAGCATCGATGAGTGCCTTGAAATTAAGGCTCTTGAGATCGGTTTCAGAATAACCGACGATTTGACAGAACTTACGATTAGCCTTCAAACATCGCCCGTCAGGCAAGAGATGCGCCATCCCGATCGGAGACTCTTCGAATGCGGCTTGAAACTGGCGTTCCGATCCCAACACTTCGCTATTACCTGACCGCTGAATGTTTAATATATATCGTTCAGTTTAACATTTCTGGTCAGACAGACGCCTTATCCCGGTCAAGTAAGCCGCATAAAATGAATATAATTCCCATATTTTACAGTCTGTAACCACGAAACTGAATATGCGGCCGCCAAATCAGGAAGTCCGGAGTGGTTACACGGATTTGATCTATATCAACCATTGATCTCATATACGATCGTCTATACCTCAATACCCGATGATCGCTTTCCCCTATGCCACTCAAATACCACGGGTAAGTGCTATACGAAGGGGTTGCGGCGCATGCATAAAGGTCGCATCAGTGACTGAGCGGTCTTTTCTTCAAACGTCGCGTTAGCTCTTCAGGCCTCACAGGCCTGTAGAAGAGATAGCCCTGGGCCTGATGACATCCCTGCTGGCGGAGAAAAGAGGCCTGTTCCTCTGATTCGATACCTTCGGCAATGACGGTCATGCCTAAACTTCGCCCAAGCTCGATCACTGATGCCGAGATTGCTCTGTCATCGTCGTCCCAGGGCAAGTCCTGCACAAAGGACTTATCCAACTTGAGCTTATGCACCGGCAGACGCTTGAGGTAGGTGAGGGAGGAATATCCGGTACCGAAATCATCCAGCGCAAGTGATATGCGCCTTTGACGTAATTCATGCAACTTGCTGATGCCTTGTTCGGCGTGTTCGAGAATGAAATTCTCTGTAACTTCCAACTCGAGGCGTTCAGGTGGCAAACCCGTCGTTTGCAGCACTGAACTTACGATGTCGTTCAACTCCGGTTGTTGTATCTGCCTTCCTGAAAGGTTAACTGCGATATGAGTGAAGTCAATGCCCGCGGCGAGCCATGCAACTGCCTGCCTGCAGGCATTCTCCAACACCCATTCACCGATACTGACCATCAATCCGCACTCCTCAGCCAAGGGCACAAAAAGACTGGGAGGTATTTCCCCCTTCTTGGGATGACTCCATCGAAGTAACGCTTCAATTCCGGTAACCTCTCCGCTTAACAAATCAATTTGCGGCTGATAGACCAAATAGAGTTGATTCGCCTCCACGGCTACACGCAGGTCATTCTCCATTGTGACACGTTCATAGGCCTGCTGTGTGAGTTCCATCGTATAGAACGCATAGCGATTCCTGCCAAGCGATTTTGCCCGATACATTGCGGCATCGGCATTCCTCAGCAGCGTTTCAGAGTTATCACCATCACGTGGATACAGACAGATTCCGATACTCGCAGAGATGTGGATTTCTCTCTGTTCCGTAATGATCGATTCTGTAAACGCCCTGAGCAATTTCGCTGCAACTGAAGCCGCATTAGTGGGATCTCTGATATCTTCCAGTAACAGGACAAACTCATCTCCACCAAGCCGAACCACGGTATCCCCCTCCCTTACCGTGTATAGGAGATATGACGCGACTTCCCTGAGTACTTCGTCTCCTACAGGATGCCCCATACTGTCATTGATGTGCTTGAAGTTATCCAGATCGAGATATATCAACGCAAGCATGCTCTGCGTGCGCTTTGCCTGCTGAATGGCGTGCTCCAAACGTTCATTAAGGAACAAACGATTAGGCAGATTGGTCAGCGGATCATGGTGCGCAAGATAATCCAGCTTTTCCTGTGTATGTTTAAGATGAGAGATATCCGAGAATACGCCAACATAGTGCGTGACCCGATCTTCTTCATCGGTTACCCGACTGATCGTCAGGAGTTCAGGATAGGCACCCCCGTCCTTTCGTCTGTTCCATATTTCTCCTCGCCAATGACCAGAGGCATCAAGCGCACGCCACATTCTGTTATAGAAATCCTCATCGTGCTGTCCAGAGCTCAGAATATTGGGGTTCTTACCCGCCACTTCACTCGGCTGATATCCCGTGATGTCAGTGAATGCACGGTTTACCCGGATGATCCTTCCTTTACGGTCGGTGATCATGACACCTTCTGCCGTGTTCTCAAACATGCTTGCCGCCAGACGCTGATTCTCTTCCGCGATCTTCCGTTCGGTTATATCGTTGACCATACCCAGGGTGTAATAAGTCTTTTTGGCATCGTCGTAATACCGGGTTACCGTCAAGTCGCCCCACAACACATTTCCATCCTGTCTCAGGTAGCGCTTTTCCATGGAATAGAAGGGTATTTCGTTCGCAATCATGCGGGTGAACAGATCCAGGTCTTTGTCGACATCCTCCGGGAAAGTAAATTCAGTAAACGGCAACTCCTTGAGTTGGCTTTCGGAGTAACCCAGCATCATTTGCAAGGCACGATTACTCAATACAGGTCGTCCGGCATCATCAACCAGCGCTATCCCCACAGGAGCATTGTCAAAAATCGATCTGAATCTTCCCTCGCTTGCAAGCAGTTGTTGTTCGGTAATTTTTCTTTGTGAAATGTCCCGCGCTATGGCTATGATATAGCCCTGTGTCGTTTCATCCGTATATGCAATGGCAATTTCCGCAGGAAAGGTTGTACCGTCTTTCTTCCTGTTTTCTGTCTCAACCAGCAGGGTGCCTGTACTACGGAGTGAGGCGAGATGCTGTTCACAGGTTGTCGAGTCACCAAGATTGGGTTGTAGATCGCATATGTGCATGGTCAACAACTCTTCCCTGGAATAGCCATAGATCGTGGATACTGACTGATTGACGTCGAGAATTCGGCCATTCGATGGATTTGCCAGAAAAATGGCATCACGCGCATGATCCAAAAGGCTACGAAAACGTTCCAGTTGGATTGTGGACAGTTTGCGTTCAGTGATGTCCTGAACCGTACCATGCATCACTTCGACAACGCCCGCCTGATTTTTTATGGCTTGACCGCGAGCGGTTATCCAGCGGTGTTGGCCGCCCGGCTGAATCACCTCTGCATCACATTCATAGGGCTCACCCGAGTGCAGGGCCTTCTCCACCGCTAACGACAGATCCCGCCAGCTGTTCTGAGTGAAATACTTTTCCACTTCCGGATAAACGGCAGGACCCAATGCCTGATCACGTCCGTATATCTGATAGATCTCATCCGACCAGACATGCCTGTCAGAGACAACATCCCAATGCCAATGCCCCAACTTGGCCAAACGGTTCGCCTCAATGAGCAGACTGCTCTTCTCGTCCAAAATCGTCCGTGTCCGATCCTTCTCCCGGATAACCTCTTCGAGTTCCGACAATTTACTCCTCAACATGCGCGTGCGTTCACGCACATCACTCGCGAGCCTCTCATTCATGCTGAGGACTTCGTATTCGCTGCGTCCGATCCGTATGGTCAGCAACAGGATCATCAGCAGCAGCACCATAGCCTGGAGTATCGTCTGTTCACTGATGTCCTGGCGCAGTTCATTCAGAACATCTGCATTGACCCGGGAAACAACGATCCAATGATAGTTATCCTTCAAACCGCTCTTAAGCTCAGGCATATTGGTGTTGCCCGAACCCTCTTTCAGCAACAGCTTTGAGACCAATGGATAAACCGTATACCAGGTCCAGAGTCCATCCTCACCTTCATACTGGCCTTGACTCTGTCCTTTAAATCGTTGCCAAACACCCGGATTTGTCACCGCCAATGAGGCTTGCTCGTTGCCAAACATGAACCCCCATTCATCTTGTTTGGAATGGGTTTTAAGCCAATAGCCTTCACTGTTCAAAATACCGATGTTCTGAGTCTCTACACCAGCCGCTTCCAGCAGGTACTTCCCAAAATAATTCAAGACCAAGATACCGCGGCGATTCCCGTCCCGATCGACCACGGGTGTCGAGACACGCAACATCGGTTTATAGGGTACTTCTATCTCACCCCGCTCAACGTTGAGATCCAGCGGAGAAACGTAGAACTGATTCGCTTTCAACTCCATTGTGTCTGCGAAGTAATAGCGCGAACTCTTGTCCTGCAAGTCTTTTACCGGCACTGCATAGGAGCCGTTCGGATCGTAATCGACACGCACCCGCTCCTGACCATACTCATCGATCCAGCGGATCTGATCATAGAATTCCTTTGCCTGGGAAAACTCGATCAAGTCCCTTGTCAGTATGGAAATCCTGTTTTCATCAGCACGCTCGAGCACATCCCTGAGCGCTTCACTCTGAACAAGATAGGTAAGGTCACGGGAGATGTTGTCGAAGTGATGGGTCAGATGCTCGGCGACCACATAGGTCATTTCACTTTCAGCGGATTGCCACTTGACGAGCTCTTTCTCTTCCTGAATATTGCCGTAATACCAAACACCGACCAGAATGATCACAGAGAGTGGTATGAAAAGTTTCACGGCGAGGGAAATGACCAACCGGTAAATTGTTTTATGCCGGTCATTTTCCTCTGGCAACAAGCCAGGCGTTCTTATCGGTTCAGCCTTATGTTCGCCATTCATGAGGTCAGGTTGGTGATGTCATGGACACATATCCTGAAGGTTGCGTGGGTTGCCTCTCCATCGGACTGACATACTAAGATCACTATAACAAATCCCTGAACATCCATCAGACAGTCCATCGGTACGCAGATCTTCCATGGCCCCAGTAAAACGCAAATCCAACCTGATTCGCAGCATGGAGCAGGCAGGATCACAAATGTATCGATCTGGAGTTCGAGTCTCTTCTGTCACAGTGGTTCACATGTTACCCAGACCACAACCTTTCGCGCAGTACCCATCCGCTGTGAATTCCATTGTGATGCCACTCAAAGGCAGATAAACGGGAACGTGAACCGCTTCAGCAAACTGTGCGGTCCGGGTACCCGGAAGGAGTTTCCCTTTATGACTTGCCGCTTCGTTGGCATGCGATGCAATCACCGATACAGGCTTGATCAGATCGTTGATCACATACGCGGCCTCTGCAGGCCCCGTGGTGAAGGTGTCACCGATGTTGATTACCACCAACTTGGCGCGGTAGTGATCCCGAACCACCTTTTCCTGCTCCGCAGTGATTCCGGTGTCACCCGACAGGTAGAGGGTCAACCCATTGGAAAAGGTCAACACATATCCGGCTGGCGGCCCGGCATAGGCAGTGAGTCCCGAGGCATCGAGCAGTTCGCCCAACTCCCCGCCAACCATTGCGCCGGCGATGCCATTTGAGTGCACGGCCGGTACTGTGGTCAGGGTGACACCACCGATCTTTTTCGTGCCACCAAAGCGAACCAGCTGGGATTGCTTTGGATCACCCCCCAGGGAGGCCAGTTTGCTGGCGAAGAATTTTGGCATCTCACTGCCGGTCAGGATTACTGCCTTGTTTGCCAGGGCAATCTCCACGCTGCTGGTATTGGGCAAAACGGAGACCGGCAGGTCCGGACTTTCGCAACTGCCCGCATTGGTCCTGGCGATCCGCTTGTCTCCCACATGATCGCCATGCATATGGCTGACCAGTACCAGGTCGACCTTCCCCAGGCGCGGATCATCCGCTCCAGCCACCGTTCGCCCGGCATCGTAGAGTATCCGCGTGCCGTCCGGGTCCTCCAGCAGCAAGGCCCGGTCGAAGCGGCAGAATTCCCCGTCATGGCTTCCTAACGGAGTGATCAGAACACCTTGCGCCATCGCGGAAACTGCTGCCATCCCAAGCATCAGGCCGAGCAATGCGTTTGAGCCGATGCATTTGTATCGCTGCAGAATCATGGGGCGGTCTCCTTTGTCCTGAATTATCAGCTTAAGCCATCACACCCTACAATCCAGGTATCCCCTGTGATTTGCTGGTGATTTCCCGACCGGGAACAACCGAGTCACTGCGGGTCAGCGACCTGGAATTGACCACTCACCCGCCGATACCGATTCGACCTGAGACCCGTTCAGACCAGTTGCTGACGAATGATATCCGCGACCCGGAAGGCGTTGGCGTAGAGGGTCCAGGTGTAGGGAACACTGCCTCCGGTAGGCATGAAGGAGGCATCGGAAACGTACAGGTTCTCCGCCCCCCAGACCCGGCAGTCAGGATCCAGAACCGAGTGTTGCGGATCTTTACCGAAGCGACAGCCGCCGGCCACCAGATTGGGTGGCGGAGCGCCACTCACGCTGGCGCCGATCCAGTCGAGCCCCATGGCACGCAACACCTCCTGTCCCCGGTCCGCCAGGTATCGTCCCACCCTCTGGTCGTGAGGGTGACTGCCCAGGCGTACCCTGGCCACCGGCGAACCCCATTTGTCCCGGACCTGCGGATCCAGGGTGACGAAGCAGTCATCATTGGGCAACCAGTCACAGAAGACTTCGAACAGCAGTTTACGGTCTTCGGTAAACCAGCGTTCCAGTTTACGCTTCAGCGGCTTGCCCCACAGCAGCTCACCGTCACGCCAGCGCACCCCGTTGGCCAGCGGGATCGGATTGGGGTGGGCGAAGAGAAAATCGATGGTGCCACCCTTGGCCGGGTGAGGGCCGAATCGAGGATCATCGATCACGTACCAGTCCTGCAAGGCCCGGTTGACGAAGGGACCCAGAGTGCGCACCTGGTCCTGTTGTTCCGGGGTCAGCTTGGCATAGGTAAAGTATCCACTGCCGGCACCACCGGCGGAGAAGATCAGGTTACGCCCCAACTGCCCGGAATGGTTTCCCAGGCCGTCGGGATGGGCGGGGCCGGGACTGGCCAGCAGCAGCCGCGAACTTTCGATCGCCTGACAGGCGACGACAAAAATCCGTGCCGAGACCTTGCGGTCCAAACCCTGCGCATCGTAGTAGTGAGCCTGAACCACCCGCCCTTGCGCATCGCTCTCCAGACGATACACCTTGCTGTCGGGTCGCAGATCACAGCGGCCGGTGGCCAGGGCCGGTTCGATCAAGGCGGCCCGGGCGCTACCCTTGGCATTGGTCGAGCAGCCGTAGCTGCCACAGTAGCCCGAGTAGGAGCAGGCGTCCCGCCCTCCCTCTCGCTGTGAGAGGATCGCCCGCGCGACCCGCAGGGGATGATGACCCAGCTCCCGGCAGGCCTCGTCGATCCACGCCGAGACCGGGTGCTCCGCGGTCGGCGGATAGGGAAAATCCGGGTTCGAGCGGGGTTCCTGCCGGGGATGCGGCGTCACCCTGCCGGAAACGCCCACCACCCGCTCCACCAGGGTGTAGTAGGGTTCCAGATCGTCATAGCCGATCGGCCAGTCGGTCAGGTTGGCCCCCTCGATGGGACCGAACTCACTGAGCAGGCGGAAGTCATGGGGCTTCAGGCGGTGAAAGTAGCCCGACATCAGATTGCTTGAGCCGCCTACCATGTTGCCGTTCCAGAAATCCCGCTTGGACTCATGGGTCGGGGTGGCCTGCCAACCGCCTGTTCCGCTGGCTTCCTCCAGCACGTGCTGTTCATCTCGCAGATTCGGGGTGTAGTGGCTGCGCCGGCAACAGGCCAGTTCGTCCTTGCTGAAATCCTCGCGCTTGAACCAGGGCCCCTTCTCCAGCACCACCACCGAGTATCCGGCCCGGGTCAGACGCCAGATCACCGGCCCCGCGCCCGCGCCGCTGCCGATGACACAGACATCGAAATCCCCCGCCATCAGCCGGCCCGGTAGCGGTTGTGTTCGTTGGGACGGGGGAAACCCGGGCGGTGCTGCAACCAGCGCCAACCGATCGCATCCGGATTGCCACCATAGACAGGATCAGTGAGCAGGGCTTCGAGCAGGTACAGCAGCAGGGTGGAGAGCCAGTTCTCTCCCGCCTCACTGCGAGCCACCCTTTCCAGCATCGCTTCCTGCTGCTCGGTATCGAGCGCGATGAAGCCTCGTCCGTGCTGCTCCCGGCTCAGAGATTCCAGCCAATCGCAGCCCTGCAGGATGAAAGCCCGCTCCTGGGCGTCGATATTACGATCGCCGACCACCCACTGCAGATAGGTCAGGGCGTTGATCTCCCGGGCGCCTGGGGCCTCGGGTTCACTCGGGAACAACCGCTCCTGTACATCGGCAATGAGGCGCCAGCGTCCCGCTTCATCGAGGGCATTCGCATCCGCACCCTCCGCCAGAGGCAGCAGCAGGGAAAGGGATCCACCGGCAAGTCCAAGCAGGAATCGGCGCCGATCCAGCAGTTGTTCACGCCAGGACGCGAGGGCCGGAACGTCCCCACGATTTGTAATGTTGCGACGCAGTGTCATGGAAAATAGACTACGATCTGGCATTCCGGTTCGCAACCGGGTAAAAGTACCAGTATTCAATTCGGCAGCCGGTGGTGAGCAGTTAGCCAGGTTGTCACTTTTTCGGAGCATCGATCATGACCCCAGTCCTGTCCAAAAAAGTCCTCGCCGCCGCCCTGTTCGGTTCCCTGTTCGTCGGCACGGCCATGGCTTCCAGCAATCCCTTCGCCGATGCGCGTGCGGGCAGCCGCCTGCCGACCATCGTCGCGGAAAACTCCAGCGATAATAAGTGCGGCGGAAGCGGCGCTGCGGAAGAGAAGGCATCGAGCATGCCCTGCGGCTCTTCGGACAAGTGCGATGGCAGCATGCAACAGACGGCCAAACCCGAGGACGCGCCTGCCGAAAGCAGCAAGTGTGGTGGATCCTCCTCCCAGTGCGGCGGCGGTAAATAAGCCTCACGGACATCCGTCCCAGTCGACCCATGATACGACCGCGACAGCAGCGAGGCACTCACAGGCTGATGGCCTGGCTGCTGTCGTGGGCGCTGATTTTCTCGCCCCTGCTGGCAAGCGCATCACCGAGCCACATGCCCGCTGCCGCACATCCGACAGCGGGGGAGATGCCCTGTCATCAGACCCAGGCATCAGCCGAGCGGGCCTGCCCCCATTGTGATGAGAACGGCCTGTCCCTGTTGTGCGATTGCTGCGACCAGGCGGTATCGCAGACCCTGCTGATGTCCCAGGGCGGGGCAGTCTGTCTGACCCTGGAACTCGGCGAGACCTTCCAGTTCATCCTGCAGACCCGTTCCGATCCCCCACCCACCCTGCTTTTCCGACCTCCCATCCACTCCTGAGCTGATCCCATTCGAGCCCGGGCGGCTGACGCATGCCCGGATAGGATCCTGTTCTGATCAGGAGTTGCCATCATGTGGTATTCCCGTTTGTACCGGCACGGCCGGCCCTGTTTCATTGTCATTCTGTCCCTGCTGATTCTGAGTGGTTGCGGCAAGGAAGCACCGCCGACACCCTCCGAGTCCTTCGAGGCGGCCCTCGCGGATTCAGCGGAGGCGCATCTGCGCAAGCACCGGGATCCGAAGTATGTGTGTCCGATGCATCCGCAGATCGTGCGCGATGAACCGGGCAATTGCCCTATCTGCGGTATGGACCTGGTGGCGAAACAGCTCGACGGGGCATCCAGTCAGGCGCACCCGGTGGTCGAAGTCACTCACGCCATGGTGCAGAACCTGGGGGTGCGTACGGAAAAGGCCAAGCGGGACACCCTGTGGAAATTCATCCAGAGCGTGGGGCGGGTCGACTATGACGAAACCCGCTTGGTGCACATGCACCCCCGGGCCGAGGGCTGGCTCGAGACCCTGAAGGTACGCGCCGAGGGAGACCCGGTCAGAGCGGGACAGCTGCTCGGCGAGCTCTACTCCCCGGAGATCCTCGCCGCCCAGGTCGATTTCATCATCGCCCTGGATCAGCGGGGCGGGAGCAAGAACATCGACAAGGCGCGCAACCGGCTGCGCCTGCTGGGGCTGGCCGAATCGACCATCAACCAGATCCAGAAGAGCAAGGAGACCCGCAACACGGTACCCCTGTTCGCCCCCGAAGGCGGCATCATGGTCAAGTTGCAGGCCCGGGAGGGCATGTACGTGAAACCGGAGATGGAGATCTTCACTCTGGTCGACCCGGCCCACATGTGGGTGCTGGTGGATGTCTACGAACACCAGATCGACTGGCTGCAGGAGGGACTCACCGCCGAGATCAGCGTGCCCGCCTATCCGGGTCGCAAGTGGGAAGGCCAGGTCGAGTACATCTACCCCGAGCTCGACCCGCGCACCCGCACCCTTAAGGTGCGGCTCGGCTTTGACAACCCGGACGGCCTGCTGAAGGCGAGCATGTTCGCCGAGGCGACCATCTACGGGGGGCCCAAGCGCGACACCCTGGTGATCCCCGCCGAGGCGCTGATCGAGACCGGGGAGCGCAGCAGCGTGATCAAGGCCCTGGGCGGCGGGCGCTTTCAGCCGGTGGACGTGGTGGTGGGCGCCGGGCGCGCCGGCCGGGTGGAGATTCTCGAGGGCCTCGAGGCCGGTGACGAGGTGGTGGTCTCCGGCCAGTTCCTGCTCGACTCCGAGTCGAGTCTGCAGGCCAGTTTCCTGCACATGGAGGAGTAGACCATGCTCAACAGACTCATTGAATGGTCGGTACACAACCGATTCCTGGTGCTGATCCTGACCCTGATCGTCACCGGCTGGGGCTGGGTTTCGCTGCACAAGACCCCCCTGGACGCCATCCCCGACCTGTCCGATGTGCAGGTCATCATCCGCACCCCCTTTCCCGGCCAGGCGCCCCGGGTGGTTGAGGAGCAGGTCACCTACCCGATCACCACCACCATGCTTTCGGTGCCCGGCGCCGAGGTGGTGCGCGGCTACTCCTTCTTCGGCGACTCCTTCGTCTACGTGATCTTCAAGGACGGCACCGATCTCTACTGGGCCCGGGCGCGGGTGCTGGAGTACCTCAGCCAGGCCGCCTCCGTGCTCCCCGAGGGGGTGCAGCCCAATCTGGGTCCCGACGCCACCGGGGTCGGCTGGGTCTACAGCTACGCCCTGGTCGACCGTACGGGTCAACATGACCTGGCCCAGCTGCGCAGCCTGCAGGACTGGTTTCTCAAGTTCGAACTGCAGACCGTGCCCGGGGTCTCGGAGGTGGCCACGGTGGGCGGCATGGTGCGCCAGTACCAGGTGGTGGTCGACCCGGAGAAACTGCGCGCCTACGGCATCAGCCTGAACCGGGTATCGGAGGCGATCCGCAACGCCAACCAGGAGGTGGGCGGTTCGGTGATCGAACTGGCGGAGGCGGAGTACATGGTGCGCACCCGGGGCTATATCGACGGCCTGGAGGACCTGCGCAATGTCACCATCGACGTCACCCCCCAGGGCACACCGCTGCTGCTGCGGGACATTGCGCGCATCCAGGTCGGACCTGAGATGCGCCGGGTGGTGGCCGACCTGGATGGCGAGGGGGAGGTGACCGGAGGCATCGTGGTGATGCGCTACGGCGAGAACGCCCTGGCCACCATCCAGCGGGTCAAGCAGAAGATCGAGTCGCTCAAGCAGGGACTGCCAGCCGGGGTGGAGATCATCGAGACCTACGACCGCTCGGCCCTGATCGAGCGGGCCATCGACAATCTGCAGGAGAAGCTGATCGAGGAGTTCATCGTGGTGGCCCTGGTCTGCCTGGTGTTCCTGTTCCACCTGCGCTCCGCCTTCGTCGCCATCGTCACCCTGCCCCTGGGAGTGCTGGTGGCCTTCATCATCATGCAGCGCCAGGGCATCAACGCCAACATCATGTCCCTGGGCGGCATCGCCATCGCCATCGGCGCCATGGTCGATGCGGCCATCGTCATGATCGAGAACGCCCACAAACATCTGGAGCGTTATAAACACGCCTTTGGTCACCTGCCAAAGGGCAGGGAACACTGGGGCGTGGTGACAGAGGCCGCCAAGGAGGTGGGACCCGCCCTGTTCTATTCACTTTTGATCATCACCCTGAGCTTTCTCCCGGTATTCACCCTGGAGGCCCAGGAGGGCCGCCTGTTTGCCCCATTGGCCTTCACCAAGACCTACGCCATGGCGGCCTCCGCCGGGCTGGCGGTGACCCTGGTGCCGGTGCTGATGGGCTACTTCATCCGTGGGCGGATCCCCGAGGAGCAGACCAACCCGCTCAACCGGCTGTTGATCTGGCTCTACCGGCCCCTGCTCAACAGCGTCATGCGCTGGCCCCGCCTGACCCTGATTGGCGCCCTGTTACTGGTCATCAGCCTGGTGATCCCGCTAGCGGGAGTGGGTGGCGTCCTGGCCCCGCTGAAGTGGCCTTTCCAACTGACCGGGGTGGTCACCGGCACACCCCAGCCGATGCTGGCGCGGATCGAGGCGACCCAGCGGGATTGGGCCAGAGGCTGGCGTGACAGCTTCGCAGGACAGCCCTGGCTGGCCCGTTTTGCTGACGGTCTCGGCTCCGAGTTCATGCCTCAGCTCGATGAAGGGGATCTGATGTACATGCCCACCACCCTGCCGGGCATCTCCATCGGCAAAGCCCAGGAACTGCTGCAGCAGAGCGATCGCATGATCCGCCGGGTGCCGGAGGTGGCGCGGGTGTTCGGCAAGATCGGCCGAGCGGACACCGCCACCGATCCGGCCCCGCTGACCATGATCGAGACGGTGATCCAACTCAAGCCCCACAGCGAGTGGCGTCCCGACATGACCCTGGACAAGCTGATCCGCGAACTCGACCGCCAGGTGGACATCCCGGGGGTCACCAACTCCTGGGTGATGCCGATCAAGACCCGCATCGACATGCTCGCCACCGGCATCAAGACCCCGGTCGGGATCAAGGTGGCGGGACCCGACCTGAAGGAGATCGAGCGCATCGGCCGTGAGATCGAACAGGTGGTGATGCGGGTGCCAGGCACCACCTCCGCCTATTCGGAGCGGGTCACCGGCGGACGCTACATCGACATCGTGCCCGACCGCGTGGCAGCTGCCCGCTACGGCCTCAACATCAGTGACATCAACCGGGTGATCGCCGCCGCGGTGGGGGGGCTCAACATCACCCGCACGGTGGAGGGACTGGAGCGCTACCCGGTGAATCTGCGCTTTCCCCGTGAACAGCGCAACGACCTGGAGAAACTGCGTTCACTGCCCCTGGTGACCCCCACCGGCGCACAGATCCCGCTGGCCCAGATCGCCGAGGTGAAGATCGTCGATGGTCCGCCCATGCTGAAGAGCGAGAACGGCCGTCTCAACGGCTGGACCTTCGTCGACATCCGTGACGTGGACCTGGGCGGCTACGTGACCCGGGCCCAGCAAGCGGTGAGCGAGGCAGTGGAACTGCCCCAGGGCTACTCGGTCACCTGGTCGGGTCAATACGAGTACATGCTGCGAGCCAAGGAGCGGCTCAGCCAGATCATTCCGCTCACTCTGGTGATCATCTTCGTGCTGCTCTACCTGGCGTTTCGGCATGCGGGCGAGGCGCTGATGGTCATGGCGTCCCTGCCGTTCGCCCTGGTCGGCGGTTTCTGGCTGATCTTTCTGCTCGACTACCACATCTCGGTGGCGGTGGGGGTCGGCTTCATCGCCCTCGCCGGGGTGGCGGCGGAGTTCGGTGTGGTGATGCTGATCTACCTGGACAACGCTCTGCGTGAGCGGGAGCGCCAGGGCGCCATTACCCCGGGTGTGCTGCGCGAGGCGATCATGGAGGGCGCGGTATTACGGGTGCGTCCCAAGGCGATGACCGTGGCGGTGATCGTTGCCGGCCTGATACCGATCTTCCTCAGCGAGGGTACCGGTTCCGAGGTGATGAGCCGGATTGCCGCGCCGATGATCGGCGGCATGATCACGGCGCCATTGCTGTCCCTGTTCGTGATACCGGTGATCTACTACCTGTGGAAAAAAAGCAGCCTTGCGAAGCAAGGAGATTCCGATTCCTGAACAGGCGGCATAGGATCCATTTACCCTTACAGGAGACGCATTTGAGCTAAATTTCAATTTTTGTCGGTCGATAACATCTATTAGACGGATGCGTCTGACACACCGTATTGAAACTCATTGAGTGCATTGAAAATACGCCACAGCGATGAACCATTGACACAAGGAGTTCGTGGAATCACAGAAATTCAGAACCCTATGTTCAAACGCAGTATAAAAATTCTTGTCCTTGTTACCCTGATGTGTGCACTCGTCCATCCAGGCTGGGCTGACAACCCGCCAATCGAGCCCGAACCGGTTATCGTAGGAGCAAGCATGGAATCGCTCTATGAAGCGAATCGGGTCGATGTTCAAATCGTGTTCGAGTTTATCTACAACGAAATGCTCAAGGATACGGGGCAGACTTTCGATATCAACCTGTTTGATAACAATGCAATCCTCGAGAATGAGTTTCGCGAGGGTAACATCCAGATTATTTTCATCGACAGCACCAAGATTCTTGAACTGGATTCCCTGATACATCCCACAGCCCGCTACGTGGTGCAATACGGTGACTCCCTGAAGCAACGCTTCCTCCTGCTGGTCAAGAAGGATGACCCACGCAGGAAACTTTCCGAATTCCGCAACGGCAAACTGGCCACCTGCATCGGGCACCTCATCGGCAAGCGCTATCTGGATGTTTTGCTCATGCAAACGGGGCTGCCGCCTACCGACAGGTTCTTTGAAGAGATCAGTGTAAAACAGGATGTCAATGCGACGATTGTCGACCTCTATTTTGGAAGAGTCGACATGGCATTGCTGCCCGAATATGGCATGGCGCTGGCACGCGAATTGAATCCACAAATCGATGAAGAGCTGAAAATCATGTCTTCATCCGAGCCACTCATCTACCAGGCGGTAGGCTTCAGATACGACCTGTCCGAGAAGGTTATCGATCCTATTGAAACACGCCTTTTGAACAAAGAACCTACGAAAAGGCTGAAGAAGGTATTCAGTATTGCCAATATCAGCACATTCTACCGTCTCACCGAGGACGTGCTGAAAGAGACACGCGCCCTGAATGAAAAATATTATCAATTACTGGAACAGCAGCAAAAACCCTGATCCACCTGAACGGGAAAAATCCCGTCAATCCATATTATTTTACAAACTTACTTTTGTGTCGGCGACACAACCATCTGCATGCGCAGAAGCGTAGAGGGTATTTGGACAGTGCGCCGTTCCTGACTGAGATGATCAATGAAAATCAGGAATGATAATCCTGGCGACTTGATTTAAAAAATCCGGCTTAAGAATTTGCTTCAGATTCAACTACCGGCCGAGACCTTAAGCGCATCCATCAAGACCTCTCCAAGCGACTGTTAATACGAACAATACAGTCTCTCACTCAGACCCATTCGCAAACAGACCGGCGAATCAGGAGTTTCATCACTTTTTGTACACTTCCTTCATAAATAGACGATAATATTCTATAGGGCTTCACTTATTCACATTTCCAGATCAAACTGGCCAGGTGAAGGGTTGCCTGAAATGGCCACGATCATTTTTTATTCTTCACATGGATTTCGTGAAACAGCAGTTGGCAAAGCCCGATGACCTGTCGCATCGTCTCACTGTTCATCAGCATGGCGCTGATGATCCTCCATCCCAGTCCCGCCTGGTCAGAAACTTCACCCATCGCATTACAAACGATCAGTATCGGTGCCAGTGTGGAATCGTCGTTTGAAGCCAATGAAGTAGAAGTCGAAATCATATTCTCATTCCTCTACAACGAGATGCTTAAGGATCTGAACCAGCCGATTGAAGTCAAGTTGTACGAGAACAATTCCGAACTTGAACAAAGTTTCAGAGCAGGCGACATCCAGGCCATCTTCATCGACAGTACCAGAATTCTCGAATTGGACGACATCATTCACCCATCCGCCCGCTACGTGGTGCAGTTCGGCGATTCGTTGAAACAGCGTTTTGTACTACTGGCTCGAATGAATGACCCTCGGGAGGCGCTCACCGACTACCGCAATGGCAAGCTATCAACATGCATGGGGCACATGATCGGCAAACGCTACCTCGATGTGCTGCTGTTGCATTCAGGCCTCCCGGTGACTGATGAGTTCTTCCAGGAGACCTTGACGATGAGGAACATCAACTCGACGATCATCGATCTGTTCTTCGGTAAGGTGGATATGGCGCTGGTGCCTGAATACGGCCTGACACTGGCCATTGAGCTTAACCCACAGATCGATAAGCAACTCAAGGTTCTTGCCCGGTCAGAACCCCTGATCTATCAGGCCATAGGCTTTCGCAATGATTTTCCACAGAAGAGCATCGTGGCGATCGAAGATCGCTTCATCACCCAGGAACCCTCGAAGCGTCTGCGCCGGTTATTCGATCTAGTAAAAATAAACACCTACTACAGACTCACCGAAGAGGCGCTGAAGGAAACACGCGCTTTGAATGAGGAGTACTACCGTCTCATCAATAAATAGTGTTGCCTCATTGAACCCGCTTTCGCGAGCCGGTCGCCAGCGTGATTTGTATTCGAGCGTAGTGCGCCTTGACCGACTGCCTGTCATAGTCAGACATTTCCAGTTGCCCGATCGCGGCCCATATCAGATCCGCGTGTTGCGCGATATCCCTGAGCCGGTCCGGACGTAATGTCAACTCGGACAACCTGCACAGGGATTTCATCAATGCCACAGACACAGACAATTCACTACCCGCATGCCGCCGCAAGGGGACGTAAATCGTGTCCATCAAACCCTTGAATCGGGTAATGCGGGCGATCACCCGGGGCGTCTGCTCCTGATCCAGAAACACGCATCCCGGCAGATTGCTGTCCACGATATGACCCAGCGCCAGGGTAAACCAGTCGATACAGGTGATCGCGGTCCCTGGATCGTTGATACCTGGCGACAGGGCACGCGCCGCCAGTTGATTGATCTGCGTAATCGGGTATTCGGGATCCTGAACCGGCGTACGCATCGGCCCCGTGAATACATGGGCGTTCAATTCATCCACTGCGGATTCGTCAGGACAACGGCCTGCAGGATGAAACACCTTGAACAGGGTAAGCCGGTTGAGTATGAAATCTCCGGCACGCACGCGCACTTCGAGCAAGCAGTCATTCTGCCGACACCATTCGCATAAACCCGGATAGTTCACCGACTGGACATAACCCTGCCGGTTCGCTGCAACGGAGACCTGCTCACAAGACCTTGCCCTGCGCCGCCATTCCAGGGTTGATTCGGATCTCGTCACATCCGCGCACTCCTGCACCATGCCACTCAATCCCTCATCCAGATGTGTACCCAGACGATGGATGATGGCATCCGCCTGAAGTTCGGTAGCGGTTTGATGAATAAACCGGATAAAACCGACCAGGGCAACAAAAGCCAATCCCAACGCAACGATCAACGTCACCTGCAACTGATCATCGGCGCGCAATCCGGTCAATACGATCAGTGAGTAGACATAGGTCGCGAGAAACAGGCCCAGCGAAACTTTGCTGGTTTTGTTCTCCAGGAAATTTCGCAGGATCTTGGGGCCGTACTGCCCGGAGGTCAGGGTCAGCGCCACCATCGTCACTGAGAAAGCCACGCCACCGACACTGATGATCGAGGCTGCAATCACCCCCAGAATCTGCCTGACCGATTCCAGATCATTTCCCAGAGAACGAATCACGGGAAATGCGCTGTTCAGCTGACGATCAAACCACAGGAGGGCCACGGCGAGCAGAGCGCCAAGACCGCTCAGTCCCAGTGGGATCAACCAGATGCTGGTATCCAGTTTATCGCGCAGATAGGAAAGCCGGGCACGTATGAACATATTGATCTGTCACCCCATCTTCACTGGCAGATTGTTGCAATTCCACCCAGGTGTGCGTGTAGGCCGGGTTAGCGAAGCGTAACCCGACACCACGAACCGGAGCGCACTAACTGTCGGGTTACGCTTCGCTAACCCGACCTACGGATGGCTACCATGAGGATTGGGGATAGGTCTCCAGTTGCTCGTAATATTCACCCTGCTCATTGTTGATATTAGGATCATAGAGAGGATCGTTACTGCGCACCGACATGGACGGATCATTCGGATTCACATAGTTGTAATCGTAGTAACCATCCGCTTCGTAGCGTTCACCCGTGTTGGGATTGATCAATTGCTGGCGGTCATGAATGGAATCGATCGTTTGTGACTGCATCCTGTCAGAGGCAGCACTCCTGTCCATATAGGACTGATGACTCCTGTCGGAGGCCGCGCTCCTCTCCATGAAGGATTGATGACTCCTGTCAAGCGCATCCATGTTGTTCTGATGGATCTGCTGCTGCGTGGTGTAGAAGGCATTTTCCCGGGCACTCAGGTCGCCTTCAAAATTAACCGTGGCGTTATTGGCGTACTGTACCCATTGAGGGTCGTAACGATAGGAGTTGATGAAACGAATCAACTCCTGACGCATGACCCCTGGATCCTGAACCAGCCCACTTGGTGCTGAGATAGCATAACCATCCACCAGGGTTATCGGCGCTCTGTTGTTCGGAACATGCAGGATAACGATCGCCGAGACACTGGTCTCATTCTTTTCCGGGTCGGTGATCTCGAAGGCATAGGTATAGACCTGTTCTCCACGCAGATAGAGTAGCGGGGCGTCCCGCTGCAGCCGGGCGTTGCTTACTTCCGGCAGCCGGTACTGATTGACCACCTCGATCCGGGAAGTAGTCCTGGCCTGCTGGATCAGGTTCTCGTAGAGCTGCTGCGGATCCAGGTACCCCTGCTGTACTCCGGATGACGTCATGTGATAAACGACACCCTGGGGTCCCTGACAGAACGCTGTCGGGGTGTCCGGTATGGAGACCGGACAGCGCATCCCTGCAGGCACATCGATATAAGCGGACACTGAGCCATTGTCCGTCAGAGGGATACTTGAGTACTGGCCTGCCTGGACAGATCCAGTCAGGAGCAGGCATGCAATCAGACAATAGCGACAGGTCATATCAATTCCTTCATCCACAGGCCATGGATCGGTCTCAGTTTCAAATTCTAATCAGTTTAGCAGCCAAACAAGCCATTCACCCGTTTCGCCAAACCCTGACAGTAGTGTGTCATTAGACCAAACACGGCCATAGTCCGGCACTCTGCCATCTAGCCAAAAGCCTGCACTCTGGTTAGAGTCGGGTTCTGATCACTTAACCGCTCAGGGTGCCGCCCATGCAACAGCGTGAGAGCTTCATAGATCTGCTCAAATCACTCATCCGTCAACCCAGTGTAGTCGGCGCCGAACATGCCTTCTTCCGGGTACTGCAACGGGAACTCGAAGAGCGCGGCGCCCAGGTCACCTGGTATGAAGGCTTACTGGTCGCCCAGGGTGATCGCCCGGACTCCGCCATGTTTTCCGCTCACATAGACCGCCACGGACTGATCTGCACCGGCCCCAATGAGTTCCAGTACGCCGCCTTCGTGACCGGTCACCGCTCCGACCTGCTGGGCAATTCCGTGTCCGAAAAACTCATGAAAAAGATCGTTGACCGCTTTCAGTCCATCCCGGTGATGGCCTACGAACCCTGGTCCGGCGCCTACCGGGGCAACGGCATGATCACCGGCGCTTATGTGTGCGAGTATCGCAACAACCTGATTTTCGAGGTTTCCGGACTGGAGCACCTGGTGGCCGGCACGCCGGTCGCCTTCACAGACCGCCTGACCGCGCAGGAGGGTCTGTTGAGCGGCCAACTCGACAATGTCCTGAGCGCGGCTCACCTGGTTCACCTGTTTTCCCTCGGTTTCCAGGGTACCGCCTTCTTTACCGCCCAGGAGGAGTCCGGCAGCAGTTGGCGCTACCTGCTGGAGTGGTTCCGGCGTTTTAACGGCGCCACCGAACGGCTGATCGTGGTCGACACCAGTCCCTTTCCCGACCGCACCAGCGCCGACCTGCAGCAGGTGGTTTTACGCCATCGGGATGCGAACGCCGACTTCAATCAACAGACCACGCAGCACCTGGAAGAGTTGTGCAACGAACACGGCATCAGCCACAGCTTCAAGGACAGCTATATCGACGAACAGAATCGTCAGGCCATTGCTGCGGGCAACGAACCTCAATCGGTCGGCAGCACCGAACTCGGTCGCATCATTGCCGCTTCCAACGGCTTCGTTCAAGGAACCACCCTGCAGATCCCCACCACCGGCTACCACACCATGGCTGAAACCTCATCCTTCGAGGCCAGTGACGCGTTCAGCGAATTACTGCTGGCGATTGCGCAGGCGGGGTAATGCATGCCTATGCGCGATCACTGATGCCTGCCGCACTGCTTGTTTTGGAGTTGAAACCATGAGCCTGCTGTTTACGCCCTACACCCTTGGCCATCAACAACTGGATAACCGCATCGTGATTGCCCCCATGTGTCAATATTCAGCGCAACAGGGTGAGGCGAGTGACTGGCATCTGATGCATCTCGGCCAACTCGCCCAGTCGGGTGCAGGACTATTGATCATTGAGGCGACATCAGTCACACCGGAAGGACGCATTTCCCCCCGCGATCTGGGGCTCTGGTCCGATACCACCGAAGCGGCCCTGAGACGGGTCATCGAAAGTGTGCGCGCCTGGTCGGACATGCCACTTGGTATTCAGCTCGCTCACGCAGGCCGCAAAGGTTCCTGTGCGGTTCCCTGGGCGGGTGGGTCACAGCTTTCATTGGCAGACGGTGGCTGGCAGAATCTGGCGCCCTCAGCAATACCCTGGTCCAGCCAGCAGCGAGCACCGACGCAACTGGATACGGCAGGTATGACCCGCATCCGTCAGGCGTTCGTGGATGCGGCATTGCGCGTTCAGCGCTTAGGCATGGGTCTGATTGAACTCCACGCGGCGCACGGCTATCTGCTGCACCAGTTTCTTTCGCCGCTTTCAAACAGGAGGACAGACCTTTATGGCGGCTCACTCGAGAACCGCATGCGTTATCCTCTGGAGGTGTTCGAAGCCGTGCGCCAGTCGATCCCAGGAGAGATCAGCGTGGGCGTGAGAATTTCAGCCAGCGACTGGGTCGATGGGGGTTGGGATATCGAACAAAGCCTGGCATTGGCGGATGCCCTCAAACAACGGGGCTGTGATTTCATACATGTCTCAAGCGGCGGTCTCTCCCCTCTGCAACAGATTCCTGCATCACCGGGGTTCCAGGTACCCTTCGCCGAGCGTATCCGCCGAGAGAGCGGCCTGCCGACCATAGCCGTAGGTCTGATCACAGAACCACGCCAGGCGGAAGCGATCATCTCGGACGGCCATGCTGACCTGGTAGCACTGGCCCGGGGCATGCTCTACAACCCTCACTGGCCCTGGCATGCCGCCGCCGAGCTTGGCGCTCAAATCAAGGCGCCTCCCCAGTATTGGCGTTCCGCACCTGCCGGTATCGAATCACCCTTCAAACCATAACAGCCCGAACCCGACATACCCTATTCGTGCGTATGCGACATCCCGCCGAGCGGTTTTACGCCACGCGCCGGCAGGCAACGATAGGCAGGATGTCTCAGCGGATCGAATGTGCAACTCGGTCGGGTAATCTGTATTTTTCAATCACGCCCTACTGCTTCACCTCTCGTATCCTGGCATTCAGCGATTGAGAGGGTTATGATCCCTGGACTGACAAGCTTCGAGGGATCGATCATGGAAAAGCTGCAACATTCAGCATTGCGCATGCTGTCATTAGGGATCTTGTTCACGCTCAGCGCCTTCAACACTGCCGCCAGCACCACCCATCAGGCCACAGTGACAACCTCCGGCGAACCCGCAAATGCCACCATGTCCTGGTCGCTCTCTACCACGGATACAACCGAACACTCCGTATTATTCAATACCGATGATGCAATATCCGTCGGGTTGACCGTCACAGTGGATGCCGCCTCAGTGGGATCCGAACGGAATCTCTACCTGGTTGCCCGCGCACAGGACAATTGGTTCATGCGGGATAGTGACGGGCGCTGGCGCGACTGGAATGGCCAGGTGAATGAGCTGATTCCATTCGCACGCAGGACCCTTACCTCCAACGAAGTCATCGATGTGCACCACAGCGCCCCGCTGCCAGCTGGTGAATTTGCCGTCTATGGCGGCTATGAGGCGGACAATGGCGCCATCGTCTATAACCAGCATCCCTTAACATTCATCGTCTTCGACACCGACAATCCCAGACTGCACCGGTTTCGCCACAATGTCATGCTGGAAAGCTATTTGATCGACGCGATGATTGCGGCCTATGCCACGGATCGGGAGTTGCCCAGCCTGAATAATGATGACTTCAGCCCCGCGCCCATAAGCAGCGGCCCCCTATCACTGACCAATATTCAGGAACAGGGGGTGGATGAGGCGGATCTGATCAAAACCGACGGCCAGTATCTGTATCAAAAGGGTAGTTGCAGGTCACAGATTCATGCCAGTTACTACAGTTGCCTCTTCACCTATGGCATTGAGGCGATGCCCGCCTCAAACCATTTGTTGAGTGAGACCCCAATACCGGGAGACCAACCCGTTGATGGCATTTACCTGGTTAAACAGCGCGGTGAAGGACAATCCGATCTGCTCGTAACAGTCGGGAGTCATGCAGTTAATAACTATGTCGACTTTGGTTTTTCGTTGCAACCGGTCTGGGATGAACCCAGGTTCTGGTCGAACGGCACCAGTGAGGTGAATCTTTTCAACCTGGACTCAGCGGGCAACCCCATCCATGAACGCGGCTTGCGTTTCGATGGAGTAATGATCTCCAGTCGCATGATCGATGACACGCTCTATCTGGTCACCCGGTATACCCCGACACTCGAGGAACTGGACCCATACGCCAATCGTGCAGCCGAGTTTGACAGCAACCGAACCCTGTTGGAAAGCAGCACATTGTCTCAACTGAGACCGAAAGCCACTACGGCAGATCAACCCCGACCCCTGATCGACACGGAACATTGCTATCTCGCCCCCAGCGCCACTGCCAGCATGCCTGACCCAACCATCATCAGCATCATCACACTCTCACTGGCAGATCCTGACAACTTTCAGAGCAGCTGTTTCATCGGATCGTCGGAGGTGCTCTATGCCTCTCAGGAAGCCATCTATCTGGTGGCCGAGGCTGCGGGTGAAGCCCAACTGGATAACGGAGGATACGCCCCGATCAGCGAGGTCCATAAACTGGCATTGGTCAGCGATGCCGGAGGGGTTAAGGCCGCCGAATATCGGGGCTCCGCTCAGGTGATCGGCAGTCTCGGTGACAATCCCGACTACAAAGCATACCGCATGGGAGAGTTTCAAGGTGTCTTCCGGATTGCGACTTCCATCGGCTACCTGGGCTCTGAATTCAGTTCTACCAGTGTGACACTTCTGCGTGAGGCTACACAGGGCGGTCGACTGGAAATAACCGGTCGCCTTGATGATCTTGGACGGCCAGGGGAAGCACTCTACGCCAGCCGTTTTCTGGGCAATCGGGGCTATTTGATTACCTTCAAGAAGACGGACCCCCTCTATGTACTGGACCTCTCCGACCCCGAGAACCCGGTTGCAGTGGGTGAATTGGAGGTTTCCGGATACTCGGAGTATCTACATCCCGTGGGAGAAAATTATCTGCTCGGCATTGGCAAGGAAGCTGTAGATGCTGAGTATTCAAACGACAGGAATGGATTGGGTTTTGCCTGGTATCAAGGATTGAAGATCTCCCTGTTCGACATCTCAGATCCCAGTATGCCTACAGAAGTGAATTCCATTGTACTGGGTCACAGAGGAACCACCTCGACCATTTTGTCCCAGCCCCACGGATTCGCCTCCCTGCCCCCCACCGACACATTGCCGATGCGTTTCTCTATACCGGTGCTTTTATGTGACGACCCGCCTCCAATCTATAATCCTGGACCCTCTACATCGTGGAGATGGACACATACCGGCCTCTACACCTTCGATGTGCGATCGGACAGTACACCAGGTGTGGAACTCGTTGATCAATTTGTGGTGAGCCAGAACGACAGCAGCAGTCATTCTTCAGGGGTTTGGAATGACCGATCCGTCATCCTTGGGGATAGCGTACACTATCTGCACGATGAGACACTCTTCTCATCGGACCTCCCGGCAAGAGAGTAACGGATCGCATCGCATGATCAACAGGGTTGATACGACAGTTGTACCTGCCCGGTTGGCGCTTCACCCTACTCTCACACAATGGATCCTGCTTAGCCAGGATTCATCCGAATGAGGAGGAATACAAGCAACCACTAGTGATGAACTAATTTACCCGCTAGACCTGGCGCGTTTGGTATATCCAGCCTGTCGGCATAGCGTGCATAGAATGCCTTCAAGGCGAAGGGCGTCAGCAATGTGGTCAATGCGATAACTATCACCATCCCTGCATACACCTCCATGTTGAAAATCCCGGTGGAACGTCCCAATTCTGCGAAGATCAACCCGACCTCGCCGCGTGGCACCATCGCCATACCCACCGCCAGTTTTTGTAAGGGTGATGCATGGATCAACATAGCGCCTGCAAATTTACCTGCCACGGCAAAAACAAAGAACACGCCGGCGAAACTCCATATGAAATGAGAACTCCAGTCGATATCCCTCAGATCCAGGGACAACCCGACCGTGACAAAGAATATCGGACTGAAGATATACACGATCGGATTCATCTGCACTTCGATTCTGCCCGCGAACTTTCTGTCCGTATGCAAAGAAACACCGAACGGCAGGAAGAAGCGACGTGATAGTGCCAATCCAGCCGCGAACCCACCCAGCAACTCAGGTGCTCCCACGGCGTGCGCAAGCCAGGCAAAGAACAGCACCAGGGATATGATCATGATGGGAATCAATCCCGGCATGTCAGAGTACTTGTCGATGCGACGAATCAGCAGCGAGATCAGTTTGGCGGCAATCGGCGCCAACAGGAAGAACAGCAGTATGAACGTCAACACCTTGCTCAGGTTCGGCAGACTCACACCACCACTGACGGAAAAGTCGTAGAGGATCGCTAACAGTATGACGCCCATGACGTCGTCCAATACTGCCGCACCGAGTACGACTTCACCTTCCCGTTCATGCTGCCGGCCAAGATCTGCCAAAACACGGATAGTGATACCAATACTGGTCGCGGTCAGCGTACCACCGACAAACAGGGATACCAGGGCAGACAAACCGAACACCCAGTAAGCCAATGCAAAACCA
Source organism: Candidatus Thiodiazotropha sp. (assembly GCA_040506775.1). Taxonomy (GTDB): domain Bacteria; phylum Pseudomonadota; class Gammaproteobacteria; order Chromatiales; family Chromatiaceae; genus Thiodiazotropha. The sequence continues at coordinate 79,808 of JBEVWC010000031.1, forward strand.
CTGATCAGAGGCATCAGGAATCCGCCAATCGCAACCATCAACGATTGACCGCCTGCATTGATAAGGCGCCGGATATCGGTTTCGATACCGACCTTGAAGAGCAGCAGGATGATACCCACTTCAGCCAGTAACTGGATGGTTTTGGTCGGTTCGATCCAGCCCAGCACGGAGGAACCCAGCAACACACCGGCGATCAGTTCACCGATCACAGCGGGCGCTTTCAGATAGACCGCGCATTCCGCCAACAATCGGGAGAACACGAGTATCAGAAGCAGATGCAGTAGAAAGGTATGAGTATCCACAACGGCCGAATCCTCTTTCCAAGGGTATTCAGACCGATATCGTGTGATAGGCAGTTCAGCATACCCTGCACATCTCTACCTGCATGATACGTTAATTCGAAATAATATGATTTGACCCGGGGCAGCTAATGCGCCGATTTTACTTGAGCCGCCTCGCTGAATTCGATCAGGTCAGGGCTGTAAATAGTCACTGACTATACAGGCTCAACAATGTATATATTTTCTCGATTACTTACCCATTTCAAACCCAAAGAACTTCATTTCTGGAATTAAGACATGCAGATCGGGTTAAGCTGTGCTGTTCAACCATGTTGAAAATTTATACCAGGAATGAAGTCGTTGTTGAGAAAGTTCTGAGTTTTTTCAGTGATGAGTTCTGAGTTGGGGTGTTCGTGGAGAGACCCGGGCAATCAAGCCAATACACATCATCGGACCATCATAGCCACAGATCGGCTTACACTGCGCTAACCAGACCCATCAATTTCAAAGCCTCAAGGGTGTGCCTTGTAACGCGCCATACTTGTCTGCAAATCGACCATGGTTCGCTGACTGACGGAAATCAGTCCCTGACCTGGACGATCCAGATCTGTGATCAACAACATCACAGCCGAGAAGGCCAGAATAAGTCCAATTCGAGGCAACAGGGTTCTGACGCCGTTCAAGCCGGACTGGTAACCCATCATGGACAGGGTCACGAGTGAGATGAACAGGAGCGTCGCCATGATAATCAGGGGGATTCGTTGGTGAGCGGCATTGATTCTTTTTGAGTGCAGATCGATCACTTCATTCACAGCAGCCGTGAACAATGCGATGGACGCCGTATCCTTGACCGTACGCACCTGCTTTACCGTGACTGCCCACAGATCATCGAGAATCCGCTCCGAGTGTTCGATCGCCCGTGACAACTCTTCGGAATCCTTCGACCTGGCTCCTTCGATCCGCGTATCGACATATTCACGCAGCAGTCTATCCACCACCTCAACCTGGGCGTCTTGCAAAAACCGGGCGCGTAACCAGGCGGTTCCTATGGCATTGGATTCCTCCAGCACCAGGGCCTTGCGTTCTGCATGTATGGAATTTGCCGCCCCATAGGTGAACGCCAGCATGAAGGCCAGCAAACCCAGAGTGGCGCCCATCAGGGTACCCGCCTGTTTTTCTTCCTTGTCGAAGACACTCTTTCCTGCGCGTTGCTGGCGACGTCGGCCGAAGTGATAACCCAGTTCTGCGGTTGCGAACAGCACCATCACCAAGAGAATGAATAGCAGCCAAACATCCAACCGGTCCAGTAATTGTTCTCCGATCATACGAGTCTCTGATTTCCTGTTGTCCGAGTAGAAGCCACCCTTCGCCATCAAGACCTGTTTTTCGGCAAACCTTCACGCACAGGTTGAGTAAATCAGCGAAGGAACCGCTGAATGAACGGTCAGTCGTGTGCAGGCTGAAATACCGAGACGTACCAGAAAATGAGAAAGGCACAAATCAGGCTAACTTTAATATAGAGGAGTTGTCGAGAGCTGCCAATATCAGCCTTTCACAGCCGTTCGTCCTGATCTGCACAATTGACGATGATGGCCGTCATGTGGTCTGTGAGCTGCATCACCGAGCGGGCCCTGAGCGTTTTTTTCCACAGACAGTTGCCTGTGGCGACTCAGTTGATATGCTTGGGTCAACAGCTTTTGCTGTAGCTGTTGAGTCATTGGGATGTTGGACAATAACAAACAGGGACTCAGAGCGTCCCTCACGGTAAAAATCACATGTCATTTTTCAACGCTTACCTTGCGCACCTGGGAAGAAATTCCGGTATCTCATCCCTGCAGGACCTGGATGATCTTCTCTCCGCCGATGAACACCCGGCTTACATGCGTCGGCACCGTGCTGAACTTCTTCTCGAACGCATTCGTTTCCTCGCTTCCCTGTTTGCAGTGCTGGTTCCTTTGTGGCTGGTGGTCGATTACTGGTTGCTGCCCGCAAACCTGTTCTGGCCGATACTCCTGATACGCCTGCTTTCAACCGCTCATTTTGTCTATCTGGCCGTATACCGAACGCAACAGCCCCGTTTGAACAGCAGCCTGTTCCTGTTGGCAGGGATGCTGCTGAACCTGCCTTTGACCTTCTTTGCGGCGACCCAGGTTCTTGACACCAGCCCATCCGCAAATCTCTTGCCGGTGGTTCAGCTGTATACCCTGCTGCCGTATATCGCCCTGGGACTGCTTGGCCTGTTTCCACTTACCCTGATGGAATGTGCGGCGCTGGCGCTGCCACTGACCCTGGTTCCCATGACCAGCATGAGTTTCCTCACCGCTCTGCCGTTCGCGGAACTGTTTCCAACCCTCTGGTTACTGATCATTATTTTCAGTATTGTGCTGTTCGCTTCGTCTTTACAGTTGCAACACATGATCGCCCTGGTGACGCGTCCGGATTTTGATCCTGTGACTGGCGCGCAGACCCGAAAATCCGGTAATCAAACACTGATAAAGGCTTTCCAGCAGGCGAAACTGCACAATGAATTTCTCAGCGTTGCATTGATCGATCTCGACGACACGCAACAGATCGTCAGCCAATACGATTACGACACCTACGGCCATGTCATTCAGGAAGCCGGCGAAATTCTTCACGACGCGTTACGCCACAGCGATATGCTGGTCCACTGGAGCGAAAAGGTCTTCATGCTGATTCTGCCGGGCACCGACTGCCAGGGGGGACGCGTCATTGCCCAGAGAATTCATGATGAAGGATTGGGTAATCTGCCCGACGGTCGACCGGTAACCGCGAGCATTGGCCTGTGTGAGCGCTCGGCGGATACTCTCGAAGAGCTACCCGCCCTTTTGAAGCTGGTCGACAATCGCCGAACCGAGGCAAAGAACCAGGGCAAGGACCGCTTCGTACTGTGTTGAAACGCTCCGCTGCGTGGGCTGCTGCCGAGCCCGTTCGGACTACTGCAGTTTGAGAAATTCAGGGATCAGCCAGGGATTGCCCGCAATCACCGTCAGATGGTTGATGATCAGTAATACGAAACCCAATAACAGCAGGGCACTGCCCGACACACGTCGAAAATCCAGGACTGCCTCACTCATGAGTCTCTCCTTTTAAACGTTCCTGGTCGCACGTGTGTAGTTCTAGCAGCCGAACCCGTCCAAAAACAGACTGTTTTAGTAGGGAAATAGCGCTCAGCCTTGGGCTAAAGGCGAAAATTCATTTCATTCCAGAGTCTTGGGGAAACTGACTTTGTGCCGCAGCCCTGTCTCGATCAGTCATCGAGACGGCTGTCCACTCGACGGCTCTGTAAAACCCTCGTCACGCCCCCATGTGATCCCGATGGAACAAGGCATAGACCGCCGGAATCAGCACCAGGGTGATCAACGTCGAGACTGTGAGACCGCCCACCACCGCCCGGGCCAGGGGCGCCTGGGCATCCGCGCCCTCACCAATACCCAGGGCCAGCGGTAACAACGCCAGAATCGTGGTCAGGGTGGTCATCAAGACCGGGCGAAGCCGGCGGCGTCCCGCCTCTACCAGGGCCTGCTCCGTGAGCATCCCCTCCCGCCGCAGCCGACCGGCCTGATCGACCAGCAGGATGGCATTGTTGACGACGATGCCTCCGAGCATGATGCAGCCGATCGCCGACTGCAGGTTCAGGGTGGTATCGGTAAGAAACAGGGTCAGCACCACACCGATGGCGGCGAGGGGCACCGACAGCATGACCACCAGCGGGTCACCGAAGGATTCGTATTGTGACGCAAGCACCATGTAGACCAGCAGCAGAGCCAACAGCAGGGACACCACCAGTTCGTCGAAGGACTTCTGCTGCTCTTCGTAGTTGCCGGAAATAATCAGATCGTAGCCGATGGGACGGGCAATCGCGTCGATACGCTCCTGGATCTCAGCGGCCACCGAGCCCAGGTCCCGCTCAGCCACATTGGCGGTCACGCTGACCAGGCGTTGCTGATCCTTGCGCTCAATCGTCACCGGACCCTCCCCGGAAGCGGTCTCCACCAGATTGCGCAGCGCCACCTGTTCGCCCGCGGGGGTGCGCAGGGTCAGATCCAGGATCTCGTCGATAGAACGCTGCTGCGCCGACTCGAGCTGCACCAGAATGCGGTAGGAGTTGCCCGCCACCCGGTATTCTCCCGCCTTGGATCCGGCTACCGCGGTTTCGATCACCTCGGTCACATCCCGCACGCTGAGGCCCAGGTCGCTGACCTTCTGCCGGTCCACATGGATCTCCTGCTGGGGGATGCCGGTCTCACGGCTCAGCTCCACATCGGTCACTCCGGGTACATCCTTGATCGCTACGGATACCTGCTTCGCCAGCAGATCCAGGGTTCCGAGATCGAAACCGCGCACCTCCACGGTCACCCCCTCCACCGTGTCGAGGATCCGCTCGAGGAGAAACTGACCCTGGGGCGCCCGCACCCGGATCTTCATTCCGGGAATACCTCCGGCGAGCTGTTTGCGCAACTCATCGGCAATCGCCTGATTGGAGCGGGTACGCTCCCTGGCGGGACCGAGGTTGAGACGAATCTCACCCTTGGCCTTGGAGCTGCCCCGGGTGCCTGAGGTGGTGATGCTGACCACCGAGGAACGGGTCTCCGGCACCGCCGCGTACACCTGAGCCTCCAGCAGACGGGTCTGCCGGTCGATCAGATCCAGCCGGGTACCCACCTCCATCTCACCACTCACGCTGACCTCCCCTTCGTCACTCGGAGGGATGAACTCGGTCCCGATATAAGGGGTCAGGAGCAGACTGGCGACAAACAGGCTCAGGGCAGCAAGTATGGTCGCCACCTTGTGCCGCAGTACGCTCTGCAACAGGTCACGGTATGTGGTCTCCAATCCCAGGAAGAGCCCCCTTGCGGCACGTTCCAGGCCAGCGAAGACAGGCTTGCGCTGAGCCGCCTGATCCGCGCCTTTGCCGGTTTTCAGCAACCGGGAACCCAGCATCGGCACCAGGCTCAGCGACACCAGCAGCGCACAGAACAGGGAGAACATGATCACATAGGCGAGTTCCTTGAACAGCACCCCGGAGACCCCCTGGACAAAGATCAGGGGCAGGAAAATCACCAGGGTCGTCACAGTACCGGCGACCACCGCCGAGGCGACTTCCCGGGTACCCCGGACCGAGGCCTCAGCCGGACCCTCCCCCGCCTCCTGCTGGCGGCGGAAGATGTTCTCCAGCACCACCACCGAGCTGTCCACCATCATCCCCACCCCCAGGGCCAGACCGCCCAGGGTCATCAGGTTGAGGGTGAAACCGCCGAAGTAGAGCAGGCCGAAGGTGGCCACCACCGAGATCGGTATCGCCAGTGAAATCACCAGGGTGCTGCGCAGATTGCGCAGAAAGAACAGCAGCACCAGCACCGCCAGGGCGCCGCCATAGAGCACGGACCGGGCCACGTTGCTGATCGCCCGTTCGATAAAGTTGCCCTGATTGATCACCGGGGTGATGTGGATCTGAGGGAAGGCCCGGTTGACCTTTTCAACCTCTTCCAGCACCGCCCGCGCCACCTCCACCGTGTTGGCCTCCGGCTGCTTGCGGATCGCCACCCGCAATCCCTGCTCACCGTTGACCCGAATGATCCGGGTCAGCTTCTCATAGGTATCCCGGACCAGGGCGATCTGCCCCAGGGTCACCACCGAACCCTCCTGGCGGGCGATCACGGTGCCGCGAATCTGCTCCAGGCTGCCGAACTCCGCCGGAGCGCGCAGGGTCACCTCATAGGGACCGCGCTCGATCTTCCCGGCGGGCAGGTCCAGGTTGGCATCCTCGATAGCGTCGAGAATATCCGTAAGCGGCAGTCCCAGGGCATTCAGTTTGGCGGGATCGAGCTCCACCCGCACCTCCCGGGTGAACCCGCCCCAGGGATCGACCTGGGCCACCCCGGGTACCCGGGAAAATCGGTATCGCACCTGATCCTCGACGATCTGGGTCAGCTCCACCGGATCCAGGCGGCTGGAAATACCGAGAATCACCACCGGGTAGGTGTCCACATCGAACTTGCTCACCCGGGGACCGACGATGTCGTCGGGCAGTTCGCTGATCTCATCCTCCAGGGTGGCGCGCACATCCACCGCTGCCGCATCGATGGGGGTCCCCCAGCCGAACTTCACCTTGACGCTGCTGTTGCCTTCGTAAGAGGTCGAGGTCAGCTCCTCCACCCCGGGCACGGTGCCGACGATCTCCTCCACGATCTGGGTCACCAGCCGTTCCATCACGATCGGGTCGGCCCCCTCGTACTGGGTCCGCACCGTGAGGGTGGGCAGCTCCACGTTCGGCAGCAGATCGATCTGCAGGCGGCTCAGGCTGACCAGACCGAGCACCACCACCATCAGCGCCAGCATGGTGGTGAAGATGGGACGGCGCACACTCGCGCGGGCCAGATTCATGGCTGACGGGTCTCCCCTTCACCGCTCAGTGTGACGCTGGAGCCATCCGCCAGCAGTTGCTGACCGAGTATCACCACGCGCCCGCTCAAGCCCTCACCGGAGACCGCAACCTGCTGTGCGTGACGGATACCGATGTTCACCGGCCGCCAATGCACCTGCCGGCCATCCGGGTCGACCACGAAGAGCCCGTCCTGTCCGTCCCTTTTTGCCAGCGCCTGCTCCGGAACAAGGGTGACCGAGCCAGCCCGTTCCAGCACCACATCGATGCGCACGAACAGACCCGGTTTGAGTCTCAGGTCCGGATTCTCCACCTTCAGCTCGACCCTGGCCTGGCGGGTGTTTTCCCGGAATACCGGGGAGATGCGCACGATCCCTGCCTCAAAAATCTCTCCTGGATAGGCATCCGTGGTCAGCACGGCATGCTGCCCCGGCTGCAAACGGGCATAATCCCGTTCCGTGACAAAGAACACCGCCTTCATCGGATCAAGCTCCACAATACGCAGCAACTGGGCATTGGCGCTGACCGTCTCGCCCTCATCGACGTAGCGTTCCGCCACCACCCGCTGGTCACTGCCGCTGCCCCAATCGGCTTTCACCTGGGTATAGCCAAGCCGAATCCGCGCTGTCTCCAGCTCCGCCTGGGCTCGTACCACCTGGGCCCGGGTCACCTCCACATGCGCCGCCTTGGCCAATTGGTCCGCCATCGCGGTATCACGCTGTGACTCGGAACTGACCCCTTTCCTGCGCAGTTGATCCACCCGTTCCAGTTCCCGGTCGGCGATCTTCAGCAGGCTCTGCGCCTCGGCCAGGTTGGCCTTGGCAACCGCCAGGTCGGCTTCAGCCTGGCGCACGGCCTGCACATACTCGTCATTGTCGAGACGCGCCACCACCTGGCCACGGGTTACGATATCCGCCAGATCCGCATCGATCTGCTCGATGCGGCCACTCACCTTGGGCGCGACCACGAATTCCGTAAATGCCTGCAGGGTGCCGGAAAAGGTGCGGCGCAGCTCGATGTCGCCGACCTGGATATCCGCCACCTCGACCGGAATCGGCCGGGATGCTGATTTCTGTTTTGTACCGCCGCCGCTCTCCTGCAGTCGCTGGAAAACTTTCCAACCGACTGCCGCGACGATAAGCAGCATCAGAAACAGCAGTAACCAGTTTTTGTTTTTCATCACTTGAAGGGTCATGTTTCCGGGTTGTTGGTGATGCCGGATGCGCCGCGAATGGGCGCGGGTGGCCGGCAAATGTGACGAGCATAGGAGCATTGCGGATCAAGCGTCAACGCTTCCAACCGACCTCAGCCGATCATGAAGCCCCTGCCACAGGCATCCTGGGCTATCATGCATGGATACTCCGCGTATTCTGACTTACCACCCGGACCCACCATCCATGCTCGATCCTAAACAGCATTGGGAAAACATCTACCGCAATCGCTCCCCCGAGGAAGTCAGCTGGTATCAGGCGAATCCACAACCCTCCCTGGCGCTCATCAAGTCCAGCGGGGTCGATCCTGCCGCACCGATCATCGACATCGGCGGCGGTGCCTCCCGGCTGATCGATCAACTCCTGCTCAACGGCTACACGGACCTTTCGGTACTGGACATCTCGGCGACTGCGCTGAGCCATGCACGACAACGTCTGGGGAAGGATTCCCCAAGGGTTGAATGGATCGAATCGGATATCACCCGCTTTGAACCCCAGCGCGGTTACGCACTCTGGCATGACCGGGCAGTGTTTCACTTTCTGACCGGGGCGGCTGACCGCGAGCGCTATGCCGCAGCCTTGCGCCAGGCATTGCCTTCCGGTGGACAACTGATCCTGGCAAGCTTCGCCATCGGCGGCCCTACCCAGTGCAGCGGTCTCGATGTGGTTCAGTATGACAGTGAGAAATTACTGGATGCGCTCGGAGCAGGATTTGAACTGATTGAAACACACAATGATGATCACCTGACACCGGCCAGGGCGATTCAGGCCTTTCAATACTTTCGTCTGGTGAAACGCTGATCAGTGACGGGCGGAATACCACAGACCCTGTCCGGTCACCATGGAGCCACTACCCAGGCCGCCTGGAGCCGCTTCAGTTGGTATAGAGATTGACCTGAACGCGCTGATTCTGGGCGGCAATGTCGTTCCATTCGCCTGCGGTTTTCACCTGGTATCGCTCGGGATAGGGCATCAGGGGTTCATTGAAACCGTTGCTGAACAGAATGATTTCGATTTCTCCGCTGCTGCGTTCGGTTTCCACATTCATGTAGTTGGCAAACGCGACGGACTGGTCATTCAGCCAGTCGTTGGTGCCGCGGAAATCGCTGGCGAACAAACACTGGCCGATTTCGAGTGTCGGGGCGGCGACACGCATCTCCCCAGCCTCGTTCTTTTGCAGACAGAAATTGCCATGGTTGGCTCGCAGTTCCACGGTTCCGCGAAAACCGGCCTCCTTCAGCTGGGTGACCAGTTCAGCAAGCCATAGCGCCCGTTCATCGCTGAAGGGTTTGCTGCCATAGTCGAACCGGGATCCCTGGTTAGCCGCCCACTCGATCAGCTTCATCGGCAGGCCTGCGCCAGCCGCGGCCGACTCGGGTTTCTGGCTGACCCTCAGTTGCTGGGCCAACTGCTCGATCTGGGCGCCCTGCACCGCCAGCAGATCCATCAACTCCGCATTGCTGACCCGACTCGCTGAGGTTCCGCCGAGAGGCTCGTCGACATACCCTTTGAGGTAGACTGCCAGTGCAAGCCCCAGCAGTATTGCGCTCCCCAGAACCCCATACAGAAAGGATCTGAACCGGGAACCGCCCTGGGCTTCGTGCAACGCCTCGAGCTCGTACAACTCACCCCGCACTTCATCGAAGTGCCGGTCGATATGCTCCTGCAGCCGCTCTTCGGCCTGGGTCTGTTCGCGACGGATGAAACGCTTGAGGGATTCCGTGCCCTTGAGGTTGTCCTGAAAATCGTCCAGCGGCAGACTGACCCGGTCCACCTGGGCCGGCTGGTGACGTTCGTGCTCGGAAATCAGGTGAACATTGTCCGGACGCCCGCCACGCTTGAGTTCTTCCAGGTCACTCTGCTTGAATCCGGTCACCAGGGATTCCTGCTCCGGCAACAGATGCAGGGTGTTGAGCACCTGCTCCAGGTCCTGGGGTTCGAGCTGTTTGGGCAGCACCCCCACCGCGCCGAGCGCCCGTGCCTGGCTCACCGCCAGACCACCGGCCTTGGAGGTGTACATCATCACGGGAATGACTGCGGTATTGGGATTGGATTTGATGACCTTGAGGGCCTGAAAACCATCCATGCCGGGCATTTCATAATCCATGAAGATGGCGTCCGGGGCATGATCGTACAGGTAGTCGATGGCCGCAGCAGCCGACTCCCTGGTTTCAACTGAAATTCCGTAATTTTTCAGTTTCGTGGACAACACCTGACGCGCGGTCTTGGAGTCGTCCACGATGAGCGCTGTTTTTATCGCGTTTCCTGTCACGGCGGCTATCGCTTTCCCACGTTTTTTCCCGGTATGCTAGCCAGGAGTCTTACAGGATAATCCCTAAATTACTATATCCGTAATATCTGAACAGAGGAACCATCTTCATGACATCCCTGACACAAGAAAAGTGTGAAGCCTGTCGCGCGGACGCGCCCCAGGTCAGCGACGAGGAACTGGCTGAACTCATCAGGGCGATTCCGGATTGGAACATCGAGGTGCGGGACGGCATCATGCAACTCGAAAAAACCTTCAGTTTTAAAGATTTCGTCGCAGCCCTGGATTTCACCAACCGGGTCGGCGCCTTGGCCGAGGAAGAGGGGCATCATCCGGCGCTTTTGACCGAGTGGGGCAAGACCACGGTGACCTGGTGGTCGCACAAGATCAAGGGTCTGCACCGTAACGACTTCATCATGTCGGCGAAGACGGACCAGTTGTATCAGCCTTGAGGCTCATCACCCAACCCATCCCCGTGGTTTGCTTCATGGAGACGACACGATCTGCGGCTCAGCCTGGTCATTGAATACCAGCCTACGACCACAGCCACCCATGAGACAACGGTCGCCAAGCAGCGCTTTGAGACGCAACGCGGCCTTCAGGCCGGTGCAATGGGTCGGCAGGACATAATCAACCGCCAACCCCTGCAATCGTTTGGTCCGCGCGTCGAGGGTCACCTGGTCCGCATCGAACAGGTGAAATCCACCCAGCAACAGGGCGATGGACTGACCCGTTTGCTGGATGGCCTGCTGCGCGATCCTTTCAATCCCAGGATGCGCACATCCAGTCACCACCAGTGAGCCGTGCGGGGAGGGAATCACCAGCGCCTGCTCCGGCATATCACCGGGCAGGGTTCCCGTTGAATAAAAGCCCGGCACGAACTCGCAGGGTTGAGACCCGACGACCACCAGTTCACCACAAAGACTGGGCAGATCCGCGATCAAACGCGGCGAAAGACTCTCAGGCACCACCAGCCTGATGCCGGGATTGAGTTCAAGAATCGAGTCCAATCCCCCCAGGTGGTCCCAGTGGCTGTGCGAGAGAAACAGGGTATCCAGCTGCCCCAGATCCTTGCCCAGCATGCGGGCATTGGCAAGCAACATCCTGCCGTTGCTGCCGGTATCGAAAAGCAGTCGCTGTCCCGGCGTTTCGATCAACAGGGAAAACCCCCACAAGCGGCTGAGGCGCTCATCGTCACAGACATTGTCGAACAGCTGAGTCAAAACCAGATCAACGAGTTGCATGGGATCTGCGGATTTCCTTGAAACAGATAACTGACAGCTAACCGCAGTATAGGCTTTCAACACGCCAGGGTAGTTGAGAATACTCATCCCGACACGGCCCTAACACAATATTTTACAAGCCTGCAGACATAACCTGTTATAGACTGTGGTCATCGACAGCCGGAGACCTCCACTGCCCCGAACCGGCAGCGCCCGTTCCGGCTTTGAGCCAAACCCAATCAAATAACCCAGGGAGTGTGGTTAGCACGAGATACAGAAAGCCTGAAAAATGATTGTGACCTCGAAGTTCCTCACGTCAAAGCAGATGAACCTTGATGAGCCGGGATCCGCCGGACCTCTATCGGTTCAGGTCAGCATGGCTCTGACCACCCTCATTCTGCTGATGACCGCGGCCATCCTGGTGTTCGGGGACACGCAACTGTCCGCCCACCCCGAATTCGTACCCTTTCACGCCGCGATTGTCCTGATGCTCGACGGGACCACCGCATTTCTGCTCTACGGCCAGTTTCATTTCCGCCGCCTGCCCCTCTACCTGATGCTGGCGAGTGCGTACCTGCTGAGCGCATTGATCACCCTGCCGTTTGTGCTCAGCTTTCCTCTCCAGGACCAGCAACAGGGAGGCTTTCTCGGCGGCCCTCAAAGTGCCATCTGGTTGTGGCATTTCTGGCATATCCTGTTTCCATCCGTGGTACTCCTGGGCACGCTGCTGGATTGGCGCGACAAACGCGCTCCCTGGCCAAGCGAGCGAATCTGGCCGGCCACCTATCGCTCACTGATCGCGGTTTCAGCTCTGGTGGTGATCCTCAGCGTTGTTGTCAGTGTGTTTCATGATGCCTTGCCGCCACTTCTCGATTTCACCCAAACCGCTCCCCTGACGCCGCTTTTCTATTGGGCAGGCGGAGTGGCTGCGGTTGTGACACTTGCAGCTCTGGCGCTGACCTGGAGCCGATTCACCCAGCTAAGCGCCATTAATCTCTGGCTCTCGGTCACCCTGCTCGCATTTCTGGCGGACATCCTGGCCAGTCTTGGCGCCTACCAGCGCTACACCGTGGGTTGGTATTTCGGCAGGATCGAAGCCATGATCGCCTCCAGCATTTTACTGTTTGTGCTGCTTGGGGAGATGATCGGCCTGTATCGGCGCCTGGGTGAAGCAATGCACCAAATGGTGGAGTCGAATCGCAGCCTGGTTTCCCTGATCACTGAAAATCAGCATGCCAAGGCTGCTCTGGCAGAAAAGAATCTGCAACTCGAACGCATCTCCAGCACAGATCACCTGACCAAACTGCCCAATCGACGGGCCACGGAACTGGAACTGCAGGAGCAGTACCGGATGGGTGAACGTTACGGACGCAAATTCTGCATCATCATGATCGATATCGATCACTTCAAGAAGATCAACGATACCCAGGGTCACCAGATGGGTGATGAGGTGCTGCGCCATATCAGTTCGATGATCTCCAACCATGTGCGAATGACCGATTTCGTCGGACGCTGGGGTGGCGAGGAGTTCCTGGTGATCTGCACGGAAACCGAACTCACGTCCGCTACCGAGTTGGCGCAACGGCTCAGGGAGTTGATCGAAACTTCAACCTTCGATGCAGAAAGTCCCATGACCGCAAGTTTCGGTGTATCGGAGTTTCGTCTCGGAGAGACCCTGGAAAATCTGATGATGCGCGCCGATCAACATCTCTACCTGGCCAAGCAGGCGGGACGCAACCGGGTATCATCGAGTCTGCTGCAAGCGGATGAGGGGTTCGGCAACTGGACGGCCGTGGCAGAGCACACCCATACCGACAGAGCCAATTAGCGGGGCCGTCCCTGGCATTCCACTATGAATGAGTGCCGTTCACGGAGAGTGGGCGGCGCAATCAGAATCAGGACAGTGCGTCCTTCATGTCCTGCTCCTGCTTCTGCTTATAGAGCTCCACTTCCGCTTTGCGGCGCATCTCCAGGATATCCTTGCGCTCTTCCAGACGTTTTTCCGCCGCCTGATCCTTGACCGGGATGGTGGCATCACCAAACAGCACCTGTTTGAGAAAGCGGGTCCCGAACTGCATCAGCGCCAGATCCTCTTTCTCGACAGTTTCGTAAAACGCATCATCCATGTCATAGGACGCCCGGAAGGAGTCACTGAGCACGAATCGACGCAACCGGTCCACGTCATAGGAGCACATGAAAAACAGCTGCAGGCTGGTGTCGGAAGGACGTCCGATCGACGGACCGGCGGATTTTTTCTTCAGGATCAGTTGCAGCCATTCACGATTGATCTGGTCGTAGATCTCGACTTCCTGCTCCTTGCGGTAATCGTTCACGCTGATTTCGCGGGACTCTTCGTGACCCTTGCAGTGATCCTCCCTGATCAGGAAGTAGCGCGCCTCGTCGTCCGGGGAACCCGCCTGACGCATCGCCATGTGGCCGATGGGGTAGTAACGGCAGGCGGTAGGACGGTCCGCATAGACCCCGCAACCCTCCGCGCCGACGAACAGGCAGGCACCTTCATCGTTGGTGCGCAATTTCACACCCGGCACCCCATCCTTGTCCATTTCGAAGGGAACCGTGTGTTTTTTCAGGAATTCTGTCGCGCTGAGGCCCAGATTGTCCTTCAGACGCAGGATATCGTAAGGCGTCAGCTGGATGTCAGCATGCTGACAGCAGGCATTGAAACAGGAGATTCCTTTGTGGCAGTTGAAATTGATCTTCGCACCGGGCTCCAGAATGGTCGGAACAAAGTTGCTTTTGAAAGGAATGTCGAATTTTTCAGTCATGATTTTGCCTCCGATAAAGACGGAAAAAGTCCGGGCACCTTGCGGCACCCGGACTTTTCAAGTCACTCGACTGTCAAAAATTACTTGAACAGCTTGGACTTGTCGACCAGATCCACGTGTGCACGCTTGAAGCAGGTGTAGGTCTTGGTCTCTTTGTCGTAGATGGAGTTCACAAAGCACTTCCAGTTTTCTTCATCGACGAAGTTCTTATCCATGCGGTAGTAGAAACCAGGATAACGAGACTCCTCACGGAACTGGATGTGTTTCATGTGAGCTTCAGCCGTCAGGATGCGGTGATAGTTCTCCCAAGCACGCAGCAGCTCGTGGAGGTCTTTCGCACGCATCTTCAGAGCGTCTTCCTTCAGCATTTCCAGCTTCTGTTCAGCCAGGGCCAGCATATGCTCGTTGGTGGTGTAGTAAGTGGCCACACCGGCAACGTACTCGTCCATGACCTTTTGCAGACGGAACTGCAGCATACGCGGAGTGATGTAGTTGGGGTTCACATCAATCGCGGTGGTGTAGTCCTTGTGCTCAAGGTAGTTACGGACCGGACGGTAGATCTCTTCGATCAGGGTGTCCACGTCGGTGTCCAACTCAGGAGTGAGGTCCTTGTTGTCCATGACGTATTTCACCATCGCCTTGGCAGCCATACGGCCTTCAGCGTGGGAACCGGAAGAGAACTTGTGACCGGAAGCGCCCACGCCGTCACCAGCGGTGAACAGACCGGCAACGGTGGTCATGCCACGGTAGCCCCAGTTCCAGCCTTTCGGCAGATGATCGGGAACACCGGCCTGGGTCTCGTCAGTGGGCGCGCCCACATCGTCAGGACCGGAGGTCCAGATGCCACAGCAACCGGAGTGGGAACCCAGCAGGTAGGGTTCGGTGGGCATCAGCTCGGAGTTTTTCTTCTCCGGCTCGATGTTCTCACCCGCCCAGATACCACACTGGCCGATACACATATCCAGGAAGTCTTCCCAGGCTTCTGCTTCCAGATGCTTGACCTCGCGGGGAGACAGGGTCTCACGCAGGTTGGCCAGAGCGGTCACGGTGTCCATCCAGATGGGACCGCGGCCTTCTTTCATCTCTTTCAGCATCAGGTGGTTACGCAGGCAGGAAGCCGGAACGGCAGCCTGGCCGTAAGGAGGATAGTCGTCCAGCATCTCCTTGTTGCGGTCCATGTAGACTTCACCGAAGGCGTTGGTGGCCTTGGATTTGAAGAGCAGGAACCAGGCGCCAACCGGACCGTAACCGTCTTTGAAACGGGTAGGTACGAAGCGGTTTTCCATCATGGTCAACTCAGCACCGGCCTCGGCAGCCATGGCGTAGGTGGAACCAGCATTCCATACGGGGTACCAGGCACGGCCCTGACCCTCACCCACGGAGCGGGGACGGAAGATGTTCACGCAGCCGCCAGCGGCCAGCAGGATGGCTTTCGCCTTGAAGACGTACAGCTTGTGCTCACGAACGGAGAAACCGACAGCACCGGCGATGCGGTTCTTGTCGTTCTTGTCGTTGACCAGCTTGACGATGAAGATACGCTCCTGGATGTTGTCCATGCCCAGAGCTTTCTTGGCGGCCTCAGCGACGATCCACTTGTAGGATTCGCCGTTGATCATAATCTGCCACTTACCGGAACGTACGGGCTTGCCGCCTTCCTTCAGGGGGGTCAGACCTTTGGAACCGTCGTGACGCTCACCGTTCTCGTCGGTCTTCCAGATCGGCAGACCCCACTCTTCGAACAGGTGCACGGATTCGTCAACGTGACGGCCCAGATCGTAGGCCAGATCGTCGCGGGTGATACCCATCAGGTCGTTGGAGACCATGCGGGCGTAGTCAGCAGGATCCTGCTCGGGACCGATGTAGGTGTTGATCGCGGACAGACCCTGAGCCACGGCGCCGGAGCGGTCCATGGCGGCCTTGTCGACCAGTTTCACCTTGATGTTGCCACCGGCAGCCTGCACCCAGGGACCGATCTCGTATGCGGCACCGCTGCAAGCCATGCCACCGCCGATCAGAAGGATGTCTACCTCTTCCTGGACGACTTCCGGATTTCCGAATTCAGCCATTTCATATACCTCGAATTATTTGTATTCCTGAATAATCTGACTGAAAGCCGCTTACTTGCGGATCAGCTCGCTGGGATTGCCGGCACGGTAGCCGTTCTGCTCATTGTGGTTGAAGAAACCGGGCTCGCCGATCTTCGCCATGTCTGCAGCAGGCTTGTTGCCGTAGGGGTCGATGGAACCCTCGGGAGTGGTGCGGATCGGGAATTTGAAACGCTTCATGGTGCCGTTACGGAACTTGATGGTCCACATGATGGAATCGGTACCGCGCAGGGGCTGTACAGAAGCACCCAGGGGCACGATATCGGCGTAAGGACGAGCTTCGATGGCCTGCTGAGGGCAGATCTTGATGCAGGAGTAGCACTCCCAGCACTGCTCAGGCTCCTGGTTGAAAGACTTCATGGCGTGACCGGTTTCGGAGCCGTCTTTGTCCAGTTTCATCAGGTCATGAGGACAGATGTACATGCAAGCTGTTCTGTCCTGGCCTTTACAGCCATCGCACTTCTCAGTACGCACAAATGTAGGCATGGTGTTTTTCTCCTAAGGGTTTCACTGCAGTGATTCAGCCGCCGCTTGACTGCCGCGACTTTCAAGCACAACCGGGATCAGACCGGCGTTATTCATTTGAACTGTTTCCTGGCCCGTGGCCATCGGTGCCCGGAACCAATATTCGCACCCGATCCTGCCGACGCGGGTCCCGACACATCCTGGTCAAGACACGCACTACCCGGATTCGGGGTGACAGACATTAATGCCTCACCCCCCCTTTAGCCAAACAATTTTTTCGGGAGGGCACATAAAATACGCTTATCAACTGAGGTTTATCACCCGCCGAATTTCATTCCCTGAAAAGATAACCAATTGTTATCGCTGACTTTATTATCAACAAAACCATAAGGGTTTTTATTCGAAGCAAGCCTTTCGGAGGCAATCTATCTCTCTAGAGCTATCCCATGGGAGATAGGCCGGAGGCGACAAAAATCATTGAAGCGGCGCCATCCTACGCCTATTTGACGGGTTTCGCACCCGATTTACCGATGGGGTGAAGCAAACCCGCACCCCGCGGGGTTACACGGCACCTGCCTTCAGTTACAGTTAGCCCTCGATCGACAACCCGTTGCGCGCATTTCCGCCCCATGAACGACTCCTTGAATAACAGCAGCACGATTCCGGACGCCCTGTTCCTGCTGGCCACCGGTTGCGCCCACTGTCCGGCGGTCCTGGAATCCCTCAACCAGATGCTCAAGCAGGGCCGTATCGGCCGGCTCGAGACGATCAACATCGCGGTCCATCCGCAAGCCGCCCAGGCTGTGGGCACCCGCAGTGTGCCCTGGACCCGGATCGGCCCCTTCGAACTGGAAGGCAGCCTGACCCCCGCAGAGGTGGCAAACTGGACCGAGCACGCGACCCGGCATACCGGTATTGACGAGTATTTCAGTGCCTGTCTGCAGGAGCAGAAACCGGACAAGGTGATTGCCTGGCTGGAACAGGAACCAGATGATCTGACCGCGTTGATAAGCCTGATGACATCCGACGATACCCCGATGGCGGCACGCATCGGTGTTGGCGTGGTGATGGAACATTTCGAAGCGGATGCCCGCCTGCAGCGCCTGTTGCCGGACCTGATCCGGTTGTGCGCCCATCCCAAGGCGAATATCCGTGCCGACGCGGCACACTACCTGGGACTGACCCGTGCCGGGGAAGCCCGTGCCTGCCTCACCGCGCTGCTCGATGACGATCATCCCGACGTCCGCGAGATCGCGGAGGAGTCCCTTGAACAAATCGACCTGGCAGCCACGCCACACTGACGCAGTCCAATATGAATAAAAAGGATCAGATCCTGGCGGTACACGCCCAGTTCATCAACCAGGTGGTCATGACCGGCGCCAACCCGGAGCGCCAACAGGAGTTCCAGGCACTCCTTAAGATGGCCGAAAGCCAGGGATGGGACGCTCTGGTCCAGTGTCTGCTGAGCATTTTCCAGCAGGGCCGGCGTGACCTGGAGATTCTCAATCCCCTCGACGAGGAAGATCGAATCATTGCCGAGGCAGTACTCAGCGGCCTGCGGGACCCGGCCACCCTGCCGGATCCCAACGCCCGCCCCGATCCGGCCCTGGCGGCGCCCGGACTTGCCTCGATGATCCATGCCGCGGGCCAGGGACATCCCCAGGCCCTGCAACTGATCGCCCAGATGGCCGAGCAGATGAGCCGGGTGGGCGGCCCGATGGGTCAACTGGCCTCGGTGATCCGTCCCCTGATCAACGGTGAACGCAATCCAGAGGTGTTGTGCAAACGCCTGGGCGGCAAATCCGAGGCCATGGTGATGGGTATCCTCGAGGAACTGGCGCGCCTCGACGGGGGGGAATCCTGATGGCGCGCCGTTGGCTCGTAATGGCCGCTTTGAGCGGCATGCTGCTGGTCATCCTCGGCGCCTTTGGCGCTCACGCCCTGGAACCGCGACTGCCGGCCAACCACCTGGTGTGGTGGCAGAAGGCGGTTCACTACCAGGGTCTGCACACCCTGGCGCTGTTCGGCACCGGGCTGCTGGCGCTGCAACATCCCGGCCGCGCTCTGCAGTGGGCCGGGGGGCTTTTCCTGGCCGGAATCCTGCTGTTTTCCGGCAGCCTCTATGTCATGGCCCTGACCGGTCTGCGCAGCCTGGGCATGATCACCCCCCTGGGCGGACTCGCCTTCATCGTGGGGTGGTTTGCCCTGCTCGTTGCGGCCTGGCGCCTGCCCCGCTGAGGATAGACGAGAACGTGGACCTCAGCGCGTTTGAAAACCGGCTGCGCAAAAACCAGCGTCACTGGAGCAAATGGGCCCGTCGGCGGGGCATCGGCTGCTACCGCTGCTATGACCGGGATATCCCCGAGTTTCCCCTGGCCATCGATTGGTACGAATCCGAGGTGCATGCCCAGGTCTACGCCCGCAAGGGCCAGGAGCCCCTCGACGAAGCTACCGAAGCAGCCCTGGGCGAGGCGATCACCCGGGTGCTCGAAATCCCTGAATCGGCACTCGCATTCAAGACCCGGCAGCGCCAGCGCGGCCTGGCGCAGTATGAAAAGACCGGTGCGAGCGGGCGTCCGCGGATTGTTCACGAGGGGGGACTGCAGTTCGAGGTGGACCTGCACAGCTATCTCGACACCGGCCTGTTCCTGGATCACCGGGAGACCCGCCAGTGGGTCCGCGAGCGGGCTCACGGACGGCGGATGCTCAACCTGTTCGCCTATACCGGCAGCTTCTCGGTCTACGCGGCAGCCGGAGGCGCTCTGTCGACCACCAGCGTCGATCTGTCGAACACCTACCAGAGCTGGACCCACCGCAATCTGGCGCTGAACGGCTTCGACGGGGATGAACATGAACGGGTGCGTGCGGACGTGTTCGAGTACCTGGACCGGGCGGTGCGTGAACGACGCCTGTTCGGGCTGATCGTGCTGGACCCGCCCAGCTTCTCCAACTCCAAGAAGATGCTGGAGATCCTCGATGTGCAGCGTGATCATCCCCGCCTGATCGAGGCCTGCCGGAAACTGCTCACCCCGACCGGACTGCTGGTGTTTTCCACCAACCGTCGCCGCTTCAAACTCGATGCGGACCTCGAAGCCCTGCCCGGCACCGAGGAGATCACCCGGATCACCCTGCCGGAGGACTTCAAGCGCCACCCGGCGCATCGCTGCTGGATCTTTCAGGCCGGGTAGCTGAATCGCGCCGGTGCAAAAACGGCACTTGACGATTGTGGTTTGTAACAGTCTGTATTCAACCACCCACCCAGACACCCCCGGCATGGTCTGCGGTCAGCTTGATTTATCGCTAAAAAACAATGCGCTAGCCTGTTAGTTGAGCACCCGTTGCAAATTCATCGAGGGACAGCCGCCGGGCTGTCGGGGAAAACGGTCTTGACGCAGGTCAAAAATTCCACTGTGATAGGCAAAAACCAATGTTCCTCGCCAATTTCATTTAAAACAACCCGCAATCGTCCAGAGTCTTTCAAATTGCGCCGGGACGGAGACCATCATGCTGAAACGACTGTTCCTCACCCTTCTCGGCCTCGCCGTGCTGATCGGATTGCCTGCGCTGATCAAGATGCAGCAATTCCAGGCCATGGCCCAGATGCAGATGCAGATGCCCCCGGAAACGGTCACCGCCACCCAGGTGCGCAGCGAACGCTGGGCCGACACCGTCACCGCCACGGGAACCCTGGTGGCGGTTCAGGGCGTGACCGTCAGCGCAGAACTCGGCGGCAAGATCACCAAGATCGCCTTCGAATCCGGTGATCGGGTCAAGGCAGGGGACCTGCTGGTGCGTCTCGACACCACCGCCGAGGAGGCGCAGTTGCGCTCTGCTGAAGCGGCGGCCAAGCTGGCGCGGATCAACCTCGACCGCAACCGGGATCTGCGCAAGAACCGCACCATCTCCCAGGCTGACCTGGATACCGCCGAGGCCAACTTCAAACAGGCCACCGCCCAGGTGGACAATGTGCGCGCCACAATCGATAAGAAGACCATCACCGCTCCCTTCGCGGGATTGCTGGGATTACGCCAGGTCAATCTCGGACAGATCGTCGAACAGGGCACCCCGGTGGTGACCCTGCAGACCCTGGACCCGATCTACGTGGACTTTTCCCTGCCCCAGCAGCGCTATGCCAGCCTGAGCGTGGGCAGCACGGTACAGATCACCACCGACGCCGCGCCCGAGGAGGTGTTCGAGGGGCGGATCCTCGCGGTGAACCCGGAGATCGACACCCTGACCCGCAGCGTGCGGATTCGCGCGGTGATGGCCAACCGGGGTGAACACCTGCGCGCCGGCATGTTCGCCAACGTGGAAGTGGTGCTGCCCAAGGAAGAGGACTACCTGATCATTCCCGCCACTGCGGTGCTCTATGCGCCCTATGGCGACACGGTCTTCGTCATCGACACCCAGAAGGATGAGACCACCGGCGAGGAGCAGCAGATCCTGCGTCAGCAGATCGTTCGCCTGGGTCGCACAAAAGGCGACTTCGTCGCCGTCAGCGAAGGCCTGAAAGCGGGTGAGATGATTGTCACCAGCGGGGTGTTCAAACTGCGCCCGAAGTCTGCCGTGGTCATCGACAACAGTCTGGCCCTGGACGCGAAACTCAACCCCGACCCGGCCAACCAGTAGTTGCCGTCGGGACGCGTCATTCAGCCGCATAACCTCATTACACGGATGCCACCGACATGGCCAGCATGAAAGCCTTTACCGACATTTTCATCCAGCGTCCCGTGCTCGCCATCGTGATCAATCTGTTGATCGTGATTGCCGGCATCGCCGCCTGGAACACCCTCAACATCCGCCAGTACCCGCGCAGTGAGAACGCCACGGTGAACATCTCCACCGTCTACGTGGGGGCCAACGCGGAGCTGGTGCGTGGTTTCATCACCACCCCCCTGGAACAGGCCATCGCTTCGGCGGACGGCATCGACTACATCGAGTCGAAGAGTCTGCAGGGCTTCTCCATGATCAATGCCCGGCTGAAGCTCAACTACTCCCCCACCAAGGCCCTCGCGGAGATCACCGCCAAGGTCAACCAGGTGCGCAACGACCTGCCGGTTGAGGCCCAGGTCCCGGCCATCTCGATCCAGTCGGCGGACTCCCAGTTCGCCTCGGCGTATATCAGCTTCTCCTCCGAGATCCTCTCCCAGGCGGAGATCACCGACTACCTGATCCGGGTGGTGCAACCCCGCCTCGCGGCGGTGGCCGGGGTACAGCGCGCCGATGTGCTCGGCGCACGCATCTTCGCCATGCGCATCTGGCTGCAGCCGGACAAGATGGCGGCACTGCACATCAGTCCCGCCCAGGTGCGCCAGGCCCTGGCGTCGAACAATTTCCTCGCCGCCATCGGCGCCACCAAGGGCAACCTGGTGCAGGTCAACATGACCGCCAACACCGACCTGCACAGTGTGGAGGAGTTCGAGCAGCTGGTGATCCTCCAGCGGGATGACAGCATCGTGCGCCTGCGGGATGTGGCCGATGTGACCCTGGGTGCCGAGGACTACGACACCTCGGTGAGTTTTTCCGGCAAGACCGCGGTGTTCATGGGCATCTTTCCGCTGCCCAACGCCAACACCATCGACGTGGTGAAACTGGTGCGCGAGGAGATCGGTTCGATCGAACGGGACCTGCCCAGCGGACTTGAAGTGGACATCGGTTACGACGCCTCGGAGTACATCTCCAGCGCCATCACCGAGGTCACCAAGACCCTCGGCGACACCCTGCTGATCGTGATCCTGGTGATCTATCTGTTTCTCGGCTCCCTGCGCTCCGCGCTGGTGCCGACCATCGCCATCCCGGTCTCCCTGATCGGCAGCATCTTCCTCATGCAGGCCTTCGGCTTCACCCTCAACCTGCTCACCCTGCTGGCCATCGTGCTTTCGGTGGGACTGGTGGTGGACGACGCCATCGTGGTGGTGGAGAACATCGAACGGCATCTGCGCGAAGGACGCAGCAAGCGCGAGGCGGCCCTGCTCGGCGCCCGGGAACTGCTCGGCCCGGTGATCGCGATGACCGTCACCCTGGCGGCGGTATACATGCCCATCGCCCTGCAGGGGGGACTGACCGGCGCCCTGTTCCGCGAGTTCGCCCTGACCCTGGCGGGGACGGTGACCATCTCGGGCATCGTCGCAGTGACCCTGTCACCGATGATGTCCTCGCACATGCTGCATGACGCCGCCGACGAGGAGAAGGGCTTCACCGGCTGGATCAATCACCATTTCGACCGCATGCGTCAGGGTTACGGCCGACTCATCGGCAGGACCCTGCAGGCCCGGCCCTTCGTCTACGCCATCTGGCTGGCGGTCGCGGTGGCCGCGGTACCCATGTACACCATGTCGCCCAAGGAGCTGGCTCCGAGTGAGGACCAGAGCGTGGTGTTCGGCATCATCAACGCCTCGGCCAACGCCACCGCGGATCAGAAACGCTTTTTCGGCAAGGCGGTGGAACAGACCTTCCTGAGCATTCCCGAGGCGGATCTCACCTTTCAGATTCTGTTCGCCCCCTCGGTCGGGGCACGTTTCGACGTGGACGGTTTTTCCGGTGTGGTGGTCAAACCCTGGCACAACCCCCGGGAACGCACCGTGTTCGAGATCCAGCAGGAGTTGCAGGGCAAGCTCTCGACGATTCCCGGTTTCCAGATCTTCGCCACCACCCCACCGGCCCTGCCCGGCGGCAGCAACTTCCCGATCGAGTTCCTCATCACCTCCACCGCGGACGCCAAACAGCTTTTGGATTTCGCCGAACAACTGCAGGGCAAGGCGGCCGCCAGCGGGATGTTCCTGTTCCCGCCGCAGATCGATCTGAAATATGACCAGCCGGAAGCCCGGGTGGTGCTGGACCGGGACAAGATCGGCGCGCTTGGACTGGACCTCAACCAGGTCGGGCGTGACATGGCCGCGGCCCTGGGCGGGGATTTCGTCAACCGCTTCAACATTTCCGGTCGCAGTTACAAGGTGATCCCGCAGATCGAGCGTTCCCAGCGTCTCAACCCGGAGCAGTTGACCGAGATCTATGTCAGCGGACCCCAAGGGCAACTCATTCCCCTGAGTTCCGTGGCGCACATCGAGAACAAGACCGTGCCCCGCTCCCTCAACCGCTTCCAGCAGCTCAACTCGGTGAAGCTCTCGGGGATGACCAACCGCACCCTGGACCAGGCCTTGAACGTCCTGGAAGAGGCGGCACAGGAGGTTCTGCCCCCGGGCTACTCGGTGGATTACACCGGCGAGTCGCGCCAGCTGCGCCAGGAGGGCAACAAGTTCCTGCCCGCCTTCGCCCTGGCCATCGTGATGATCTTTCTCGCTCTCGCGGTGCAGTTCAACTCGTTCCGGGATCCCGGCATCATCCTCTTCGGCTCAGTGCCCCTGGCGATGTTCGGTGCGCTGCTGTTCACCTTCCTGAAGATGCCCAATCCCAACATGCCCTTCTGGACCAACGGCTGGACCACGACCCTGAACATCTACGCCCAGGTCGGCCTGGTGACCCTGGTGGGCCTGATCTCGAAGAACGGGATACTCATCGTGGAGTTCGCCAACAAGCTCCAGGAGCAGGGACTGTCGAAGATGGATGCGGTCAGGGAAGCGGCCATGACCCGCTTGCGCCCGGTGCTGATGACCACATTCGCCACTGTCGCGGGACATCTGCCCCTGACCCTGGTGACCGGCGCTGGCGCCGCCGCGCGTAACTCCATCGGCCTGGTACTGGTGGGCGGGATGGCCATCGGCACCCTGTTCACCCTGTTCGTGCTGCCGTCGATCTATGTGCTGCTGGCCAAGGATCACAATGCCGACAAGGTGCGGGAAGAGGAGTTTGAAGCCCTGGAAACGGCCACAAGCTGAGTAGCTGTTCACCTACCCCCCAACAACCGATACCCACCGGGAGCCCGGATGAAGCGAAGCGTAATCCGGGTTACCGGACTTTGCATCATGCAACAATCCAATTCGTAGGTCGGGTTAGTGCAGCGTAACCCGACATTAGGCATCTGAACGTTAACCCATTGTCGGGTTACGCTGCGCTAACCCGACCTACTGGCTGTATGAACGCGCGCTTATCACAGCAAAAAAATGTCGGTGAATTTGAATTGGAATTTCCACCTTCATCTTTGTATGCGTACACTCTCGGAGCAAACATTCAACAAGAAGATTATCATCGCAAATTTATTAGTTAACCGATCGCACAGGCAGCTCCGCTAAGTTATCGAAACATTAGGGCACCTGACACTCAGCCTGAAGAAAACCATTCCTTTATTGCAAAGTTGGCAAGCACCGATTCAATACCCTGCCACTGATGACGGACACCGACCAACAATAGGCAGCAGCAGCTTTTTCTTATTTCCGCCAGAACGCCGGGGTCAGCAAAACCAGCAAAGTAAAGATCTCCAAACGACCCAACAACATGGCGAAGCAGAGTATCCACTTCGCCGGGTCGTTGAGATTGGCGTAGTGGGTACCCACGTCCGCAAGGCCCGGACCCAGGTTGTTGATACTCGCCGCGACCGCGGAGAAGGAGGTCATCAGATCAAGGCCGGTTGCGGCCAGGGCCAGGTACATGACCCCGAAACTGGCCACGTAGAGGGCGAAGAATCCCCACACTGCATCCACCACCCGCCAGGGAATGGTCTTGCCCCCCACCCGGATCGGAATCTCCGCATTGGGATGGATCAGGCGATTGATTTCGCGAAAACCCTGTTTGATCAGCAGCAGGAAGCGGATCACCTTGATGCCGCCTCCGGTGGAACCGGCGCAACCACCGACGAAACTGGAAAACAGCAGCAGGATGGAGATGAAACCGGGCCACAGGGAGTAGTCTGCGGTGGTAAAGCCGGTGGTGGTTCCAATCGATACGGCCTGAAACAGTCCCCGGGTGATCGACTCGCTCCAGGTGCCGTACACGTCCATGAGATAGAGGGCGAAAATCACGATCACAATCACTACAAACAGGGTGGTGATGTAACCGCGAAACTCAGAATCCTCCAGATAGGTACGCAGGGACCGTCGGCGGATGGCGAGGAAATGCAGGGCAAAGTTGGCCCCGGAGAGGAGCATGAACACCACCGCGATCATCTCGATCAGGGTACTGTCGTAATAGCCGATGCTCTCATCATGGGTCGAGAAACCGCCGATCGCCACGGTGGCGAAGGAGTGTCCCAGGGCATCGAAAAACTTCATGCCACCCGCCCAATAGGCCAGGGTGCAGCTGATGGTCAACCCCAGATAGATGTACCACAGGGCCTTGGCGGTCTCGGTGATCCGCGGGGTCAGCTTGTTATCCTTCACCGGCCCCGGAGTTTCCGCCCGGTAGAGCTGCATGCCACCGATCCCGAGCATGGGCAGTACGGCGACGGCCAGAACGATGATACCCATGCCGCCCAGCCACTGCAGCTGCTGGCGGTAGTAGAGCAGTGAGGTGGGTAGTTCATCGATCCCCACGATCACCGTCGCGCCGGTGGTGGTGAGACCGGAAATCGACTCGAACACCGCATCGGTGACGCTCATCTGGGAGTTTTCCGCCAGCATGAACGGCAAGGCTCCGGTCAGACCCAGCACGGTCCAGAACATCACCACCACCAGAAATCCGTCACGCATGCGCAAGTCCTGGTGACGGTGGCGCACCGGTGCCCAGAAGGCCACTCCCAAACCCAGGGTGAGGATAAAGGCATCGGTGAAACCCACCAGGGCTCCGTCTTCAACGAACAGCGAAATAAACAAGGGCGGCAGCATGCTGAGGCTGAACACCATCAGCAACACTCCGAGTATCCGTTGAACCACGAAAAGATGCATGACTGTGGATTAGATTCGCTTGCCGGTCAGAGGAAGGTCACGCTGACCTGGAAGAGTTTTTCCACCTCGCGCACCTTGCGCTTGTCCACCAGGAACAGGATCACGTGGTCCTCGCTTTCGATCATCGTGTCGTGATGCGCGATAAGCACCTGGTCGCCGCGCACCACCGCACCGATGGTGGTGCCCTTGGGCAGCTTGATCTCCTCGATGGCGCGGCCCACCACCTTGGACGAATTGCTGTCGCCATGGGCCACCGCCTCGATCGCCTCGGCGGCCCCGCGGCGCAGGGAGTGCACCTGCACCACGTCGCCCCGGCGCACATGTCTCAGCAGGGTGCCGATGGTCGCCTGCTGCGGGGAGATCGCGATGTCGATGGGTCCGCTCTGCACCAGATCCACGTAAGCCGGACGGTTGATCAGCGCCATCACCCGCGCAGCACCCAGACGTTTTGCCAGCATCGCCGAGAGGATGTTGGCCTCGTCGTCATTGGTCACCGCGCAGTACACATCGGTGTTCTCGATGTTCTCCTCGAGCAACAGATCCTCGTCCGCCGCGTCACCATGAAGCACGATGGTCATGTCCAGCCGCTCGGCGATCTCACGGGCGCGCTCCTGAGTCTTTTCGATCAGTTTCACCCGGTACTTCGACTCCAGCGAAGTGGCCAGCCGGCGTCCGATGTTGCCGCCGCCGGCAATGATCAGACGCTTGTAGGGTTTCTCCAGTTTGCGCAGTTCACTCATGACCGAACGGATGTTTTCCGCCGCGGCGATGAAGAACACCTCGTCCTCCGCCTTGATTCGGGTGTCGCCCCGGGGCTGGATGACTTCGCCTTCCCGGTAGATGGCCGCCACCCGAGCCTCGATGTTCGGCATGTGATGGTAGAGCGTGCTCAGTTCATGTCCCACCAGGGGACCCCCGTGGTAAGCCTTGACCGCCACCAGGCGCACCCGGCCATCGGCGAAATCGAGCACCTGCAGGGCACCCGGAAATTCGATCAGCTTGAGAATATAGTCCGTAACCAGCTGTTCCGGGCTGATCAGTACATCAACCGGAAAGGTGGGTGGAGGCAGCGTTGCTGTTTTGGGGATGTCTTCAGCGGCTTTGAGATTGCCGGAAGGTTCGAACAGCTCCGGATAATCCAGGTAACCCTGGGCGCGCACCCGGGCAATCTTGGTGGGGGTGTGGAACACCTTCCAGGCGACCTGACAGGCCACCATGTTGGTTTCGTCACTGTTGGTGACCGCGAGAATCATATCCGCGTCTTCGGCGCCGGCCTTGCGCAGGATATCCGGATGCCCGGCATGTCCCCGGACCGTCCCCAGGTCGAGACGGTTTTGCAGTTCGAGAAGCAGATGAGGATTCTGGTCGACCACGGTGATGTCGTTGGCCTCGCTCACCAGCGCATTGGCTACCGAACGTCCAACCTGACCCGCGCCTAGTATGATTATTTTCATTGTTGCATCGGATGAATCGGTTTGGGTGGAGGCATTATTCTACTCCCTTTGAGCGGGGTATCCGAGTAGACGTGAATCATGCCCTGCCGAGCCATTCCCGTCACGACCCTGAGCCGCCGAGCGATCAAGATCGCTGTGTTACACATTCCACTCACCATGCGGTTAGGGAATTCACTCCCAAAAGCCAAATTATTTCCCGGCGAAGACAATAACTTACCCCCTCGCCTTGAAACTTTGTCTTCACAAAAAAGACATCTGGAAGACACAGCGACGCAACACCGGCTCCCTAGAATGCACCCGGTTTTAAGTACTCTGCCTGTAAGGGAGCATATTCCATGTTGCAAAAGAAATCACTTCGCAAGTCTGATCTTGCCATCGCCCTGAGCGTGGCCATGCTCGGTATGACCTTTGGTCTGACCGGATGCAATAACGACAACAATAACAACGACGACAATCAAACCACCAGCAGTCAGACTGTCGAAGAACAGATCGCCGCGCTGAACACTGACGACGCCACCAAGGATGTGCTGCGCACCCTGGCCGCCGAAGCCCTGCCGATCGGTTTCATGGGTGTCGACGCCCCGATCAGCGACAGCGACAAGCGCGCGATTATGGCCGCGCCCTATGCGATCCTGCAGAATGGCGGCACCAACAAGGTGTCTTCCATTGGTTTTCACACCATCCTGCGCAGCGGCGAATTTGCCAACGCAAGTGATCCCTTTGCCTTCGGCCAGATCGTCGACGAGAGCGGCAATGCGGTGCTCGGCACTGACAGTTCGCCGGACATCTCCAACTCCAACGACTTCGCCTCCCTGCTGCCGGTCGGCGACAGCCTCTATATGGTCTCCCATTTCGAGGATCGTCCCGCGGCCATGTACCTGACCGAACTCAATCAGGACGCACAGACCGGTCTGCTGACCGCACTGCGCACCCGTCCCCTGGACTTCTCCGCCTACAAGGGCGGCTGGGTACACTGCGCGGGCAGCGTCACTCCCTGGAACACCCACCTGGGCAGTGAAGAGTACGAACCCGATGCCTCCGCCTGGGACGCGGCGACCGGCGAGGTCAATGACTACTACAACGCCATCGCATCCTACTTTGCCGGCGGCCTGACCGAGACCCACCCCTACCGTTACGGCTACCAGGTGGAGGTCGCAGTCAGCGACTATGACAATGCCACGGTGACCAAGCACTACACCATGGGCCGGGTGGCACATGAGCTGGCCTACGTGATGCCCGACCGCAAAACCGTCTACATCTCCGATGACGGCACCGACGTGGGCCTGTTCATGTTCGTGGCCGACACCGCGGGTGACCTGAGTTCCGGTCATCTTTACGTGGCCAAATGGCAGCAGACCTCCGACACCAATGGCGGCACCGCCAACCTGAGCTGGGTCGACCTGGGCGCAGCCACCGATACCCAGATTCAGACGGCTCTGAACAGTAATGTCCGGTACGAATATCTGTTCAACGAAGTCGATGTGAATGAAGACGGCAGCTGTGCCGACGGCTTCACCAAGGTCGATCACACCTATGGCAAGGAGTGTCTGCAGTTGCGCGAGGGTAATTTTGCCGGTGTTCCGATCGCCACCCTGGCCTCACGCCTGGAGACCCGCCGTTATGCCTCTTACCTGGGCGGCACCACTGAGTTCCGCAAGATGGAAGGCATCACCCACAACCCGGATGACAACAAGCTCTACATTGCCATGAGTGAAGTCGCCAGTGGTATGGCTGCCGGCGACCGGGAAGCACCCCTGTCCGACGACATCCAGCTGCCGGAAAACAAGTGCGGCACGGTCTACCAGCTGGACCTGACCGATGACAGCGCCGCCTCTGGCAGTGGCTACATGGCCACCCGCATGTCCGGCCTGATCTCCGGCATCCCGACCACCTACGATGCCAACTCGCCCTACTTCGAGAAAAACACCTGCGACATCGACGGCCTGGCCAATCCGGACAACGTCACCTACATGCCGGGTTACGGTACTCTGATCATCGGCGAGGATACCGGCAGCGGTCATCAGAACGATGCCATCTGGGCCTACAACCTGGCACAGGGTTCACTGACCCGCATCCAGACCACGCCTTACGGCTCGGAGACCACCTCGCCCTACTTCTATCCGAACATCAACGGCTTCGCCTACCTGATGAGCGTCGTCCAGCATCCTTACGGGGAGTCTGACGAGGATCAGCTCGGTGATGTCAACGATGCCCGGGCCTACACCGGTTACATCGGACCTTTCCCGGCCATGGATTGAGCCATAACGACAACTTCATCTTCAGTCGATTTGGAGACCCTGACCTCAGGGTCTCCTTTTTTCGTTTCAGCAGATACAACATTGAGCCTGAAAATCCGCTTCCGCAGAGTTCGTCACCGGGCCCCGGAATGAGATTTCAGACAGATCGAAAGGGAGCAGCAGTATGCGCACGAATCAAGCGGTGCGGTTATTTTCCACCACGGGCCTGACGGCAGTTCTGATGACTCTCCTGGCAGCCTGCAACAACGGGGGGTCTTCCGACTCACAAACCCAGGCAACCAGCGCAGAGGATGATCTGACCAGCCAGGTCCTGGTCAACAAGACCGCCTACATTCCCTCACAGTGCTACACCCGGACGATCGACGAGCAGGGACTGGCACACAACCCCTGCTACACCTGCCATGTACCGAGCAGCGAACCCAATTACATCAACGATGGCGATCTGCAACTCGGCTATACCTTTGCGGAATACGCCAACACCAACCATTGGAGTAACCTGTTCGAGGATCGCAGCGCTCGGGTCTCAGCCATCGGTGACGAGGAGATCCTCAGTTACGTTCAGGAGAGCAACTACCTCGATGCGCAGGGCCGCCTGATTCTCACGCAAAAACTTCAGCAACTCCCGGCCGGATGGGATTACAACGCCAACGGGCAGTGGGATGGCTATCTCCCGGATGCCTACTTTAACTTCGACGCACAGGGCTTCGATATCGATCCCGAAGGAAATCCGACTGGATGGCGGGCGTTCGCCTATGCCCCCTTTCTCGGCACCTTCTGGCCCACCAACGGATCCACCGACGATGTCCTGATCCGTCTGCCGGAGGTTCTGCGTCAGGATGGCAACGGGAATTTCGACCTGGAGATCTACCAGGTCAATCTGGCGATCGTCGAGGCGATGGTCAAACGCAGGGACGTGGCCCTCATACAGCCCCACCCGGAACAGGGCGTGGATCTCGACAAGGACGGCAACGCCTTCGGCCAGGCACAGCTTGTGCGCTACGACTGGGCGCCCAACGAGGGACGCAGCATGAGTTATGTGGGTATGGGGGCCAGCGCCCAGCAGGCGGGAAGTCTGCATCTTGCTGCCGGACTGTTTCCCGAAGGCACCGAGTTTCTCCACAGCGTGCGTTATATCGATCTGGACGAAGCTGGTGAAACCCGATTGGCGCCCCGCATGAAGGAGCTGCGCTATGCCCGCAAGACCGGTTGGATGACCTACACCCAGTTGCAGGATTTCGTATTGAGTGAGTTCAAGGAGAAGGACGACTTCCCCAACCGACTCAAAGAGGTGATTGGCAATCTGGAGTACGGCGTGAGCAACCGCATGGGCTGGCGCTACCAGGGTTTTATCGAGGATGCGCAAGGCAGCCTGCGACCCCAGACCTATGAAGAGAATGTTTTCTGTGTCGGCTGCCATGGGGGGATTGGCGCCACCGCCGACACCATCTTCTCATTCCCGCGTAAATTCGCCAGCGATGAATTTCAGTCAGGCTGGTATCACTGGAGCCAGAAGGGTCTGCGAGGTCAGCCTGAACCCCTGCGCAGCGATGGCCAGTACGAGTACAGCTACTACCTGAATCAAAACCATGCCGGTGATGAGTTCCGTGGCAATCAAGAGGTGAGGGCCCGTTTCTTCGATGCCAATGGAGAGCTGATCCCGGAACAGATCGAACAACTGCACGGCGACATGGCGCTTCTGCTGTACCCCTCCCGGGAGCGTGCCCTGATCCTGAACAAGGCCTATCGGGTCATTGTCATGGACCAGGATTTCATCAACGGCCGGGATGCCACCATCGCCCCACCCAGGAATGTGCATGCCTCCATCGAGCCCGACCAATCCACAGGAGTGGTAGAAATTATTACCGGACCCTGAGCCGGTCATAACTCATAATGCAAACAGAACTCTGGCAACCACAGGCGCATGCGAATTACGAGTGAACAATGTGACATAGCAATTGTTCTCTTGACGCATCTATTGAGTGAACCCACACCCAATTGAACAGGTGCGGTTACTAGGCACCATCTTCCGTCGAAGAGCGGTCTGAAAAATCGATTAATTCAGATCGCAAGCCTCAAACCGCACCTTTTTGGAGCGCCCCTCTTTTCATAACAAGCTGAATCTGGCAATGTTATGGACTGATCAGCTGTCATCATTGACTCGCACATGCCTCCCAGACAGGAGAACATAGCGGCCAACCCCTGGGCCTGTTAGCTATTAATCCTGTAACTGAGCATGGCGTGTCAACAACGTCCCATCGGCTCTTGAACAACTGACTGCCAGATCAAAACAACATGGTTGGCACGCATGAGTTAAACCAGGGCAATGAACCTTTTTGCTGTAAAAAACGTTGCACCACTTTGGCGGCTTTTCTGGCTGCTTTCGATCATCACGATTGCCCTGTCACTCTCTCTCGCTCGTTACTTTTACAACAACGTACTCGAAAACAAATTCAGAGACCTGGATCAGTTCAATACCCTGGTGAAGGACGGATGGGTTGAGTCACGTCTTTTCGCTCAGGAATCGGTGTTGAAGATACTTTCCGAGCGTCTGATTGAAATGGACGGAATCTCACATCCGGGTCGGGCGACAAATCTTCTGGACTCACTGGTTAAGAACAGCGCCAATGTCATCGGCATCGGTCTGTTCGATGACCAGGGCGATCTGATCTTATCGACCCACCACAGCAGAGAGACTTTTCCCAACCTTCTGAACAATCCAGCCACTGCAACAACCTTTCTGGAAACCCTCGACAGCGAGCACATGGTACTCGGCCATGTTTATTACAATGCATATTTTGACAAATGGATCCTGCCGCTTCGTTACGCATTCAGAACACCCCAGGGCCAATCCTATGTGGTGACCTCATGGTATGACGCAGAGAGCGGCAACGCATTGTTCATCCATGACAACATTCCCCGGGATATCGCCTGCGCTGTCATATCCAGCGATTTTGTCATGCTCGATTACAAAGTGGTCTACCCACGCGACACCCTCTTTTTTCAACAGCCACTGCCCGACTCAGTAATCGAGCAGTTCAATTTACGCAAACTCAAGGGAAACCAGCGCATCCTGCAAAGTTACATCGATCGAAGCGGGCAACTGCGCTATATATCTGTAACCTACATTCCAAAATACAAAATCTATATCTCCCTGACCCGCTCGCAAACTGAAGCGATCCGGGGCTTTTACCCCATAGCCGTGAAGATTGCCGTGGGTACATTGTTCTTCTGGGGCGTACTCTATCTGTTCTTCGCCTATGTCTCGAAAAAAGAGCGAGCCTCACAGATCGCATTGGAGCACCAGGCCAAACACGACAGTGTGACAGGCCTCATGAACCGCTTTGCCATCAGTCATGAAATCGGCCGCTGCATCAGTGAGGCCAAACCTTTCTGCCTCGCGTTCATCGACCTGGACAACTTCAAAACCATCAATGATCTCTATGGTCACAGAACCGGCGATCAGATCCTGGTTCAGGTCGCAAAACGTTTGACGACCGTGATGGATAAAGACATGCACTGCGCCCGCTTCAGCGGAGATGAGTTCGCGCTTCTGATTCCCTACACCCGGGAACGGGCGGCGCGGATCTACCAGCATGTACTGGATCTGATCAAGCTGCCTTTCGATCTGGAATATAGCGCGCTGCATGTCAGCGCCAGCATGGGGGTAAGTGTCTTTCCGTTGGATTCACAATCTCCGGAAGAACTGCTGCGCTATGCCGATATCGCATTGAACCAGGCAAAAAAGCAGAAAGATCACTGCACCTTCTTCGAGTACGACTTTCACAAGAAGGTGGAGCGTCGCTCGATTATTCAGGAGTCATTCAATACTGCCCTGAGTAACGATGAGTTCTACCTGGAATATCAACCCCAGATTGATGCAACCACCAACAGCATCATCGGCGTGGAGGCCCTGGCCAGATGGAACAGCCCTGAACTGGGAGTGATCCAACCCATGGAGTTCATTCCCATCGCAGAGGAGTCCGGTTTCATCATACCGCTGGGGTTGTCCATCCTGGAGCAGGCCTGCAGATCGACTCAGGCAATCTGGGAGCATACCGGTCACGATTTCAAACTTTCGGTCAATGTTTCAGTGCGGCAACTGGTCGAGGAGAATTTCATTGCACAGGTGAGTCAGATCATCAACCGTTTGAAGTTTCCGCATAACAAACTGGTCCTTGAAGTCACCGAGAGCATCATGATCGATGAAAGCGAGAAGATCATTCAAAAACTGCAATTGCTCCGCGACCAGGGCATTGGTGTCTCACTGGATGATTTCGGTACCGGATTTTCCTCCCTGAGCATGATCAGCAGAATGCCCATCTCAGAGCTCAAGGTCGACCAGAGTTTCATCCGCGACCTCCTGGTGGATGAAAATCATGCCCATCTCTCTGAAATCATCATCGAGATCGGACGCTCGATGAAAATAGACGTGGTTGCCGAGGGTGTCGCACAGCAGGCACATGTCGACCTGCTGACAAAATTCGGCTGTCACATTTTGCAGGGTTATCACTTCTCGGAGCCATTGAGCGAAGCAGACCTGGAAGCGTATATCGAAACGCTTGATGTGCGATAGCCACTCCCCCATTGACCAGACCAATCAGTGCGTTTCGCCTTTATTCGACTGCCTGTTTCATCCTGGAGTGACTCAATACTGTTGATGGATCTGTTTCAGCGTCCGATCCCGGGTTCCGCTTTGCTACACCCGGGCTACAATGGATTATCATTTTGCGGTGACCCAGGCCTTTTGATTGACCTGTTTCAGCGGTTGACTCTGGTTCAGTCGTTGAAGACATCCACTGCACTTCCACCCCCTGTTAAGGGACTGGGGGATTCATCGCGAGATTGGTTGTTGAGCTCGTTCCCACGCTCTGCGTGGGAACGAGCCATACCCCCTCCTTTAAAGGGATGGGGGGATTGGCGGAGAAGTCGATTATTTTCGGAAGCCTGTTGTGTCGCGCCTGATCCCGGGTTCCGCTACGCTTCACCCGGGCTACTTTGATTTCTATGCAGCTAAGGCGGATTACTCTTCGCTGTAGCCGGTTACCATCTCCTTGACGTAGGCGAAGGGTTTGTGACTGGTCGTCAGGGTGAAATAGAGGTGTACGAAAAGGAACGAGAGCATGGCAAAGGCCGCCAGGGTGTGGGTCAGTGCCACCAGTTCCAGGGGCAGTCCCTGCAGGCCGATCACTGCCCACTTCTGGTAGAACAGATACAGCAGACCGGTCAGCCATAGGATCGGCGAGATCACCATGGTGAGCAGCAGGTAGGCCATACGTTGCAATGGATTGTGTTTTTCCGCCCGGCGCCGGTGAAACGGATGGGCGCCACCGAGAAAAATGCCCACCGCATAGTATTTCAGCATTGCCTGCATCGGCTCCGCTTCCGCCGGTACATACTGACGCCACTCTCCGGTGGTGGTATGCCAGAACAGGGCCATCAGCCACAGACCGATCAGCACCCAGGCAAGACTGGTATGTACATCGATGGCCCGTTCAAAACCGAGCAACTGGTAGGTACCGTGGATCTCGAACCCGGTGATCAGCATGAGAATGATGAGCACTGACTGGATCCAATGCCAGACCCGTTCGAAGCGACTGTACAGGATCACCCTAGCCATTGTTCCCCTCCCGTCTTTTACGCATCACCATCCGTCCCAGACCGTGCAGTCCGACTCCACCGATACTGCCCAGCACCATCAGCCATCCCAGGGTATCGACCCACAGACTGCGATCCCGGCCCGGCATGTAGAACCCGCCCAGGTCCTTGAGCCGGCCGTCCCGGCTGTGACAGTCCACGCAACCCAGGGCCTGCTCTTTTGGCGCCACCATATGCGCCAGAGGCCAATGGTAGGTGGTTTCGATAAACCCGAATTCGCCGCTGTAGTCGGCGCCTGAGGCGGCCATTGCGGACTGGATCGCCCGGCCCCAGTCGTAGGATTTCCAGTAGGCGTCCGAATCCTTGCCGAACAGGTGGGTCAGCACCAGGGTGTTGTTGCCCTTGTCGTAGGCCTGGCGGCCACGCATCACCTTGAAGGGCCAGATGCGCGCCTCGGGATCGTCGTAACTGCCATCGAAGGTGTTGATCGCCACCACCTGGTTCGGATCGATCGTTTCATCCAGCTGTTTGTAGCGGATGTTGCCCGAGTACCAGGCATATTCCGGCACCAGGTTTTCCCCCCAGTCGAAACTGCCCTTCTTGGTGTCGTAGACCAGGTAGCCCCGCGCATCCTTCTCCGTGATGCCCTTGCCGTTCGCGTCCTTGCGTCCCGCAGTGGACCAGTCCCACCAGATCTTGGTCGGTTTGCCGCCCCGGGCATAGGTGGGGATGTGGCAGGTGACACAGGCGATCTTGCTGGTGTGATCGTTGTTTTTGTCGTGAATCCCGGGTTCATGGGGACGACTGCCGTGGCACGACTCGCAGGTGGTGCGGTTGCCGTCATCACGGCCGGGCACATCGATTCCGTGGGTATCCTTGGCCACGGTGGTGTAACGGCTGCCGGTGACATCGTGACCGTCGGCCTCATGGCAGGTACCACAGGAAAAATCCAGCCCGTCGGTGCCCATGTGCACATCCAGCGCCTTGTCCGGATGGGTCATGCTCGAGTCCAGGTCACCATGCTTCACCCCGTCGCCACCACCGCCATAGAAGTGGCACACGCCGCAACTGGCCCGACTGGATTTGCCTACATGCTGAGCCACCAGAGCCAGGTCCGGGGCCTTCCAGATCTTGTTGCTGCCGGGAGGAAAGGCCTTGTCCTGGTAGGTGGGATGACCGGCGCCGGTGGGAAACTTCTTATAGCCACCGGTGGTGTCGTGGCAGACCAGGCAATCCACATGATCCTCGGAGCTGAAATCGAAGGAGGCGTCCTTCCAGCCATAACCCACATGGCAACTGGTACAGCGTGCGTAATTGGTTTCGATACTGCCGCAGAAACTGTTGATCACCACCCGCTTGCCCAGGGTCTCGCCGGTCTGCGGATGGGTCAGTTGCCAGGTCCAGTGCTTGGTCTGGTGAATCTGCCTGGCCGCCTCGGTGTGACAAGTCAGACAGGCCCGGGTTACCGCTGGTCCGTCCTCGAAGGGTCCGGCCAGGGCCTCGAATTTGGAATGATCCGCGGTGCTGTTCCGCGTATTGGTGGCCGCCATCCCGGGCAGAGCCGTGACCAGCAGCAGGAACATGGCTGCCGTACCGGTCAGGACGAAACGTCTCAGTCGCATTGCGCAACCCTCTTGGTCGATCGTTTGCGCAGACCCCGGGATTGCAGATCCGCGCCTGGGGCGGGTCGGTTACCGCTTGACCACGTTGACTCTGTCAGCTTAATCGCCGTTCAACGGCTTGGCAAATTGCGTCGTTCCCGTATCAAGTCCTAAGGGATGAAATATTCTGAACGGTATTTGCAGAAACTGTTTGCGCCAGCGGATGCTCCAGGAAGCGCTCATCCAGACAATGACCGGTGCGACAGGTCTGCCATACATGCTGAGCGTTGTGAAAATCATCAAGACGATGCTGCAGGGCCACCCGCTGCGCATCCGTCATCAACGACGGGTGGTAGGTGGTGCGCAACTGACAGGGTACGCCGGAGGCCTCCAGCAGATGGGCACTGCGCCAGGCCAGGGTGCCACTCTCCGGCATCCCGGTAAGGAGCGGATAGTCCTCCGGCAAGGCCTTGAGATCAAGACCGACCCAGTCCAGCAGGGGCAGGAGTTTTTCCAGCCGCCCGGGGTAGACCCCCGAGGTGTGCAGACCGATTTCATAGCCCATGGCCCTGACCTCGGCGATAGCCCCCGGCAAGGCCTGCTGCTGGGTGGGCTCACCGCCGCTGAACACCACCGCATCGAGCAGATCACGGCGACTGTCCAGGAACTCGAGCACCTCGCTCCAGGGGATCCGCTGGAGAGCGGAACGGGGCAGCAAATCCCCATTGTGGCAGTAGCGGCATCGCAGGGGACACCCCTGACAGAAGACCACTGCGGCGAGACGGTCCGGGTAGTCCAGGGTGGTCAGGGGCTGCAGTCCGCCGACATTGAGTTGTGGGATTGGCATTGGTTGTTCGACAAGCGGCTAGACGGCCACCCTGCCATTCAACAGGGGTTGCGCGGTCTGTTCGGTGAAACAGCGTCGTTCCGCCTGTTCCGAGCGCTTGCCCGGGTTGAATGCGGAGACCGGGCGGTGATAGCCCATGACCCGGGTCCAGACCTCGCAACGGGTGCGCTCATCATCCTTCAATTCAATGGGTTGCATGGTTCGATGCCTCCTGTTGTTTGCGTTGTATCAGTGCCTCGTCGCACTTGGGACAGAACTCGTGCTCGCCGCTCAGGTAACCGTGGACCGGGCAGATGGAGAAGGTCGGGGTCACCGTCAGGTAAGGCACGCGGAAGTTTTCCAGGGAGCGCCGCACCAGCCGCTTGCAGGCCTCGGTGCTGCTGACACGTTCGTTCATGTAGAGGTGCAGCACGGTACCGCCGGTGTAGCGGCGTTGCAGGGGCTCCTGGTGGATCAGCGCGGCAAAGGGATCGTCGGTGTGGCCCACCGGGAGTTGCGATGAGTTGGTGTAGTAGGACTGTTCCCCGTGGCCGGCCTGGAGAATACCGGGATAGCGCTTGCGATCCTCCTTGGCGAACCGGTAGGTGGTGCCCTCCGCCGGGGTCGCCTCCAGGTTGAACAGGTTGCCGGTCTCCTCCTGAAACGCCACCATGCGCTGGCGGATGTGATCGAGGAACCGGGCGGCGAAGCGCTGACCCCACTCCGAGGTGATGTCCAGTTCGCCCCGGGTGTAGTTGCGGATCATCTCATTGATGCCGTTCACACCAATGGTGGCGAAGTGATTGCGCAGGGTTCCGAGGTAACGCTTGGTGTAGGGAAACAGTCCGGCATCCATGTGCCGCTGGATCACCTTGCGCTTGATCTCCAGACTGTTGCGGGCCAGCCGCAGCAGCTCATCCAGGCGCTTGATCAGATTCTCTTCATCCTCCCGGTACTGGTAGCCAAGACGTGCGCAATTGATCGTCACCACTCCCAGGGAACCGGTCTGTTCCGCAGAACCGAACAGACCGTTGCCCCGCTTCAGCAGTTCCCGCAGATCGAGCTGCAAACGGCAGCACATGGAACGGACCATGTTCGGGCTCAACTCCGAATTGAGAAAGTTCTGAAAATAGGGCAGTCCGTATTTCGCGGTCATGGCGAACAGGCGTTCCGCGTTCTCGCTCTCCCAGGGGAAGTCCGGGGTGATGTTGTAGGTCGGTATCGGAAAGGTGAAGATCCGCCCCTTGGCGTCCCCCGCCGTCATCACCTCGATGTAGGCCCGGTTGATCAGATCCATCTCCGCCTGCAGTTCACCATAGCTGAAGGGCATCTCCTCGCCGCCGATGATCGGGATCTGCTCGCGCAGGTCCTCGGGGCAGACCCAGTCGAAGGTGAGGTTGGTGAAGGGGGTCTGGGTGCCCCAGCGGGAGGGCACGTTGAGGTTGTAGATCAGCTCCTGAATGTATTGGCGCACCTGGGAGAAGCTGAGATTGTCCTTGCGCACGAAGGGCGCCATGTAGGTGTCGAAGGAGCTGAAGGCCTGGGCGCCGGCCCATTCGTTCTGCAGGGTGCCGAGGAAATTGACGATCTGGCCCACCGCGCTGGACATGTGTTTCGGCGGTCCCGCCTCAACCTTGCCGGGCACCCCGTTGAGTCCCTCGTGCAGCAGGGTGCGCAGGGACCAGCCGGCACAGTAACCGGCGAGCATGTCCAGGTCGTGGATATGCAGATCGGCCTCGCGATGGGCCTCGCCGATCTCCGGCGGATAGACGTGGCTGAGCCAGTAGTTGGCGATCATCTTGCCCGAGGTGTTGAGAATCAGCCCACCTAGGGAGTAGCCCTGGTTGGCGTTGGCGTTGACCCGCCAGTCGGCGCGCTCCAGGTACTCACCCACCGAGGCGGCCACGTCCACCAGGGTGCGGCGCGCCTCGCGCAGTTTCTTGTGCTGCTCCCGGTAGACAATGTAGGCGCGGGCGGTCTTCAGGTGATTGGCGCTGATCAGGGCCTGCTCGACGATATCCTGGATGCGCTCGATACCCGGGACCCCGCCGCGCAGCCCGGCATGAGTCAGCACCTTCACCACCTGGGCGGTGAGCAGGCGCGCCTCGTCATCATCGAACTCACCCGTGGCCTGCCCCGCCTTGAGAATCGCGTTACGGATTTTTGAGACATCGAAGTCCGCCTCACCACCGTCCCGTTTGAGGACTTTGGCAGGCAGGTGGAAGGTCTGCGAGGGGGCGTGAGCGGGCATGGCCGTGAATCCTCCGGATAAACAGGCTTAATAACAAGATCTGGTGACGACTATGAAGTTAAGACACTATATCTTGTGTTTACAAGGCCGGAACTTGATCGAGATCAATAGAACCACGATTGTCATATTGACGCAGTATTGACGACTGATCAGTGAGTTATCTGGCAATGCTCATGAAATGCACGAACAGCAGAGGTTGGACCGAATGAAACAAGGAGATTTTTTGAGGACCAGGAACGAAAAGCAGATCAGTGCCCCGTCCATAAATTACCCTGGCTACTGAGTGCCGAGGAGCAGCAGAAGCCTCAGACAACACTGGACGTGCATCCTGCGGCCCTGTTCCGAGACAACCTCGTAGGTCGGGTTAGCGAAGCGTAACCCGACGTTACCCTGATGAAGGCGCTCCATCGGGCTTCATTAGTTGCCCAGATCTTCCGCCGCCTAGAGGCGAGCGATATTGTCGTTACCTGCTGTAGCGTTGTGGTCGATCCACCGATCTGAAACAGCACGTCGTCCAATTGCTCCAGTTCCAGTGCTGTGACCAACCAGTTACATCAGATGCGCTGCTAGGCACAGAACCCGCTCGAGAGGTTTTCTATGTTTGAGTCCGGTTGTAGACGCAACGAGGTCAAGTCATGCCTTGCATCTGCTCTTCAAGCTCAGGAATCCGGTGCAACCGGCACCAGGTCCGGGAAGAGATAGGCGATACTGTGGGACGGAAAGCCAATACGTACAGGTCCTTTTGGGGTGTCACTACTCAATAGGCCTTCCACCAGAAGCTGCGACAGGGCCGAACGGGTGGAACGCTCGGAACGCCCGGTCAATGCAGTGAACTCACCTCGCTGTACTTCACCAGCTACCAGGGTATGCAGAAGAATTACCCGAGCTTCAGGCTTCAATGGAACAGGCATCCCCTGGGCGTCCATCGCAATGCCCTCTTTTCTTAAGTGTGTATAGGCATCGATCCGGCTACGCAATCCCTCCAGGCGCAGCAGGGTGGTGATGTAGGCGGCCTGATCCAGACAGGTGTGCAGGAATCAGTCGCACCAGTTGTCGAGTTGCCGGGCGGAGGGATTGCCGTGACCATCCAAACCTCCTTGTCGAGGGCGATATCGGCGAGAGACCCGTTCAGGTCCGGTAGTATAGACTCCATGGCTGATGAATGAGTTTGCATTATATTTTGCCGATATTATTGTTTTATCTATATTGATGTATGTAATTGTATTTAATAAAAATAAATCAAGTATTTCTTGAAATATATGCAATTAAGCCGGATCTATTGCCGAAGTATTTGCCGATGTGAAATGACTTAGGAGAGCACCTGGGCAAGTACCTGCCGCTGACTGTTTTATTTCCTTTTTTTCCATGAATTAAGTTGTTTTTCCACATCACTCCAGGGCAGACGGCTTCCTGTAGTACGCATCCTCCTATAGGCACTGGCTGCCGCGGATGGTGTGATCAGGCGCTCATCCTTCATACGCTGCATGAGCCAGAGGGTACCCCTGACTTCGACGCCGGCATCTCTGGCGCTCTGACAGAGCCGGCGGTCACCCGTCAGCAATGGGCACTGTTCCTGACGGGCGAGTGCCCATGCCATGAGGTCGTTTGTGCCCAGGCTGCCATGGGTGCTGTGCAGCTCGACCATGTATTCCACGCTCTTGTCACTGAGTTCGCAGATCTTAAGTCCAAGGCTGCGCAGCTGCGGGTAGGTGGGTTCGAGTTCCTCGGCAAACAGTACGTCGGGTACGGCAAACTCGTCAGCGAGTCCGAACATGGCCTCCAGAAGACTGCCGGCTTCCATGTCAATGATGATGTTGCTGTCACTGATGAGCAGCATCGGAACACTCCATGTTCCGGCAGTTACGAAGCTGAATCAGGCTCATGCCGAGCAGCTCGGCGGCCTTGGATTCGCCGATCAGGTCTTCGGCCAGGGCATGGTAGACGAGCTGTTTGAAAATGCGCGCCTCCTCCTGTTTGTACTGTGGATCCGGCTCGTGCTCCTTCCATCCATGAGCCCGAAAATGTTTCCAGAGTGCGCTCATGCGCGATTTCGGCAGAATGCCGTTGTCATGCGCGCGATAGGTCCACCCCCCCATGCTGAGTCCCCACTCCTGTTTCAGCAACATCAGCTCCTGAGGCTCGAGCCAGGTGCGGCTATTGCCGAGGGCATTGAAGACGGCCGATTTGGGCACCAGAAAGGCGCCGGCGAATCTGTGGCATGCAGTCTCTTCGTTGAGTTCATCCGATAAACGCCCCGCCAGTACCAGATGGCCCAACTCATGAGCCAAGGTGAAGCGCTGATTGTCGCCCGGCCAGGATCTGCCCACGACGATGACGGGTTTGTTATCCGACTTAGCCGACAACCCATTGAATTTTTTTTCCGCATCGTAGTCGACGACAAACACCTTGATGCCGTGACTCTCGAGGGTGTCAATCAGGTCGGGGATAGGGTTCAGTCCAAGATCCCATGCCCGGCGCAATCTGATGGCGACATCCTCGATCTGTTGAAGATCGTCGATCCGTTTGGGCAGTCCACTGGGGAGTTTGAAGGGCGTCGCCCAGGGGGTCGGAATAAAAGTCTCCAGCTCCAGCCAGCGTTCCAGCTGGTCATTAACTTCGGCGAATATTCTAGAGGCTTCCTTCTCACTCATGTCAGGTTGTTTGCGGAAGTTGATCCGCTCCAGCCTGGCATCGACCCGCCGGAAGAAATACTCGACCCGTACGCCGAGTGCCTTGGCAAGCGCCAGCAGAACCCCCGAGGAGGGGGTGTTTTCGTTTCGCTCGTACTTGGATATGGCCATAGCGGAAACATCGGCCAGTTCCGCCAGCGCACGTAAAGAGAGACCCGCCGACTGGCGTGCCTGCTTAATTCGATCACCGATCATGGTAGGTCTCCGATTGTTGACTTCCTGTCGGTTTACAACTATAGATTATTATGCTTTATTTTGTAAACCATGCATTTCACCGTCCGAGTGGTTTCGGCATTAGCGTAAATGCAATCAATATTGATGATGAGGTAATAATTATGGCAACGAATCCTCCCTCTGGCGACGGCCACCGCAACGGTGCAGTGCGCGATCGCTCGCAAGTCTATAACCCGCAAAACAGTCGCTGGACCAAACGAGGGCCCGATGGTCGATTTATGGACCAAAAGGCCGACAATAAACCATTCAAAGGCGTGCGTAAGGAGAAGTGAGATGCCGAATTCATTAGCCCACAGGGTTGGTGCGGCCGTTGTCGTGGGTGCGGTGTCGATTGCACACGAAACTCAAAACGAGGGAGTAACCGGAAAGAGTTTTGCCAACACACTTCTCGCCGCTGCCAGCGGGACACTACCAGATCTCATCGAGCCCGCATTGCATCCAAATCATCGTCAGTTCTTTCACAGCTTTGCGATGTTGGGATTGGTGGGATATGGGCTCCTGAAGCTTTACCAATGGCAGCCTGAGACTCGGGAAAACGAATTGTTGCGCTCAATTGCCCTGATCGTGGGTGGAGCCTATACGGTCCATTTGCTGATGGATGCAAGAACCGCCAAATCACTGCCTCTGTTCTAGGGTCTGATAACAAGTAAGCACTCACTCGCCACAGAAACCGTGCAGCTCCACATAGGCGTTACCGGGCTGCTTACCCTCGACCCGGGCGGCGCCCTCCCA
>JBEVWC010000022.1:0-120463 GCA_040506775.1 Candidatus Thiodiazotropha sp.
CGCTCATAGAGCCATCGCCCGTATCGTCAACAGCAGCCAGATGCGCAGACCCCAATCCAACCCGGCACGAACCCTCATCACACTCGCCGCCCGCCATAAGGTTCGCTTACCCCCAGGTTTCGATGGCTGGGTCGCAGGGGGAGGAAAGCGCCTGGGCATCCCGGGCAGCGATCTCATGGAAATCGAGGAAGAGGAACTTCTGCTGATGCCCTGGGACAGTCAGGCTGCCTCTCATACACCACCTGGAAGAGGACCTATCGGCCCGGGAGAGCTGATGCCGGCAAGCCGACCGCGTGACCCAGGCACAGTGATGGGTACTCAGACCCGACCGGTGAACCCCGATGAAGTCATGGGTCAAAGTCTGACCCAAACCCTCAACCGTCTGGCCGCTCAGATAGCGGCCTATGGCTAAGCTGACGAGGATGACCAGAGGCTGAGGATTCAGCAGCAGCGCAGATGGCGATTAATAGACTAATGGGCAAAACAGGGATCAATGTTATTACTGGCACCAGCAATCCCATCAATAATGCAATGGTGCTAGTTACGTAAAAGTGAGCACACGTTTAAACGAGGCGTAGTGACCTCTGAATCCGCCATGATTTAAATGACGCCAACCCTGCGGGCGGGTTGATGACATACCCTGGTGTCTTGC
The DNA here is from genome assembly GCA_040506775.1 of Candidatus Thiodiazotropha sp. GTDB lineage: Bacteria > Pseudomonadota > Gammaproteobacteria > Chromatiales > Chromatiaceae > Thiodiazotropha. The sequence goes on from JBEVWC010000022.1 coordinate 653, forward strand.
ATCTCGTGTGAGTTGCATTTACGGGATCGCATTCAAGATGCATTCGCCTGCTTCTCCGCCAATGGAATGAAGTGCTCGGTCTCAAAGTCATACACCCAGACATCCCCGGTGGAGATGGAGTACACCCAACCGTGCAATTCGACTTTACCCTTCCTCAGTTGCAACGCGACCGAAGGATGGGTGCGCAGATTATCGAGTTGCGCACGCACATTTTCCTGGGTCGCGACCAGTAACCGGTCATCCGGGTCCTCATGATCATGGTGGTCCTGCATGATACGTCGGGTGGTTTCTCCCTGGGCCACCCAGGCACGCACAGCTGGCAGGTCCTGTACGGATTCCGGATGCAGCAACGCTTTCATTACCGCACAATCCGTATGCCCGCAAACGATGATATGTGGCACCTCGAGCACGGCCATGGCGTACTCGATGGTTGCGGTACTGCTGCCCAGCATGGAACCGTAGGGGGGCACGATGTTCCCCGCGTTTCTGAGGATAAACAACTCCCCCGGATCGGTCTGGGTCAGCAGGGTCGGATCGACCCGGGAATCGGAGCAGGTGATGAACAGGGCGCGGGGTGACTGCTGGCTGGAAAGCTTGGAAAACAGCGCCTTCTTCGCCTCGAACACCTCACTGCGGAATTTAAGGAAACCTTTGACTAGTTTTTCCATGCTGGCGTCTCACATTACTCAGGACCCGGGGAATTCGCTCGACTCGGTGACGCGGTAATCAACGGATAGGTTGCCCACATCGATAGTCGGTCTATTTCGAGACGAGCCATCAGCGGAAAATGATACCCCGTAAAGGGGTAACTTTGACACCCAAACCCACTGGCCACGAATCTGCCAGGTCTGTCTGTCATGTGAGTAGAAAACAAGCTGGCGTTCTTTAATAGGCATGAGAGATCCAGCGCGAGATATCCGCACTGTTTGACGAATGCGCCCAATGCAGGCACTCAGGAACAAGGTGATGTGATCTCTCAATCAGATATATGTGATCTCATTCATGCTGCCGGCCATCAGGTTGATCTCCGTATGCACACTATCGAACGCATCCGCCATCTCTTCGAAGGTGATCGACTCATCGCCCTGATCACCAATCAAGATAACTTCATCACCCCATTTGGGTATCTGTGGCAGGTCGGTCACATCGATTGCTGTGACATTGAGGGAAACCCGCCCGACTACCGGGCAGCGCTGCCCCCCGATCAGCACAATGCCCTTATTGAACAGGGCACGCGGATAGCCTTCACCAAAACCCACCGGTATGGCCGCTATCCTTGACGGCCGCTGGGTGATGAACAGACTGCCATAGCCAATCTTCGTTCCGGTCGGTATGTCGCGTACCTGGGCAATGCGACTCTTCACAGACATGACCGGCTTAAGTCCAGGAAGATTTTCGAAATTGCGTGAGGTCTTCACGCCGTAGCAGGCAGCACCGATGCGCACCATGTCGCGTCGCAGGTTGGGCAGACGCGTCGTGGCCGCCGAGTTATGGGTGTGATAGATCACATCATCAGGCAATTCAGGTGCCAGGGTTTCAGCGAAATAGTCGAAAGCCTGTATCTGACCGAGACTGTAGTCCAGCGTCTTGTCATCCGCATTGGCCAAATGGGTCATCACACCGACGATGCGCAACCCAGGCAACGCCAGCACCTTTCGCATGGTATCCAGTTCGCCGAAATCGAACCCTCCTCGGCCCATTCCGGTATCGAGTTTGAGATGAACACGAACCGGTTCTCCACGACGCACCCCGGCACGGCTCAGGTATTCCGCAGCTTCCCAGGTACCCACCTGTTCCTCAATGTCCAGATCAGCCAGTGACTCTTCGAGTTCCTCAGGCAAAGCCATGCGCAGCCGGATCAACGGGAAATCCTTCGATACCGCACGCACCGCATGTGCCTCGGGATTGGTGCAGATCCCGATGGAATCCGCACCGGCGGAGATCGCCGTTTCCACCAGACCGGCGAGACCGTGGCCATACGCATCCGCTTTCATCACCACGGACAGTTTAGCCGGTTGTACAAACTCCTTGAGAATGCGGATGTTGTTGGCAAACCGGGTCTTTGAAACGGTAACCGATATATGATGCTGTTTCATAGTGCCTCTGAGCAAAGTGCTCCTGGATATGTTCAATATCTGATCGGATTATATCAAACACATTCACTGTAACATGGCCACTTCGTATCGGCCCAAAACCCCTCGGGTTATGATTGTTTTCTCAAAACGTCACGATGTAGCATCACAATCAACTTAGTATCAGTCAAAGCTGTCACCAGTGGGCTCCAATCTTGATTGCGACGAGAACCTGATGCACAACGTCCAATGGGTTCGGCGTTCTTTCACCGGGCAGAACACCTTTTGAGGATTGGATCATATTGCACGCGAACGGTGCGATTTACGAAGGGAAGGAACAAACATTCCAATCAGCGATAGTGAGTGGATCAATTGCTTGGACTTACCGCATAAATGGTATTACCCGAGCAATTCCAGATTTCACAGATCTGATAAATATTCCGCAAACTGAAAGCGAATGCTTGCCGGGAAAGGTAATAACCATCGTATTGAATTTCGTACTGGCAATCGTTGTGCAACAATACAGAAAATCCAATATACATTTTCGCTGTTACGGCTACATCACAGTATGCCATGTAAATGACACGAGTTCGGATTTTGATTTGGCAGTATCAATGCGGATTCTTAACCAAAACAAAGGCCCAAAATTCCTGCTTCACCGTTGAAAAATCAAACGGATCATTGGAGTCTGCCGGATTCAGCGGATTATAGTCCAGAATCTGAGTGTAGGGGACATGGTGTTCGAAATAAGGGTCGTTGTAACCATCCATCGATAGATTGAAAAACGATCCATCATACACCCCTTCCATAATAGGTGTGTCCGGATTGGTTGCATTATAGATGAGGATCGTATCCCCATTTCGAGCATAATCACCCAGACTGATTGAAATGACTGGATCGCGGTTAGGGTTCACCACAATCATGTGTGCTTTTGTGGGATCGTACTTATTCGGCCGAATATCCACTCGCACAAAAGATGGCACGTTTTCGATCAGATTACCCATATCATCACAGGCACCGCAACTGGTAGTACGCGAATAGAAGATTTTGTTGTTACGGAAGATCATATTGATCGGATCTTCTTCCGGCGTAAATACATTCAGACCATGAATGTAATTTTCTTGGAAATCGTTCATCACCGGATCGACACTCAAGGAACCAAAGTATACCCCGGTTTTCGCATCTTCTCCGGAGACGAGGCGCAATCGTCCTCCCCACATCACGTTCCCTTTGCCAGTGAAATTGCTCAGCCCCGCTTCGCCTGTCGCGGAATAAATTTGCAGGAAATTACCATAACAACCCATCATCAGGTTTTCACTGTAATCCCTTGGCGTCCCGGACTCATTCTGTGCGTAGAAACCGACACCGGATGAATTATTTCCCGCGAACTCATGCCCAACATCAAACACCACATTGCCGTAGATTTCAGCGTTTTCGGCTCGCTTCCAGGAGGAAATACCAGCGCCTGCATGATGAATCACCGTATTGATCACCTTGTTACCTGTCCCTCCATCAATGGTAGCGCCGTAGCGGATATACCTACCATGGTCGATATAGTATTGCCGGACAGCGATCGAGGCTTCAGCAGTCCCATCCCACACAACAGGAACATAATTGTTCTCAAACCGATAATCTTCGGGCAAAGCGGTCATCTCTACATCCCAGAACCAGACGTAGTTCGCCCCATCCGGCCACCAGAATCTCGGCCCACCATCCATACGCACGACAGCATCGAGTTCAGGACGAACATGTATAGGGCTTCCTTCCGTGCCCTGTATTCTGACAGGCCAGAGCGTCGGCGGATCTACAGCATCCGTGACGGGGGCTATAGGCGAAACATAATCACCGGCCTTCATCCAGATGACGGAGTTACCTGGAATAGACTCCCTTTTCAACAACGCGTCATAAAGATTCCACGGATCATTTTCCGAACCGCTGCCTTGACCTGTCGCCACATCAGCAGAGACCCAGAACTCATTGTACCCGGCGCTCAACGGCACTTCAGAAGACCACCGCTTGCGCTCTTCCGCATCGCCGATAATGCCGCTGGAAATCGGTTGCGCCTCGGCATGGGTCACATGGGCCGTATAGATGGCCGTTGCTGCGGATTCGCCATTACCCAGTGTGCCGCCCGAATCATCATTGGTGATGGTGCCGACCGCTGTCGCCGTCTCCAAAACCGCATTCGCCGAGACGTTGGACAGACTGAGTGTGAACGTCTCGGTAGGTTCGTAGTCTCTGTCACCGTTCACGCTGACAACGATCTCACCCGAGGTCTCGGTCGCCGGAATGATCAGGATGCCGCTCGTGGCCGTGTAGTCGCTGCCGGCGCTCGCCGTCTCGTCCTGGGTGGCATAGTCGACGCTCACATCCCCATCCGCCGCTTCGCTGAGACTCACCACGAAGTTCAGCATCACTGTGCCGCTGTCGCCTTCGCTGACCGAGGCATCGCCCACACTGAGGCCGGGCAGATTATCCTCCTGGAAACTCGCGCCCACGGTGCAATCAGCGCTGATCGGACCGGTGGTGTAGAGATCGCCGTTGAGACTGCCGTTACAGCCCTCGACTTGGTCGATACGGTAGCCGTCTTCAACGCTGACGGTGAATTGGGCCGACTCCCCCGGAGCCACTGATTGGCTGGTTGGGCTGAGGCTGCCGCCACTGTCCGCATAGGTCGTTACGCTGTAGCTGACGCCGTCACTGCCGTCATCATTGTTGATGGTACCGACCGCTGTCGCGGTCACGAGGAGCGCATTCGCCGAGACATTGGACAGACTGAGCGTGAACGTCTCGGTAGGCTCGTAGTCACTATCGCCCATCACGCTGACAGTAATCTCACCCGAGGTACTGGGTGCCGGGATGGTCAGGGTTCCGCTGGTGGCGGCGTAGTCACGACCGGCGCTCGCCGTCACGTCCTGGGTGGCATAATCGACGCTTACATCACCATCCGCCGCTTCGCTGAGACTCACCACGAAGTTCAGCACCACCGTGCCGCTGTCACCTTCGCTGACCGAGGCATCGCCCACTCTCAGGACGGGCAGATTATCCTCCAGGAAACTCGCGCTCACAGTGCAATCAGCGCTGATCGGGCCGGTGGTGTAGCGGTCGCCATTGAGACTGCCGTTACAGCCCTCGACTTGCTCGATACGGTAGCCACTCTCGGTGATGACGGTGAAAAGGGCGGTTTCGCCCGGGGTTACCGACAAGCTGCTCGGGCTGAGGCTGCCCCCGCTGCCGGCTTGGGTCGTTACGCTGTATGTGGCCTGATCCCCACCGCCACCTTGCGTATCATCGGCTGAATCGCTGCTACTCTCGTCACATCCTGACGCCAACAGCGCCAGCATCAGAAATGACGCCCAGAACCAATCCCTGTAACTTCTGTTCAACACGACTTCCCCGAATAATATCCCTCTCAGGCAATTGCCTATATTAAGGATTTTTAATCAGTACAAATGCCCAGAACTCCCGTTCCACCGTCTGGTAGTCTCCCTCCGCGGTGTCTTTTGGATTTTCCTCAAGCGCCCACGAAACAGGTACATAGTATTCCCAGGCTTCGTTGGTATACCCGGTCATGGACAGATTGAAATAGGAACCGTCATAAATTCCCTGCGCTATTGGCACAGCATCCGCCGTGAGGTTTGCCGCGTTATACACCAGAATATGATCGCCGCTGCTGGCCCATGTTCCAAGGTTAATGGCGATTGTCGGATCTCGATCCGCATTCATGACCACCATATTGGCTCGTCTGGGATCATACGCGTTTGGACGGATATACACGGCTGATTTGCTCAGATGCGCTTCTACGTAATTACTCGATTCTGAACAGGCAACACATTCAGTCGTTCTGGAATAGATCACATGATTATTTGCAAATTCATTGTCCGCCGCATCGAAAGCACCTGTGCGCATGGATACTGCATATAAGTAGTTCTCGGTAAAATGCTGATTAATTCCTTCGTCATCCCCAAATAACACATCCACACGCGGACCAGACTGATTGACATCATCACCGATGATTCTGCCACCAAAGACAATATTCCCCTTGCCATACATCGAACCAAGGGCCGCTCCGCCTTGTGTTCGGGAATAGATTTGAAACGGATTCGAGAAACTGCCTGCGACGATGTTTTCATCGTAGTGCCGGGGAGTATCGGTAAGATTTTGCGCGTAAAAGCCCGGACCATGAGGTCTATCTTCCGCCAGATAACCGACATCGTTGACGACATTGCCATAGATCAGGGCATTCTCAGCCGATCCCCAGGAATTGATACCCCCACTGCTACGGGTAACGATCATGTTGATCATCGCGTGCCTGTCACCGCCATGGATGGATGCGGTGCTTCTCTCAAACGAGTTGTTGTCCACGAGCCATTGTTTGACATCGTGATAAAACTCGACCGTACCGCCATAGCCTTCGCCAACCGGGATGAAGTAGTCAGGCTGAGGTCGATAGTCATCTTCAGGGAAGATATAGGCGCCTTCGGTATGCGCGGAAGCGAGGCTTGTCATCTCAGCATCCCAGAACCACACGCCGTTGGCCGCCCAGGCATCATCAAATTTCACACCACCATCGATACGTACTTGCGCGCCTTCAACAGGCCGGATATGTATACCGCGGTTGTTGACGACATCGCCGTTCAGTCTGCGTATGGGCCAGAGCGGAATATTTGCCCCATCGATGGTAGCCTGCCTGTCCGCAAGATTTGACTTCGGTGAGATATAATCACCACCTTCCAACCAGACAATCGAGTTATCGGGAATGGGGCCGCCTTGGTAGCTGAGACCTTCAAGGAGCGAATAGAGGCTCCAGGGATCCTCCCGGGTTCCACTACCCTCGCCTTCGGCGACATAAGCAGCAACCCAGAACTCATTGTACCCGGCGCTCAACGGCACTTCAGAAGACCACCGCTTGCGCTCTTCCGCATCGCCGATAATGCCGCTGGAAATCGGTTGCGCCTCGGCATGGGTCACATGGGCCGTATAGATGGCCGTTGCTGCGGATTCGCCATTACCCAGTGTGCCGCCCGAATCATCATTGGTGATGGTGCCGACCGCTGTCGCCGTCTCCAAAACCGCATTCGCCGAGACGTTGGACAGACTGAGTGTGAACGTCTCGGTAGGTTCGTAGTCTCTGTCACCGTTCACGCTGACAACGATCTCACCCGAGGTCTCGGTCGCCGGAATGATCAGGATGCCGCTCGTGGCCGTGTAGTCGCTGCCGGCGCTCGCCGTCTCGTCCTGGGTGGCATAGTCGACGCTCACATCCCCATCCGCCGCTTCGCTGAGACTCACCACGAAGTTCAGCATCACTGTGCCGCTGTCGCCTTCGCTGACCGAGGCATCGCCCACACTGAGGCCGGGCAGATTATCCTCCTGGAAACTCGCGCCCACGGTGCAATCAGCGCTGATCGGACCGGTGGTGTAGAGATCGCCGTTGAGACTGCCGTTACAGCCCTCGACTTGGTCGATACGGTAGCCGTCTTCAACGCTGACGGTGAATTGGGCCGACTCCCCCGGAGCCACTGATTGGCTGGTTGGGCTGAGGCTGCCGCCACTGTCCGCATAGGTCGTTACGCTGTAGCTGACGCCGTCACTGCCGTCATCATTGTTGATGGTACCGACCGCTGTCGCGGTCACGAGGAGCGCATTCGCCGAGACATTGGACAGACTGAGCGTGAACGTCTCGGTAGGCTCGTAGTCACTATCGCCCATCACGCTGACAGTAATCTCACCCGAGGTACTGGGTGCCGGGATGGTCAGGGTTCCGCTGGTGGCGGCGTAGTCACGACCGGCGCTCGCCGTCACGTCCTGGGTGGCATAATCGACGCTTACATCACCATCCGCCGCTTCGCTGAGACTCACCACGAAGTTCAGCACCACCGTGCCGCTGTCACCTTCGCTGACCGAGGCATCGCCCACTCTCAGGACGGGCAGATTATCCTCCAGGAAACTCGCGCTCACAGTGCAATCAGCGCTGATCGGGCCGGTGGTGTAGCGGTCGCCATTGAGACTGCCGTTACAGCCCTCGACTTGCTCGATACGGTAGCCACTCTCGGTGATGACGGTGAAAAGGGCGGTTTCGCCCGGGGTTACCGACAAGCTGCTCGGGCTGAGGCTGCCCCCGCTGCCGGCTTGGGTCGTTACGCTGTATGTGGCCTGATCCCCACCGCCACCTTGCGTATCATCGGCTGAATCGCTGCTACTCTCGTCACATCCTGACGCCAACAGCGCCAGCATCAGAAATGACGCCCAGAACCAATCCCTGTAACTTCTGTTCAACACCGTACTTCCCCGAAAAACTGCATATCGGAATTCGAAAGACGTTTCCAGTGTATGTTGAAAACACTGAATTTCGCATCATTTAAGCGGTTAATCTTCTTCTAAATTCAAACCAGTTCACATAAACCACGGAATAAAATATATAGCTCTTCTAACAAATCATTGTTAATCGCATATGAAACGGACACAACGCAAGGAATCGACGATTCATACATCAAGCTCACTTGTTGACTTCATTAAGGCGGGAATGACTTTCCTGAAATGCCAGTAATGATGGGTAACAGTAAAGGGCTTTATCACTTTGAGCACCGCCCACTATTACACAATCCAAACCCGCTGCTTCTGCACCACCCAGATCACGTCTTATGGAATCCCCTATCACAAGACAGTTTTCTTTTTTTGCCCCTAGATTGTTAACAACCCATTCAAATGGCTCAGGAGATGGCTTAACCACTCCATGATCTGATGAAAACCAGCAGACTGAGAATAAATTCCAAAGATCCAATTTCCGGAATGTCTCGACCCACATTGTCTTGGGTGCCCAGATGTCGATCACCAATGACAAGGTGAATTCGTTGCTCAGAAGCTTCAGGCAACGCACGTAGTCTTCCGGGATTTCCCCATGCTCATGATGTGAAAAGGTCTCACTGATTTTTGTTTTTTCGAATTGATCAAGCCTGATCGTCGTACAGGCATCGATGGATTGATCCAACGTTGGAAAACAATCTCGGTACGCTTCAGCAGGGTATTTCTGTTCCAGGTAGTCATAAACCTGACAAATCAATCGATTCACGTACCCGGATGAGAGTTTACCCCCCTATCGATTTATAGAAAGTCGAGTAGTCTTCGTTAACTCCAAAACGGTCTACACCGAACATGAATGTATTATTCATATCCAACAACAGGATCTTTTTCTTGGAGATCATAAAACATTCCTCATCGACCAGACTTTACCCATACAGTGCGCACGGCACATGATCGATACGAAACTGATGGTCGCAACCAGAAGTATAATTGCGCTAATCAGAATCTCGAACCAGTTTACTGACAATGAACTTTGAGACAGACCATCTGAATACATAATATGATATGGGCAAACCAACGATAAACCCGATAAAACCTCCTGTTATCTCAATGGACTCTTTAGTTGCACTGAGTGAGCTCATTAAGGCTCCAACGATTGCTCCTGCAACAAAGCCTGCAACAAGTCCACCTACAGTCGCCAACACCAGAAAGATGGCCCATGATTTAAAGAATGGAATACGAATTGTATTTAGTTCTCCCTGAATATCAGATGATGGTGTGGTGTAAGGATCATTCGAACTATCCATTTACTGAATTTACTCCATTATTATTAAATCAGACTCAAAATCGCTAAATCGATTTCACGTCCAACGACTCCGCAATTCAGATAACTAAAATTAGAGTGTTATGGTGTGTGTATCTTCTCGATATCTTAATCCAGACTTTCTGATCTCTTTTTTAACTTTACTCTAAAGTTTAAGTGCGGGCCCACGAAAAACACCTCCATAATCCGGCTCTCTATGCCATCGAATATATTCCATGCTGACTGGACGTTCACCCGGCAATGGATCTCTTATTGGTTTTCCGTGATGTTCACGTAGCCTTGCAATCGCTGTATCAGATCCAGTGAATTCGGCAGACACTAAAACTCTGCGATCATCCGTTAGCATCCAAGCGCCTGCATCAAATAGTTTATGCATCGTCGGCTCTAACGATAAACCGTTTTCAACAGTATCTGGACCAAAGTATGCGTGCCACTTAACATGTGCAGCTTCACATCCAAAATAACTCCCACCTAATGCGGCCCGAAAACCAGTCACAGCACAACGATGTTCGTAAGCTCGCAATACCTGATCCCGAAAGCGGGGATCCCTCTTACTGCGGCCATACTGAACGGATGCCTCGGCTATACAATCATTGAGTACCGTACTGAGGCCTGTAGCGGCTGCTATATCTTCATGCAGAGATTCTGGAAAATGCTTGCTCAACAAGGCATGAACGATTTTTGGGATTTGATTTTTGTGGCTTATCAGTAATTTTGATACTTCCGGAATCAGATGGCCTGATGATGCTCTAAGAGACGCCATGGTCGGAAAACCACCTCTTTGCCTTGGAAAATTATCAGCGCCAGGGATGGTCCAGATACCGTCAGACATCATATGCCAATAGGGTAGCTCTGGTTGGTGTCGGTTGGCTACAGGAGGTGCATATGCGTTGAGTAAAGGACGGAGTACGGTTTCTAATTCAACTCTGATTTCCCCTGCAGGAGCTGCGAGATTGCGTTCAACAGTAACAGTGGCTTATGCGGCGCACGCCTTTCACCACTTTTATTGGTTTTTAATTCAAGAAAACGTTCTGTCAGATCAGTGAGATTATCAATCATTGCGCAGAATTAAATGGATTAGTCATCTCACTAATTATTAGTTAGCTGCATATGAAACGGACACATCACAAGGGATCGGCGAACCATACGCCAAGCACAACTGTTGATCTTATTATGGGATGGCATAACTTTCCTGAAAAGCCAGCAATGAGTGATAACAGTAAAGTGCCTTACACCTCCCACTATTACACAATCCAAACCCGCTGCTTCTGCACCACCCCGATCCCGTCTTATTGAATCGCCAATGACAATACAGTTCTCCTTGTTTGCTCCAAGACTTTTAACAACCCTTTCGTAAGGCTCTTAAGATGGCTTAATCACTCCATGATCTGATGAAAACCAGCAGACAGAGAATAAATCCTCAAAATTCAATCTCCGAAAAATCTCGACCCACATTGTCTTGGGCGTCAAGATGTCGATCACCAATGATAGAGTGAACTCTTTGTTCAATAATTTCAGGCCTGGCAGGTAGTCTTCCGGCGTAGTCTTTTTAACGTGGATGTCCTCTGTAGAATCGGACGACCACATAGCACTGTGACATCGGGCTGACTCAGAGTTTTGAACAACCTCCTGAAAAAGCCCAGTTTACTGAAGTAAATATGCATTTTGAGGGGGGTTTCAACGCAGAATCGGACCGTCTGGGTAGAATTTCAATAGCCTGATAGGTCACCTAAATTGATGCTCCATCTACAGCATCTATTATCGCCACTCAGCTTCCATGTGTTGCTTCTCGTTTTCCGGAGCCCTGTTATTTTCCGGGAGCCGGCCTAAAACCCAGCCATGAATCCTGCAATAAATGCTATATACGCAAGAAACGTCAAGAGTGTCGATCCACTATTTCCTTGATTGATATCAGAGGTGTTTTGACTGTTCTCGACCCCACCTGAAGTAGAGTCCTCAACCAGTAATTCACTGATATGCTCGGCGAATTGCCGATATATCAAATCACTTTTCTGCGCAGATGATATGTCGGACTCGTAATTCTTCAACAACTTATATTGACTGATTGTGTTGCGTTCCTCGTCTTTAACAACAAGTATTCCGGAAATGCTCCCAGGCAGATCTAAAGAATTAACATAGCTAGATGACGAATTAGAAGGAATATTTACTCTATCAATAATAATGTTAAGTGAATGTTTGCTATTCGAGTTTATCAACCCATTCGAATCAAGCCCGTCGAGGATCACAGTATTAAACTCAATCAGATCAAGATCGTTATTACTATTTAACTGATTCTCCGCTTCTTGACTGAAATCGATAGTAACCTCACTAAAGGCTCCTTTGTATTTCACTTCTTCGGCTTTTGCTGCACCGTCGTCTATCGACGCAGTGCTGGAACACCCGATTAACATTAAAAGAATAAGAGAAATTGATAGGCTATTAATTTTTAAAAAAGCGCTCATGCAGCCTCCTTGATAATAAATTCCAGTAATTTATATTCTTAAACAACGTAAATCCTTACCACCGATTGCATAGAAAACAGCACTGCGAGTTCATGCTGTGTTTCACGTCATCTGTGCTCTATTGAGATATCAACTCCGCAATCAACTTACCGCGCAAAACAACCTCAGGGTCACTGGAAACATTCAGTATGAACACACCATATCGGTTGCTGAAAATGATCTTACCATCGTGCATTTTGTCATAGGAAGCCACATTCGCGGCAAGTACCTGTTCTTCTCCGTTTCTATTAAGTTTTACCAACAGCCAGGGACGGGTTACCAGTGAGCACACGCCGTTTACCTGTTGTTCCTTTTTTCAACTCACGTTCGGCATGGAGGCGCGCTGCCAAACACAGAATCTGACGAATTCGAACGATAGATCAGATATATGATGTCACCGAGATCCAGCAAAATAATGACGATATGTATCATTCAGGTCCCTTTGAGTGATGGGGATTTTGTCAATTCAGTAAGCTCACTCCACCGTTACAGACTTAGCCAGATTCCGAGGCTGATCCACATCCGTCCCTTTCAACACCGCCACATGATAGGCCAGCAGTTGCAGGGGCACGCTGTAGACGATCGGCGCGGTTGAGGGGTAGATATCGGAGAGGGTCAGGTTGTGGAAATGATCCAGACCGATCTTGACCTTCTGGTCGCTGAACAGGAACAGTTCACCACCCCGGGCGCGGACTTCCTGCAGGTTGGAGATGACCTTCTCCAGTAGCGGATCGTCGGGCAGGGCGCAGATCACCGGCATTTCCGCGTCGACCAGGGCCAGGGGGCCGTGCTTGAGTTCTCCGGCGGGATAGGCCTCGGCGTGGATGTAGGAGATCTCCTTGAGTTTCAAGGCGCCTTCCATGGCCACCGGGTAGAAGCAGCCACGCCCCAGGAACAGGGCGTGATGACGGTCGGCGAAGGCGTTGGCCAGCTCTTCTATGGCATCGTTGAGTTTGAGGATCACCTCGACCTGGCGGGGCAGGGCATGCAGCTCTTCCACCAGTTCCCGCTCCCGCTCCACGCTCATGCCACGGCGTTTTGCCAGGGCCAGGGTGAGCAGGCGCAGGGCCACTAATTGAGTGGTGAAGGCCTTGGTGGAGGCCACCCCGATCTCAGGGCCGGCGCGGGTCATCAGGGCTACGTCGGATTCCCGCACCAGGGAGCTTTCCGGTACGTTACAGATCACCAGGCTGCCCAGATAACCCTTGCTCTTCGAACCCCTCAGGGCGGCGAGGGTGTCGGCGGTCTCGCCGGACTGGGTGATGGTGACGAACAGGGTATCATCGGGCACCACCACCTTGCGGTATCGAAACTCACTGGCCACTTCGACGCTGCAATGCACGCCGATCTCTTCCAGCCAGTAGCGCGCCACCAGGCCGGCATGATAACTGGTGCCGCAGGCTACGATGTGCACGTTGCGGGTCTTGTCGAGGAGTTCCTTCGCCTCGTGTCCGAAGGAGGCATCCAGCAGACGTCCCTTGTGAATCCGGCCCTCCAGGGTTTCTGCAATAACGGCGGGCTGCTCAAAGATCTCTTTCAGCATGTAATGGCGGTAAGGACCCTTTTCAGCCTTCACCGCAGACACCTGTGAGGTACGCACCTCGCGCTCCACCGGTGCTCCATCGGCATCAAAGATGCTGACCTTGTCGGTGGAGATATGGGCCATATCCCCCTCTTCGAGGAAGATGAAACGCTGGGTGACGGGCAGCAGGGCGAACACGTCGGAAGCGATAAAGTTCTCGCCTTCGCCAAGACCGATCACCAGGGGACTGCCGGCTCGGATGACCACCAACTGATCGGGATCGTCCGGACTCACCACCGCCAGGGCGTAGGCGCCAACCAGCTTTTCGGCGGCCTTGCGCACGGCCTTGATGAAGTCAGACTCCGATTTCAGCGCATCTGCGAGTAAGTGAGCGATAACTTCGGTATCGGTTTCGGAGGTGAAGACAAAGCCCTTTCCGGTCAAATCTTCGCGCAACTCGGCGTAGTTTTCGATGATGCCGTTATGCACGATGGCGACCTGTTCACCGCTCATGTGCGGATGCGCGTTACGTTCGGAAGGCATGCCGTGGGTGGCCCAGCGGGTATGCGCGATACCCAGACCACCGGAGAGGCTCGATTGGCCGATCAACTCGTTGAGTGCGGCCACCTTGCCCACTGAGCGGATACGTTGCAGGTGCTGCCGATCATCCAGGATCGCCACACCGGCAGAGTCGTAACCGCGATATTCCAGGCGCTTCAGGCCCTCCATCAGGACCGGCACTACATTACGTTGCGCGATGCCGCCGACAATGCCACACATCGTTATCTCTCCCGATTAAGCCTTTGGTTTTTTCACTGGTCTGGTCCAGCCTTCGAGACTGACCTGCTTGGAACGACTGAGGGTCAGCTGCTCCGTCGGGGCATCCTTGGTAATCGTGGAACCCGCGCCGATGGTCGCCCCTGCGCCTACGCTGACCGGCGCAACCAGTTGGGTATCCGATCCGATAAAGACATCGTCACCAATGATCGTTTTATGTTTGTTGGCCCCATCATAGTTACAGGTTATGGTGCCCGCTCCAACATTCACCCGCGCGCCTACCTCGGAATCACCGACATAACTCAGGTGGTTGATCTTGCTGCCATCCGCCACCTGGCTCTTCTTGATCTCTACGAAATTGCCCACATGCACATGATCCGCGAGACGGGTCTCCGGGCGGATCCGGGCGAACGGTCCGATCCGGCAATCCGCGCCGATACGGGCATCTTCCAGAACGCTGTTGGCAAAGATCTGAGTCTGTTCGCCGATCGAACAGTTTTTCAGGCACACGTTCGGACCCACACTGACCCCATCCGCAAGGTTGACCTCGCCCTCGATGATCACGTTGCAGTCGATGAAGACATCCTGTCCGGTCTTCAGGTGACCCCGGATATCGAGCCGGTTGGGATCCGCCAGGGTCACGCCGCTGCGCATCAGGTCGTCCGCCTGCTTGCGCTGGTAGTAACGCTCCAGACAGGCGAGCTGTTTCCGGTCATTGATCCCCATGACCTCTTCTTCACAACTGGGGTGGACCGCCTGGATATTCACACCATCCGAGACGGCCAGGGCGATAATATCGGTCAGGTAGTACTCGTTCTGAGCGTTGTTGTTGTCGATGCGGGACAGCCAGGTTTCCAGCTTGGCCCGGTTCACCGCCATGATGCCGGTGTTGATCTCGGTGATCTCGAGTTCCCGTTCGGTGGCATCCTTCTGTTCGACGATGCGCACCACCCGGTCGTTCCGGTCGCGTACGATACGTCCGTAACCGGTGGGGTCCGGCAGGTCCACGGTGAGCAGTGCCAGGTCACTGGTATGCAGACAGCTCAACAGGCTCACCAGGGTCGAGGCACTGATCAGCGGGACGTCCCCATACAGCACCAGCACCTGATCGACCCGCTTGAGGTAGGGCAGGGCCTGAATCACCGCATGGCCGGTGCCGAGGCGCTCCTTCTGTTCGATCCAATCCAGGTCGGTGGCGGCCAGGCGGGAAGGGACTTCATCGCCCCCGTGGCCGTAGATGATGGAGATTTCGTCGGGATGGATGGTCCGAACCGTCTCGATCACATGGGACAACAGCGGTTTACCGGCCAGGGCGTGCAACACCTTCGGCAGTTTTGAACGCATCCGCGTTCCTTCCCCGGCAGCCAGTATCAGAGCTCCCAAATGCATCCGATTCTCCCCCTGTTAAGAAAACCTCAAGCCATCACTACCGTTTCTCGCACGGGGTAATGGAATCAATTCGTTATTTGGCGAAATACTTGTCTGGCCCTGACAGGCCGAGACCCTGTTTTTTCATGAGCCAAAGCATATCCCGGGACACACGGGCTCACAGGCAAGCCTAACGGTTCACATGATAACTTAAAAGGTGAAAAATCCCTGCACTCAGTATCAGGGGATTTACCTTCCGGAACTCGGGAATGGGGGAATCAGTTGAGGGTTTTACTCTGACCGGGGATGCCCACATTCATGGCATCCTCCCGGGTCGCGTCACGCACTTCGAGAATCTTGACCCGAACCACCAGGGATTTCCCGGCCAGGGGATGATTGCCATCGACGGTCAGGCGGCCATTTTCGATCCGGGTGACATAAAAACTGCGCACGTCGCCGGCTTCGTTCTGCATCTGCACTTCGGCGCCCAGTTGACGAAACTCGGGAGGGACATTGTCGATATCATCAGTGAAGGTGAGGTCAGGATCATGATCGCCAAACCCCTGTTCCGGGGTCAGGGTAATCTCCACTTCCTCGCCCACGGCCTTGCCTTCCACGGCCCGATCCATCCCGCCGATCAGCTCCGTCTCGCCGCCATGTATGTAACTGACAGGAAGATCACTCTGCTCGAGCAGATTACCGTCGGGATCGGCAATGGAGTAGGTGAGAGAGACAAATTTACCGGTGGTGATGATTTCTTTTGACATGATCAGGATGCAGGCGGGCCCGGCGTGCCGGGCCCTTGTATCTTTCGGAAGGGATTAAGAGCGTTTGCCCTTGCGGATTTTTTCGATGACGCGCAGCTGAGCGACCGCTTCGGCCAGTTCGGCCTGAGCCTTGGCGTATTCGAACTCGGCACTGCGATCCGACATCGCCTCTTCGGCACGACGCTTGGCCTCCTGGGCCGCGGCTTCGTCCAGATCGGCGGCGCGAATGGCGGTGTCCGCCAGAACGGTCACCACGTGGGGTTGCACCTCGAGAATCCCACCGGACACGTAAAAATGCTGCATGGCCTTGCCACCGCCGCCATCAACCCGAATTTCACCGGGCTTGAGCTGGGTGACCAGCGGGGTGTGACGGGGCGCGATGCCCAATTCACCCATGACGGCAGGTGCGTAGACCATCTCCGCCAGGCCGCTGAAGATTTCACCCTCGGCACTGACGATGTCCACATGAATTGTCATGGCCATCTTCTATACTCCCGGGCGATCAGCCCTTGCCGCCACGCTCGACAGCCTCTTCGATTCCGCCGACCATGTAGAAAGCCTGCTCGGGCAGGTGGTCGTATTCGCCTGCGACGATCGCCTTGAAACTGGCGATGGTGTCTTTCAGGGAGACGTACTTGCCGGGGGTACCGGTAAACACTTCTGCGACGAAGAAGGGCTGGGAGAGGAAGCGCTGGATCTTACGAGCGCGCTGCACCACCAGTTTGTCCTCTTCGGACAGTTCGTCCATACCCAGAATCGCGATGATGTCCTTCAACTCCTTGTAACGCTGCAGGGTACCCTGCACGGAGCGTGCGACACTGTAGTGCTCGCTGCCCACCACGTGGGGGTCGAGAATACGCGAGGTGGAATCCAGGGGATCCACCGCCGGGTAGATGCCCAACTCGGCGATCTGACGGGACAGCACCAGGGTCGCGTCAAGATGCGCGAAGGTGGTGGCCGGAGAGGGGTCGGTCAAGTCATCCGCCGGTACGTATACCGCCTGGAAAGAAGTGATGGAACCGGTCTTGGTGGAGGTGATGCGCTCCTGCAGGGCGCCCATCTCCTCGGCCAGGGTCGGCTGGTAACCTACCGCGGAAGGCATACGGCCCAGCAGTGCAGACACCTCGGTACCGGCCAGGGTGTAACGATAGATGTTATCCACGAACATCAGTACGTCACGGCCTTCATCACGGAAGTTCTCGGCGATGGTCAGACCGGTCAGGGCCACACGCAGACGGTTGCCCGGGGGCTCGTTCATCTGACCGTAGACCAGGGCCACTTTATCGAGTACCCCGCCTTCCTGCATCTCGTGGTAGAAGTCATTACCCTCACGAGTACGCTCACCCACACCGGCGAATACGGAGAAGCCCGAGTGCTCAACCGCGATGTTACGGATCAGCTCCATCAGGGTAACGGTCTTGCCCACGCCGGCGCCGCCGAACAGGCCGATCTTACCGCCCTTGGCGATGGGCATGATCAGATCGATAACCTTGATACCGGTTTCGAGGATCTCGGTGGTCGAGGCCTGATCTTCCAGTTTCGGGGGTTCGCGATGGATCGGCATCAGCTTGTCGGCTTTGACATCGCCCTGCTCGTCAACCGGGTTGCCCAGTACATCCATGATGCGGCCCAGGGTGCCCTGGCCGACCGGGATACTGATGGGTGCGCCGGTGGCGACCACATCGAGACCACGTTTCAGACCGTCGGTGGAACCCATGGCGATGGTTCTCGCCACCCCGTCGCCCAGCTGCTGCTGCACTTCCAGGGTGAGATTCGCCTCCTCGATCTTGAGTGCTTCGTAGACCTTAGGCATCTCGCCACGGGGAAACTGCACGTCCACCACGGCGCCGATGATTTCAACCACTTTGCCCGAACTCATTTCTGGTTCCTCTTGCCGCTCCAGGCGACTCTCAAAAAGATAAAAAAAGTAATTCTGTAATGCTCACACCGATCAAACGGCCGCGGCACCGCCCACGATCTCCGAGATCTCCTGGGTGATCGCCGCCTGGCGCGCCTTGTTGTAGATCAGCTGCAACTCGTCGATCAGGTTGCCGGCGTTGTCGGAGGCCGACTTCATTGCCACCATTCGCGCAGACTGTTCGCAGGCGCCGTTCTCAACCACTGCCTGGTACACCAGTGACTCGATATAGCGGCCCAGCAGGTTGTCCAGGACCTCTTTCGAGTCGGGCTCGTAGATGTAGTCCCAGTGGTGCTTGAGCTCGTCTTCCATGGTCGGCGGAATCGGCACCAACTGCTCGATGGTGGGACTCTGGGTCATGGTGTTGACGAAATCGTTGTAGGCGATGTAGATGCTGTCGGTGGTGCCGTCTGCATAGGCATCCAGCATGACCTTCACCGTACCGATCAGATCCTCGATGTGCGGCGCGTCACCCAGATGGGTGGCCTGGCTTACGATATTTCCGCCGAAACGGCCGAAGAAACCCAGCGCCTTGTTGCCGATGATGCAGAAATCCACCTCTACACCCGCGTCACGGTGACCCTTCAGTTCCCTCACAAGCCGGCGGAACAGGTTACTGTTCAAACCGCCGCACAAGCCTCGATCGGATGACACGATGATGTACCCGACCCGCTTCACCTCACGTTCAATCATGAAGGTGTGCTTGTACTCCGGATGAGCATGGAACAGATGACCAATCACATTGCGCATCTTCTGCGCATAGGGGCGCGTGGCCTCCATGCGGTTCTGCGCCTTACGCATCTTCGAGGCCGCCACCATCTCCATAGCCTTGGTGATCTTGCTCGTGTTTTTGATGCTGGCGATCTGTGTCCGGATCTCTTTTGCACCCGCCATAACTCTTGACCCTATTTCGTGTTAACCGACCTGTTACCAGGTGTGGTTGGCTTTGAAGTCTTTCAGTGCGTCGTGCAGCGCCTGCTCGATTTCGGCGTTGTAATCACCGTTTTCGTTGATCTTGTCCATCAGATCTTTCTGGCTGCTCTTCATGTAACCCTGCAAGGCGTCTTCAAAGTCCACCACCTTGGTGGTGTCCACGTCATCCAGGTAGCCTTCGTTGGCGGCAAACAGGGAGACGGCCATGCCGGAGATCGACAGCGGCGAGTACTGGGCCTGCTTCATCAGTTCGGTGACCCGGGCGCCACGTTCCAGCTGTTTGCGGGTGGCCTCGTCGAGATCCGAAGCGAACTGGGAGAAAGCCGCCAGCTCACGATACTGGGCCAGGGCAAGACGTACACCGCCACCCAGCTTCTTGATGATCTTGGTCTGTGCCGCACCACCCACACGGGATACCGAGAGACCGGCGTTGATCGCCGGACGGATACCGGCGTTGAACAGATCCGCCTCGAGGAAGATCTGACCGTCGGTGATGGAGATCACGTTGGTGGGTACGAAGGCCGACACGTCACCCGCCTGGGTTTCGATGATCGGCAGGGCGGTCAGGGAACCGGTCTGGCCCTTCACCTTGCCACCAGTGGCCTTTTCGACGAAGTCGGCATTCACCCGGGCAGCGCGTTCCAGCAAGCGGGAGTGCAGGTAGAACACGTCACCGGGATAGGCTTCACGACCCGGCGGACGACGCAGCAGCAGGGAGACTTGACGATAGGCCCAGGCCTGTTTGGTCAGATCGTCGTAGATGATCAGCGCGTCTTCACCCTTGTCGCGGAAGTATTCACCCATGGTGCATCCGGAATAGGGGGCGATGAACTGCATGGCCGCGGAGTCAGCAGCGGGGGCTGCGACGATGATCGTGTGCTCAAGAGCGCCATGCTCTTCCAGCTTGCGCGCAACCTGGGCGATGGTGGAGTTCTTCTGTCCCACCGCGACGTAGATACATTTAACGCCAGTGCCCTTCTGGTTGATGATGGCGTCGATGGCCACCGCAGACTTACCGGTCTGGCGGTCACCGATGATCAATTCGCGCTGTCCGCGCCCGACCGGCACCATGGCGTCGATGGCCTTCACACCGGTCTGCACCGGCTGGTCCACCGATTTACGATCGATAACGCCAGGAGCAACCTTTTCGATGGGGGAGGTGGCATCCGCCTTGATGTCGCCCTTGCCGTCGAGGGGGTTACCCAGGGAGTCGACGATACGGCCCAGCAGACCTTCACCCACCGGCACTTCGAGTACCCGGCCGGTGCACTTCACGGCGTCGCCTTCCGTCAGGTGCTTGTAGTTACCCAGTACCACGGCGCCGACAGAGTCGCGCTCCAGGTTGAGTGCCAGGCCGTAGGTGTTGCCCGGAAATTCCAGCATCTCGTAGGACATGACGTCCTCGAGACCGTGGATGCGGGCAATACCATCAGTCAGACTGATGATCGTACCCTCGTTTCGGGCTTCGGTCTTGAGATCGAATTTCTCGATCTTGCTTTTGATCAGGTCGCTGATCTCGGATGGATTGAGTTGCATGATGGCTTCTCGCTTAGATTCCCAATTCGTTCGCCAATTGCTGGAGCTGACCACGGACGGAGCCGTCAATGACCATATCGCCGGCACGGATATGGACGCCACCAATCAGGTCGGCATCCTTTTCACTGGTGATGGTGATATCGCGTCCCAGCTTGGCCTTTAAGGCCTCGGCTATAAGTTTTTCCTGCGCGGGCTTGAGGGCGTAGGCTGAGGTGACATGGACGGTCTGCACCTTTTCCTTATCCGCCTTGAGTGCCTCGAACAGCACCTTGATCTCGGGCAGCACGGAGAGGCGACGGTTCTGGACCAGCAGACGGACCAGATTGGCGCCTTCCTCGTTGAGTCGACCGCCACCGATCTCCAGCAGCAGATCCGTAAGGGCGTCGAGCT
The DNA here is from genome assembly GCA_040506775.1 of Candidatus Thiodiazotropha sp. Lineage (GTDB taxonomy): Bacteria > Pseudomonadota > Gammaproteobacteria > Chromatiales > Chromatiaceae > Thiodiazotropha. Next base: position 22,064 of record JBEVWC010000022.1, read on the forward strand.
CAATCAGAGGGTTGCTGACGGTCTGCTCCAGAGCTTCGTCCTGCACAACAGAGGCCAGAAACTCGAGCATTTCCTGCCAGAGATCCAACTTGCCTGCGCCGTCAGCATGGGCAAATACCGCTTCCGCATAAGGACGGGCGATTGTGGTAGCTTCACCGGCCATAGTACCGCCTTAGATCTCTTTCGCCAGGGCGGCGACGATGTCCTGGTGGGCGTCGGCACTGATCTCTTTACGGAGAATTTTCTCAGCACCCGCCACGGCCAGTTGGCCGACCTTTTCGCGCAATTGCTCGCGGGCCCGGTTGGTTTCCTGTTCGATCTCCGCCTGCGCGGCGTTCAGGATACGCTCACCTTCGACACGAGCGGTGTTTTTGGATTCATCGACTATTTCAGCTGCACGCTTTTGCGCATGGGCCACGATTTCCGCAGCCTGAGACTTCGCTTCATGCAGGACATCCTTGGCGCGTTCCTTGGCCAGTTCCTGCTCGTGCTGGCCCCGTTCAGCGGCCGCCAGACCGTCTGCAATCTCTTTCTTGCGGGTTTCCAGAGCACCCATGATGGGCGTCCAGACGTACTTCATGGTGAACCACACGAAGACCGCAAATGAGAGCAGCTGACCGATGAGAGTCAGATTGATGTTCATCCCGGAATTACCTCTCGTCTAACGAGATGTGTAAAACGTTCGCGACGGGTCCGAATTAACCGGCAACCGCGAACAGTACGTACATGGCCAGACCCACTGCGATCATGGGCACGGCGTCAACCAGACCCATGACGATGAAGAACTGGGTACGCAGCATGGGGATGAGTTCAGGCTGGCGAGCAGCGCCCTCAAGAAAGCGGCCACCCAAAACGCCGATGCCGACCGCAGCGCCCAGGGCACCCAGGCCCATCATGATCGCGCCGGCAATATACAGCAGTGCTTGTTCCATTATTGGTCTCCCGTTTAATGAACTAGATAGTTTAAGAAAATGAAATCAGTGTTCGTGATGCGCCATATCCAGGTACACGATGGTCAGGGTCATGAAGATGAACGCCTGCAGCGTGATGATCAGGATATGGAAAATTGCCCAGCCGAGCTGGAGTACGCCGCCGAACAGCCCGAGCACTATTCCGGCGTTGTACATGATGGCGATGAGGATGAAGATCATCTCGCCGGCGTACATGTTGCCGAACAGTCGCAGGGCCAGTGAGATCGGCTTGGCGATCAGACTCACGAATTCCAGCACGAAGTTGACCGGAATGAACAATAGATTGACCACAGGATTGCTGGAGGAGAAGGGCTGCAGGGTCAGCTCGCCCGCGAAACCTCCGATACCTTTGATCTTGATGCTGTAGAAGAGAACCAGAATGAACACACCGATGGCCATGCCGAAGGTGGCGTTCGGATCGGTGGAGGGCACCACCTTCATGAAATGAATACCCAGCAGACCACTGATATAGGGGATGACATCCACCGGCACCAGGTCCATCAGGTTTTGCAGGAAAATCCACACGAAAATGGTCATCGCGAGGGGCGCGACCAGGGCATTACGGGCCGAGAACGAACCCCGCACGCTGGTGTCGATGAACTCGACGATCCATTCGACGAAATTCTGCAGCCCACTGGGAACACCGTTGGTTGCATTCTTGGCCGCTTTAGAGAAGTAGAACAGGAACAACGCACCCAGCAGCAGGGACCAGAACATGGTATCCACATGAATGGCCCAGAAGCCCATCTCCTTGGCCTCTTCAGCGCTGTGCGCAAGACCCCAGTGTCCATCGGGATGCTGCCCGAAGGTGAGGTTGGTCAGATGGTGTTTGATGTATTCACCGGAGGTGAGGGCGTCGCCAGCCATAATCCAGATTACCTATGTACTCTGTCTATCTCGAAAAACCAATACAATCAATGGGATGATCACCTGAACGGTCAGGTAAGCCCCCAATAGTACACCGATACTCACGGATTCGAAGTTGACAATTGTCAACCAGAACAGGAACCCCGTCAGAACCAGCTTCTGGATCTCGGCGCCGAACATCTGACCAACGATTCTGCCCGGCTCCTGCGCGCGATAGCGGCGGAACGAACGGTAGGCAAAAAACCCGTTGGCCGATGCGGCAATCAGGCCACCCGTCAACCCGGACAATGCAAGGGATTTACCGAAACCCAATAACGCCAAACCAATCATTATCGATGCCCCAAATTGGAGCACTACAATGGTGCGTATCTGATTGTTTCCGGTAAGCTGCATGCCGGTTTCCCGGTACCCCAAATGAGCCTCACCAGTAAGGAGGGAGGAGTATAAGGGGTCTGGAATATAAGGTCAAAGGATAGCGACATAAAATTTATGCTTATCACCAGGATCCTTGCCTCATCGGTCTCTCTGGCATAAACAACTCTCAATCCGAAGTACTGGCTCAGAATTGAAGGGCGGAGACCGCACCCTGCTTCGGCCTAATCAAATCCAGGCGGGATATGTCGATCGGGTGAGTTTTATGAGCACAACCACCCTGTCTCACGGAAAATTGTTTCAGGTACACCCGCCACGAGAGATCGCAGCCGAGGGAAACACTCAGTGCACAGGCGTGCGCTAGCGTGTGATAGCAAAAATCAACCCCTTCCTATCGACCCGGTCGCGTCAGGATACGACGCAGCAACTGGGTGCGCCGATTCCTGCGGCTGCGCACGACAGCGGCTTCCAGTCGTTCCATGATGTAGTTTTTCCAAGGGGAGGCAATGGCTTGATGATTCATGAGTCGGATTCGTTGCAATGAGTAGAGGGGTTCTGGACAGGGAGTTAAAAACGCTGTCCACGCTGTCTCCGCATCAGGCCTGATCCCACGGGGATTCAGTTGTGCTTACAAGCGGTGGTTAGATCTTAGTAAGAATGCGAATGATTAGCAATTGCAGGAATACCATTCGATAATCAAGGTATCCTCAATCGACAGAGACGCATACTTAATATCTATATATATAGTAAACACTCACTTACTGTTATCGGTGGCATCGAACAACACCTGCCAGCCCTCCAATCGCAGGTTGTTTGCGATCTCATCGCGCATCACCGCCGGCACTCCAACCTCATCAGCATAGTCATTCCAGCGTGCAACCGGCTCCACAACCTCACGAAGCAATTGCTCAGCCCGAGCCCGCTTGAGGGACAGGGTCCTGCCACAGGCCTTGAAATCCTCAACGGAAAAATCCTCGCGCTTTCCATTCAGGGTCATCTGGTGCCGAGATGTCCAGGCTCCCCTTGGGTTGTAGCTGTAGGTCAGGTCATACGCAGGCGCAAGCCACCACGCTCCCTGCTTGTTCATGAGGAAGGCGACATTCTTCACATGGTCGTCCTGGTTGCGCGCCACGATGTTGAATGCCATACGGCGAAACTGTTGTTCCACCGTGCCCGTCGACAGGCCCAGCTTGCGGATCACCTGCATGGACTGCTCATAGCTGTAGGCGCCAGGCAGGTTGAAGTCGTAATGGGCCAGCCCCCTCAGGGATTGTGATGCACAAGGGGACACTCAATAATATAACAACTTAGCTATCTAGTGCCTCGAAATCTATCCCCAACTCACGGCAGTATTCACAACCACGATTCACCCATTGTGATACAGCAGGTTGGCTGATGGACAAACGGTGCGCTATCTCGCGCATTCTTATGTTTAGCTCCTGAGTACCCCAGAGGCAGATCAGTGCCATTGCTAATGACAAATCATTGCGCCGGGCCTTTTCCCTAACCGTTCTTCTTTGATTCCACAATACAGGCATACCCGGTGAACGAGTCGGTCCAGATCCCAGCCAGCCTGAATTCGCTGTGTGCCTTATTCGAACGTCAAGGTGTCCTAAGCCAATGCACGTTCGACGAAGCCACTGTCCCCCAGGATACGTTCGTCACCGATGCAGTGTGCATGTTCCTTACGCAAACGCTTGATCCCTTCCCATCCGCCGTAACTACGAACCAGACCGCCTCCCAGCAGTGCATCTGAGCCACTTTCCCCAAGGCCCTGGCCGACAAATTCCCGATATCGGCGTCTCGCCGTTCCAACACGGGAGGCGAACAAATTCAATACCTCGTAAACCGACTACCAATCCTGCTTACGATACCCCATGAGGGTTGCACGACCGGTCCACGGGTATCGATCCAGGTCACTCAGGCTTTTAACCATGTCCGCACGCAGGGGATTCAAGTGTATGTAGCGCACTAACTCCAACAAGTAGGAATCTTCATCACAGAGTATGGATTTATAGCGATTCTGATAAACGTAAGCACTGCGGCGATGATGCCGGTTGTAGTGACCCGCGTAGCCTCCTAGCAGAGGCGACATCAACTTAGCCAGCTGTTGATCACCTACGCGGATCAACAGGTGATAGTGATTGGTCATTACCGACCACGCCAAGCACTGGGAACCACTGCGCGCCAATGTCTCTCCCATACGGGCCAGGAAGTCCTGTTTATCCCTGTCAGCGAAAATAATTCGCCGACGCTCTAACCCTCGCCCCATCACATGGTAGCAGCCACCGGGTATGTGTAAACGTCCAAGTCTAGGCATAGAACAAAGCTAACGCCGGCTTTGGTATTTGTTAATCAAGTTATTATGTTATGAGTGTCCCCTGACCCACTTCCAGCCACGTGCTATAATGTGTACATTCAAGCACACCGAGGTGAGCCATGTCTCAGTCCGCAACCATGACCATCCGACTGGATCCAGAGCTTAAGACCCGTTTGGATAAGCTGGCCGCAGCCACTCAACGTAGTAAGTCTTTCCTGGCTTCCGAAGCCGTCCGGGAATTTATTGAGATCAATGAGTGGCAGATTCAGGAGATCCAGTCCGCCATAAAGGAAGCCGATGAAGGGGATTTCGCGACTCCGGAAGAAGAAACCGCCGTGTTCGACAGATGGGACGCTCGTGCAGATTAAATGGCTGCGTAAGGCATTAGAAAACTTGGATGCCGAAGCAGAGTTCATCGCCCAAAACGATCCCCAAGCAGCCGTGATAGTCGTGCAACGGATTCTGAAGGCCGTATCCTTGTTGAGAGATAACCCAGGAGCGGGACATCCCGGTCGCATACCCGGCACTCATGAACTTGTCATCCCACAGACCCGTTATATTGTCCCCTATCGAGTCCGACCTCACCTGCAACGCATTGAAATTCTTCGCGTCTTTCACACTTCACGCAGACTGCCTAAGCGATGGTAAATCTACTTTTTTCTTTTAGCCGCTAACGTTTGTTTAGAATTTATGGGGGTGTCCCATATTTTGCCCCATATCCTGGCAAGCCTTGGAGACGTTCCCCAGTTCCTCTGCCAAATTCAGCAGTCCCACTTTGTGTTTGATGATGTGTTCAATAGCATGAAAAATGAGGGTTACCTCTTATGGTTTCGATGGTTTGGTTCGCACCTCCATCTAAACCGGCGACCCTCATCTTTTTCAAGTACGTTGTCAGATCAAGTCTGAACTACTACATTTTATCGGGTTATTATAGGCTATCACTAAACCGAGACACTCTGCCAGCATTCATATTTAGTACAGATGTGTTGTTGTGTCTTGAGTAAGTACCAGTAGCAACATCATCATTGTAAACATCAGGATTTGACCAATAAAGAATCCTAGGACATCCTTGAGGACAATTGTATGACATTATAGTTCTCCAGAATGGATCATATCTAAAGCCATGGCCTTGCGGATAGGGTCTTGTGGATGGGTCTTCCTCCGGATTATGTCTTGCACCGAGTAAGTGACCTATTTCATGTCCGAACGTGTAGTTACCGGTCATGCAGTTATATCGAACCACTGCAAACGCATTACTAGCTCTAGCATTAATAGCGGCAGCCCTTCCGCAGCTTTCTCCTTCACCTACAACGAGCACAACAATGTCTGCTGAATATTGTTTCCTCAACTCATCTATATCATTCAAATAATAATCAAAATCTACCAGCATATAGTACAGAATTTGCGACAGACTCATATTTGACTCGTCAAAACTACTTGAAACCGGCCTCATTCCTGCCAGTTTCAAACGAATATCAATATTACTGTTATCAAAACCTGTATTTGTCTCGGCAACAGCTAATTGTACTAATTTATAAATGTTGTCACCATAACTGATTTCGGCATTTCTTGTCACAAGTACCAATACATCAATATTAGATACAACATTTGAAAATATTGAATAGTTTCTACCTTCGATTATACCATCGTTGTCGATTATGCCTTTTATGTGTCCCGGGCTCGCTATTAAAGACGTTTCACTTTCACAGTCATCATCATGAATTATTTTCTCGTCGACTTTTATAAGGGCGTGTATTTTATTATCTATTGGCTGAATCCTATATAGCCCCTCATTGCTTCTGAGTGTCCCTGTGACCATTCCGTTCGATACAATTAGAACTGCTCCACCAGGAATGCCCGACAACGTTCCAATCCATGTGTATTCTGAGTCGTTAAGCATCTCTATATGCACATCATTAATCATGTCATTCTTGTGCTGTTGTAAGTTCACCTCAACAGCACCATTGTCTTTAAGCGAATCAAGATTAATTCGGACCAGTTTAACTGACTCTGTCCCCTTCGTTTTCTGAATATTTCTAACGACGGCCATCTGTGAGTTTGTTTTAATAGTAACCTCGGGTAAATATTCGAACATTTCGGCTCTAAGGGAGAGCGAGAATAAAAAAGCAGCAACTCCAAATATCCTTGCACAACTATTATTTTTGTACATATATCACTCCATTGTTTATTAAACTAATCCTTGTTTATAAGAAGAACAAAATACATTTAGATAATCTTCGCAATTTGCGTATTAACTTTAAAGAATGCAAGAAATTTGCGTTACTATACATTCTTCACAACAAATCCATTCATACCTAGCAATACGATTTTCCCTTGAATCAGAAACACTGTAGCACCAATAAAATCCCTTCATATTAGGGATTGCTCTGTCAGAAAATGCTTACAGCTTTGACTGCTGAAATCAATCCCTTCGTATAAAATAATCCCTTCTTTCTTTTACATGTCTTTTACATAACCTTTTACGGCCTTGTACATGGACACCCAAGGCAACTGTTGCATCAAGCTATCAAATCTGTCAGCCTCCAGAGTGAAAAATGAATGTTTCAGATATCAAGGAGTGATGTCATGCCCAAGCCCCGGAAGGCGCTGATTTCCCTGGACGATACCGCTTACTACCATTGCATAAGCCGTTGCGTGCGACGGGCTTATCTCTGCGGCAGTGATTCTCTCACCGGTAAAAGCTACGAGCACCGTCGCCAATGGATTCTCGATAAACTCAAAGATCTGACCGGATGCTTCGCCATCGACTGCTGTGGGTACGCCCTGATGTCAAACCACTATCATCTGGTTCTGTGTATGGATCGTGATGCTGCGAACTCCTGGGATCAAAATGAGGTAATTGAACGCTGGCGAAGACTATTCAAAGGCTCGCTTCTGGCGGATCGTTACCTTGCCGGAGATCATCTGTCTCATGCCGAACGGGATGCGCTGGGTAAGCTGATCACAAAATGGCGTGATCGGCTCTCGAGCATCAGTTGGTTCATGCGCTGTTTGAATGAATCCGTGGCCCGCAGGGCCAATCAGGAAGATCAGTGTTCCGGACGCTTCTGGGAGGGACGGTTCAAGTCCCAAGCACTTTTGGACGAGAAAGCTTTGGCCGCCTGTCTGGCTTATGTGGATCTAAACCCGGTGCGGGCCAAAATGGCCCAAACCCCGGAAGCCTCGGAATATACCTCGATTGCTGAACGCATCGCCTGGGCAAAATCGAGCATGGAAGGCCACCAAGCTCAGCAGACCAACGAACAACCCGCACATCTGCAGCCCTTCGTTGGGAATCCCCGACACGAAATGCCAAAGGGGCTGCCCTTCAAACTCACTGATTATCTCGAATTAGTCGACTGGACTGGGCGTATCATTCGAGAAGACATACGAGGTCAGATTCCTCAACACCTACCCCCTATCCTGGAGCGCCTGCAGATTGATTCCCAACAATGGCTCTATCTAACCCGGCATTTCGAGAGCCGGTTCAAAGGACTGGTCGGTGCCGTCTATGCTCTCAAGCAAACCTGTCAGAATCTTGGATATCGAAGAAGCCCCGGACTATCGGCCTGTCAGCAGTTACTGACATAGACAAGCCACATGATTTTAACCCGCTTATATTGAATCCGCGTTTGCGGAGAATCCCATGCACTTGAGTTTTTGAGAAATTCGCGAGATAGGGATTTGTATTGCAACTATCTAAGCCAAATCACCGGAATCTTCATGATTCTTGATCTGTTCATATGGCATTTTGCCAAGCTGAACAATTTTTCTACAAAATGGCCCCTTTTTTACCTTGGCTGTCCATTTCACTGCTGATCTTGACCACCAAGTAATCCCAAACAAAAAAGCCTCGCTCTACTCTGAGCGAGGCTTTTTACTGTGATTGTCCGGACAGTCTTGTCCGGATAGTCTCTTTAATTACTATAAGTAAAGATCTGACCCCTTTCCTTTCCTCTCATGGCGTCTTTCATAAACGTCGGCATTTCAAGCCAGAGGACTTGCAACGTTGAATCTCTAACAGCTAATGGCGACGCATGGGGAACAGACCTACTGCTTAACAGATTCATTAAACGAAGGGGCCGTTGACCCCTTCGTTTTTATGGATGTCCACGCAGTAGTGCACGCAGTAGTGCTAAGTAAACACAAACAAAAAAGCCCCGCTCTACTCTGAGCGAGGCCTTTTACTGTGGCTGTCCGGATTGTCTCTTTAATTACTATAAGTAAAGATCTGACCCTTTCCTACACATATGCGTGATTGCAAGACCTGACCCCGTCACCCACGTCACCCCAAGACCTGACCCCGTCACCCTCACATTTCGAGGGCCGACTGGACGACCACATGGCATTGTGACATCGGGCTGACACAGAGTTTTGAACACCCTCCACGAAGGGGCCAATGGCCCCTTCGTTATTATGGATGTCCACGTAGTGGTCCATTTTATTTAGGTTGTCCCGGTTGTCGTACTCGAAGCGGAATTTAACGAGTGTCCTTTATATTGTTCTTAAACGCTAAAAAAACCAACATTATGTAATAAATAGCTTCAAATACATCGAGTATTGTAAAAGAAGAAAAATCATACAGCCCTAATTGTTTTGACACCCGTAGTGAATTCACAGTCAACGAAAATGGTAGGATAGAAAATGCGATCGAATAATTAATATCTCGCAATCTCAGCATGAATATTAATGCAATCACACTCGACATAACCAGTCTCGCAAAAATATCGTAGTCCCAATAATTGGTTACCAGATGATAATTAACTACGATATAGTCTATTAATATAGACGATCCATATATGCATATAATCGAAATTACATACCATTTCCTTTGGATCCCGTTTGATAGAAGCTGATATATTTGATTATTCATACGATAGGCCTATTTCTCAGGAAGCGATGCTGTTGCTATGCAAACTGCAGTCGCAAAGGCATTCAGGCTACCATATTTATTATTCAGACTATCCTTTATTCGTTTATTTGCCTCTTTAGCAGCACGAGCAGCGGCAATAGAATAGGCTAGACCTTTAGGACCTAACAGTCCTCTTATTGCAGTAAGGGGACTGTAATCAACAGCGAAGTTACCACTCAAACCATATAGCGACATTCCACTTATCGGATACCAAGATCTTTTTATAAATTCTTTCCCAGTACAGTCCACATCAAATTCTGCGCAAATTATTCTTAATCCAGCATCAACATCCGCTTCCCAGCTTACCCATCCCATGGTCATTGCGTCACCATCGCCAACCCCAGTATCACCAAAAAATGGATTCTCAGTATATTCAGCGCTTGTCACATCGACATTCTGAATGTTAATTCCTGCAAATCGACCACGTATTTTAGCTAATCCATAATTATCATAGTAGACGAGTGAATTACCGTTTACATAACCATATGAGTTCAACCCTCCATTGTTACCTAGTGGGTCTGGTTCTATATATCGCCCAGTACTCGGATCGTAGTCTCTGAAGTAGTTGTAGTAACTACCCGTTTCCCCATCCGCATACTGACCCGGAAACCTCAACCGATTTTCCCAGTCGCCACTCTCAGACACCAACTCGCCAAACGCGCGATACTCCCCCTCCCAGACCTTCGCCCCATTCTTACGAACCAACTGCTGAGGCGTCCCCAGATGATCGTTCTGGTAATAAGCATAGCCTTCACCGGTCTTCTGGTAAACCGGATCGGTCGTCCAGGTTGAGTCCGGCAGATAGCCATAGACCCGGATCACATTACCCACTTCATCAACTTCGCCCGCTAGCCCCTCATCGCTGTAATGAAAATACCGGGTTTCGAACAGCGTTCGCTTCTGGATGCGTCGGCCCAGGGGATCATACCGATACTCGGCAATCAGGTTCTGATCCGCATCTTCGATACGCGACAGGCGGCTCTCGGCATTGTAGCGATAGGTATGTGTCACACCCTCTGTGGTTTTGCTCGTCATATGACCGGCGGCATCATAGGTGTACGCGACACCTGGGCTGGCCGTGAGACGGTCATTGGCGTCATAGCTCCAACTTCCCGGATTCCGATCATCCGAGGTCCGGTTGCCGTTGGGGTCGTATCCCCAGCCTTCCGTCTCCGTTTGCGGCTCTCCAATTTCTGACTGGACGGTCGCTACGACATCGCTCAGGCGTTGCAGCAGGTCGTAATCATAGGCGTAGGTTTTGCTCTGGGTCGCTTTTTCCAGGATATTGCCCGTGGCGTCATAGCCATAGCGGTAGTCCAGTAGGGAGTTCTCCCCCGGATCAAGCGTTTGAATACGGGTCGGTCTCAGCAGGTTGTCGTATTCGGTTTCCCGCGCGCTTCCCCCTGGATAGGTGATTTTACTTGGTCGATTCCAGCGATAACTATTGAATGTGATATTACCCTCGTCGGGCAGTTCGACACGGCTCAGTTGGTCTTGGGAACGGTGGTAGGTCACGGTTATTCCGTCCGGACCGGTGTAGCTCTGCTTGTTGCCTGCCGAATCGTAGGTGTAGCGGTGGGTGAGGGCGAAACTTCCGTAGTTGACCGTTTCCTGGGTCTTGCGGTTATTTTCGTCGTAGGTCAGGGTGGCGCTGATCGTTGCGTCGCTCCAACCGGTCAGATTGCCGTTGGGATCGTAGGTGTAGCTGACCGTGCGCTCGGATTCGGTGACTCCGGGTGCAAAATGATCCTGACGGATCAGTTGGTTCGCGCCATCGTAGCTATTTACGGTGCGTCTTCCGTCGGGGTCGGTGGTGCTCGTGAGATTGCCTGCCGGATCGTAGGTGTAGCTGATGCGTTGACCGCCAGGACGGATCTCGCCGGTCTTGCGGTCGGCCCGGTCGTAGGTGTAGCGGGTGGTGTGGTTGTTAGGATCAGTCACTTCAATCAGGTTATCCCGGTTGTCGTAACGGAATCGGGTGCTTTGATTCGCCGGATCGATGATCTCCACCAATCGGTTCAGCGCGTCGTAACGATAGTTTGTCTCCCGTTCCTCGGCGTCCCGGGTTGCGATCGTATTGCCGACCGCGTCAAAACGGGTCGTTGTTATGACGGCGCCGCTCTCGAGATGGTCGATGATTCGGGTTCGGCGATTGCGCGTGTCGTAGTCGTAGGTCTGGAGATAGGTCGGGTATTGCAGCCGGTTGAGCTGTCCCGGATAGTTGACCAATCCTGTTGCGCCGCCACCTTCACCGCCACGCTCACCATAGCCAAAGCGGGTCTGATTTCCGGCAGCATCCAGTTGCGAAACGATTCTTCCGGACAGGTCGTAATCGATCTGTTGTCCGTTATCCAAGGCGTCCGAGGTCTTTATCAGTTGACCGGCTAAGTCGTAGTAGAGCCGGGTCACATGATTTTGTGGATCGGTTATCGACGTCTTCTGATTTCGGGCATTATAGGTGAAGCGAATGGTGTTTTCCCGAGCATCGGTTACGCTGACCCGATTGCCTACACCATCGTAGGTCATGCGTACCGTCCGCTCCAGGGGATCGGTAACGCTCAGTCGGTTTCCCGCGTTGTCATAGGTATAAGTCCATGTTTGATTGTTGGGGTCCGTTCGACTCTGTACGCCACCCCATATGTTATGAGTCAACCGGGTGACGCCCGATTCCGGATCGGTTATTTGGTTGAGATTTCCGCTTGGATCGTAGCCGAAAGTTGTTACCGATTCCTGTGTTTCGCTGTCGCCCAGGCGTTTCTTTTCGACTAGAAGGCCATTGGCGTTGTAACGATATTGGGTGGTTCTCTCCACATCGCTGCCCACGGCTTCGATGCGCTGGACCAGATTACCTTCCGCATTGTAGCTGTACTGTGTGACGCGACCGAGTTCGTCGGTTTTCTCAAGCACGCGGCTGGTGGCGGGCACATAGGTGGTTTTCTGTATGCTTCCGTCCGGATGGGTTTTCTGAATCAGATTGTACCACTCGTCATATTGCTTGATGGTTTCCAGTCCACGTTGATCCCGTTCAAGATATCTTTTGGTTGATGTGTCGATGCTCTGGCTGAACACTTCCGACCCGTTATCCACTTTTCGAATCAGATTGGTATCCTTGTCATACCACTCTTCGATCACTCTCCCATTAGGATTTCTCACCTGGACATAGACCTCCTTACGGGTTCGGTCGTAGTCATATCGGTATGCGGTCACAGCACGGGAGCCATCAGGAGCAATCAGGGTCTCACTGCTGACCCGGCCCGTATTTCCGTAGGCCACTTCTGTGATCCGATGCTCCTGATCGGTAATGCTCGCGAGCTTGCCGTTCTGATAGGTATAGCGTGTGGCATTGCCTCTGACATCAATCACTTCCGAGAGCAGGCCATCCGTATAGTGGTATTCAACCCTGCGATCGCTCCCGTCGCGGATTTCAAACAGTTGTCCGTTTGCGTTGTAGGCATAGGTGAGAACGGGTTGGTTGTCCCGATCTTCAATCCGTAGCAATCGCTGCTGGTCATCGTAGATAAAGTGAGCGGTCACACCCGTGTTGTCGCCGTAATGATCGAGCCGGGCCGTGCTGGTATTCTCGTCGGAATTAACATAGATCGCCCAACGACCGCTGCGATCTTCCCAACGAATGGGGAGCAGGCGCTCTGCTTCTACGTTTGGACCAGTCCCGGAGACATCACCCTCTCGCACAAACCACTGATTGTTGAGCCCTTCCGCAAAGTAGGTGGTTCGCTTGTGATAACCGGCGCCCCCCCCTGGCAGGGTTATTTCGGTCGATTGATCTCCCCGTCGTTTATAAGTCTCTCCATTGTGTTCGATCTCCGTAATATCCAGTGCATCCTGACTGGCGTCGATCATCCCATACTGCAATCGCAAGGGTACCTGATTGCGATTAAAGCCCCACCCGTCGTTTTGCCAGATTCGCATCACAGCCACACGGCCACCCACGGTTTGCACCAGGATATCCGTGACATCATAGGAAAAATTACCGGTCTGGTGGTCAATGTCTGCGCGAGACGTCAGCGGTAGCAGCAGGCTGCCCATAAAGAGCAGAACGGTGACTCGGTTTATTATGTTCGACTTGTTCATATTCACTCTCAAAATCCGTTTGCACCGTAGCCGTTACCGCCGCCCATCGGCTGTTTCTTCTTGCACCGAGTAGGACCAGGGCATTTGCCTCCACTGCCTACCGGTACTTCGTCTATTTTGCATATTTCAGGTTTCAGGCAACAAGGCGTCCGACAAGGCTTGCAATCGATGCAGGGCGCTTCCGGCAATGAACTGCCGCCCGGTCCACCACTACCACCACCACCCCAGCCGCCACCATTTCCGCCACTTCCTCCGGAGGCACCTCCACTACCACAACTACCCGCAGCCTTACCCATCCAGCTGTGGGATGTGGATCCACTCGTGACTACATCGTTGGCGCATTTGTACCAGTAGACCACGCGGGACCCCGCGCCATAGCCGCCACAACCCCCGCCACTACCGGAGCCGTCCGGGTCGTAGGGGGCAAGGGCAGTAACCCGGTAGGGAATCACCAGACTCTCTTTTGCGCCGAGGGACTCGGGCAGATTGGCGAGAAATTCATAGCGGAAGTAGCCATCTTCGCCAGGCGGTTCGAATCTCAAACCATCGGCCCGGATCAGACCGTAGTTGGTCAGGCGCAATTCTCCGTTGAACACATCACCCACCGCCATGTCCGGGAGCAGGGTGCTGCTCGGTTCCAGCACTACCACCGCTGCCGGCACGTCGGTCTCGAAAGTGGCTCTGAGGATGATTTCGTATTTGTCCTCAATGGTGATTTCCGTCACCGACCACTCGACGGTGATCAGATCGAAATCGAGAAAGACCTCCTGAGCTACCGTGATCCCCGGCTTGATGGTGAGCCGACCGGAGACATCCTGGTGGTTGGGGGCACTGGCGCGGAAGCGGTAACGACCCGCGGGCAGGTCGCTGAGCAGGAGCTCGCCGCTTTCGTCGGTAGTGCCGGTCTGTTCGATACTCAGCACCTCTTCATGCTGGAGGCGGATGCGTGCGCCCGCCAATCCGGGGATAGGGTCCCCGTTCTCGTCCAGGGTGGCGGTGTAGATGTCGGAGGCCTTGAACACCACCTGCCCGATACCGGACTGGGTGACCGCCACGAACACATTGATATCCGTGGTGGGGTGGTTGGCGCTTTCCACCCGGAGTTTGAAGGGATAGATGCCATCGGGTATCCGGTAGGTAGGGTTCGCGGCCAGCTGGATCCTGCGCTGTTCGCCGATCGCCAGGTCTCCCTGGTCCCGGGGGGACATGAGATAGACCCAGTCCGGGGCCGGGGTGTCGTTGGCGCCCAACAGAGTCAGGTTTACGTCGGTCAAAGCGGCCAGTCCCCGGTTTTCCAGAGTCAGGGTTTCCGTGACGCTGGCATCCTGGATGACGCCGGTCTCCACATAGTTGGGGGTGAAGTAGAGGGCAGGGGCCGCTTCGGTGAGTTCGTAGTCGACGCTGACCACGCTCAATGGCTGATCTACCGATTCGTCGCTCACTACTCGCAACACCAGGCTGCCTATTGGGTCTGCGCTGTTGTCAGCTTCTATCTCGAAGGCGAGGACCGCGCTCTGTTCCGAGCTGAGATCAACGGGGTCGGCCGGAATCAGGCTAAGGCCCTGGGGTAGCTGGCCGGTGGGTTGATCGATTGCGTCATAGACGAGCCGCAAATGGGTGGCGCTCAGACCTTCGCCCAATCCAACGCGGATGATGTCGATGGTTTCACGGTAGTTCTTCGCCAGCCGTAAGGTCAACCGGGTGGGCGTTACGGTGAATCGGTTGAGTACAAACTGACCCTGACCCGGCCGGGAGAGTCCGCCGGGGTAGATAGCGGAAACGGTATATACACCGCCTTCGTTGGCTGCCGGTTGATACTCATACCGATAAACACCCTGGGCATCCGTGACGGTCTGGCGTTTGCGCTCGAACCCTTTGACCTCGAACACCAGTTCCACCGGCACTGAGGCCATGGGCGCACCACCGTCCCGCGCCAGAGCCTGTCCCTGGATGACGATGGGCTCGTCACCCGCGCTGCTCGACGGGGTTACGGAGGTAAGGGTCACCGCATAGGGCGCCTCTGTCAGGGATACGGCCTGACTGCCCTGCATTCCGTCAATTTCAACCTGGTCGGGTTGACCGGTGTGGTAGTGAAACTGGTCGATCTGCAGCGCGACCCGGGCCGTGTCGGTCATGCTTTGCGGCACGGGAATTTCAAACCAGGGGGCGGTGTAAACACCGCCCGGGGGTATTCTCGCCAATGTGTCTCCATTGCCCAGAGTGGTCACACCGTCGCCTAACAGCTGCCGGAATGACGCGGTGGCCGCCACGTTGCCATCGGCATCCTGTAGCAGGACCCGGATTTCGGGGGAGTCCGCCTGGTTTCGGGCGGTTAGAATCTCCGTCTCGACCGCGCTGGTATTTTCCAGAAGGAAACGCATTTCACCTGTGGCGCCCCGGGTAAATGCCCGGGTCTCCAAGCGAAGCGTCAGGTTGCTGTCGAGAACGGGGATCGAATCGGTTTGCGCCCACTCGATCCGTTCGCCGGTGTCGGGCGCCATGATCAAGGTCGTCTGCAGATCGAGCAGGTCGGGCAGGGTGTCGTAGCCGCCCACGATTACCGCCACCTCACGCTGTTCACCCGCCGCCAGGTCGAATCCGGTCGATTGATGCGCTTGGCCATTGAGTTCCACCAACAGACTCAGATCCGTGACAGGGGACTCGGTTGGATTGGCCACCTGGTAGACCAGACGGTTCATCACGCCCCGATACAGACGGCTCTCGTCCGGCAGGATTGTCAGCAGGGGTGTGATGCGAACACTGCGTCCCAGACTCTCGACGCCGTTCCCATCCAGGGCGGTAACGGTATATGTGCGCAGGTTGTTACCATAGCCTTGATCACGGTAGGTTGTTTCGGTGAGGGGGGCTGCATTCACCGGTGTAGGATTACCATCCAGGTAGAGGTTATAGCCGGATATGGTTTCACCCTCATGGCTCCAACTGAGTTCCGGATAACCCCCATCGGTCTGCCGTACCTGGAGGGTGGCAATAGGCAGCAGTTCCACATTGAGATAAGCGGAGGGAGAGGGGGAGGACTCGTTGCCGGCCTCATCCACGGCGGTGACTGCGTAGACCGAGGCATTCACATCCGGGGTTTTATCGAGATAGCCCAGGATGTTCTGGCGATTCGGCACGATGTCACCCTGCAGTGGGGTCAACCCGGTGAGGTCCGTGAGTTCGTTGCCGCCGGCGCGATAGATGCGATAACTCAAAGTACCCGACTCGCTGGCGGGGGCCTGCCAGAGCGCCTGGATTCCGGCGCCCACCAGCTCCAGGGTCAGGCTCTCAGGCGCGGCGGGTATCTGACTGTCTGCAGAGACGCTGACCGTTCCGCTCTGCCCGCTGACGCTCTCCTGGTCGTTGGCCAGGCGTACGCTGGCGACTGTGTAGCGGTACTCTCCGTCTGCCAGGGCCACTTCGGTGAGTTGGGTGGTGGTGACCCGTTGCAGTTCTGTCAACAAGTCTTCCCCCGGTGCTTGCCGGTACACCTGATAGGCGACGGCATCCTGCACCGCTTCCCACTGAAGAAGCACATCCCCACCGGGTTGAGCAACGGCGCTCAGGTGACGGGGCACCTCCAGGGGTGGGAGATCGCCTTGGTAGACCTGAAAGCTGTTCTCAGCCCGTATATCACTACCCAGTGTATTGAGATCGTCCCGGGCGTTGAGCTGAAACTCCAGGATTTCCGCCTCGGTGAGACCGGCATCCGCCGACAGGGTAAAACTGCCTCGCCAGTGCAACGCATCTATTTGAGTCAGGTTGTCGATCGCTATGGCGGACCGTCCCGCAGCAGAGAGCTGATAAAACAACTCCGGAGTGGTGCCCGACATAGGGGGTTGGTCCAGAGTAAAACTGACCTGGATGTTGGCCGGTTCAGCCGGGTCGTGATGGATCGGCGAGCCGGGTGTCACCTGGAGTTCGGTGATCGCGGGTCCCGACGTATCGATCAGGATGCTGGCCCCTTCATCGATCTCGCTGCCCCGGTTGCCCACAGGGTCGCGGGCGGAAAAGACTGCGTAGGCGGTTCCGCTGGGGGTCTGTTCAACGATATCGAAATATCCCCGATAGAGGGTATCGCTTTCAGCGTTCAGATCGACGCTGATCGGCACGCCACCCTCCGGGGTGATGCTGAGAAACGGGGTGGTCAACAAGGGTTCGCTAACCTCCAATTCCAGATTGACCCGACCTGCCGCCATACGCCCACTGAGCGGATCGTATTCGCCGGTGGGTGTGTAGCGAATCGCCAGGGCTCTGGGAGGGATATTGTCGACCGATATTTCCACGGCATTGGACAACTCGCTCGACGAGCCGAGTTCGTTCTCTGCGGCGACCCGGTAGTAGAAGGTGCCATCAGCGGGCGGAAGATCCGTATATCGGCCGTTGGTTACCGGGTTGGTATTGACCCGTTGCGCCTGGGCGGCCTTATCGAAAGGGTCACTCGCACGGTAGATCACATAGGTAGCGACCCGCTCGTCGGAGGAGGGATGCCAGGTCAACAGGACCTGACCCTCCTCTTGTGACAGGGCATTGAGTCCCAAGGGCGCATCCGGGACCCGGGTATCCAGGGTGATGCTGACCGGCGTGCTGGCCGGACCGCTACCCGTGCGGTTTTGCGCCACTGCGGTCAGGACATTATCGCCCTCGGTCAGGGTAACCTGCGCATGAAACTGCCCATTGATATCTAACCCCAATGGACCCGCCGCTTGTGCGCCATCGAGTAGGAGCAGCACCTCGGTCTGTTCGGATGAAGTACCTGTCACCATCAGATTCGTCTGATTTGTGACATGACCACTGACCGGTGAGGTGATGACCGGGTCGGCCGGTAGTGCAAGACTGATCGAAAAGGTGATTGAGTGGGTTGTAAGGTTTTCCAACACATCGTAGGCGGCAATCGTCAGGGTGTGGCTTCCATCCGTCAGCCCCATCAGATCGAGGGTGACACCAAACCCGTCACTCCCATTGGCATCGGAGGGCAGAGGGGCGCCGTCAAGTTGAAATTCGACCCGGCTGACACCGCTCTCATCACTGACTGACAGGTTCAAGCTACCCGATTGACTCAAAGTCGCCCCATCCGTAAACGGGGAACCCAGGTAGCTTATCGCTCCAATCACCGGTCCTTCGCTGTCAGCCTGAGGGGTTACCCTGAGCATGGAGACAGTTTGTGTCTCACCACCCGACAGGTTGACGGCGGTTACCGCAAAATAGTAGGGGGTGCCATTCTCGAGGCCACTGATCGTCGCGCTCGTAGCGGAGGCGCCCAATCTAAGTCGTGGCGTCATACCGGCTACGCTGGTGAAGTCTGCGCTCGCAACATAGACCGCAACCTGCTTGACCAGTTGCACCGGGGACGCGCCATTCCAGCTCAGCGACACTCGGCTCTCGCCCGCCTCGCCACTGAGTCCACCTGGGTTCGACAGCAGAGTGACGCCGGTTAGAGAGACGCCCGCGCTCTCGACACCCTGAGTGTCGAGCGTGGTGATGCGAACGGGGTAGCCGGTCGCGGGGCTCAAATCGGAGCGCTCGTAGGTGGTTACGCCCGCATCGACCTGTATAGCCACTTCGCCGCCGAAATAGATCCGGTAGCCACTCAACCTCGAGACGGACCCAGTCGGGGCCGTCCAGGTAAACTGCAAACTAGTGTCTGTTGAGGCAACACGCAATTCGCGAATCTCGCCCAGAGGCTCAGTGACAACACTACCGGTAGGCGTCGCCGAGACCGGAGTTAGGGTCTGAAGACTGTTGCCTTGAGCATCTACCGCAACAACCCCCAGATAGTAGACCTGATTCGTGATCAGACCTTGTGCGGCATACTGCCGGGAGCCGGCCGGTAGTGTCGCGACCGGCGTGAGATCCGCGAGGCTTGTATAGGGTGTTGTCTCGATATAAACAACGTATGAAGCAATGTCATCGCCATTCGCGACCTCGTCATAACCCTGCCAATCGAGCCGCAGGCTTTGGCCGTCTTGCGGGTCAGTCACACTGAGTGTCACCGGGCCCGGTTCGACATCTTCGTATTGGATCTCCACGACCACCGGATCACTTACGTTTCCAGCCCTGTCCCGAGCGGTGAATGTCAGGGTGTTGGCCCCCTCGTTCAATGAGACACTAGCACTCCATTCAACCTGTTCATCACGACTCACCAGCAAACTACTATTAAGACGAATTTCACTACCAGCGTCCTTGGTTCCAGTCACCCCGATCCGTGCGTTGCCCGTTACTGAAGGCAGGTCATTGATGGCGGGGACTGATGGAGCAACAGTGTCCAGAGTAAATGCATAGTTCAGGGAATTGGACAGCAATCCCGCCCTGTCTTGGAGCTGAGCCGTTACCTGATAACTGCCATCCTGCAAGGGTTGATCCGGTGCAAATCGCAGTATGTCGCTTTCCTCGGTCCAGCTCCCGGAAACCGGTGCGCCGTCCCGGATTACACTCAATGAGGAGTTGTCCAGATCGATCCCAGAGCCGGTTTCTTCGAAGGCGATGGAAAGGGTCGTTGATACCTGGTTGGAGTATCCATCAGCTGGAGGAGCGTGGCCGGTGATGACCGGGGCCGTCGTATCATAGAAAAAACGTAGAGAGACTGGGTCCGAACGCTTTCCCGCTGCGTTTTGGGCCACTAGCCTAAAATCATTCGCGCCCTCCACAAGATTCAAGGGCAGAGCCCAGGCGCCACTACCGATTGCGACCGCCTCGACACCATTGTTCCAAATCGATACCCCATCCGCCCGGTTACCCTGTAACGTTACTGCCGAAAGCGATGTGAAATTGATCTGTGGAAGTATTAAATAATTAAGATCGCTTGGTGGTACTACCGGTGGGGTCGGATTAACCACCAGGGTGGTGATGTAGATATCGTCCGATGTTTCACCCTGGACACCATCCCCATCGACATCCATGCCCGCACCTAAGATACTCAAAATATCGGGTCCGATTCGCATTTCATAGCTGACATCAGCTTCCAGTGGCGGTTCAAACTCGATATTAAATTTTACATAGGGAACTTCACCACCGACGTCTGTCATCGAAAGCAGGCTCAGATCGCCATCAGGGCCAATCAGACGAATGTCCTCCAGTGTGAATGTATTTATATCGATTCTGTGGTCGAAAATCACATCAATACTATTGACCGGCAAATCATCCTGCTCAACAGGTTCAACACGCCGTACACTGAACGACTCTGGAGGATCAACTGTAAAGGCACCCGCATAAACGTCATCTACGGGCTCACCATAGATATCATCCTGATCTTGATCCATTGCCAAACCATTCATGCCGAGAATATTTGGGCCAATAGATATCTGATAGGTGCCAGGCGATAAGTTCTGTTCAAAATCTATACTACTGCGCGAATGGATAAACGGTACTAGCTCACCATCCGGCCCTGAAATCGAAATATCTTCCTGTGTAAATGAGTCATAATTGATATCATAGTGATTAAAGGCAATTCTGAGGCCATATAAGACCCCATCGATATCGAATTGGGGCGTTACACTAGCCACCCTGGGCGCATCAGCATCATAAACTCCTGCTAAAAAGTGATGGTTTATCTGCTCTTGGGTAAGTGCGTAATCATAGAAAGCAATCTCGTCTATATATCCACGAAAATAACCGTCGCTTTCTGTACCGAATAAATTACCTCCGATTCCACCAATTCGTATCATTCCATCCGGCAAGCCTTCCGATGCGTTTTCATAACTGATCCCCGATGAGATACCGATAGTTTCCGAAATCAACGCACCATCCAAATAATATCGAACCGCATTCTGCGATTCTGGCGCGTTCAGTGAATGAGAAAATGTCACCACAAGATGACGCAGCGTTCTCGAGCTAGGGACATTCTCGACAACGATCGATTGCAACTCACCACCTGAGCCCCACTCAATTGTAGGCTTTGTACACGACGAATAACGCTGCGGCTCACGAATCACAATCCCGCGATTCTCTGAATAAGCGCCAGTAGGAAGATTGGCAAAGAGTGGGGCGCAATTCCATTCCTCCACCCAAAACTCCAAAGAAAAGGTTTGCTGATCAAGCAGTCCGATATCCGGTAGATTGATGTACTGAGAGCGTATTCCAGTTAAATGAACGGACCGACCATCATCCTTGTATACCGTCGTTGAATAGTTTCGAAAGGTACCCACAAAGGTCGCATTGTTGCCCGCTATCTCGTCTATAGCGATACCGCCATCAATCTGATCGAGTTTCCAGTAGGCGATCGGATGGTCGGAGATCACCACATCGCTGTATTGAGAGGCTTCCATTTCGGTGCTCGCAAGCCACAGCAGCAAATACAGCGCAGCCTTGAACACCGTCAAACTCGTTTTATTCATTCCTGAAATCCCTTCCGGTATTTTCTCGATTGCTTTTGTTAATGCCAAAACGGCATTTTCTCAGCTCAATTCATGCTGAGATGAATATTCTCTGTGCCACCAAACAGGCCCGACTGTTCCTCGGTCAGACGAGCATTGGCCGCATCCAAGAGGCTCATCGCAATATACTGCGTGGCGGAGTCCATGAAGACCCGTTTGTCCGGATCGATCAGCCGCCACCGGCCATCGACATACACCTCGACCCAGTTATGGTAGTCCCGGGGGTTCAACCGAGCGCTTTCGCTAACCAGGAAACCCGCCAGGTTTCTGCTCGGAATTGCATTCGCCCGGCTCAGTGCCGAAAACAGATACATGACGTCTGTGCAATCTCCCTTTTTTGTCTGCAGCGTCTGTACCGATCCGTGCTCCCGCTTTGTATATCCACTCTTGCGAATGTTCGCCGTGATCCAGCGAAAAGTGTTTTCGACGGTCTGTTGAGTAGTATCACCTTCAAGCTGTCTGGCAAGAGATTGAACCTCTCGATCGCCTATTTCGACATACGGGGCTTCACTTAGGTAGTCCTCTGCCAAGATCTCCGGAGTGCGATTCGGAGTTGATGCAAGCCTTACCCGCGCGGTGACCGAATAACTTCTCTTCGCATAGGGGGGCAAATTCGTTACCTCGAACACCAACCGTTGGTTTCCCAGCGAATCCGTTTCCAATCGGTAGAGGTGCGAGGTCTGTATCTCATCACGAACCTGATACGCAGCTGAGGCCAGCGGGACAGAGACCCAGAAGGCCGCCTTTGCAACCGGTTCATGGCTGGGGTTTCTCACGGTCAGTGAATATTTGATGGTTCTGCTCACTGGATAGACCGGTTGCTCGGGAGGATACGATTCCCAGCGCCAGAGCGAAAATAAGAGCGTCACCACAAGAACGGGCAGCAGCAACCCTGCGAATGTTCTCATCCCGACACCTATCCCGAACAGCTATCCGGCTTTTTGAATCCTTGCCGTACTCGCTGAAGCTGCGCCTGGTTTGATAGCAGATATCGCCTGAGTCCCTCTACCCCGTCTGACAGGTAGTAAACTTCTCTCAAGCCACGACCCGTTAAACTTTTTCTGGCTTCCTGATACCCCGAACCCGTGCCGCTTACCACCAGAAAGCTGGTCTCCTTTCCCGGTTCAATAGAATGCGTTCTTTGCCCAATCCGATATAAGAGCGACTTGATGTCATGACCGTACTCTATGACTTCTTTAGCACCCGTACGATCAACCAATACTTGCGCGGAGGGATCGAGACCAATGATGATCCATGCGCGCTCATTAAGAGAGCTCATGTAATCCGATGCCGACAGCTCACTCGGGCTTAGCGGCCTGCCACTCAAGGGAAAGCCTGCCTGATACCAAGCCTCTACGCCTCCCTTGAGAACACTCACCTGATGAAAACCGCGCTCTTCAAGCTGACGACACAGCACTTCAAGCTCCGCATGCCGTAAACCGTCATTGAACAGCACGGTATGGCCGCTCTTAAATTGGATTTTTTGTTTGATGAGAAAACTTGGAACATTCACAGCCCCAGGGATTGTCTGTTCCTGATATTCCTCGGGCGAACGGATATCGATCAACCACAAATCACCCTGTTGTCTCGCCTCATAAACTTCCTCGGGTGATGTCAGACAACGAAATTCTTCTACCTTTCGGTCGGTTTTATTGATCCCATACGGTGAATAGACTTCATTTTTTACCATGCCCGGTTCATCACCTTGATCACAGCCGGTGGGATTATTCAACAGGGTCGAAAAGTCCTGGGCGCTTATCACCGAAGCAAACGTCGTCAGCGCCATGATCAATAACCTCGCGTACCGGATACTCCTCATTGCCACATACCCGGAAGGTTAATATGGACACGGGGGTAACCCTCGGCGATGGTAATTGAGTAGTCGCAATACACCGTTTCGGATGAGGTTCCGTCATCGATTACGGCATAGATCCAATAGGTTCCCGGTTCAACTTCTTTCTGCCAATAGTAGAGATCTTTTCCGCCATCAGGATCTTCACGAATAACATCGGTTATGAGCACTCCGTCGGCACCACTATTGTCAGTGTCATAGAAGAGGCTAATTTTCGCGTTGTTGTCCGGATCCGAATCCACCCACTTCAAGGTAACCAGTGAGCGAACATTTGACAGATCAGCTACCGGCCAAGTGAACTCAAAGGTTGGTGGATCATTTATGCCATTGTCATCCACGTAGAAATTGCTAATCTCTGCCCAAGCACTCACTGCTTCATGACCGTCTTCTGCCCGTACGCGCCAGTAGTACCGTTTGTTATCAACTAAAGCTGTTTCGATATGCCAACTCGTATCCGTAGTTAGATGTTCGTACAAAAGTTGCTCTAGTTGATTATCGGCGTAGAGTTCGAAGCGATAGCTCACTTCGTCTCCATCGGGATCCAGACTTTGATTGACCGACAGGGTCGGTTGCAAAGTCGGAACCCAGGCCCATTTACCTGGATTTTGTATTACAGGTACAGCTGGAGGGACATTCTCTGCATTGACCGTAAAACTCGCACTCACCCATTCACTATCAGCCGCACCATCCGAGGCTTTTACGCGCCAGTAGTAGGTTACATCCTCTTCGAGATCTCTCACCGGTATCCAGGTTATACGCCGACGGGGAGTCTCGATAATCGGACCAAAACTCTGCAGCGCTTCACTATCAAAAGTCTCTACACGGTCAAAGTCGAAATAATAGGTAAGTTCATCGAGATCCTGGTCAACCGCATTACTCACTTTTAATGCAACTTGCGACTGTGTAACCGTACTACCGGTTGCAGGACCAAAGATCGTCGGTGCTGAAGGCGCCTGATTCTGTGTGTTGACAAAGAATCCAGATATTGGGCCAAACGTTGTCACACCGTGTTCATCGGTAACCCGGGCCTGCCAGTAGTAGTAGGTGTCTTCTTGGAGGGGGGATTCTACGACCCAACCGGTCGCACCACCAACACCGGATTCAAGACCTTCAACCGAAACGATCGGCTCTGAAAGGTCGTCGTACAAAGACAGCTCAAATCCGTAGGTCAGTACATCGAGATCTGGGTCGTTCGCATTGTTAACCGCAAGCAAGGGGTTAACCCGGTCTACTTCCATACCGTCAACGGGATAGCTGACAGTCAATGCACCTGGGGCATCGTTTGCGGTATTGACTCTGAAACGTCCTTCAACCCACTCACTAAAGAGCGCGCCGTTGCTGGAGCGCACCCGCCAGGTATAGGTACTGTTGTCTTGTAGAGAGACATCCGGAACCCAGGAGGTCGTATTTTCGTGGGATGCTGTCATGCCGGTGACCTCGGCCACCAGCTCAGTCATCTCAGAATCCGCATAGAGCTCAAAGCTATAGCTTAATGAACCCGCCACATCTTGGGCACTATTTCGTACCGTCAGCTCTGGTTCGAGGATGAGCACCTCCGCATCGTACAAGGGCGATTCGATTACAGGTTGTACTGGCCCGTTATTTGGGTCAGTTCCTGCCAGATACTCATTAAGATCTGAGATTCCATCTCCATCCAGATCACCGTGCCCATCCCGGTCCAGTGATCCGAAATGTTCAAGCTCCCAAGCGTCTTCCATGCCATCCCCGTCGGTATCGGAACCTGAGTTGACGAGAATTACGGCTGAACGCGAAGAAGATAATCTACCGTCACTTGCCGTGAAGGTGATGGTATATCGGCCAGCCTGACCTACAGCTGGCGTCCAATTGAAGAACGCCGTGCCATTACCGTTATCGGTGAAGACGGATCCCGATGGCAGTGGCTCGGCACGCAATACCGGCAGATCTCCATTGGCATCACTGGCTTCCACGACAAACCCGATCTGTTGGCCCTCGTAGGTGCTTCTGTCTGGGATGAATTGCATCAGCGGGGCAACAGGTCCCGTGCTCACGTCATCCATCAGTATGGTGTAGTCGCCCGTGCTGTTCGCATCAAACAAATTAATCGCGTAGTCCCAACTCATCGGGTTGGTGTTTCGATTCCGGCTTTTTGAGATCCAGGTATTTTCACCGGGGATCTGTTTACCATCCGAGCGTACGACCCGTACAATCGATTTTTGCCCGGCATGGGGATCGGTCAGCTTAACGCTTGCAAACCCTTGGGTTGCGGGAAATCTCAGATGATAGGTAAGCTGTGAACCATTCTGATTTTGACGTGTGAATTCAGCCTCAGAGGAACGGTCCAGCACTTCCGTGTCGATTGAATCGGATTCATAAACCCGGAGCAGGTCGCCGTCCCGGGCCAGAAAATCACGCACGGCATCCCGCCCCGGCAGATCGACTCGCACGTCATGTAACAGAAGGTGGGTATCTGCGGCCTCCAGGATCGATGTCAAGGCGCCACCTAACTCATCCGCGTGGGAGAAACTTGCCGTAAACTCCACGAACTCGCCCGACAAGGTACTTGTCATCAACCAGCGACCGACCTTCGAGCTTCCGCCCGAAATGTTGCCAAAGTCGATCAGTAAAGTGGGTTCGGCTGGCCTGTCATCCACGTAGCTGCCCTGGATTTCAAAACCAATTAGGAGACCTTGTTCATTTTCGACGATTTTTGGCTGAGCCGAATCTATTTTCAGATTCTTTGCTTCGGCCAAACCATTGTTGCGCACCCGCACGCCCAAGGTGAAGGGTTCGATCGGTTCTATGGCCGACGTTAACGGGTCATCGGCATTCACCTCTTGTGTTAGAAAGTAGTCCAGTGACAGTTGAGGAAGAGGCTTGACGGTAATGAAATCCGGGGTAACTGCAAGTGTTTCACGCTCTCCGCCGAGGGTATAACTCAATGAAGCGCCCACGTAGTAAAGCTTTCCACTTGGCGAACCCTCGGCCGCGCCGGGTGCAGGGATAATCAGCCAATGAATTTCAGCCACGCTGGACTGCGCGACAATACCCTGACCGCTGATATTCGCGATTCCCTCCATTCTGTCGACACGAATATAGAACTTAGCGTTCGTGTTATTGGGATCGGAACTTGCAAGAATGCTATTACCTTGTTCGTCCTCGAACAGGACCTGAATATCAACGTTTGTGATCGGCAGCGTGTCCAGACCGTTGCTGATGCGCATCATGGCATCAAAGGCCTGTCGCTCTAGAGTCAACTCTTGTTTGATTTCTATCTTGACCTGAGCGCAAACCGTGTCGGCTCGGCTATCAGTCAATGTGAGGAGTAAGGATGCACAGAGCCAAAACAGCCCTGAAAGAGAAACCATCCTGGTGTATCGAAACCGCCTGAGCATACGTCCCTATTTGCCTTGTGAAACGTGATCGGTTTCACTTACTTCACTTCCTTGCTCGGATTCTAAACAGATTTGCACTGAAAGCAACCCCTACTACACTCTCCTCCGCGATGAGGTTTATTCCATTTCTGATTTACAGCAGTAAATGATCAGAACCAACCGGTTAGGCGCAAGTTTTTCCCGATCTGTGCACTCATTCCAGCCGGCACTCCGGCCTCATCCGCATAGTCATTCCATCGTGCAACCGGCTCCAGGACCTCACGAAGCAGCTGCTCTGCCCGGCCCCGTTTCAGGGATAGCGTCCTGCCACAGGCCTTGAAATCCTCAACAGAAAAATCCTCGCGCTTTCCATTCAGGGTCATCTGGTGCCGAGATGTCCAGGCTCCCCTTGGGTTGTAGCTGTAGGTCAGGTCATACGCAGGCGCAAGCCACCACGCTCCCTGCTTGTTCATGAGGAAGGCGACATTCTTCACATGGTCGTCCTGGTTGCGCGCCACGATGTTGAATGCCATACGGCGAAACTGTTGTTCCACCGTGCCTGTCGACAGGCCCAGCTTGCGGATCACCTGCATGGACTGCTCATAGCTGTAGGCGCCAGGCAGATTGAAGTCGTAATGGGCCAGCCCACCCAGGGATTGCAGGTGCAGTTTTTCACCGCCGTCGAGCCGGTCAAAACGGCGGGTCATAAAGTGTCTTCGCCCGTTTTCCTCAAGCAGGCGGCTCTCGCTGATCTCGATGCCGGCGTCCCGGGCCATGCGGTAGTAGGCGTATTCCACGGCGCCATAACCCCTGGGATCCTCAAGCTCCTTGTCCCGGTTTCCGGAGACGCCATCGAACTTCAGCAACCAGTATTCAAACCCCTCAGCGGCGGCAATCTGGCCTGAACGCACCTCCTGAGTAGCGGGATTCCAGGCAATCACCGCCTTGGCCCGGGCGCCACCGGCGGAGGTGCCCACCTGCAGGATATCCACCAGACCCTGTTCTGCGTGCGCTCCCGAAAAAGAGGTCTGCAGCTGGTTGCGATGACTCAGCACCTCGGAGGCGAGGGCGACCAGGTGGTCGATTTCCAGAGGCTGGGAGCGATTTTCAAGCGGCCCCCTCAAGGGATGAAACTCCAGCGCACCCATACCCCGTTCACCGGTGTAGCAGAGCCGTTCAATCACATTGAGAGAGTCGGGCGATCGCCCCTGTGTGGCCAGCCAGGCATCGATCAGGGTGTGACCGAATTTATCCGGCAGCGCATCGGCAAGCAGACCTGGCAAACCGAAAAAACTTTCCCGGGACAACTCCGGAAACCGGTAGATCCTGCGCGACAGGGGCATGACCAGGGGTGAAACCTCGATACCGCTGCCGGCAAACGCAGGATCGTATTCGAAGGATGCGACAGCGTCTCCGTCACTCAGCGACACTGCACCGATGGTCCGTCCCCACATCCTGACTTCCGCCAGGCTGGCCATCACTCATCCCCCCAGGTCCAGGGTTCATCCTGTTTTTCCCGGGTGGAACGACGCGGGGCACGCTGACGGGGCTTACCCTTGCGGCGCAGCAGATCCATGGGACCTGGGCCGGCCTCCGGCATCAGCCGCTCCAGTCCGGACAGGTCGTCCAACACCCGCAACAGCCGGATCAGACTCGCCAGCTGCACCGAGGCACCGGATTCGATACGCTCCAGGGTGCGCTTGGAAATGCCCGCCTGCTCTGCGGTCTCGGCCTGGGTGAGTTGCAGATCCACACGACGCTGTGCCAGGCGCCTGCCGAGTTCAGCCAGCACAGTCTCATCGGTGAAGTCCGAGCTTATTTTCATTTTTCGTCAATTATGTCGAATTAGATAGGTTAGATACTACCATATCGTCAGTATATACGAATTATATAAATATAATAATTCGTCATATTTGACAATCTAAAGCAGATTATTGGATCAATTAGCCATATCTGACGAGTTATCAATCATTGCATCAGCCAGTAATTCTGCCTCGCACGCTGCCGATTTCCGAAGTCCAGCCGCCACCCCGACCTGATCGCCTATCGATCGGTTTTGACTGAGTTTCCACTTCCCCGTCAGGTGTTGAATCTCCATCTCGATCCCAACCACCGATTCGACCAGACCATCGATGAACCCTTCGGGGGCCTGTTTCAAAGACCAGGGTTTGCTGAACCCCGCTTCCATCTGATCCGTCAGGCGCTGCAGATGGGTAAACAGCCAGGCCTTATCCTGAATGACACGGAGATGACCCCGGGCATGCACCACCCGGTAATTCCAGGTGGGTACGACCCGACCCGTCTGTTGTTTGGACGGATACCAGGAGGGAGAGACATAGGCCTGCCCTCCCTGGAATATGGCCATGGACTCCGTCTCATCGCTGAGTTCGCGCCACATGGGGTTGGCTCGTGCGACATGACCCGAAAGTTTTCCATAACCCGTAGCCGATAGCGTCAACTCGAACGGCAGGTGATCGACAACCGGCCCGGATGGTCCCTGGGTCAAGAGCACCGCAAACGGGTGACTGCGAATCAACGCCCACATGGCTTGATGATCGGTTTGAGCAAAGTGTCGCGGTATATACATCAAAGTCACCCATTGACTTGAGTCGAATTGAATCCGTCTGGATATCACCCCGGATTCACCGGGCAGGAGAAAACCTTACTGAGGCCTGGGTTGCAACTCGGTTGATCTGTCATCAGGGTAACCGCTCAACAGGCCAAGGAATAGAGGCTCGTCTGCTATACTGCCCTTGGGGTTAGAAGGCTTGGGTAGCGTTTCGATCCTCTGATTGCGGCAAAGCCTGAGTGGCGCGGAAAATTAAGCATTTTTTAATATAAATCAATTCTTTGAAAAGACTGCGCCCAGGCTCAAGGATCACCCGTAACTGTCGCTAATCGGTTTGTACATGCCAGTGTCTGTCACAGGGAGCATTCATGAAAAACCCGATCACACCGACGAACAGGGAAGTGACGATCAATGCACAGGACTTCATCGTTTCCAAGACGGACCTGAAGGGTCGCATCGTATATGCGAACCGCCTGTTCATGGAGATCAGCGGATATCGGGAAGTGGAGTTGCTGGGTGAACAGCACAACATTGTGCGCCACCCGGACATGCCGCGAGGGGTCTTCAATCTGTTATGGCAAACGATTATGCAGGGTCAGGAATGCTTCGCCTATGTGAAGAACCTGTGTAAGAACGGGGATCACTACTGGGTGCTGGCGAACATCACGCCGGACTTCGATGCCCGGGACAAGATCATCGGCTACTATTCGGTACGCCGCCGTCCGACCCGGGAAGCGGTGGCGTACTTTACCGAGCTGTACCGTGACATGCATGCCGCCGAACAGCGTGCGGGAAGCCGGGAGGCGATATCGGCTTCCACAAAAATTCTCGAGAAGGTCATAAAAGAACAAGGGTTCGACAACTATGAATCGTTTATACTTAGCCACCCGGCTTAAGATCTATGTTGCGCTGTTTGTTATCTACACCCTGCTGAGTCTGTTTTTCTCCTGGCTAAGTGATGGCTATCAGCATTGGCACCTGATCTTTCCCCTCTTGTCCGTGGCAACGGCCGTGGTCGTGTACATGCGCATGAAAATGCCGTTTTATGTCATGAAGCGCACGGAAACGGTTCTCGAGGAGATGCTCGAGGGTCAATTCACATCCCGCATCACCAACGTGCCCTGGATGGGCGAAGCCGGTCATATCGCCTGGGATCTCAACGAATCCCTGGATCAGCTGGAAACATTCTTCCGTGAAGTCAAAACCAGTTTCCAGCTGGTATCCGAAGGCCACTTTTATCGCCGTACTATGCCCGCCGGCCTGCATGGCGAACTCGCCAAAACCCTGGAAAAAATCAACAGTTCACTGGATGCCATGGCGGATAACGCAGCCTACATCACGCGCAATGAGATGGCCGCCAGACTGCAGGCACTCAACACCAGCCAGACCATGAACAACCTGCAGCTGAGTCAGAACGATCTGACCCGGATCACCAATGAGATGCAGAAAGTCTCACAGATCGCCACCGACAATATGCAGAAGGCACAGGAGAGTCAGGGCTCGGTGACCCAGGTCGTGGATGCTCAGACCCGTACCCTGGGAATGATCGAGCAGAGCCATCAGACGATGGGAAAACTCAACGCCATGAGTGATGAAATCACCGGCATTCTGGGAATGATCAGCGAGATCGCGGACAAGACCAATCTGCTGGCACTGAATGCCTCCATCGAGGCCGCCCGGGCAGGTGAACACGGCCGGGGCTTCGCGGTGGTCGCCGATGAAGTGAAGAAACTCGCCGAATCCACACTCAAGGCAACCAATGAGATTCGCGACGTGGTCAACACCTTCCAGAAGGAGACCGAAACCATGCAGCGCAACTCATCGGAAATGCTTGAGATGGCCAACGGGGTCCAGCACCGTGTCGAAGACATGAAGGATAACTTCAATGTGTTCGCTGGACAGGCGCAAACCACCTACACCTCGGTGAATTTCGCGCATGACATCTGCTATGCCTCACTGGTCAAAGTGGATCACATGATCTACAAGCAGAAGGCTTACAAGTCGTTCCATGCCGGGACCGAGAATGAGGATGCCCGCGCCGTCAGGGTAGACCACCACTCCTGCCGACTGGGCAAGTGGTATTACGAAGGGGTCGGACGCGAGACCTTCGGCGATCTGGTATCATTCAGGCAGCTGGAAGGGCCCCACAGCCAGGTTCACAATGCCGGTCATGAAGCCCTGGCCTTGTTGGCCCAGGATTGGGAGAAGGACAAAGAACTGTTGCAACAGATTCTTGAGAAATATCAGCACATGGAGGAGGCAAGCGACCAGGTCATGGATCGAATTGATGCCATGATCGCCGAAAAACACGGGTAGCAGACTGTTGAATTTCACTCAGACACAAGAGAAGACAAAATTTCGCCGCTAACGTCCAGTTAGCCGGGGTGAAGTGAGTTTTTTCGGCGGATACCATCGCCGATCATAAGCGTCTGAATCGTATTTCATCGGCCTGTCGGGAGCGTCCATGAAATCTAATGTTGTACCGACAAACCGTGAAATCCTCATGGACGAAAACGATTTCATCGTATCGAAAACCGATCTGAAAGGACGGATCACTTACGCGAACCGGGTGTTCATGCGCATTGCGGGTTATTCCGAGCGGGAACTGATCAACGTGCAGCACAACATCATCCGCCATCCTGATATGCCAAGGGGCGTATTCCGGTTGCTGTGGAACTACATCGAATCCGGCCGGGAGTGCTTTGCCTATGTCAAGAACATGGCCAAGAGCGGTGATTTTTACTGGGTATATGCCAATGTAACGGTGGATTACGATCACACCGGAAAACCCATCGGTTATTTTTCCGTGCGCCGGAAACCCAGCCGCGAGGGAATCGATGCCGTCACCTCGGTGTATCAGGAAATGCTTCGCATCGAACAGAAGGTCGGGCCACGGGACGCTCCGGATGCCTCACTGAACTGGCTGGTCGAGGTGCTCAATAGCAAAGGCACCAGTTACGAGGAGTTCATCCACACCCTTGGGCATTAGTCGGCATCGGTGGCGTGTATTTTGTGTGTGATTTTTCCGCGGTTCCGCACACGATTCAGGTTATGATCCTCAAGGTATGCAGAACTCAGGGACAAACTGACCATGAAACACCTGATCATCCTCGCCGCTGTGTGTCTTGCGGGCTGCAGTCAATCCGAGGATAACGCCACAAAGGCGCCCGAGATGCCCCGCTTCGCGGATGAGAATCTGGCCAAGGGACGCGGGATCTGGATGGGTACCTGTCGCAACTGCCATTTGTTGGGCATTTCCGGCGCGCCGGCGGTCACCGATTTCAATGCCTGGGAACCACGCATCGCCAAAGGCAAACCGGCTTTGTATCACAGCGCACTCAATGGCGTGAAGGGACCGGACGGCGAGTACCGCATGCCACCCCGGGGCGGCAATACACAGCTCAAAGACGAGCAGGTTCGCCTCGCCGTCGATTACATGGTGGCCTCCGTACAAACCCTCTCAGGACACTGACAGGCTTTAGCGGGCTCTTCGCTTTCGTCCCTTGATCGCTTCGACGAAGGCCTCAATACGGGTCGACAGCTGGCCCATGTCATCCGGGCTGTAGTCGGTTTCCACGTATAGCATGGGCAACCCACGCGATGACATGGCTTCGGCGATACTGCGTTGTTCCATTTCGTACACCTGGCAACCCGCAAAGGACTGATACACCACACCGTCCACTGCGTAACTTTCAGCCAATTCCAGGAGACGCCGACGACGATCCTCATTGTGATTGAAGATCGGACAGGTGCACGGCTTGAGATAGCGATCAGCAATGGCGTCCACCATGTCATACAACCGCCATTCATCCACGGCGGTCAGATCGTAGAGCATGCGATTGGCGGAACAGCTTTCATCCGCGACCACCACGGCACCCGACTCTTCAATCAGCAGGGGCAGTTTCAGATTAGGAAATATTGGTGGCGATCCGGTGAACAGGATGCGAGGCGCCTTGGCCTGTGCCGCCTTGAATCCGCTATCCAGCCGCTCCTGCAACTCCTCATTGAGGAGTTCGACCGCATCACACCAACGATCCAGATCGTCGAAGAAATAGGCGTTGGTCACGAGAAACACATCCTTGCCCAGAATACTCACCGGGGTCTGTCTGCGTATCCTGTGGAGTTCTCTGAAGGCATGGCGCGCCCTTGCGGTACGGCTCATCGCCCGCTTCAATTCACCCCTGGACAATTTGCGCCCCAGGGCCTGTGTAAGTTCCTGGGTGAGGTTTTGCACCGACTCCCGCCAGTAGAGCCGTGCATTATCACTGTCTTTGGCGCGGGGCAGTTCCATATCGTAGACCGGATAGCCCATGTCCCGGATCATTGAACCTGCCTTGGTTTTCTGATCGCAGGTCGTGGGATTGACCACCAGTTCAAGGGAACCCATCCGGGGTACCTGAGACGGGTGGTCGTTCAGCATGCCCAGAGTTGCCTTCACCAGGGAACAGGACTTCGCCGGCATGAAATCGGCGCCGCGATTATCGTAATGATAGGAGCCGTTGCATAGACGCACCGGCGTCGCACCCAATGCATAGATCAGTTCTTCGGGAACCTGAACACAGGTTGTGCCCACAAGGGGCCCGCTGTGCTGCAGGGCTTCCCCGCGACAGTAGACCCGCTTGAACAGTTCGTAGAAATACTCCATACCCTTAGGATTATCGGAAAAGCCATCCTTGATCCGGTCAAGCATGGTTTGCGACTCACCGGCCTGGCGACTTTGCGCATAGGGTAATTCCCGGGGATCACACGCTTTCATTGTGCTGTGCCTTTTGCATACGTTTTTGAAACCCCGCCTCGGTGGATTCAAACAGGGTTTTCCCCAAAAAGGCGACTCGCAAGGCTCCTTCTTCCGGACAGGACGCAACACATTTCAGACACAGTGTGCAGTCTTCCGTCACCAGATTCACGGTTTTGATATCGTCGGCGATCTCCACGATATCCATATCGCAAGCCCTGAAACAATCCCCGCAACGGGTGCACTTTTCACCGGTTTTGATCAATTTCAGGGCTGCGGCTTTTGAAAACAGAAAGTGCAAAGCACTGAACGGGCAGAAATAACAAAAAAAGCGTTTCTTGACAAAAGCCCCGACCAGAAACAACCCCAGCACCATGATGCCGAGACTGGTGATGACCAAACCGCTGGTCGAAGAGAAGTCGAGATAGAACTGGGAGTAATCTCCCGTGAACAGGGGTACCAGCATACGTCCGGGGCAGATCTTGCAAAACGGCATGGATAAACCCTGGGGCAGTTTATCAAGTCCGAACAACGGATTGCTGATGCCGATCGGTATCAGAATCAGCAATGCCAGCAGCACATACTTGATAATCTGAATGCGTTTTCGTGTCCGCCAGCGATACTCGGAATAGCGGACGCCCAAGCGTCGCCGCACACCGGTCATCCAATCCTGCAACGTCCCTAATGGACAGACAAAACCGCACCAGGCTTTGTTCAGCAGCGCAAACCAGAGAATGAAGACCACCAGTGAGATCAGGAACATCACACCGGCATAGCCCATGAAGCTCTCAAATGAGTGATTCAGGTCATGCTGGAGGATACCCAGATAACAGACACCACCTCGACCCTCCGAATTGAAAACGCAGGCAAAGCTGGGCAACTTATCGCCCAGATCGAATCCCACGAAACCACCATATACAAGCAGCACAAAGGCGACGATCTGAAAGCCGTTTCTGAAGGCTTTCAGATCACCCTGGTTGACCCGGTCCCTGAGACTTTTATCTTGTTTCATAGGGTGAATCCGCCTGCTCAAGTGCAGACCATCCGACGTCTTCTTATTCTCAGGCGATACAGGAATGTCGCAAATCCACTCAATAGAGCCACACCGATCAGTAACGCAAATGCGGGCAGTTTCGCAGCCCATTCCAGTGGGGAGGGACGAAAATCGATGGGGAGGCTCATCCGATAGTGAATCTGCTGATAGGGCTGGTTATTGAAGACCCCGGCCTCATCAATGCGTGTCTCCGCCACCAACAGAAGATATTGCTTCGCACCCCGTCGAGAGCCACTCTCCCGATACTGGTAGCGGGGAATCTCAAAGGTGACCAGTCCCTGCTCATCCGATCCGAAGCGTGCACTCCAGCCGCTATCGCTGATGGTCTGCAGCGACACAATGCTCAGCGGTTTCTGACGATGATAAACCTTGGCGCGAATCCGGTCGCCCGAGTAAATACAACAGGAGACATGATGATCCTGCAATGGTTTTTGCAGCACCACTTCGAATGGCACTGCCGGCACCGGGTCACGGCCATACTTGGATTCGTTGGTGCGACCGCGGATCTCTTTCAGGAGCGATTCCTGAATATCACCCTGCCGATTGTAGAACCGGTATTTGCTCAGCCCCACCTCAAGGGTGTCACCGTCCACATAGCGCTCTTCGAGGTAGACCCAATGGTGACCCTTGTGCGGGGTCGTGAACAAAATACGATCTTCGATCACCTCGGCATCGACCCAGCCGCCGGAGGTATCGACCACACCCGCGGTGCGTTCGACCTGCCGGACGGACGGATCCTGGGATCCACGCGGATCGGCGAACTCACCCTGATGGATATACACCACCTTGTCCGCCCCATCGACCTCCGCGGCAGAACCCTTTGACGGCCGGTCATCGATCCATAACTCAGTCGCGGCACTCTGACCGGTAATGAGCATCAACAGGATCAAGATCCCCAGAGACATGCCTGCATTACACCGTTTTTCAGGCCGATGACTTTTCATTGTTCAGCGCTCTGTTGAGACATCCGACGAACGCTCAATAACGAACGCTCACACCGAGGTTGAAACTGCGTTCATCCGCTTTCGACGATCCCTGGTAATACTCCCGGTCGAGCATGTTTGAAATCGCGAAACTCGCGGTCATCGCGTCATTAAACCGGTAGTTCAATTTGGAATTGAGGGTGAAGTAGGCGTCATAGGAACCTGGCACACCTTGCTGATCATCCGTGTTGTCATCGCGGCTGTACATTTCACCGACATACGTGCCGATCAGTGAGCCTGACCAGTCACCCAGTCTGCCTTCCATGCCGATATTCGCGAGGCGTTTGGGTTGCAGCGGAATCTGCTGGCCTTCCGACTCGGGACGTACGGAGTTTTCGGTGATCTCTGTACTGACCCAGGTGGCGTTCACAAAGGTATCGATGGACGGGGTCAGGGCATGGCGCAACTCGAGATCCAACCCTTTGGTGCGTGCCTCACCGGCATTGAGTTTGGTGCGATCCGATCCGCTGGTGGTCGAGTAGATCAGATCTGAGAACCGGCTGCAGTAAACCGTGCCCCGCAGCCGGGTATCCGAACCCAGGCGCTGATCGACGGAAAACTCCGCGGTAGTCACCTGTTCCGGATCCAGATCCGGGTTGGACCAGTAGATCGTGCTGGTGCCGAAGGTGGAGTACATATCCGACAGATTGGGTGCGCGAAACGCCCGACCCAGCGCACCTTTGAGCACCGTCACCTTGCTCAGTTCATAGACCATGGAGAGTTTAGGACTGAAGGCGGAACTCGAGCGACTGTCGTAGTGGTTCAAGCTGTCGTTGATATAGATATCGCCCTCGGTCGACCAATGGTCATATCGGGCGCCGAGATAGGCGGTCAGTCGGGAGCTTAGGTCGTACTCGTCCTGAAGGTATACCGCATACAGCGTTGACTCACCCCTCGCATAGTCACTCCGGACGCCTTTGTCATCTTCTTCCCGCCAGTTATCCAGGGCATATACCTGCTTATGCAGACGATCCCGGTTCGCCGACGCGCCCAGCACGAGATAGTGACTCTCGCCCGCGAAAGTTCCCAGATGAACATCCGCATTCAACGAATTGGCGGGAATATCGCTGAGTTTTCCGGAACCTTCCGTGTCCGTCGGGTTGGAGTTGATGGAGGTGTACCAGTAGGCATTGTTCTGATAGCTGAGACTACCCTTCACATCGGCCTGTTCGCTCAGTTCACGGGAGTAGTTCACCGAGTAGCGCTTCACCTCTTCGCCATTGCTGGTACCCAGAAAATCGGTGGCCCGGATGGTCGTGGAGGACCCGTCGATTTCCGCGCTACCGGAGTTGAATGTCGCACCATCGGCACGCAGGTAACTCTCTCCGTCCGATGGGTTGGAATCCGTATCCAGAAAAGTGGTGGAGAAGATCCACTGGCTCACTTCGGATGGGT
This sequence comes from Candidatus Thiodiazotropha sp., assembly GCA_040506775.1. GTDB lineage: Bacteria > Pseudomonadota > Gammaproteobacteria > Chromatiales > Chromatiaceae > Thiodiazotropha. Next base: position 59,908 of record JBEVWC010000022.1, read on the forward strand.
TGATATAGAGCCGGGCGGTAACATTGTCCTGTTCCCAGGACTGGGCACCTTTGTCACCCACGATGTAGGTGGTTCCACCGGTCGAGGTCCCCACTTGCTCCCAGCCTGTCACCGGGGTGCCGCCACTGCTGCTGGGACTCTTGGTCACATAGGTATCGACATAACCATCCGACTCCTTGTGCCCGTATGAGAGACTCAGCCCGATACCGGAATCCAATTTGTCCTGATACCCCAGGGACAGACTCCTGAAGTCATGCGAGCCGATTTCACCCTGAGCGCGCAGTTGGCGTTTCTCGGGGGCCTTGGTGATGATATTGATCACACCCGCCATACCCGCACCGCCGTAGAGTGAGGAAAATGGTCCCGGCACCACCTCAATCTGCTGGATTTCATCCATCGGCACGATGGACATGTTCACCCCCGCACTGAAGGCATTGTTCAGTGGCACCCCGTCGAGCAGCACCCCGGTGCGGTAGTATCCGGGCACCCCGCGCAGGGTGATCTGGTTCTGCCAGTTGCTCGGTTGACCACCGTCCAGACTTCGAATGAACACTCCGGGGACGCCCTGCAGGGCCTCGTCGATACGCTGTGCCTGACGGTTCTCGATTTCCCGGTCCGTTACCACCGTCACACTCGCCGGCGCCTCGGACTCAACTTTCTCAGAACGCGTGGCGGTGACCACCAGGGTCACGGGTTCCTCGACACGGTCATCCGCAAGACACATCTGGGGACCGCACAGACACACTGCGAGCAAGGTACGAGGAGGAAATGAGGGGAGATGCTTACGACTCATGATAGGGGTGTTCCTGTTTCGATTACTACCACGACGGAAATGCGGAACACCAAGCCAAGCCGTCTGATCCGACATCCAGTCAGATCCGGATGATATCTCAAAAAAATCAATAAAAACAATGTGTTATATGACACACTCGGAGCACGTCATTTCACACACTGAAATCGTGGTTATAGACGAGTTTTCAGGTACGCTCATCACCCACGACACGGCGAAGAGACACTTTCGCCTCTACCCGCCCATCCTGTTGGACATCAAGCCTTGACCTGATTACGGCTTTGGTTCAGTTTGTCCTGCCAGAATATCTGATCCTCGCAAATACCATGACAGACTCATCCGATCACCACACCAACACCTCACCGCCAGACCCTCAATCAGCCGTTGATCGTTTTTGTGATGGCTGCAACTGTTCCCAGTCCATACTCAGCGTGTTCGCGGAACGATACGGATTGGATGAAGGCCTGGCGATGCGTATCTCCAGCGGCCTCGGTGGCGGCGTTGGACGCATGGGCCAGGTCTGCGGCACCCTGACCGGTGCGGCCCTGGTGCTGGGACTGGAGCAGGGACCCCGTACCCGCCTGGGCAAGACCGCAAAGGAAGCCACCTACAACAGCACCCGCTGGATTCAGGAACGCTTCATTGAACGCCACGGCAGCAGCCTCTGCCGGGAGTTGCTGGAGAAGGATCTGAGCATTGCCGAAGAGTATCAGCAGGCCCGGGCCGACGGGCTGTTCCAGTCCCGCTGTCCCCACTACGTGGAAACCGTAGTGACCCTGCTCAATCAATTTTTCGAAGACAAGCACTCACGAATGAAACACAAAATTCTCGCCATGCTGGAACTCCAGGATGCCATGAACAGCCGCGTCAACATGAATTGGCGGGAAGCCGCCTACCCCTGGTACCGGGCCATCTGGACCGAGTGCGCGGAGATGCTCGACCACTACGGCTGGAAATGGTGGAAACATCAGAAACCGGACATGCCCCAGGTGCATCTGGAACTGGTCGATATCTGGCACTTTGCGCTCAGTGACCTGATTCTGCGCAACGACGGTCTGGAGCAGGCGGCGGAGCAGGCCCTTGAAGCACTCGAGCAACCCGCTCGTGGGGACGATTTCAGAAGCGCCATCGAACGTCTGGCAATGACTTCAATCCAGACACAGTCTGCGGACGTGGCCCTGTTTGCCCAGGTCATGCAGGCAGCGGAGCTCGATTTCGACACCCTGTTCAAAACCTATGTGGGCAAGAACGTGCTGAATTTTTTCCGTCAGGATCACGGTTACAAGGAGGGAACCTATATCAAGATCTGGGAGGGGCGTGAGGATAATGAATACCTGGCGGAAATTCTCGATCGGCTCGATGCCGATGTGGAGGATTTCAACGACCAGGTGTACCACGCCCTGGAACAGGCCTATCCCGGATAAGCGCCGCCTAAATCGATCCGTTTGTCACTCCGGCGGTATCACCAACCCGGGTGGGGGCGGGGTGGGGGCGTTCTGGTGCATCAGCATATGCCAGCCTGCTGCGCTCCTGCGATAGATATTGCTGGCATAGACCCGGTGCGGCTCCGGCTGCTCAGGCATACTGACCCGCTCTTCCAGCAGATGGATCGACCAGTCGTCGGTTTCCACCCAGCTCATGTGAATCACCTCGATCTCCAGACCTTTTGCGGTCTCGAACAACTGTGACCAGGCCTGCTGGATACCGGCCCGACCCTGTATGGCGGGCATCATCGGCAGCAGGCAGATCACCTCTTCGCTGGCCTCCCAGACAGACATCAGGCTTTCGATATCCTGTGCTTCGATGGCGTCGTAATAGGCATCTTCCGCGTCTTGCGGCGTGGCGTAGGTTTGACTCATGCATTACCCATTATTGTTGTGCTTGAAATACGTGATGGTAATTCTATGTTTTAAGCTGGATTCTAAAGGAAATCCTGGGCGTGCCGAAATGAAAATTACCCAATGCAGGCCAAACTTCTGGAATAAAGCATAGCGTCAGGTATGACCGCCGTTACTTACGGAGTGACGGACCAGCCTGCCGGACGGCACGCAAAGGAAATACGTTTTTTGCCACAAACGCCTGATGTAATGACGGATTTCTGCAATTATCACTCTGAGGGACGATCATGAGGCGAGTCAACGTGGGCGTCAAAATCGGCGCTGGATTCCTGACCCTGGTATTCGTACTGCTGGTAACCGGTGGCACCAGTTACTGGATCATTCGCAACCTGACCCAGTCCCTGTCCAACATCACCGGACCGGTGTGGGACGCCATGACCACCACGGAATCAGGTATCCGCTCGGTTCAAGAGGAACTGATCGCGGTGGACAGCATTCTGCTGGGTGGCAACGAGGACAATGCGGCGATTCTCAAAGCTGAGCAGGAGGCCCAGTCCGCATTCGACCGGCTGGTCGCCAGCGGCCAGGTGGATGCCCAGGTACTCAATGAGCTGCAACAGCGGATGAGCGCCTTTTCCAGCAACCGCAGCAACCTCACCCAACGCCACCATGACTACCTGTCCCAGGAGCAGGCCCTGGACCAGAACAGTGCCGGTTTTCTCGACCTGCTGGTGGACGTGGAGCGCCTGTCCAGCGAGGAGATGCTGCGTCAGGACATGAATTCCGAGGAGAACCCCGACATCTCCGATGAGGAGGAACGGGATCGCTGGGCCTCCATCAACGCGGCCGGAGAGGCCAAGCTGGCAATACTCACACGCCTCGAACTCTATCGCCGCTTCAAGGAGGAGCCTGAGAACGGCGAGATTCTAAGCCGCATCGCCTTGATGTTCGACGATCTGTCCTATGCCATAGAAACCATTTCCGAAGACCCCCTGTTCGGGCAACCCCTGACCAATGGGGCCTTCACTGGGCAAGCGATGCACGCCGCACTGCACACTCTGACGGATCAGCATCGCTCGCTGCTCAAGGCCGTCATCGAGGATCATCGGCAGGTCAAGCAGGCCCGCCAGGACTACGCAGAGGCGGCGGATGCCCTGATGGAGATCGGGGATCAACTCAACCGGCAGATCCGCACCAAGGTGGCCGATGAAAAGTCGAGTCTCGGTGATCTGGTGGATGCCGGATACCGGGTGCTCTGGATCGCCATAGCCCTGGGGGTGCTGGTCGCGGTTCCGGTATATCTGCTGACGGTACGGGCCATCGCCCGCCCCCTGAAGCAGATCCGCAATGAACTGGAGGCCATCTCCCAGGGTGACGGGGACCTGACCGTACAACTGAAGATCAAGAGTCAAGATGAGATTGGCGATCTGGCGCAGGCGTTTAACCGCTTCGTCGTCAAACTGCGCAACATGGTGGCCGGCATGCAAAGCTCAGCGCACCGGCTGGTGGAAACCTCGGCGCAGATTGCGGAGGTTGCGCAACGCACTGGAAAAGAGGTGGAAACCCAGCGACAGGAAGTGGAATCCGTGGCCACCGCGATCAATGAACTCTCCGCCAGCTTCCGGGAGGTGGCGGATAACACGACCCGTGCCGCTGACAGCGCGGGCGATGCGGACCAGGAGAGTAAGAACGGCAAGCGGGTAGTACTCGACATGGTCGATAAGATCCGCCAGGTCGCCAGTGAAGTCGATCGGGCCACGTCTGTGATCACCGGGCTGGGTGAACGCAGCCAGGCAATCGAGAGCGTCCTCGACGTGATTCGCGGGATCTCTGAACAGACCAATCTGCTGGCCCTGAATGCGGCGATCGAGGCCGCGCGTGCCGGTGAACAGGGTCGAGGGTTCGCGGTAGTCGCGGACGAGGTCCGCAACCTGGCCGCCCGCACCTACGACTCGATCAGCGAAATACAGCAGATGATCGAACAACTGCAGAACGGAACCACGGATGCCATCCGGGTCATCGAGGATGCCCATCAACACGCCAATGCCAGCGTGGAGCCTGCCCAGCAGGCGAGTGACAGTCTCAGTCAGATCACCGACACCATGGCATCGATCTCACAGCTCAACCGGGAAATATCCACCGCCACCGATGCCCAGCACCAGACCGTGATGGGGGTGGATCAGAGTATCGTCAACATCAACCAGGTCGCCCTGCAGACATCGCACAGCACCGAGGCCCTGCTCGACTCCACCCGGGCATTGCAGGGTCTGGCGAACGACCTCGAGTCCCACGTCGGACGTTTCAAGGTCTGACGCTCATCTGCCCGCGGGAATGGATCCATTGGGGTCCGTTCCCAAGACGGCTGTCCCCCCAGACAGGGCACGGATCGACTCTGGGCGGGTCTAACTCTGTGAATGGACCGGCCAACAAAACACGGCTAAAACAGCGCAGACATCAGCAGGTCATGAATACCTATCGTAACTACGATCCCATGGTTTGGCTGCAGCATACCTGGCGCAACCGCCTGCAATCCCTGTTTCTGCTGTCCCTCATGGCCGCCTACCTGGGTCTGCTGGGCTGGCTGCTATGGGGTCCCCAGGGACTCATCATCCTGCTGGGTGTCGGGGTATTCGGAATGCTGTTCCATCCAACCTTATCGCCGAAACTGATCATGCGCATGTATGGCGCCCGGCCCATCCAGGAGGAACAGGCGCCGGTACTCTTTCAACTGATCGGCGAACTGGCCCGACGCGCGGAGATTGAAACCCGGCCGAGCCTCTATTACATCCCCAGCCGGATGCTCAATGCCTTCACCGTAGGCACACCCCGCCAGTCCGCCATTGCCATCACCGATGGACTGCTGCGGCACCTGGAAACCCGTGAGGTCGTGGGTGTACTGGCCCACGAGATCAGTCATATCCGTAACAACGATCTGTGGGTGATGGGGCTGGCCGACCTGTTCAGCCGGGCCACCAGCCTGCTCTCCACCCTGGGTCAGTTGTTGTTGCTGTTCAGCCTGCCCCTGTTGCTGTTCTCGCATGTCCGGCTCAACTGGCTGGCGATGCTGCTGCTCATCTTCGCCCCCACCCTCAGCACCCTGACCCAGATGGCCCTGTCCCGGACCCGGGAGACCGTTGCGGATCTGCACGCGGTACAGCTCACCGGCGATCCCCAGGGTCTGGCCCAGGCCCTGGAAAAAATTGAACGCATACAGGGCGGCTGGCTGGAGCGTGTGTTCATGCCCGGTCGACGTCTGCCGGAACCCTCTCTGTTGCGCAGCCACCCGCAGACAGAAGCGCGAATCGAACAGCTCATGAAACTCAATCCCCGCCAACCGGAATGGATCGGCGCCCATGGGCAACACCAGGCCGAACTCGATCCACACCTGAAAAAGCCGGTGCAGCGTCATCCACGTTGGCACATCAATGGGCTCTGGTATTGATAGCCGGATCGATCCGACCTCTGCGTGTAACAGGGCACAGCACTCAAAATTCGGGAATTGTCGTATGACATTAAGTCTCACACAGAGCCGGGAGAAGCTTCTATAATCGGAAAGGAATGTCACGATGATACGCCCGCGGCATGCATCCACTACCCGGTATCATGCGTTTGTGCCCCGGACATTCGACCGAATGTAACATCGTATAACAACACGTAACCGCTGATTCACTTTCCATGCTGGCTTAGGGAGTCGCCACGGGCAGTCTCTCGGCATTCCATTGCTTGTCACGACGACTCAAGCATACCTTATGGATCGTCGTGCAGTAATAAACATATCAGGAGTACATTGTGCCTTTTGCCCCGGGTATTCTCGAAAACAGGGCCTATCTGGTCGTTGACGATTTCGGCGATATGCGCAGCATGATCAAAAACATGCTCATAGCCTGTGGTGTAAGGGATATTACCCTGGCGAATAATGGCGCGGATGCGATTGCTCAACTGAACGATAAACGCTTCGATGTGATCCTCTGCGACTACAACCTGGGACCCGGCAAGGATGGTCAGCAGGTCCTGGAAGAGGCCAAGCACCGCCAATTGATCGGCCTCGGTTGTGTATTCCTGATCGTCACGGCGGAGAACGCGCGTGACATGGTGATGGGCGCTGTGGAGTACGAACCCGACTCCTATCTGACCAAACCGTTCAACAAGGATCTGCTCAAGAGCCGCCTGGAAAAACTGATTGCCAAGAAACAGAATCTGCTGCCCGTGGAGCAGGCCCTGGCAAAGCAGGACAAGCAGCGGGCGATCAAACTGCTGGATGAAAAAATCGCCCTGAAACCACCCAACAGTAATGAGCTGCGAAAGATAAAGGCGGAAATCCTCCTCGACGCCGGACAGATCGCGGCGGCTCGCCAGGTCTATGAAGAGGTGCTGAGTCTCAGGGATCTGCCCTGGGCAAGGCTGGGTCTGGGTAAGACCCTGTTTCTCTCCAAGGCCTACGTCGAAGCGCAATCCCAGTTCAAGACCATTACCGAACATAATCCGAACTACACCGCAGCCTACGATTGGCTGGCCAAGTGCTACAAGAGCCTCAATCAGCTGAGCGAAGCGCAGAAGACTCTCGAGGTGGCGGCGAAGATTTCACCCAAGGCGGTACTGCGACAACAGATGCTCGGAGAGATCGCATTACTCAACAAGGACGATCAAGTCGCGGAATCCGCGTTCACCAAGGCGGTTAAGCACGGCCGTCACTCCGTCTACAAGCACCCTTCGGATTACGCCAATCTGGCCAAAGTCAGCGCACGCACCCAGCAGGGCGATACCGGTCTCAAGATTCTCCGGGACATGAAACGGGAGTTCCTCAAGGATCCCAAGGCGGATCTCTATCGCGCCACCGCGGAGAGTGTGATTCATGAAACCATGGGCAACAGCGATGCCGCACAGGCCTCTCTGGATCAGGCGGCACAGATCTTCGATACCCTGGAAGACAACACGGACAGTGACTGCTCACTGGAAATGGCCAAGACCTTTCAGCATTTCAACAAAACCGAACAGAGTGTGGAGTTGCTCAAAAGCACTATTCTCAATCATCACTCCGACGACGAGTTGATGGATGAGATTCGCCTGACCCTGACATCCGCCGGGATCAACGAAGAGACGCTTGGTTCCATCGATGCCTTGCGTGAAGAGGTTGCCTCACTGAACCGCAAAGGCGTGGAACTCGCCCGCAAAGGTCAATACGAAGACGCCATCAAACTGCTTAAAGAGACCTCGGCCCGCATGCCCGCCAACAAGGTGGTGAATCTGAATACCGCCCTGGTCATGCTGATGGACATGGAACGCAGCGAATTCAATCCGGAGCGCATCGACGAAATCCGCGTCTATCTGGATCGAGTCAACAAAACCGAACCCGACAATCCGGTACTGCTGAAGTTGCAGAACCGCTTGAATACCGTGCTCAGCACCAACGCCCAGGAAGGTTGATATGAATTTCTCCGACATACTCGCCTCCATCATCCATGACATGAAGAACTCCCTGGGGATGGTGATCAACACCCTGGATGAAATGGCCGGGGAAAACGGCTATCAAGACAACCCCAAATTCGCATCACTGCAACATGAATCGAAACGTCTCAGCAACAATCTCATTGCCTTGCTGTCGCTCTACAAGATCGACAACGGCCAATTAACGCCAAACATTGAAGAGCTGCAGGTGGCGGATTTTCTCGATGAGATCGTGATCGACAATCAGAGTGTCGCGCAGTCCAAATCGATTACCCTGAGCTGTGATTGTGATGTGGATTTGAGCGGTTATTTTGATGAATGGCTGATCCGGGGCGTGATCAACAACCTCATCGGCAACGCATTGCGATACACCCGCACTCAGATCAGCCTGAGTGCTGAGATGATCGATGACTATCTGGTGATTCGAATTGAAGACGATGGCTCGGGTTTTCCCCCTGCCATGATCGAGGCCCAGGCCGCCTTCAATCGCAACAAGACCCTGGCCGAAGGACACACCCAGCTGGGTATCTACTTTGCGTCCATGGTGGCCCACGCCCACAAAAACGGTGATCGAAGCGGTTCCGTGCATCTTGAGAACAACCACAAGCTAGAAGGCGGCTGCTCCTCAATCTGGCTGCCCTGAAACGAACCCCCCGTAGCCTGGGTGAAGCGCAGCGGAACCCGGGAAAGCATGCCGAGTCGTAGCACCGTAACCCGACTTTTATGCATACCCGATTTTCGTGCCATACCTTCCCGGGTTACGCGCTGCTTCACCCGGCTACGGGTCAACGGGATGTTTCGGTGGGAAACTGAATTCTTTACTTGATGTGATCGAGAATGCCTTCGAGTTCATCCAGACTGTTATAGCCGATCACCAGTTTGCCTTTGCCTTTCGCGCTCTGCTGAAGATCCACCTTGGCACCCAGCTTTTCTGAAAGGTCGGTGACCAGACGCCGGATGTCCGGATCCATGGGTTGCTCGGCGCGCTTGGGCTGGGGATTTTCTGCCTCGTTCTGCAGACGCCGCACCAGACGTTCGGTTTCACGCACCGAAAGACCCTGGGCCACCACCTGCTTCGCGGCCTTGCTCTGGGCCTCGCCCTTGAGTCCGAGCAGGGTACGCGCATGGCCCATCTCGAGGCGGCCGCTTTCCACCAGAGTCTTCACATCCTCATTGAGTTCCAGCAGACGCAGCAGATTGGTCACCGTGGTACGGGACTTGCCTACCGCCTTGGCCACCTCCTGATGGGTCAGTCCGAACTCGATCAGCAGTCGGCTGAGGGCATGGGCCTCTTCCAGGGGATTGAGATCTTCGCGCTGGATGTTCTCGATCAGACCCATGGCCATGGCGGCCTCTTCCGTGACCTCCTTGATCACCACCGGAATCTCATCGAGGCCGGCCTGCTGGGCGGCGCGCCAACGGCGTTCACCGGCGATCAGTTCATAGCGACCCTTCTCCACCGGTCGGACCACCACCGGCTGGATGATGCCCTGGGCCGCGATCGAATCGGCGAGTTCCCGCAGGCTCTCCGGATCGAATTCGCGCCGCGGCTGATAGCGACCTCTTTGAATCAGGTCTACTGCCAGACGCCTGAGATTGTCACTCTGGGCAGGCTGGGATGACGCCGGGGTTTTCGCCCCATCACCCGTTTCAGCATTTGCATTCATGCCACCCAGCAGGGCGTCGAGCCCGCGACCCAGTCCTCTTTTCTTAACCGCCATAGTCGTTATCCGTTAAACCTGTTTGTCTTGTTCCTCGCGTAACCGATGCCGGCGCAGGAGTTCACTGGCCAGGGCCAGGTAGGAAGTTGCTCCACGAGAGGTTTTATCATAAAGCAATACCGGTTTACCGTGGCTCGGCGCCTCGGCAACCCGCACATTTCGGGGGATGATGGTGTTGAACACCGCATCCTTGAAATGCGCCAGTAACTGGCCGGAGACATCGATGGCCAGGTTATTGCGCGGATCATGCATGGTGCGCAGAAAACCCTCGATGCGCAGATCCTGATTGAGGTGGGAGCGGATCTGCTCAATGGTGTTCATCAGAGCCGTCAAACCTTCCAGGGCATAATATTCGGTCTGTATCGGAATCAACACCCCGTGGGCCGCCACCAGCGCATTCAGGGTCAGCATGTTCAAGGAGGGGGGGCAGTCGATGAGAATGAAATCGTATTCCGCCCGGGCCGGAGCCAGGGCCAGATCGAGGCGCTTCTCACGCATCGAACTGTTCATCAGTCCCACCTCCGCAGCGGTAAGGTCGGAGTTGGAGGGGAGTACGTCGAATCCCCCTTCCGGAGAACGCTGCAAGGCATCGCGCAGACTGGCATCGCCCAGCAGCACTTCACAACAGGTGTTTTCAAGATTGTACTTGTCGATGCCGCAGCCCATGCTGGCATTGCCCTGGGGATCCAGATCCACCAGCAGCACCCGCTTCTTCATGGCGGCCAGGGATGCCGCCAGATTGACTGTGGTCGTGGTCTTGCCGACTCCGCCTTTCTGGTTGGCGATGCAGATGATGTAACCCATGGTGTCGCGTTGCTTCAGTCTTGACAGGAATCGCCTATCATAACGGCACTCGCCTGACAGGTGTTAACCTTTCTCCCTAAACCGTGTCTTCCGCCCCGCGGGTGGTTTCGGCTTGCGGGCAGTTTTTCCGCCGAATCCGCACCAGACAGCGTTCCGCATCACAGAACGGCACCTGCAGCGGGCGTATCTCGGCATCATAGTCCGGGGGCAGGGCCGTGATCTCCGAATCGGGTACCCGTCCCTTCATGGCCAACAGTTCACAGCCCGGATGCATCAGAGCCGAGGCAAGCTGCAGCATGTTCGGCAGATCGGTGAAGGCCCGGGAGATCAGGGTGGGGAAGGGCTCCTCGGCATTCAGGGCTTCCAGCCGGGCATGCACCGCTGTGACATTGTCGAGTCCCAGTTCCAGGATCACCTGGCGCAGAAAGCGCACCTTTTTGCTGTTGCTGTCGAGCAGTACGAAGCGGGTCCGGGGACAAAGGATCGCCAGTGGGATACCGGGCAGACCGGCGCCCGTGCCCATATCGAGACAGGATCGGGTGTTGAAATAGGGCAGCACGGCAAGACTGTCCAGCAGGTGACGCGAGACCATCTCCAGGGGGTCTCGCACCGCGGTCAGGTTATAGGCCTTGTTCCATTTGTGCAGCAGCGCAAGATAGTGAATCAACTGATCCATTTGTGAGCCGCTAAGGGAAATCGCGAGCTGTTCGACCCCGGCCTGCAGGCGCTCCCGGCAGGCCTTCTCATCGAAACGGATCTGGCGCATCAGGCAGACCGCTTTTTCAAATGAATCATCAGCAGGGAGATCGCGGCCGGAGTGACGCCGGGAATCCGCCCGGCCTGACCCAGGGTCTGAGGGCGGTGGCGCTGAAACTTCTCCCGCACCTCGGAAGAGAGACCCCGCACAGACCCATAGTCCAGGTTGTCAGGCAGCGAGACCGCTTCGTTGGCCCGCTGCCGGTCGATTTCATCTTTCTGCCGGTCGATATAGCCGGCGTACTTGGCCTGCACCTCCAGCTGCTCGATCACCTGGGGATCCACGACCCCCGGGCCGAGGCGGGGCAGGGACATCAGCTCCCGATAACTGACATTGGGCCGGGCGAGCAGATTCAGTGCATTCGCCTCCTTCGAAAGCGGACCCCCAAGCAGGGTTTCGGCCGGCTCATCCTGCAGGTCGGAGGGGCGCAGCCAGATTCCGTTGAGGCGTTGCTGTTCCTGCTCGATGGCTTCCCGCTTGCGACAGAACTGTGCCCAGCGGTGATCGTCCACCAGACCCAGGCGGCGACCGGTTTCAGTGAGTCTCAGGTCCGCATTGTCTTCCCGCAGCAGCAGCCGGTACTCCGCGCGGCTGGTGAACATGCGGTAGGGCTCCTGGGTCCCCTGGGTGATCAGGTCGTCCACCAGCACCCCCAGGTAGGCCTCGTCCCGGCGCGGACTCCAGGGTTCCTCTTCACGAGCATGACGCACTGCGTTCAGGCCAGCCAGCAATCCCTGCGCGGCCGCTTCCTCATAGCCGGTGGTGCCGTTGATCTGGCCGGCGAAGAATAACCCGGCGATGTGCTTCGTCTCCAGCGAGGACTTGAGATCCCGGGGATCGAAAAAGTCGTACTCGATGGCGTAACCCGGGCGCAGGATCTGCGCCTCGGAGAAACCTTTCATGGAACGTACCAGCTGGTACTGGATGTCGAAGGGCAGGCTTGTTGAGATGCCGTTGGGATAGACCTCGTGGGTGTCCAGACCCTCGGGCTCGATGAAGATCTGGTGGGACGACTTGTCCGCAAAACGCACGATCTTGTCCTCGATGGAGGGGCAGTAACGGGGCCCGACCCCTTCGATCACCCCGGTGTACATGGGCGATCGGGAGAGGCCGCCACGGATGATCTCATGGGTCTGTTCGTTGGTATGGGTGATGTGGCAGCAGATCTGGCGGGGATGCTCTTCCACCGAACCGAGAAAGGAGAACACCGGTGTCGGGGTGTCCCCGGGCTGGGCCTCCAGCTGGCTGTAGTCGATACTGCGCCCGTCGATCCGCGGCGGGGTGCCTGTCTTGAGCCGTTCCACGCGGAAGGGCAGATCCCGCAGCCGCTTCGATAACGCATTGGAAGGGGGATCGCCGGCCCGTCCCCCCTCATAATTGGCCAGACCGATATGGATCCGACCACCGAGAAAGGTGCCCACGGTGAGCACCACCGCGGCGGCGTGGAACTTGAGACCCATCTGGGTCACCACTCCGACCACCTGGTCCTGTTCCACGATCAGGTCATCCACCGCCTGCTGAAACAGCTGCAGGTTAGGCTCGTTTTCAAGAGCGAAACGCACTGCGGCCTTGTAGCGGATACGGTCCGCCTGAGCACGGGTGGCGCGCACCGCCGCCCCTTTACGGGAATTGAGTATGCGGAACTGGATACCGCCCCGGTCGGCGGCGTGGGCCATGACGCCACCCAGGGCATCGACCTCTTTCACCAGGTGACCCTTGCCGATACCGCCGATGGCCGGGTTGCAGCTCATCTGTCCCAGGGTTTCGATGTTGTGACTCAGCAGCAGGGTGCGTGCACCCATGCGCGCTGCCGCCAGGGCCGCCTCGGTACCGGCATGGCCACCGCCTACCACGATCACATCGAATTTATCGGTATAGAACATTGTCGGGAATCAATCCTGTGTGAAGACTGACCCGTGTGGCTGCCTGACTGAACTGGCCGTCGACAACCTGAATAAGTACCGGTCTATCCAGGGGAGAAAACCCTGGTTACGCAGGTCTGAGCACTCACGGATCGTATGACCGGTTATTTTAAACGGCGATGCCGGGAGTAACACAACAATTCTCTCAATTTCTGTGGCGTCATGAGCCAATCAGGATGCTCCGCAGAGAATTGTCGTTCCGAACCTGCCTTTCTCGGCTTGAGGGGTTCATCGACACCCGATTTAATAGAGAGAGGCGACAGGTCCTGCATCAGGTGGTCGCGCAGATCCATGTGACCAGGCCAATGGTGGACTCCCATCGGCACCGTTACACCGACAAGCGGTTCCTTCCTGCAGGGAAGTCTTCGCTAAGATTTCATAAGCTATCCCGATTCGGCAAACCCAACACAGAGTGACATGAACCCATGAATTCCGATCTGGCCAAGGTAATTGAAGCAGCAGGCCGCATCCTGGTAGGCAAACAGGAGGTGATCCGGCTCTCCCTGACCTGTCTTCTGGCCCGCGGCCACCTGCTCATCGAAGATGTTCCCGGTGTGGGCAAGACCACCCTGGCGCATACTCTGGCCCATCTCCTGGGCCTGCACTACCAGCGCATTCAGTTCACCAGTGATCTGTTGCCCTCGGACATCATCGGGGTCTCCATCTTCGACAGCCAGGAACAGCGTTTCCGTTTTCACCAGGGCCCGATTTTCGCCCAACTGGTGCTGGCCGATGAGATCAACCGGGCGACGCCCAAGGCCCAGAGTGCCCTGCTCGAGGCCATGGAGGAACGTCAGGTCACCCTGGATGGGGAAACCCACGGTCTGCCCCAGCCGTTCTTTGTCATCGCCACCCAGAATCCCAGTCATCAGGTGGGTACCTTCGCCTTGCCGGAATCCCAGCTCGATCGCTTTCTGATGCGCCTGCACATCGGTTATCCGGACCGGGCCGCGGAGCGGGAACTGCTCGCCGGTGGCGATCGCCGCGCGCAACTCCCGGAACAGCCCGTGGTACTGACCCCGGCGCAACTGGCCGACTTCCAGCAACAGGTCAGCCGGGTACACGTGGCCGACGCGTTGATCGCCTACTGCCAGGAGATACTCGCACACACCCGACAGATACCGGACTACCGCCTGGGTCTCTCCCCCCGGGCCGGTCTGGCAATTCTTCAGGCTGCCCGTGCCTGGGCCTTTATCGGCGGTCGCGACCTGGTTCTGCCCGAGGATCTGCAGGCGATCCTCCCCGCCACCGTGGGACATCGGTTACTCAGCAGCGGTGAATCCCTCGGCATCGCCAGTGACGGTCTGGTCAAGGATCTGATCGAGGCCGTGCCCATCCCTTGATCATGGCCCCTTCACTCAGTCAATGGTTGCGTCCCTTTCAACGCCACGCCCATGCCGATGCCCAGGGCGGGGTAGTCATCAAGCCGCGCAGCATTTACATCCTGCCTACCCGGCAGGGGCTGTTACTGGCCCTGGTGATCCTGCTGATGCTGGTCGGTTCGATCAACTACGGCAGTAACCTGGGGCACCTCGCCACCTTTTTCCTGGGTGGGCTCTGGCTGATCAGTATCCTGCACACCTGGCGCAATCTCCTGGGACTGCGATTGCAGCCCTACCGGGTCGCCTCGGTGTTCGCCGGGGACACCGCGGAGTTCCAGGTGATGGTGGAGAATCCTTCGCAGATACCGCGCTATGCCATCCAGATCCGCCACCGTAAAGAGCAGGGGGAGCGTCTCGACATTCCGGGTTCCGATCAGATGATGTTCACTCTGCCTCTCGCCACCCGACGGCGCGGCCCCTTTCCGCTACCACGCATCACCCTGCAGAGCACCTATCCGCTGGGCCTGTTCCGCGCCTGGACCTACGCAGATATGCCACTCGAGTGCCTGGTCTACCCAAAACCCGCAGAGCGGGGCCAACCCCCGATTACCACGGCATACCAACCCAGCGATCAGGGTGACCGGGGTGTCGGCACGGATGACTTCATCGGTTTGCGGCCCTTCCGCAGTGGTGATTCCATCCGCCATATCGACTGGAAGGCCTATGCCCGGCAACAGGGCCTGATGTGCAAGCAGTTCGGTGGCGACCGTCACCTGGAAGTGCGCCTGGACTGGGACCTGATAGTGGAACAGGAAGCGGAACGACGCCTCAGCCTGTTGTGCCGATATGTCCTGCAGCAGGAGGAACTGGGTCAGGCCTACAGTCTGACGATTCCCGGTGTTCATATTGCCAGCGGCACCGGGCAATCGCACATGCAGCGATGCCTCACCGCCCTGGCACGCCACGGACTCGATCATGAAACTGCCTGAACTGAGCCTGAGTCCGATTCAGCACCGGGCCCTCAGCCTGATCGCGGTGCTCACGATCCTGCCCCATGGTCTGCACTTTTCACCACAAATCAATCTCTACCTGATGTTGCTGATGATCTGGCATCTGGCCGGGTTGAGATGGCACCGGTTTCGTCCCGGTCGCTGGTCCCTGGTGATGGCTACCCTGGGTGGCATAGCCCTGGTTTTTTCCGAATACCACACTCTGATCGGTCATCGCGCAGGGGTGGCGCTGCTCACCGTGATGTTCCTGCTCAAGGTTCTGGAGGTCCGCCGCCGCAGGGATCTTACGGTGACCCTGTATATCGCCTATTTCGTAGTGGTCACCCATTTCCTGTTCGGCCAGTCCATCGTTCTGGCGATCTACCTGTTTGCGCTGATGATCGCGGCCACCGCGCTGCTCCTGGAAAGTCAGCGGGTCACGGTTTCAAGACATCCGGCAGACCCCTTGTACCGCACCCTGGTGATGAGTCTACAGGCAGTACCCCTGGCGTTGATCCTGTTCGTGGTGTTCCCCCGAATCTCTCACCCACTCTGGCATATTGGTCTGAATTCGTCCGCGATGACCGGGATGAGCGACCGGGTGAGACCGGGAATGATCAGCGAACTGGTTGCCTCTGAAGAGGTAGCGTTCCGGGTGCGGTTCGACGATACCCCGCCGGCTCCGGAACAACGCTACTGGCGCGGACTGGTCATCTGGGACAGTGACGGTGAGACCTGGTACAACCGCACGGGCAGTCCCTTCTGGAAGCAGGACAACGATGCCGGTATAGCTCAGGTCCACTACGAGATCTTCCTCGAAGCGCATCAGCATCCGTGGCTCTACAGTCTGGATCTGCCGCTGAACAGTCCACCCCAGGCCATACTCACCGGTGACCGGCAATTGCTGACCCGCAGGCCGGTCAACCAACCCTTGAACTACCGCCTCGTGTCTTCCACTGAACAGCGCGATCGCCGCATCAGCACGAGTATGCGCTCGCGTGCCTTGGCACTGCCCGACAATATCACCCAGCGGCAGCGGGATCTGGTGGAACAATGGAAACAGACTTCAGGCACTGACCGCGATCTGGTACAGCAGGTGCTCAACCATTTTCACGACCAACCCTTCGTCTACACCCTCACGCCCCCCCTGTATCCGGATAACCCGATCGATGAATTCCTGTTCGAAGGTCGGGAGGGTTTTTGCGAACACTATGCCACCGCATTCACCCAGTTGATGCGCCTGGCCGGAATACCGTCCCGTTTGATACTGGGTTATCAGGGTGCGGAATACAACGATCTGGGAGACTACTTCATCATCCGCCAGAGCGATGCGCATGCCTGGTCCGAGGTCTGGCTGGAAGAGCAGGGCTGGGTACGTATCGACCCCACTGCGGCGGTGGCTCCTGAGCGGATTCGCTACTCGATTCTGACAGATGAGACCCCGCCCGGCTCACCGGTGAGTTTTCACATCGATCGATCGGGATTCATTGGCCAGAGTCTGATACAGATTACCCATCTGCTGGATAATGCGAATGTGCAATGGCGACGCTGGGTGGTGGGATACAGTCGGGAACATCAGTTCAGCCTGATGCGTCAATTCGGTTTTCAGCGCCTCACCCATCTCGAGTGGGGAATAATGATAGCGGGGCTGATCGGTGTGATCATGCTTGTCGTGGCACTCAACCTGATTCGTCAGGGAAAGAACAGACCTTCCCAGGTGGTGCAGTCCTACGAGCGTTTCTGCCACAATCTGGCCCGGGTGGGTATCCTGCGAAAACCCGGGGAGGGCCCCTTGGATTACGCCCGCCGCGCCAGCCGCGCGCGTCCCGATCTCTCCGCACCCATCAGCCGTATTACATCCGGCTATATCCAGCTACGCTACGGACCGGATCCGAAACCCGAACTGCTCGAAAATCTGCAACGGGATGTCCGGGCATTTCGACCCGGACGAACGCGCCACCGGGTTTAGCTCAGGCGTGAAGAATGGCGTAGAGTCTGTCCTTCAGCAGCAGACGCCGCTTTTTCATCTCTTCCATGTGAAAATCGGAAATCGGAGTACTCAATTCTTCCAGGCTGCGAATCTGGGCATCCAGCCAGTCGTATTCGTCCATCAGGTTGTGAAAAACCTCATTACTATTACGCAGCTCGGCGATCTTATCTTTATATTCAGGAAATTCGTGCAGCAGATCGTGCGACTCACCCAGCATTGTGGTTACCTCCAGGTTGGAAAAGCTGGCTATATTCCACCACAGTTCGATACAGAATTGCCAAGGTTATCCAACCTGAACAAACGATCTGCCTATTTGCCGATACAAAAACTGGAAAAAATCCTTCCCAGCAAATCATCGGAGGTGAATTCTCCGGTGATTTCGCAGAGAGCCTGCTGGGCCAGACGCAAGTCTTCAGCAAGCAGCTCACCGGCCTGATCCCGCTCCAGACTCTGTCGGCCGTGCAACAGATGCTGGTGGGCCTGCTGTAATGCCACCAGGTGACGGCGGCGGGCCAGAAACTCACCCTGCTCCTGGCCCTGATAGCCAACACACTGCAGGAGATGGGTTCTGAGCAGTTCGATACCCGCTCCGAATTTCGCGGACAGCGACACCTCGGGGCCATCCTCCGAATTCCGTATACCTGCCGGTTTTTCCGATTGATCGATCTTGTTCCGGATCAGGGTCACCGGCACGCCGGCTGGCAGGCTGGCCCGATCGAATGCCAGATGCTGTGGATCGCTCTGATCATCGAACACCCATAAAACCCGGTCAGCCTGCTGCATCTGTTCCCGGGCTCGCCGGATCCCTTCCTGCTCGACAGGGTCGGAACTCTCCCGCAATCCCGCGGTGTCGATGATGTGCAGAGGAATACCATCAATACTGATTCGCTCACGCAACAGGTCCCGGGTGGTACCCGGTATCTCCGTAACAATGGCAGACTCGATACCGGCGAGGGCATTCAGCAGACTCGATTTGCCCGCATTCGGTCTGCCCGCGATCACCAGAGTGAGTCCGTCCCGGAGTAGCCGGCCGGTCTGCGCCGACTGCTGGGTCTGCTCAACGGAGTCGATAATGCCAAGCAGATCCTGCCTGACATGACCGTCATTCAGAAAGTCGATCTCCTCTTCCGGAAAATCGATGGCCGCTTCAACATACAGGCGCAGTTGGATCAGCTGTTCCACGAGTGCTTCGATACGTTGCGAGAACACCCCTTGCAGGGTTCGTGTGGCCAGACGGGCAGCCGCCTGGCTATCCGCATCGATCAGATCTGCAATGGCTTCTGCCTGCAGCAGGTCCAGCTTGTCATTCAGGAAAGCCCGTTCACTGAACTCACCGGAGCGGGCCATACGGGCACCGGCAGTGACCACGGACTGTAACAACAGATCCATAACCACCGGTCCACCGTGACCCTGCAACTCAAGCACATCTTCGCCGGTGAAGGAATGAGGCGCGGGAAAAAACAGGGCAATCCCCTGATCGATCAAGGCACCGGATTCAGGCTCTCGAAACTGAGCAAGTCTGGCCATTCTGGGGGCCGGCAGGTTACCGATGAGTTTTTCACAAATCGATCGGCACAGAGGGCCGCTGACCCTCACGATGCCCACGCCACCCCGCCCGGGCGGGGTGGCAATGGCAGCGATGGTATCGTGAGACGTCATCAACGACGTCGCGATCAGGCGGTTTCGCCCTGCTCGATCTTACGTGTGATGTACCACTGCTGGGCGATGGAGATCAGATTGTTGACCACCCAGTAGAGCACCAGTCCGGCAGGAAAGAAGGCGAAGAAAATAGTGAACACGAACGGCAGACTCATCATGATCTTTGCCTGCATCGGGTCCGGCGGAGCGGGGTTGAGCTTCTGCTGAATGAACATGGATACACCCATGATCAAGGGCAGAATGAAGTAGGGATCCTTGTCGGAAAGACTGTTGATCCACAGGATCCAGGGCGCCTGACGCATCTCCACGGTTTCCAGCAGTACCCAGTACAGGGCAATGAACACCGGGATCTGAACCAGTATCGGCAGACAACCACCCAAGGGGTTGATCTTCTCTTTCTTGTACAACTCCATCATCGCGGCCTGAACCCGCTGTTTGTCATCCCCGTAACGATCCTTGATCGCCTGCATGCGGGGTGTCACCTTGCGCATGTTGGCCATGGAACGGTAACTGGTTTCCGACAGCTTGAAGAACGCACCTTTCAGCAGCAGGGTCAGGATAATGATCGACCAGCCCCAGTTACCCACCAGGCCATGTATGGTTTTGAGCAGCCAGAAGATCGGCTTGGCGATCACGGTCAGCCAGCCATAATCGACGGTCAATTCCAGTCCCGGTGCAATCTTCTCCAACTGGTCCTGGAGTTTCGGGCCCACATAGAGTTGACGACCCATCGTATGGGTTTCGCCGCTGTTCACGGTCACACTCGGTGAATAACTTCCGATCAGATAGCGACCGCCACTCAACGCATTGGTGTAGTAATGCTCCATCTGCTGGGCAGGTGGAATCCAGGCACTGAGAAAATAGTGCTGGATCATGGCCAGCCAACCCTGGTCCGAATCCACGCTCAGGGCCTTCTTCGCCATCTCATCGAAATCGACCTTCTCGTACTTGTCCTTGGGCGTGTAGTACACACCACCGGTATAGGTATAGGTGGTATATCCCGAATGCTCGTCATGGGGCTTGACCCGCTGCAGCTGACCATAGTCACGCGCCGCCCAGCTTTCAGCGGACTGGTTGTCGATCAGGTATCGCACCTCGATCAGGTAGCTGCCGCGCCTGAAAATCAGTTGCTTGGTCACCTTCACCCCGGTACCACTCTCCCAGGTCAGGGGTACGACCAGTTCATCGACGCCGTCTGCGAGGGTATAGGCGTACTGCTCGGTCTGGTAGATCGATTCATGATTCGGCGCATTACCTTTGTCCGTCCCGATCAAACCGGACTGGGCAATGTAGAGTTGATCGGGCGTTGGATTGAACAACTCGACCTTGACGTCAGGATTCTCCAGGTCCTTTGGATAATTCTCCAGAAGGGCCATCTGAACCGTACCGCCCTGGGTAGAGATCTGAACATTCAGCAGATCCGTACTGACCCTCACGACACCAGCTTTTACGGATGGGCTGTCCGCCTGGGTATCGCCCCCCGCGACCGCGGCTGCGGGAACATCCGCTGCCTGGGTGTTCACCGAGGGAATCGCATCCTGCTGAACGGTTGTGTTTGGATCGGTCGTCTCGCCAGCCGCCGCCTGTTCGGTCTTTGCCTGGGAGTCAACTCCGTAATCCTGCTGCCAGGCTTGATAGATCAACAGGCCCAGAAAGGCCAGGGTGAAAAAAAGAATCAGACGTAGATTATCCATTGAACTGCTTTTTTTGGGGTTCCGGTACCGGGTCAACCCCACCTTCATGCCAGGGATGACAACGGGAAACGCGTTTCACTGAAAGCCACAGACCACGCAGTGCGCCGTGTTTTTCAATTGCTTCCAGGGAATAGGCGGAGCAACTGGGATAGAAACGGCAGTGTTGGCCGACGAAGGGGCTCAGTATAGTTTGGTAAAGCCTGATCAGAAAGATCATTATTTGGCGCATCGCTCGAGTATCCTCCGCCAGTGGTGTTGCAAGGCGGTCTGACAACGTTGATTGTCCGATGTTGCAGCACCCGGCCTCGCTACGACGACCAGATCCAAACCGCCGAGACTCGACTGATGATGCCTGAAACTCTCGCGAATCATACGCTTGATACGATTCCTGTCTACCGCGCGACGGCAGTTTTTTTTTGAAACAGCCAGTCCCAGACGTGGAGAATCTGTCTGATTCAGGATACCCAGCACGAGAAAAAGACCATCGCCGGAACGTTGCCCACGATCAAAAACCCGACGATATTCGTCGGGTTTCAGCAATCTGCGGCTCCTGGGGAAGGCCTCAGCGGATATCGGCAAGGACCCTGGGCTCAGAGAGCGAGACGCGCACGTCCTTTGGCACGTCGTGCCTTCAGCACCTTACGGCCATTGCGGGTTGCCATGCGCGCACGAAAACCATGAGTGCGGGCTCTTTTGAGATTACTGGGTTGAAAGGTTCTTTTCATATCTGTTTACCGGTGGATCCGTCGGACTCGATGGACGAAAAAAGACGCGTAGACTAGTCGCAAACAGCTTATCTTGTCAATAGTTAAGCAACAGGTTCCCAAGCTTCAAAAAATCTATTTTGCACTGTGGATAACTCACATCGGCGGGAGTAGACTTGGCAGTTCGAATTGCCCGATAGAGGCGATCAAGCGACACACAATCCCGGTATCTACCGGGATTCATCCCTGACAGTATCAGGGACGAATTTGACAACTCCATGACTGCAATCCTGCGACTGACATTCAGCCGCCCGGGGTACTTTGGCGCCACACGTGGCGATCTTAAATTGCGTAAGATCAGGGACTTGCTCATACAGTATATGAAACTTGCAGCTATCGGGACTGAATCGAGACAATCGGTCCCCGGAGAGAGAAATTGGACCTTTGGCAACGCTGTACAGAGCATTTGGAACAAGTACTCTCACCCCAACAGTACAACACCTGGATTCGCCCCCTGCAGGTGGTCGAGGAACACCAGAGCATCAAATTGCTGGCGCCAAACCGTTTTGTTCTCGACTGGGTAAAAAACAACTATCTCGAAACGATTCAGCACCATCTGGAACTGATCTGTGAGCAGCAGGCGCCCTGTGTGATGCTGGAAATCGGCAGCAAGAAGCGACCTGTCCCGAAAACCACCGCATCACCACCGCAGCCTGTCACGGTGATGCCGGATACGGATCACCGGGCACCCATCGAGAGTAATCTGAATGCGAATTTCGTCTTCGATACCTTTGTAGAAGGAAAATCCAATCAGATCGCAAGAGCGGCTTCCATGCAGATCGGCGAGAATCCCGGACGCGCCTACAATCCCCTGTTCATCTACGGCGGCGTCGGGCTCGGAAAGACCCATCTGATGCATGCGGTCGGCAACATGATGCTGAAACGCAATCCAAAGGCCCGGGTCGTCTATCTTCACTCAGAGCGCTTCGTCGCTGAGATGGTCAAGGCGCTGCAGCACAACACCATCGAACAGTTCAAAAAGAAGTATCGTTCCGTCAACGCACTGCTTATCGACGATATTCAGTTTTTTGCCGGAAAGGAGCGCTCACAAGAGGAATTCTTTCATACCTTCAACGCACTGTTCGAATCCCAGCAGCAAATCATCCTCTCCAGCGATCGCTTTCCCAAGGAGGTCACCGGTCTCGAGGAGCGATTGAAATCCCGTTTCGGCTGGGGCCTGACCGTGGCCATCGAGCCTCCGGATCTGGAAACACGGGTGGCCATACTGCAAAGCAAGGCCATCCAGTTGAATGCAGAACTGCCCAACGAAGTCGCATTCTTCATGGGCAAACGCATACGTTCAAATATACGGGAACTCGAGGGCGCTTTAAGAAGGGTGATCGCCAATGCCACCTTCACGGGAAAAGAGATCAACCTCGACTTCGCCAAGAACGCCTTGCGTGACATGCTTGCGGCACATGACAAGCAAATCACCATCGAGAACATACAAAAGACCGTGGCTGAATATTTTCAAATCCGAACCTCGGACCTCGTTTCATCAAAGCGCAGTCGCTCGATCGCACGGCCTCGTCAGATCGCCATGACCCTGGCGAAGGAACTCACCAACCACAGCCTCCCTGAAATTGGAAATGCCTTTGGTGGTCGGGATCACACGACCGTGATTCATGCCAATCGCAAGGTTAAGGAGTTGCGCGAGAGTGATCCCAGGATATCGGAAGACTATTCAAACCTGTTGAGGACTCTGAGCAGTTAATGTGGATAAAATGTTGAAAAATTCGGGTAAAATCCAACTGTTGAATTATCCACAATCCATCAACATGAATTGTGCAGGAATCACGATGTCCAAATCAGTGCTATTTATAGAAATAAAATCAATAATATCAGATAGATACACTGAGTAAGCCAACTTATAAACATGCTTAATAACAACAGATAATCTAAATATCTTAAAAACAATTTATAAGATACTGAGTGGATAACATGAAAATAGTCACCGATCGGGAAAACCTTCTTGAACCTCTACAGAAGATTTCAGGTGTAGTGGAAAGACGCCAGACTCTCCCCATACTGGCGAACATCCTGGTCAATGCGAGTAAAGGCCGATTGAATCTCACAGCGACTGATCTCGAGGTGGAACTCAAAACGAGTACCCAGGCTGAATGTACCGGTGATGCGGACTTCACACTTCCAGCGAGAAAGCTGCTCGATATCTGTAAGGCACTGCCTGACTCAGCTCAAGTCACCCTCGATGTGAGTGACGACAAGGTAAAAATACAATCAGGTAAAAGCCGCTTCACACTTAGCGTCCTTCCCGCAAACGACTATCCGATCATTGAGCCTACACCCAGCAGTACTGTCCTCACGCTCAAGGAATCCATACTCTGCAACCTCATAGAGAACACCCAGTTCGCTATGGCACAGCAGGACGTACGCTATTATCTCAACGGCATGTTGCTTGAACTGGATAAAAACGATATCCGCACAGTAGCTACCGATGGTCATCGCCTGGCCATGAGCCAGAAGAAACAGGCGCTCGAAGAACCCGCTAACCTGCAGGTGATTCTTCCAAGAAAGGCAGTCATCGAACTGAGTCGTCTACTCACCAATCAAGACAAGGAGATAAAGGTTGAGTTGAGTAACAGCTACATCAAGGTGTTGCTGGAGCATTCCGTCTTCACATCCAAACTCATCGATGGGCGCTTTCCAGAATATCAACGTGTCATGCCTACGAATTCCGACAAGGAAGTTGAAGCAGAGAAACTATCTCTCAAGCAATCCCTCACCCGTGCATCCATATTGTCGAATGAAAAATATCGTGGAATACGTTTTCATTTGAAATCCAATGTACTTCAATTGCAGGCTCATAACCCTGAACAGGAAGAATCTGAAGAGGAACTCGAAGTTAACTATGAGGGTGAGGAACTCAAGATAGGCTTTAATGTGGGCTATTTGTTGGACGCCATCAGTGCCATCAAGGAAGAGACTGTAATCATCGAACTGAAGGATACCAACAGCAGTGCACTGATTTACGGCAAAGACAATCAAGATACAAAATATGTTGTCATGCCAATGCGTATCTAGTGACAGGATAAATGTCCTAGAGGCTCGATCCTACACATGTGAGAATTTCCAAACTTACAATAAATAATCTGCGTAACATCAAAAACGCAGACATCATCCCAGGGAAGGGAATCAACATTTTTCAAGGTTCCAACGGTGCAGGAAAAACTACCGTTCTTGAATCCATCTATCTTCTGGCTCGTGCACGAGCGATCAAGTCAACTCAACATAAAAATCTTATCAATCACACTGAGAATGAACTCACTGTCTTTTCCGAATTACTATCCAATTCGGGTCATACAACGAGACTTGGAATCAGAAAAGATAAAAGCAATACCTTGGTTAAGAAAAATGGGGAATCTGTTGCACGTCTTACAGATCTGGCAAGAATACTCCCCATAGCAAACATAACACCCAATATTCAGCGACTCCTAGAAGAAGGTCCTGTTCATAGAAGGAAGCTTCTTAATTGGGGATTGTTCCACGTGGAACCAACATTCGGTGCAGTCATATCAAGATACAACCAGGTGTTGAAACAGAGAAACGCACTACTAGGAAAAAGAACAGCTGACCTAACTGTTTGGACCCAATATCTTTCAAAATCTGGTGAAGAGGTAAACAAGTTACAAACCAGCTATCTCGAAAAGTGGAAGTCTGAGGTTAACGAACTCCTGACACTGGTACCCCAACTTGAGGGTCTGCAGCTCATGCTGGTAAAAGGTTGGCGTCAAGGAATGTCTCTCCAGGAGTCACTGGAGCATAACCTACGTACTGATCAAGAAAGGCACTTTACCAGTGTTGGCCCCCACAGAATGGATATCAAGATTACCTTTCATGGGCAGGAGATTCGCGATCAATTTTCCCGAGGCCAAAAAAAGATAGTTTCCGTACTCTTTATACTTGCACAGGCCAGGCTCCTTGATAAATTTGGAAATGAACCACCCGTACTTTTAATCGACGACCTGCATGCGGAACTTGACCATGAGACTTATAAATCTCTCCTTCAACAAATAACAAACATGCAGTACCAAACTTTTTTAACACGCCTATCTCCAGAAAACTCTGATTTTGGAATGTCTCCCCTTGGGTCAATGTTCCACGTGGAACAGGGCAATGTGACTCCTGACTGAGAACAGATTTGATAAATCGTTCGTATGGATGTTGTTTCTAGAGGTATAATGAGCTGTTTATGATTGTTACGGTGTTGACGTTACGGATTTCCTTATGAGTTATGATTCTTCAAATATCAAGGTTCTGAAGGGACTGGATGCTGTTCGCAAACGTCCCGGTATGTATATCGGTGACACGGATGACGGTACCGGTTTGCATCACATGGTATTTGAGGTGGTGGACAATTCCATAGATGAAGCCCTGGCAGGTTATTGCAACGAAATTCGAGTCACCATTCATTCTGACCAAAGAGTCACAGTGACAGACAATGGCAGGGGCATCCCTGTCGATGAACACCCGGAAGAGAAAAAGTCCGCGGCAGAAGTGATCATGACGGTGCTTCACGCAGGCGGAAAGTTTGACGACAACTCATACAAGGTTTCCGGTGGTCTGCATGGCGTGGGTGTTTCTGTGGTGAACGCCCTGTCTGAGAAACTCATACTTAAAATAAGGCGTCAGGGAAAAGTTTGGGAGCAGGAATATACTCACGGGGTGCCGGATAGAGACTTGAAGGCGGTTGGCGATACAGATAAGACTGGCACCAGTATCACCTTTCTCCCCAGTGGGGATACCTTCAGCAACATCGAATTCCACTACGATATTCTGGCCAAGCGTCTCAGGGAGCTTTCGTTTCTGAACTCCGGAATCCGGATTGTCCTGAAAGAGGAAGCAACGGGAAGGGAGGATGCCTTCGAATATGTGGGTGGCATCATTGCCTTCGTACAGCATCTCAACCGTAACAAGTCTCCACTACACGAAAAGGTGTTCAGCTTCTCTGATGAGCGCAACGACATCATGGTCGAAATCGCCATGCAGTGGAACGAGTCCTATCAGGAAAATATCTTTTGCTATACGAACAACATCCCCCAGCGGGATGGAGGTACTCACCTGGCTGGATTCCGCGCCGCGTTGACCCGTACCCTGAATCAGTACATTGAACAATCCGGTTTGTCGAAAAAACAGAAGGTCAATACAACCGGGGATGATGCCCGCGAAGGCCTTACCGCCGTTCTGTCTGTGAAGGTTCCAGATCCGAAGTTTTCATCCCAGACCAAAGACAAGTTGGTCTCCTCTGAAGTCAAAGGCGTTGTGGAGAATCTGCTGGCGGAGAAACTCAACGATTACCTGCTTGAGAATCCTGGCGATGCCAAGAACATTGCTGGAAAAATGGTGGAGGCAGCACGGGCCCGAGAAGCGGCGAGAAAGGCCCGTGAAATGACCCGGCGCAAAGGTGCCCTGGATATTGCCGGTTTGCCCGGAAAGTTGGCCGACTGTCAGGAAAAGGATCCGGCGCTGTCTGAACTCTACCTGGTGGAGGGTGACTCTGCCGGCGGTTCTGCAAAGCAGGGTAGGGACCGTCGCTATCAGGCGATCCTGCCATTGAAGGGTAAAATCCTCAACGTGGAAAAGGCCCGCTTCGACAAGATGCTCTCATCCGCAGAAGTCGGCACATTGATTACCGCACTGGGTTGCGGCATTGGTCGTGAAGAGTTCGACGTCAACAAGTTGCGATATCACCGCATCATTATCATGACGGATGCGGACGTGGATGGTGCTCATATCCGTACCTTGCTGTTAACCTTTTTCTATCGACAAATGCCTGAATTGATCGATCGGGGACATGTCTATATCGCCCAGCCTCCCCTGTACAAGGTGAAAAAAGGAAAGCAGGAACAGTATCTGAAAGATGATCAGGATCTGAATAACTATTTTCTGCAATCGGCCTTGGATAACGCCTCACTGCTGGTGACGGAAGGTGCACCACCCCTGGCAGGTGAAAGTCTGGAGCAACTGGCACGTAGTTTTCTTGCAGTGATGGCAAGCATTAATAGGTTGTCACTACGATATGATGGCATATTATTGGAAAAGCTGATCACTATGCCTAAAGTTTCTGAATCCATGGTTAGTAACGAAGAAGAATTAAATAATTGGATCAGTGAGTTAGAGGATCGTTTGAATACTGATCTGCGGATTTCGGAATCCTGCACATTGAAAAAAGTGGATGAAACTGACTCTGGCGAGGCCGGTATTCTGTTGACCCGCAAAGTGCACGGCATCGGTAATGAACGTTTGATCCCTTATGACTTCTTCAATAGTGTCGAGTATCGGAAGATCGTCGAACTGGGTGAACAACTGACCGGATTATTGAGCGAGGATGCCTATGTCAAAAGGGGAGAGAAGACCCAACCCGTAAGCAGTTTCAAACAGGCATTGGACTGGCTGATGGATGATGCCAAGAAAGGTCAACACGTTCAGCGCTACAAAGGTCTGGGTGAGATGAATCCGGAACAGCTCTGGGAAACGACCATGAATGCTGATTCCCGCCGCTTGCTTCAGGTGAGTATCGAGGATGCGGTAGGTGCGGATCAGATCTTCGCGACCCTCATGGGGGACCAGGTGGAGCCACGGCGTGATTTCATCGAGACCCATGCCCTGACGGTTGAGAATCTTGACGTCTGAGGTTCGAAAGGGTTATCCCTGCCGATTCGCGAGCACAGATACAGTGAGTCACCCTGTAAGTGAGTGCCTACTATCGTTTAACGGCCAGTAGGCAATTCACTGACTGTGGTTTCTATCCAGTTTTCCACTTCCTGATTGATATCACCCGCAGAGCGACCCTGTGTCTGGATGAGTGGTCCGATTCTTACATCCACGACACCCGGGTATTTACGGATATCCCTGCGGCGCCAGAATTCCCCGGCGTTATGCGCAACGGGTAGTACCGGATAACCCGATTTTTCCGCCAGCATGGCACCGCCGATTCCATAGCGTTTACGCTCTCCGGGTGCCACACGGGTACCTTCAGGGAAAATGAAGACCTTGATACCCTTTTTCAGTCGATCGATACCCTGTTCAATGATCTGGTCGATCGCCTTGCGTCCGGATTTTCGGTCGATCGCAATGGGTTGAAAGGCCTTCATGATCCATCCGAGGAACGGTACGAAGAGCAACTCCCGTTTCATCACCCAGGATTTGGGGCCGGGAATCAGACTGATCAATGCGATGGTTTCCCAGGCTGACTGATGCTTGGCCAACACCAGGCAACTGTCCTCAGGAATGTTTTCCGCGCCCTGGACACGAACCGATAAGCCACAAATGACACGGAGTCCCCACAGATTGATCCGACTCCAGCCATGATCAATGATGTGCTTAGTGTTTCCGGGTAGTGCCCAGACCACAAGGGTGCCGAGAGTTGCGATGATGATCGTATTGATGACCAGGAAGGTGAAGTAGATGATGGAACGGAGCAGGATCATGAAGATTCGTTCTCTTTCAGTAGCTGTTCGGCCATGTGTTGCAGGTTGTCATACACTGAGATTTCCGGATGGTCCTTGTTTAGCGTTGCGAGGGTTTTTTCTCCCTTGCCGGTACGCACAAGAATGGGTGTAGCCTTGACCTTGATGGCGGCCTGTAGATCTCGAAGTGAGTCGCCAACGACAGGGACACTTTCGAGATTGGTATGACAACGCGCACCAATCTCTTCATACAGGCCGGTTTTGGGTTTTCGGCAGTTGCAGTGATCATCAGGGCCATGGGGACAGAAAAGAATGGCATCGATCTGTCCCCCGACGGCTTTCACGGCTTCCAGCATCTTTCGATGTATTGCGTTCAGTGTTTCGATAGTGAAAAGTCCCCGGGCGAGGCCGGATTGGTTGGTGGCCACATAGACGTGGTAGCCGGCCCGGTTGAGTCGGGCGATCGCCTGAAGACTGCCTTCAATGGGCTGCCATTCGTCAGGATTCTTGATATACGCATCGGAATCCTGGTTGATGACACCATCCCGGTCGAGAATGATGAGTTTCATGTAAGTAAGTGCTTACTTTTAATCAACATCACGAAATTCGGAGACTCTGATTCGTCCATTCACCATGCGTGAGTGTCGCTGGTTGAGTTTTTCCATCTTATCCCAAAAGGCCTGATTGAGGTCGAAATCCTGAGCGATTGCGGTTCCCATAATGAGGATGAACAGGTCAGCAACCTCCTCGGCGAGTGACTCTTTGGACTTGCCTTTGGTGACGCAGGAGGAGATCTCACCCAGTTCCTCGGCCATCAGTGCAACCCGATAGGTCATCTCCTCGCCACCGGTTTCACGAAACCGGTGCTTATCATGAAACGCCTGCACCGCATCCAGCATGACCTGGTAGGAATCCCGGTTCACGAGGGGCTTTCCTGATTCTGTAAACAGGACAGGTCCGCCACACTGAGGAACAACCTTTCCATCTGATTCAGCAGAGCCAGGCGGTTGTCGCGCAGAGTCGTATCTTCGGTCATGACCATGACCTGATCGAAAAACCGGTCCACAGGCTCGCGCAGTGCGGAAAGTATCTGCAATCCCTGACTGTAGTCACCGCTGTCGAACAGGGGTTGTGCCTTGGGTTCCAGCTCATCGAGTTTTGCGGCGAGATCCTGTTCGGCTGGATCCTGAAACAGCGACGGGTCCGGACGATGCGCAAGTTCACCGCTGTGTTTCTTGAGAATGTTGCGGATGCGCTTGTTGGCGGCTGAAAGGCTGTCCGCCTCGGGCAGGGTCCGGAACTCCTGCATGGCCCAGATGCGTTGATCGAAATCGGCCAGATTATGCGGATCGACTTCGGAGACTGCATGGAACAGATCGATACTGACACCCAGATCCAGATAGATGCCTTTGAGCCGCTCCAGCATGAAGCGATAGACCTCATCCGCCGCCTCTGTTTGTGTCAGGCGATCACTCATGCCATCAGCTACCGCCGACAGCAGGCCGGGAAGATAAAGGGTGAGGCCGTGTTCGCGGATGATCCGCAGTGCCCCCAGGGCAGCGCGGCGCAGGGCGAAGGGATCCTTGTCGCCGGTGGGTTTCTGGCCGATGCCGAAGATACCGACCAGGGTATCGAGCTTTTCCGCCAAAGAGAGTGCTATCCCGGTGCGGCTCTGGGGCAGTTCATCACCTGAGAAACGGGGCATGTAGAATTCATCCAGTGCCTGGGCGAGTTCCGGGTTTTCCCCGTCCCGTCCCGCCTGGTAGCGTCCCATGATGCCCTGCATTTCAGGAAACTCGAACACCATGTCGGTCATCAGGTCACAGCGGCTCAACAGACCGGCGCGATGGGCCAGATCCGGATCCCCATCGATCTCGATGGCGATGAGTTCCGCGAGTTTTGCGACCCGTTGGGATTTGTCGTACATACTCCCGAGCTGCTTCTGGAAGACCACCTGCTTGAGTGAATCGAGCCGGTCTTCGAGGCGCTTCTTACCATCCTGCTGCCAGAAGAACATGGCATCAGCCAACCTGGGACGAATCACCCGCTGATTGCCTTCCCGGATCACCTCCGGTTTGGGGGAGTCGATGTTGGCAATGGTGATGAAATGATTCATCAGCTTGCCGTCGCTGTTGAACAGCGGGAAATATTTCTGGTTGCCTTTCATGGTGGCGACCAGGGCTTCCTGGGGTACATCCAGGAAGCGGGATTCGAAACTGGCGGAGATCGGTACCGGCCACTCATTGAGTGCGGTCACCTCGTCGAGCAATTCCGGATCCAGATCCGCCTGTCCGCCCAGGGTTGCGGCACTCTCTTTCACGAGTTGTTCGATGCGTTCGCGACGCTCTTCGAAACTCGCAATGACCCTGCCCAGGTCATGCAGCACCGAAGCATAGTCCTCGGGACTGTAGAGGGTGATTGCGGTAGGGTGATGAAAACGGTGACCGTAGGTCTGACGATCAGCCTCGGCATCGAGCAGGGTGCAGGGCACCACATCATTACCGAGGAGAAAAACCAGCCAGTGTACCGGGCGCACGAACTGGGCCTCGGAATCACCCCAGCGCATGCGCTTGGGGATCGGTAATTTGCTCAATGCCTGGTTAGCGATGTCCGGCAGCAGGCTGGCGGCAGGTTGACCGGTCTCCTGGGTACGGAATACCAGCCACTCACCCTTGTCCGTCTTCAGGGTCTCCAACTCATCCACGCTGGTCTGGCAGGAACGGGCGAAACCCTCGGCGGCCTTGGAGGGCTGGCCGGAGGCATCATATGCGGCCTGCAGCGCAGGTCCGCGGCGTTCGACCTCCCGGTCGGGTTGACACAGGGCGCAGTCATGAATCAACAACGCCAGACGTCGCGGGGTGGCAAAGGTCTCCACCTTGCCATGGGACAGACTGGCTTGTTGCAGACCTGCGACAAAGGCATCGGTCAATGCGCCGGCGAGACGTTTGAGTGCCTTGGGAGGCAGCTCTTCGGTGCCGAGTTCGAACAGCAGGTCGGCTTGATCAGTCATGGGTGCTCTCCGTCAGCGTCTTGCACATGGGAAAACCCAGTCGTTCCCGGGCATCGTAATAGGCCTGGGCAACATCCCGTGCCAAGGTACGGACGCGCAGAATGTAGCGTTGCCGTTCGGTGACCGAAATCGCGTGCCGCGCATCCAGCAGATTGAAACTGTGAGAGGCCTGAAGAACCTGTTCGTAGGCGGGCAGGGGCAGGCCGAGCTCGATCAGCTTGCGAGACTCTTTCTCACACTGATCGAAATGACCAAACAGGTAGTCCACGTCGGCGTGCTCGAAGTTGTAGGCGGACTGCTCGACCTCGTTCTGGTGATAGACATCCCCGTAGGTGACCACACCCTGTGGTCCCTCGGTCCAGACCAGGTCGAAGATACTCTCCACCCCCTGCAGATACATGGCGATGCGTTCGATGCCGTAGGTGATCTCACCGGTGACGGGGCGGCAATCCAGACCACCGACCTGCTGAAAATAGGTGAACTGGGTGACCTCCATGCCGTTGAGCCAGACCTCCCAGCCAAGACCCCAGGCACCCAGGGTCGGGGACTCCCAGTTGTCTTCGACAAAGCGGATGTCGTGCACTTTCAGATCGATACCGAGCATCTCCAAAGAACCCAGATAAAGTTGCTGGATCTCCTTGGGGGAGGGTTTGAGCACCACCTGGAACTGATAGTAGTGCTGCAGCCGGTTGGGATTTTCACCGTAGCGGCCATCGGTGGGACGTCTCGAGGGTTGCACATAGGCGGCATTCCAGGGCTCGGGCCCGATGGAACGCAGAAAGGTGGCGGTGTGGAAGGTACCGGCCCCCATCTCCATATCATAAGGTTGCAGAATCACACATCCCTGACGGGCCCAATACTCCTGAAGTGCGAGGATCAGGCCCTGAAATGTCTGGACGTTGTGCTGATTCGATGCAGATACTGAGGTCACATCGAGACTCCGTAGTGCTGGATGAAAATGCGACAGTATAGCGATGCGCTATGTGGTTGGCTAATCCGGACTGAGGTTTGCCAGCCGCGCCTCAGGCAAGCGAGTAAAGGAGCGGTAAAATAGGGGTAGAAGGCCTGATTGAACGGTTTCGCGTTATAATCCCGGTTTTTGCGGATGAATCATTTCCATGAGCGAGCAGAGAAAGGCGGTAGCCTTGATATCCGGGGGTCTAGATTCCCTCCTGGCAGCCCGGGTCATCCAGGACCAGGGTGTGCATGTTGAGGGGATCAACTTCTACACCGGTTTCTGTGTCGAGGGCCACACCCATGCGATACGCAAGCGGGATCAGGGCAAGAACAAACGCAACAATGCCCTGTGGGTGGCCGAGCAGTTGGGGATCAAGTTGCACATCGTGGATATCGTCGAGGAGTACAAGGATATCCTGATTCATCCCAAGCACGGATACGGGGCGAACATGAACCCCTGTCTCGACTGCAAGGTGTTCATGGTGCGCAAGGCCCATGAGTGGATCGCCGATCACGGCTTCGATTTCATCGTTACCGGAGAAGTGGTGGGACAACGTCCCATGTCCCAGCGCAAGGACACGATGCCGGTGGTTTCCCAGGAGTCGGGTGCCCAGGACCTGCTGCTGCGTCCCCTGTGTGCGAAAAACCTGCCGGAAACCCGCCCCGAGCGGGAAGGTTGGGTGGTGCGGGAGCAGCTGTTCGATTTCTCCGGACGTTCCCGCAAGCCACAGATGGCTCTGGCGGCACGACTCGGTTTTGAGGACTACGCCCAGCCGGCAGGAGGCTGTTGTTTCCTCACCGACGAGCAATACAGCATCAAATTGCGGGATCTGTGGCAGGCACGCGGTCGCCGGGACTATGACATGGACGACATCATGCTGCTCAAGGTGGGTCGTCATCTGAGGCCATCACCCCGCTACAAGGTCATCATTGCCCGGGAGGAGGGAGAGGCCAACTTTCTCCAGGGTTACCGCAACAGTTACCCGCATATCCGGACCGTAAGTCATGGAGGACCGCTGGCTCTGATCGACGGGGAGATCTCCGATGCGGATATCGAGTTGATCGCGCGTCTGGTCTCCCGCTACAGTCAGGGACGGGATGCAGACGAGGTGGAACTGGCCTACACCCCGCTCGGGGGTGAGTCCCGCGAAATCCGGGTGGCGCCACTGAAGCCCCACGAGGTACCCAAGGAGTGGCTGATCTGATGGTGCACAGGATCGACTGCCGCAGGCTGCTCTGTCCGATGCCGGTGATCCGGGTGCAGAATGCCATCGAGCAACTCTCTCCGGGTAACCGGGTCGAAGCGGTATGCACGGACCCAGGCGCTTTGAACGATATCCCGGCCTGGTCCCGGATCAACGGTCACAGGGTCGTCGAGACCAGAACAGAAGCAGGTGAGTACATCGTGGTGGTTGAAGTAGCAGGTGATTCCACATCATGAACCGTGAGCGTCGTTATCAGATGAGTCGCCGGGCGGCTCTGGTCGGTGCCGTGACCAACTCCCTGTTGGCGGTGCTCAAGGTGGTGTTCGGCTGGCTGGGTCATTCCCAGTCGCTGATCGCCGATGGCATTCACTCACTCTCGGATCTGCTCACGGATGCCCTGGTGCTGTTCGCGGCCCGACATGCCAATGAAGCGCCGGATGCGGAACACCCCTACGGCCATGGCCGGTTTGAAACCATCGGAACCCTGGTACTGGGTGCGATTCTGGTTGCGGTCGGTATCGGCATCATCTTCGACGCGGGGGAGCGGTTGTTTTCCCCGGACGAACTGCTTGTGCCCGAGGTGGTCACCCTCTATGTGGCGGGTTTTTCAATCATCGCCAACGAAGCGCTGTTCTTCTATACCCGTCATCTGGGAAACCTGATCAACTCGGACCTGTTACGCGCCAATGCCTGGCATCATCGCAGCGACTCGGTCTCCTCGATCGTGGTATTGCTGGGTATCGGTGGCACCATGGTGGGTCTACCCTATCTCGATGCCATCGCGGCGGTGATGGTGGGACTGATGGTGGTGAAGATCGGCTGGAGTCTCGGTTGGAATGCGACCCATGAACTCGCGGATGCGGGTCTGGAAGAGGAATCCCTGGCGGAGATTCGTGATGTGATCGGCAGCGTTTCAGGGGTGAAGAACGTACACATGCTGAGAACCCGGAAGCTGGGGGGACATGCCCTGGCGGACGTGCACGTACAGGTAGACCCCTGGTTGAGCGTATCCGAGGGACACCGTATCGCGGAAGTCGTGCAGTATGGCCTTATTGACAAAGTCGACGTGTTGGAAGATGTTACGGTGCATATCGACCCGGAGGACGATGAAGAGGGTCCTTCATGCGCAGACCTGCCTCTGAGGCGGGAAGCGGAACGGTTACTCGAAACCCATTGGTCCGGACTGGAATGTTACGCGCAACGCAAGCGTGTGGTGCTCCACTACCTGTCCGGTGGTATTGATATCGATCTGTATCTGCCCCTGAACTGCTATGTTTCGGAATCCCATGCGGAGGATCTGATCAACACCTACCAGAGCGGCATCGCAGAATCCGAGATTTTCCGTTCTGTGCGGATCTGGTTTGGTTAGCACCATAATGGTGCACGGACAACGAAGCGTGCACATTCGAGGTTCATACGCATTATCTGGCTGGATTTCGACCGGAACCCGTCATCTCATCCGGTTCCCGGGCCAGGTTGGAAATAACAAAGGTCGTAACTTAATTCGCGCCTGCTCATAAACAGTAATGGTTACCTCAGCGGTTGCATGTTGGTTCTGTCGATTCATGGATATGCAATCATGATCCATGTAACAGGGCCTGGTAAGCGTTTGGTATCGTTTTTTTCGATCACTACAACCACAAAGTCGGCTCTATCCACTCAACATTCCTGGAGAATAAGATGGCCTTGAAAGCCCTGAAGATGATCAAAGACTATGACGTCAAATTCGTTGATCTTCGTTTCACTGACACCCGTGGCAAGGAACAGCATGTAACCCTGCCCAGCAGCCAGATCGAAGACGATTTTTTCACCGATGGCAAGATGTTCGACGGTTCATCCATCGCCGGATGGAAAGGCATCAACGAGTCCGACATGATCCTGATGCCCGAGGATGCCAGCTCGGTAATGGATCCCTTCTCTGACGAAAACACCCTGATTATCCGCTGCGATATTCTGGAGCCTTCCACCATGCAGGGTTATGAGCGTGATCCCCGCTCCCTGGCCAAGCGCGCCGAGGCCTATCTGGCGTCCACCGGTATTGCCGATGCCGCATATTTCGGTCCGGAGCCGGAGTTCTTCGTACTGGATGATGTACGCTGGAGTGTCGACATGAGCGGTTCCATGGTCAAGGTCGACTCCGAAGAGGCCGAGTGGAACTCCGAGCGGGTCTACGAGGATGGCAACATTGGCCACCGTCCCGGGGTCAAGGGTGGTTATTTCCCGGTTCCGCCGGTCGACTCACTGCATGATCTGCGCGGCGCCATGTGCCTGGCGATGGAAGAGATGGGCGTGCCCGTAGAGGTGCACCACCACGAGGTGGCTACCGCCGGTCAGTGTGAAATCGGCACCAAGTTCAGCACCCTGGTTGAGCGTGCGGACTGGGTCCAGACTCAGAAATACTGCACCTGGAACGTGGCTCATGCCTATGGCAAGACGGCGACCTTCATGCCCAAGCCTCTGGTTGGCGACAACGGTTCCGGCATGCATGTGCACCAATCCCTGGCCAAGGGCGGTGAGAACATCTTTGCCGGTGACCAGTACGGTGGTCTGTCTGAGACCGCACTCTATTATATTGGCGGCATCATCAAGCACGCCCGTGCCCTGAACGCCTTCACCAACGCTTCGACCAACTCCTACAAGCGTCTGGTACCCGGCTTCGAGGCTCCGGTCATGCTGGCCTACTCCGCACGTAACCGTTCCGCTTCAATCCGTATTCCATGGGTATCCAGCCCCAAAGGTCGCCGCATCGAGGTGCGTTTCCCCGATCCGACCGCCAATCCCTATCTGGCCTTCTCCGCCATGATGATGGCCGGTCTGGACGGCATCCAGAACAAGATCCATCCGGGTGAAGCCATGGACAAGGACCTGTATGACCTGCCGGCTGAAGAGGCGGCAAGCATCCCGACGGTCTGCCACAGTCTGGATATGGCATTGGAAGCCCTGGATGCCGATCGCGGATTCCTCACCGCAGGCGGTGTATTCACCGACGATCTGATCGATGCCTATATTGCCCTGAAGATGGAAGAGGTGACCACTGTACGAATGACCACCCACCCGGTGGAGTTCGACATGTACTACAGCCTCTGATCACTCCGGTTTATCGTGTGACCTGAGTGGAATGACGCCTCCCCGGTCGGGGAGGCGTTTTTTTGAGAACTGTATCGCTTGTTTGCATGCAAAACCCTGACTATGCTAGGCCTATGCGCATACTTGTCCTGCTAATGATATTTCTGGTTTCACAACCCCTGCTGGCCCGGGATGTATACAAGTGGGTGACCAGTGACGGGGAAGTCATCTATTCCGAGAACTATCAGCCCGGTGCGGAACGTATTCGGGTAAGGGACGACCAGAAGAAAAGCGCGCTGAATACGGATCAGCTGGAAGGCCAGGCCGCAGCTGAAGCGAGCGGGGACTACACCG
The DNA here is from genome assembly GCA_040506775.1 of Candidatus Thiodiazotropha sp. Lineage (GTDB taxonomy): Bacteria > Pseudomonadota > Gammaproteobacteria > Chromatiales > Chromatiaceae > Thiodiazotropha. Next base: position 97,622 of record JBEVWC010000022.1, read on the forward strand.
ATTTCGAAATTGTCCAGCCAACCAATAACGAAACCATCCGCAGTGCGGATTCCTCCGTCTCCGTGGGTATCTCCCTGACACCCCCACTGGCGGAAGGGCATGAGATCTACCTCTATGTCGATGGCACAAAACTCAAATCAGCCATCAAAACCACCCAACTCGTACTGCAGAACCTGGTGAGAGGCAGCCATACCCTGAAAGCAGAACTTCAGGATGGAGAGGGTACGGTGTTGCGTGAATCGCCCAGCATCAGTTTCAATTTGCGCCAGGAAGCCCTGGAATAAGCCATTCCCAGGGCACGGACAGCCTTCACAGATCCTACCCGGAATCGGGTTTGAACCCGCTTTCCAAATCCAGCCTATTCCTACTCTCCCTTTCAGCAAGACAGAAATCTCCGCCTGATAAGCTCAGAGCCTCCTTTAGATCGTCTGTGCGCACTATAATAGTGCATTATGACGGGAGTCAGATCGGATCCCCGCGCCTTGTCACCACTCAAGCCGCCGTCGCGAATGGCGGTCAGATTCACGCTTGGAGCGTATTTTAGGGTTATTCCGAACTTCGACCTGGAAAGGTCGTTGTACAGAGTGAGTGAGGGATTTTTTTGGTGCGTTTATTGCTAATAAGATGCCATGAATCCAACCAAGACCAATATGGAGCGGCGGGTCCTCGAGAACCTGAGCACGGCGATCCTGCTCTTCGATCGTGAATTCAAACTGCTTTATATCAACTCTTCAGCCGAGATGCTGTTCGGTGTCAGTGCACGTAAAATGATTGGCACCCCCGCGAGTGAGCTGATTCACTGCTCCGGGGATATCGTTCAGACCAATCTCTCGCGATCCCTCGAGACCGGACAACCCTTTACCGAGCGGGAACACCAGTTACAGCTCAATGAAAGTCGTGAGATCACAGTGGACTGCACCGTGATCCCGGTCCGTTCGGGGCAGTACATCAACGAATTTCTGGTTGAGATACAGCAGGTCGATCGGCAGCTACGGATCACCCGGGAAGAGCAGATTCTCGCACGCAACCAGGCGAGCCGTGCCTTGGTCAGAGGCCTGGCCCACGAAATCAAGAATCCCCTGGGAGGCTTGCGCGGGGCGGCGCAGCTCCTGGAACGGGAACTTCCCGATGAGGCCCTGAAGGAATATACCCAGATCATCATAGAAGAGGCGGATCGCCTGCAGAACCTGGTGAACAACATGCTGGGTCCCAACCGGATTCCTGAGATGAAACCGGTGAATGTCCATCAGGTCCTGGAGCGGGTCTGCAGTCTGGCGAAGGCCGAAGCCGGCGCTGACCTGGTGATCACAAAGAACTATGACCCGAGTATTCCGAATCTGACCGGCGATATGGATCAGCTGATCCAGGCCTTTCTCAACATCATCCGAAACGGGGTACGCGCGGCCGGACCCAACGGGGTGTTGGGTATCAACAGCCGGATACTCCGACAGTTCACCATCGGTAACATCCGTCATCGCCTGGTGGTCTCCATCGAAATCTCCGACAACGGTCCGGGCATTCCTCCGGAACTGCAGGAAAGGGTGTTTTTCCCCCTGGTGTCGGGCAGCGATGGGATGGGACTGGGTCTGTCGATCTCACAAACGTTGATCAATCGTCACCAGGGATTGATCGAATTTACCAGTAAACCCGGTGAAACCGTGTTTAGAGTTTTACTTCCCTTGGAGCAGGTAGATGGATAGAGCATGCCGAGTTTGGGTGATCGATGATGATCGCTCGATTCGATGGGTATTGGAGAAGACCCTGGAGAAAGCGGAAATGGAGGTGACCAGTTTCGAGAGCGCGGACAAGGTTCTGAGCTCTCTGGACAAAGGTCAGCCTGATGTCATCGTATCCGATATCAGGATGCCCGGGATGGATGGGCTGGAGTTACTCGAACTCCTGCATGCCCGTTACCCGACACTTCCGGTGATTATCATGACGGCGCACTCAGACCTTGAGAGTGCGGTATCCGCCTATCACGGCGGCGCGTTCGAATATCTTCCGAAACCCTTCGATGTGGATGATGCGGTCCAGCAGATCCGTCGCGCCTGTCGTCAGCAGAAAACCGTTGAGGACAAAACCGACCTGGACGACAAGGAGCGGGCCAAGGAGATCATTGGCGAAGCGCCTGCGATGCAGGAAGTGTTTCGCGCCATCGGACGTCTGGCCCGGTCAAATATCACGGTATTGATCAATGGCGAATCGGGTACCGGCAAGGAACTGGTGGCTCAGGCCCTGCATCGGCACAGCAGCCGTGCCAGTGGCCCGTTCATTGCCCTCAACATGGCGGCGATCCCCAGAGACCTGATGGAGTCCGAACTCTTCGGTCATGAACGCGGCGCCTTTACCGGTGCTCAGAGTCGCCGTGTCGGACGCTTTGAACAGGCGGATACCGGGACGCTGTTTCTCGATGAGATCGGTGACATGCCATCAGAACTGCAGACCCGCCTGCTGCGTGTACTGGCCGACGGGGAGTTCTACCGGGTGGGCGGACATGAGCCGATCAAGGTGGATGTGCGGATCATTGCGGCAACCCATCAGCATCTCGAGGGTTTGGTGAAACAGGGATCGTTTCGCGAGGATCTGTTTCACCGCCTGAATGTGATCCGAATCCATCTGCCCGCATTGCGACAGCGTCGTGAGGATATTCCTCTGCTGCTGAAGCATTTCCTCAAAACAGCGGCCGAGGAACTGGCGGTGGAAAGTAAACTGCTGCTGCCTGATGCAGAACGTTATCTTGCTCAGCTGGATTGGCCGGGGAACGTGCGGCAACTGGAGAACACGGCCCGCTGGCTGACCGTGATGGCTTCCGGTCAGGAAATCCACATCGATGATCTCCCCACGGAGCTGAAGGAGACCGAGGCAAGCGAGTCGCATCCGGATGACTGGCGGCAGTTGTTACGCCGCTGGGTCAAGTCCCGGCTGCAGGAGGGTAATGAAGGGATACTCAATGAAGCGGAACCCGATTTTGAAACCATCATGATCGAAACCGCACTCGAACACACGGCCGGCAAACGCCAGGATGCGGCGAGACTGTTGGGATGGGGGCGCAATACCCTGACACGTAAGATCAAAGAGCTGGGTTTGGAGGATATCTGAGCCTCCCGGAGCCGGGCTCATCGATCAAGCGTGAAGCTGGTTTTTCAATTTAGTGGCATGATCTGTGTGGATTCAGCACTTTTGCCGGTTTGCTCCATGAGGGTAAGATGCGGGCTCGAACCGGGCGACTGAGTTACGGGGGCGGTAATGACCCTGTGTCGCTCGACCCTTTCTTCAGTCTGCCGACTCAACAGGCATTCAAGTTGTAGGTAAGCACTATGGACTCCAGCACTATCGATCTGCCCGGCAGTGAAATCGAGGCGGTTGTATTCGAAGGCGGTACACTGAGCATCCGTTTTTCCCGGGTCATCATTATCAAAACCATGAGCGGATCAGAGGAACGGACCCGCTGGTGGCAGGCCGGATCACTGATTTTCGACAATGCGGAACCGGAAGGTGAATTGCCCAGCTGTCCCTGCGTGTGTGAAGGGGGCGATGTGGGCGAGAACGTCTATACCTATCGTGACATGATTCCCATCCCCCTGGAGAGTCATGGGCGTGCCCGCTGTGATTTAAAGATCCGGGATCAGCAACCGCTCAAGGCCTGGGCGGAGGGTGTCCGTTTGGAAATGGAAGACCGTCCACGCTACATCGAACATATCCGCAACACATAACCGAGCCACAGCGGTCGGTAGCCAATGGTTATCAGCCGCGTGCCCCCTTGCCGGTAGTGGAGCTGTCTGTATCAGCCGGAAGGGACGATCGTTTGTGACACGGCCTGCTTGTCCACCGAGGCAAGACGGTGTGCCGCGCGGGTGGTTTCAGGCAGACGATATCGGCCGGTGCAGGCGAGCACGATGTCCACCGCGGTCTCGAGACTGACCCGGTGTCCCACGGATACATAGAGCGGCTGAACCCCGGTGCGTGTACGCACCACGGCGCCAATCCGTTCATCCCCATCCCACAGGGGGACCCAACGGCCCTTTACCTCGCCGAGAGGTTCGTGATGGCCGATAAGCCGGGACTTGGCGACTCCGATAGTGGCCAAACCGGTGATCACCCCCAGATGGCAGGCCAGACCAAAGCGCCTGGGATGGGCGATTCCCTGACCATCGCATAACAACAGATCCGGCGGTTGGCGCAGCTGCTCAAGGGCATCCAGCAGAGCAGGAATCTCCCGAAACGAGAGCAGCCCGGGTATGTATGGAAAGCGGGTGGGACGTTGTGCGATGGCCTGTTCCGTGAGTTTCAGTGCAGGGTAATCAAGTACCGCGACAGCAGCCCGGGTGATGCGCCCGGACTGTTCGAAGCCTACATCCGTACCGGCAACACAATGCAATTCATCAAAGTCGTCCGTAGTGATCACCGCGGATCTGAGGCGTTCCTGGAGTGCACGGGCATCGCCGGGTGTGAGATCCCAGGAGTGGGTGATAACGGCTCTGTCTGAATGACTGGCGGGCATTTCAGGGATACGCGGATGATGTCTTATGCAGGTTGCAGAACGGGATCCGGAGCGGGAATTTAAATCATCATACCTGTTAATCAGCAGGGGTTATTTGTAATATACTGCGTTTTGGTAAAGATATTGCGATTCAGGTCGCTAACTGCCGTTAACCACAGTCAAGGATGAATCCAACGTTTACCAGTCTAGTTACACTTACTGAGTCGTATCATTATGTCAGTTGAGTTATTCAATAACGGTAGCCACATATGCGTGGCGTTCAGGGATCTGGTTTCCGGCGAAGCAGTGCAGGCCAATCAGTTTCTAATCTATGACCACCAGCACGCAGCGCTGATTGATCCCGGTGGTGAGTTGACCTATTCCCGTCTGTTCATGGCGATCAGCGATTACATGAACGTGAAGAAGCTGGACTACGTCGTGGCATCCCATCAGGATCCCGACATCGTGGCTTCGGTCAACAAATGGCTGGTGGGTACCGATTGCAAGGTGGTGGTACCGGCGTTGTGGGAACGGTTCATTCCCCATTTCACCCGCCCGGGCCGTCTGGTCGACCGGGTTGTGCCGATTCCGGACGAGGGCACCAACCTGCAGCTTGGTAACATTCGTCTCAAGGCCCTGCCGGCGCACTTTCTGCATGCCGAAGGCAACTTCCAGTTCTACGATCCGCTCAGCCGGATTCTGTTTTCGGGTGACCTGGGTGCGAATCTGCCGCCAGGTGACCTGAATGCGCCTATCCGCAAGCTATCGGAAATTCTTCCCTACATGGAGGGTTTCCATCGGCGCTATATGAATTCCAACAAGGTCTGTCGCCTGTGGGCCAATATGGTCCGCCAACTCGATATCGATATGATCGTGCCGCAACATGGCCGAGCCTTCGTCGGTAAAAAAGCGGTCAAGGAATTCATCGACTGGGTAGAAAATCTGGAATGTGGCGTGGATCTGGTGACCCAGGCCAACTATCGGGTGCCCTGAAGCTGATCCGTCAGCCAGCCTGTCCGGATTTCCGAAACCCGCCTGAAAATCCTCTGCACCACGGTGCCGTACGCAGTGCGGCCCGTGGGTCATCCGCTGATCATTGAGCCTATCGGATGGTTTGTCTCAACCGAACCAGAAGTTGAGGCTTTTCTCGAGAAACTCCTCAACCGGCATGTAGTGGGAACCGTCACAGGAGAAGGTCAATCCCAGCATACCGTTCATGATGTTGATCGATGCACTGCGCAGATAGATGGTTTCGTCGGCAAAACGCAAGGCCTTGAACTGATCGAGAATCTGCCGCAGCTGTTCCCGGGTGATCCTGGCGCGTTCCGGGTAGGGATGCAGCGGATAGGCCAGTACGATATCCGGATCGATGATCTCCTCGACCCCATGGATGTGGTAGGTATAGGGATCCTCCATCTGCCAGAACGAGCAGCGGCCACTGGAGTAGTGGATCTTGCAGTGAAAAACCCCATGTTCGGTGATCAGGTCGTAGACGGTGTTGTTGACCGAATCGATGCGCTCATCGAGACGACTCTGAATCCGTTGCTGCATGAACAGCTGGCCCCTGACCGCAGGGTCGCCCTTGAACTGCTGCCATTTCGGCAGACTCTCAACCCCGTCGCTGTTATCGACCAGTTTGTCCAGGGAAAAGTCCGCCGCGATGAAGCCCATGAGTTTGTCATTGTGACGCACCGCCTGCAGGGCCGTGACACACTCCCGATGCGAAAACTGGCTGTGATAGACCGACGACAGCATGATGCCTTTAAAGGGCAGGTTGTTTTTCAGATAAGGACGGTTTGATAGATCTCTGCCCCGCCATCCGGGATTCCGCTCCTGGGGACTGATCAGCGAAGAGATCTCCATGCCTTGCAGATCCCAGGCGTAGAGAAACTCACAATGGGTGATTTCCCCGATATGCTGTTTCAACACCTCATCCAGGGCGTCCGCATCGTGCCACACGGGTACGCACAAACCGGCCAGTTTCGACAGGGGTTCACCGATGGCACTGGCCAGGGCGTCTTTCTTTGAGAGGATGATCTGCTTGATTTGAGTCATGGTCGGAGCGCGGAATTGACAGGACGATTCAACTTCATTTTCGTGTTCCTGATCGTATGATCGGCATGTGTGGGGTGGCGGATTATTCTCGCGACCCGGGATTACAACTGGCGTACCCGGCCAGATACCCGGTGAATGGATCGCAATGAACCGTCGGGTGTACAGAAGCGGGTCGCTTTTGCGTGTACAATCAGCTGTTCTTTATACCAAAAAATGCTGCTAAAGGATCTCTTCTGTGACGCCACTGAAAAATGACCGCTTCTTACGCGCCCTGATGCGCGAACCCGTCGATATGACCCCGGTTTGGATGATGAGACAGGCCGGTCGTTATCTTCCTGAATACCGGGCGACGCGGGCCAAGGCGGGCAGTTTCATGGATCTCTGCCGCAATCCGGAGCTGGCCTGTGAAGTGACCCTGCAACCCCTGGAACGTTATCCCCTGGACGCGGCCATCCTGTTCTCGGATATTCTCACCGTGCCCGATGCGATGGGGCTGGGGCTCTACTTCACCGAAGGTGAGGGTCCGCATTTTGAGCGCCCGGTCACCGATGAGGCCGCGGTGGACGCCCTGGGGCTACCGGATATGAGCCAGGACCTGGGATACGTCATGGACGCGGTCAGCACCATTCGCCGGGAACTCGATGGGCGGGTTCCGCTGATCGGCTTCAGTGGCAGCCCCTGGACCCTGGCCACCTACATGGTGGAGGGCGGTGGGACGAAAAACTTCTCCAAGGTGAAAGGCATGATGTTCGATCGTCCGGACCTGATGCACCGCCTGCTGGGCAAGGTGGCCGCGGCGGTGACGGATTACCTCAATGCCCAGATCGCGGCGGGTGCCCAGGCGGTGATGATCTTCGATACCTGGGGCGGCGTCCTGACCCCGCAGCACTACCAGCACTTCTCTCTGAATTACATGCAGCAGATTCTGCAAGGTCTCACCAAAGAGGCGGACGGGCGCCGGATTCCGACTATCCTGTTTACCAAGGGTGGCAGTCTCTGGTTGGAGCCGATGGCCGATACCGGCTGCGATGCCCTGGGGATCGACTGGACCCTCAACCTCGCGGACGCGCGTCGCCGGGTGGGTGAGCGGGTCGCTCTGCAGGGTAATCTGGATCCCTGCACCCTGTATGCCTCCCCGGAACGGATCCGGGAAGAGGTGGCGCAGGTTCTCGCCAGTTACGGTGCGGGTAGCGGGCACGTATTCAACCTGGGTCACGGCATCCACCCGGAGATCGATCCGGAACATGCGGGTGTATTTGTCGAGGCGGTGCACGAATTGAGTCTTCCCTACCACGCGTCAGCTTGAGGTCGAACCTATGCGAGTCACGATTCTGGGATTGGGTCTGATGGGTCTTCCAATCGCCCACCGGCTGATGCAGAAAGGCCATGAGGTCACTGCCTGGAACCGCGGTGAGATGCGACTGGAGCAGGCCAAGTCCGAAGGTGTGCCTATCGAGGCGGATCTGCTCAAGGCGGTGAACAACAATGAATTGTTACTCTTGACCCTGAGTGATGCCGAGGCGATCGATGCGGTGTTGTTCAGTCCATCCCTGGAGGGCCATCTGCAGGGTAAGACGGTGATTCAGATGGGTACCATCTCACCGGATGAGAGCCGTGCGCTGGCGCAACGGGTACAAGCCGTTGGGGGCGAGTATCTCGAGGCCCCGGTACTTGGCAGCATCCCGGAAGCCCAGGCCGGCGAACTGATCGTCATGGCGGCCGGTCCCGAGCCGGTCTACCACCATTGCCTGCTGTTGCTGCGGGGTTTGGGCAAGGAGGTCGACCGGGTTGGGAATGTGGGGCAGGCTGCGGCGATGAAGCTGGCCATGAATCAGTTGATTGCCGCGCTCACGGTGGGATTTTCCCAAAGTCTGGGACTGGTCAAGGCGGAAGGGGTCGATGTTGAGCAGTTCATGAAACTGTTGCGTGAGAGTGCGTTGTACGCCCCCACTTTCGATAAAAAGCTGCAGAAATATCAGGAACACGACTACGGCAAAGCGAATTTTCCCCTCAAGCACCTGATCAAGGATGTGCGCTTGTTCAAGCAGGTGGCGGAATCATCCGGGATGAATGCGGAAGTCGCCAATGCCACCCTGAGTGTCCTGCTTAAAGGGGAAGAGGCGGGTTATGGGGAAGATGACTATTCCGCCCTGTACGAGGCGATCAACCCGGGATTTGATGCGGAAACCGACATCGGGTGTTGATAGGATTCGGCCGATCAGCTAATCTGTATTATACAAATATACATGTATTATTGGAATTGAGGGCTATTGTAACTACTTGTAGAGTACAATAGGCCAGAAATCACGTGCTGACCAAGTGGCAACCGGAATGGGCTGGTTGATCCATGAATACGATAATCCGTGATGCGGAGATTGTCATGAAAATCGCCTTGACCGGTGCGAGTGGCTTCGTGGGCAGTCACCTGTCGATCGCTCTGAAGCGACAGGGTCATCAGATCGTGGCCCTGAGCCGCTTCGACTTCAATCAATCGGTATCCCACCTGACCCGTCAGTTGCAGGGGTGTGACGCGGTGATCAATCTGGCTGGTGAGCCGATCAACCGGCGCTGGACGGAGCAGTACAAACGGGCCATGGTGTCGAGCCGAGTGGAAACCACGCGGATGTTGGTGCGTGCCATGGAGGACCTGGAGATACGGCCCAAAACCTTTATCTCGACCTCCGCAATCGGCGCCTTCGACGATCAGGGCCGTTACACAGAAGCCGACCCTCCCAACGCAGAGGATTTTCTTGGCAGGCTCGCCAAGGATTGGGAACAGGCGGCCCGGGAAGCCGAGCCCCTGGGTATCCGTACCCTGATCTTCCGTCTGGCACTGGTGTTGGGTCCGGACGGGGGCCTGTTGAAGCAGTTGCTTATCCCGTTCCGCATGGGCGTGGGCGGACCGATCGGAGACGGTCAGCAGGCTTTTTCCTGGATTCATGTGGATGACCTGGTCGATGCCTATCTGTTCGCGCTCAAGGAGTCCCGCCTGGAGGGCGTGTTTCATCTCTCCGCACCCAAGCCCGTGACCAATGGGATCTTCAGCCGCCTGCTCGGCAGGGTTCTGCATCGTCCTGCCCTGATCCGGATTCCCTTCACGATGCTCAAGCTGATGTTTGGTGAAGCGGCAGGGGTGATGATCAGTGGCCAGTGGGTGGTGTCAAAGCGTCTGCCGGAATCCGGTTTCCAGTTCCGTTTTCCGGAACTGGAGATGGCTTTGGAAAACCTGGTGCGCCGAGCGTGAGACATGGGTGAGCGCATGAGACCGGACCGTTCCATACCCCGCTCCCGGATCAGTCGTCTCGGTAAGCTCGGTCAACTGGCCGGCGGTCTGGCCCTGGGTGCGATCAGTCAGGGCACTCGCCAGCTGTTGCGGGGCGAACGTCCCTCGGCCAGCGATCTGCTGCTCACCCCCGCCAATGCCCGGCGTTTGAATGATCGGCTGTCCGAACTGCGGGGTGCTGCCATGAAGGTGGGGCAACTGATCTCCATGGACAGCGGTCAGCTGCTCCCTGAGTCGGTGAGTGAACTGCTGTCCGGGTTGCGGGAAAATGCGCATCCCATGCCCATCGGGGAGATCAACCAGGTGTTGAGTGCGGCCTGGGGGTCGGAATGGAGCGAGGCATTCGGACGTTTTCACTTCACCCCCCTGGCCTCCGCCTCGATCGGTCAGGTGCATGAGGCAGAGTTGAAAAGCGGCGAGCATCTGGCAATCAAGATCCAGTATCCCGGAGTGCGGCAAAGCATCGACAGCGATGTGGACAATGTGGCTCAGCTGTTGAAACTGTTTAAGCAGATTCCGCAACATCTCGATTTCAAGCCGATCCTGGCAGAAGCCAAACGCCAGTTGCATGAAGAGGCCGATTATTGCCTCGAGGCCCGCTGGTTGGAACGATATGCGCAACGGCTCGGAGACGATGCCCGCTTCAAGCTGCCCGGTGTTTACCATGAATGGACCCGGGAGACCGTGCTGTGCATGAGTTATCTCGATGGCGAACCGATCGAGCGACAGGCTGGTTTACCTGCGGAGGAGCGAAACAGGATTGCGGCTCAGCTGCTTGAGCTGGCATTGAAGGAGGTGTTTCGCTGGGGACTGGTTCAGACCGATCCCAATTTCTCGAACTACCGGTACGATACCCGTACCGGTCAGATCCAGCTACTCGACTTCGGCGCCACCCGTGAGTACCCGGAGGCGCGCCGTCAGGCCCTGAAACAACTGCTGCAGGCCTGTCTCGAAGACAGCGAGGCTGCGATTGTGGATGCGGCCGGGGCAGTGGGTTACATCTGTGATGAGGATCCGCAAACCTATCGTCATCAGGTGGTCACCCTGTTACGCATGGTCAGTGAACCACTGCGACAAACCCGATACGACTTCGCCCACACAGATCTGGTGCCGCGCATGAGTGAGGTGCTCATCGGTATGCGCCTGCAAGCCAGTCATGGCAGCCTGCCCCCCGCTGACGTACTGTTTCTGCATCGCAAGCTGGGGGGGCTCTACCTGCTGTTGACCCGTCTCAAGGCCGATTTGAACGTTCAGGAAATCCTCACCCGGGCACTGTTCTGAAGGGCAGGGACATGCCTGTGCATGACCCTGCCGTCGATGTCATCCTTTGATGATCAAAAAGCCCCAGAACTCATGTTTTACCGTGGAGAAGTCCCCGCTGGCCTCGTCTTTCGGGTTGATGGTCTGGTAATAGGGGATTCCGATCTGATCCACCCACATGGGGTCTTCCGCGCCCGGCATGGGCAGGTTGATAAAGGATCCGTTATAAACCACATCCACCAAGGGCTGTGCATCCACGCCCATACCGATCGAGTTGTAGATGCGTATGTGCTCACCGGGTTGTGCATAGTTGCCCAGGTTGATTGAGATCACCGGATCCCGTTGTGCATTGATGACGATCAGATGCGCCCGGCTGGGGTCGTACTCATTGGGACGAATGGTGATTTCCGTGCGTGCGACATGGAACTCGTCCAGATTGCCCGGGTAGCTGCAGGCCAGGCAGCTGTCGGTGCGGGAGTAGAGCGCCACATTGTCTTCGAACACCATGTTGGTTGCATCATAGGCCTGGGTTTGGAGATTGTGTCCGTACACATAGTTTTCGGTGAAGTGCTGGTCGGTACCGCCGCTCTTGCCGAACTGAACCTGGGTACGCGCGCGAAAATTGCGGGTGCCGTCACCCAGCTTGCGCGCGCCGAACACCAGGTTGCCTTTTCCATACATCGAACTGAGTACGGCGCTTCCACTGCTGCGTGAGTAGAGCTGAAACGGGTTGGAGAAATTCCCGGCCACGATGTTTTCATAGAGGTATCTGGGTGTGCCTGATTCGTTCTGAGCGTAGATGCCCGGACCATGGGGCCGGACGTCGGACACCATGCCGTTGTCATAGACGATGTTTCCGTACAGGACATTGTTTTCGGCGCGACGCCAGGTGCCAATCCCCATGGAAAGATCGTGAATGATATTGTTGACCAGGCGGATGTTGTTGCCACCGTCAATACGCATGTAGGCCCGTTGCACCTCACCCGCATCCACAATGGATTGGGCGATTTCGTTGTATACCTCAGCGGTTACGTCGCCGCCGTATTCACCACCGGGAATGTAGTAGTCCGGATTGAAGCGGCGCCAGCTGTCCGTGGGCAGAGCGGTCATCTCCAGATCCCAGACATAGACATGATCCGAGGTCATGGGCCAGCTGAAATAGAGTCCGCTATCGATGCGTACCCGTGCGCCCTGTACGGGACGGATGTGAATGGCGCGCCCCGGCGAGCCCTGCAGGCGGACCGGCCAGAAACGGGTCTCTTCCCCCACCTCGAAACTGCCGAACAGGGGTGAGACGTAATCCCCCTCCTGTAACCAGATGATGGAGTTGTCCGGAATCGTGCCGGTCATTTGCAGTGCATCAAACAGGTTCCAGGGATCCACCTCGGTACCCTGGCCTGCACCCAGAGCCACGTTCGCGGAGACCCAGAATTCGTGATAACCGGGTTGCAGTTCAACGATTGAAGACCAGCGGGCGCGTTCCGATGGGTTCGCAATGACCGATGATGAAATGGGTGTGGCGACGGCGTGTGACAGGGTTGCCGGATAAATCTGGGTGACATTATCAGAACCCGGCTGTTCCTCTTCCGCTGTACTCTGGTCTGCCCGGCGAATGATCAGGAACGCGCCGAATTCCCGTTTCACCGTACTGAAATCGTTCGCTGAATCCGCGGGATTGAGTGGCTGCGTCCCTGTGACCGGGCGGTCTTGCCAGTAGGGATCCGATGAACCGCTCATGGGCAGATCGATGAACTGACCGTTGTAGGTACCGGCCAGCAGGGGTTGTGCACCGGAACGGTAATCGAGGGCGTTATAGATCTGCAGGTAGTCCCCACTCTGAGCATAACGGCCAAGGTCAATGGAAACGACAGGATCCCGCTGCGGATTGATCACCACCAGATGGGCCTTACGGGGATCGTAGACATTGGGGCGGATCGCTGCGCGGGGCTGGGAGGGGATGTGTTCCGTGATATTGCGGTTAGCCGAACAGGCGCCGCAATTCCGGGTGTCCGAGTAATAGACCTGATTGTCGCTGAAAATCATGTTCAGCGGATCTAATTCGGCGGTCACGGGCTGTTGGCCGTAGATCATGTTTTCAGTGAAGGATTGCAGCGTGCCGCTGCTGTTGCCCATACGCAGAGTTGCCCGTTGCTGGAAGTTACGCTGTCCATCAGACAACAGTCGGGCACCGTAGAAAACATTACCGGTCACGCTGATTGCGCTCACGCCGCTGTCACCGGAGGCATTCGCGATAAAGGGATCCGAGAAGTTTCCCGCGATAATGTTCTCTTCGATCGTACGTGGGGTGTTGGAGCGGTTTTGACTGGAGATGCCGATACCCTGGGACCGGCGGTCACTCACAAAGCCGTTGGAAACGACGATATTGCCGTACACGACACTGTTACTGGCTCTATGGAAGGTGTAGATGCCGTTTGGCAGGGCATGGACGACGTTGTTGATCAGACGGATGTCATCGCCTCCGTCGATGCGCATGGGTGCACGCAGATACTCGCCGGCTTCAGCGATAGAGGCGGCAATCTCCGTGTTTCTCAAGCCCGGAATGTAGTAATCGGGATTGAAGCTGCGCCAGGCGTCATCAGGCAGAGCGGTCATTTCCAGATCCCACACCGAGACATGATCGCCGGTGTAGGGCCAACTGAAGTAGAGTCCGCCATCGATGCGTACCCGGGCATCCTGTTCCGGTCTGATGTGTATGGCGCGACCCGGACTGCCCTGCAGAGTGACAGGCCAGGCGCGAATTTCATCCCCATTGGCGAAGCTTTCGGCAATCGGCGAGACATAGTCTCCGGCTTTCAGCCAGATGATGCTGTTGTCGCTGATGGTGTCGCGTTTCTTCAGGGCGTCGTAGAGATTCCAGGGATCGGCATCGGTGCCGTTGCCGGCACCGGGTGCGGTATCCGCCGAGACCCAGTATTCGTGATAGCCGGGTGCCAGTTCAACAGTATTGGACCAGCGCAGGCGTTCTGTTTCATCTGCGATGATGTCTGGAGAGATCGGTGTGGCGGGTGGCTGGCTAAGGGTTGCGATGATGGGGTTGGTGGCGCTTGTCGACCCTTCGGTAAGCGCGGCAGCCTGGGATTCGATCGTGAGTCCCAGTGCAACAAGACAGCCCAGGATGCGTGCGATGTGTTTCATGAGGTCCTCCATTACTGCTTCCCTGACGGCATATGAAACAGGATTGAGTGTATTTGAGTCACAAGTTTGATAGTCAGGGTTGGTTCACACTTTCATCGGTGAAAATCAACAGAACCAAGCCTGGAGCGTGAAACGGCTAGTGATTCCTGGCGTGTTTGGGCGGAAAATCCCTTGATGACTGTCAATGGCTCTTCATGAGCAATGCAGTAACATGCCCGCCCAATATTGAGCCGGCACCCTTAATAGGCCCAAAAAAAGGCCCGTTAGGATGCCGGTTTGATAAACCCATGGCAGTGGAGACGTCTGTGAACGAATACAAACTACCGGTGGTGGATCCGGACAAAATGCCGCGAGTCGCGTTGGAACTGATGAATTCCGTGCATGAGGAAGAGATTGCTCTGGTCAATGAGCTGGGGGCATTGCTGTTATCCGGATTGGATGGGGCAGTGGATGAGGCGGCGATATCCCAAAGTCTCTCGGCGTGGATCACCCACACCCGGGAGCACTTCGAAGGGGAAAACCGGCTCATGAGGAACCATAACTTCCCACCCTATCCGGTGCACAAGGGTGAGCATGACCAGGTTTTGACCCAATTGGCTCAATTGGAAAAAGCATGGTCTGATAACCGGGATGTGGGGGTGCTGGCCCGGTTTCTCTATGAGGACTGGCTGCCCTGGTTCAATGCCCATGTGAAAACAATGGACACCGTCACCGCCGGGTTTCTGAACCAGGCGACAAAGCCGTAAACAGCAGATATGCAGGAAACCAGGGCGGGGGTTACCCGCCCTGTCGGGATCATCCGATCACAACGGAGATCACGATACCCAGAATCAGAATGGCGATTGCGCCGACGATTGCTTTGTCACTACCTAACATGGCGAAGTCCTCCGAATTTTGACTTGGACAAACAACAGCGTCTCGACCAATGAGACCGCTACAGTGACGGTGAGTGTCATATGACCCATGCAATAGGGCTGATCAAAGATTAATCGTTCATGGGCCGGTATGAACTGACCTAAGTCAAAGAAATGTATGGTCATTTTGTAAACTTTCAAGTCCCGGGAGGGTTTGTCTTGATGCCTGCTCGGGACACGGGTGACAGTCAAATGACCTGTCACCACCGATATTAGGATTGGCATATGACAGTCGTATTGGTGAGGAAATTACCGTATTCAGACATGCGAAAGCAGGATCTGGTCGGGCGAAAACAGGTTTCGCGCCCGCGTTTCGTGGTACAAATAGGGGATTAATCGAACCAGTAATTGAAGATCTGAGGTCACCATGAATCTGCTGTTCAGCCAGATGCCGGGTCGGCACGAGCGCCACGCCATGCGCAAATTCAACAACCCGTTGTTTCCGCAGCAGGAGCGGCAATTGTCACAGGGTGCGTTGACGGAAGCCCAGCGACTCGATCATGAAGAGCTGGTGGCGTACATTGTCGATCTTCGTAAGCTGGTGGGCGAGGCTGTGTCGCTGGGACCCCATGAGCAGAGTGAGGTGATCCTGGACCTCAAGGAACGGCTGGACAAGTATTATGAGCATGCCTGCCGGCTCGCGGATGATCAGACCCCGAATAAGCAGGCGATCCGTAAACTGGTCGAAGTGATCATGCGTTCGGTGTGGAAGGGTGCCGGGAACGATACGGTTGCCCATCAGGAGTTGCAACAGGAGGAGGCTGCCCGGGCTACGCACTACGAACTCCTGGAAACACCCCTGGTGGCGGACCTGCTGGACCCCGATTCTTTGATCCGCAGCGAGGAATTGCTACCGGTGCTGTTGAGCGCAACGGATGCGGAATTTGAAACCGCGATCAATCTGTTCGATCCCGAGCAGCTGAAGGCGCTGTGTGATCAGGGTGAATCCCTGTTCGCCCAGGCTAGTGATGAGGACGCCTGGCATCAGGCCCGCACCCGCTTCGAGGCCTTGCTGCATCTGCGGGATTCACTGGTTACCTGACAAAGCGGTATTGACGACCCAATCCCTGACCTGAATGCCATCGAGCGTTGTCAGAATTCAATGGACAGTTTTGCATTCAGTGAATTGACCCGTTGGATCTCAGAGAACGATTCCTCCCGTTCCGTCACATCAGTCTCGGTCCTGAAACGGCCATGCAGATATTCCAGCATCACGATGATCTGCCGGTTAAGGTACCAGGTCGTCGCAACACCGTACTGAACCTCGGGTTGATCCTCCAGTTCCCGACTCATTTCCAGGCGCAGTGCAACATCGAAGTCCATAGCGGGTGGAAAATAGGAAAACTCCAGATTCCACGCCTGGGGACGGTTGTACTTCGCATCCTGTTCTTGAAACTCCCCCATCGCGCTGAGTATTTCAAATGAGCAACCGAAGTATTCCGTATAACCTGAAACGAAACCACTGAGGGCAGAGACCCGCTGTGCATACCGGTTATCCTCGATGAGATGTTCGTCCGCATCCGCCAGGTCAGTCTGATAACTGAGACCCCAGGAAAAGCCATGCAATGGCAGATGTTCAAATCCGATCGCCCAATCGAGTCTGTCACCCTGCCCCTGTGGTTGAGCCCATCCATCATAGGCTGCGATATTCAACTCGAGCTGATCTGCGTATGCGAATGATAACTGTGCCATGTGTGGTGCGCGGGTCTCCCCGAACTCGAGCATCGGGCCGGTGATGAAATTACTGTAGTAGAGCCCAAAGGGTGTGAACTGTTTACCGAGACTTAATTCAAACGGCTCGAAATCAAAACTGATGAAGGCCTCTTCCGCTTCGATGCGGTCAGGGTCGGAATCGTATTGCAGGATCACTTCCGCCTCCGTCCGTTCATTGAGCAGAGCAATAAAACCTAATTGCAGCGTGGCGCTTTTTTCCCGAAGAGTGGCTGTGGCGTTGGATGAGTCGGTCTGCGCTCGGTGTGTCAGTACCTCTCCCTCGATGAGTCCGGAGAACTGCAGCCACGGAGTGAGTTCTCTCTGCAAGCCGGATTCACGCTTTTCCTGGGGAGTGCGATAGATAGCGGGCCGCTCCGTATCCCTGCTTGTTGGGGTAGGCATTGCTCCTGCGGGTAACTCCGCCAATGCATGGATCGAAGTGCTGGAAAGCAAGATCAGGATGACCGTAGCGATTCCATGTCCTGTGGGTTGGACTGACGATGAAGGCATACTTGTCCTGTCATTGCAGAAGTTATCTTGAACCCGGTTGTGTTGAGGACGTTATCCTGCGCCTATCCCGTTTGCAAACGGTAGTCAACACTCAAGTGGGTTCAACCCGGTGCCATAGAACATATGTACTATGAACTCCTTGTATCAGCAAACCTCATCTGTGATCCGTTAAATTGAAGTTAAAACCTGTATCCGAATACACACCAGATATTTTCTTAATATAGTTTTATTGGTTTTTTATCAGTGAGTTACCTTCGGCCGCGAAGATGTGTTAGACAATGATTCTATGGCGGACCTGAAGCTCGGCCAGTTCTAATTATAGTTGTTTACGAGAGCGATGAGTTCTGCGTGTTACGGAACTGCAACATGCGGATTCCTGATGGTTCCCGTCAAGATCCCACATCGGATAACAATTACTGACAGTACGAAATCATCAAACAAGCGCGCTCGGTGGTGCCGATGGTGATGAGTAGATGGCACGTCCGATGTGTCAGTCGAGAGATGAGGATGCGCGGAAATGGGTTGACAGTCTGCATCATACATGGAATCCGGGTGGAAGAGCTGGTCTTTATTCGAGCAGTGATGCGTGGGCACGGACAGAGCGATGACACGTAAAGGAGCCAGCGCATGGCGATACGGGACTCGGATGATTTCGATTTGGTGACAGTAAATACCCCTGGATGTGTGATCGCGGGGGACAACCACGAACCCTTTGAAGTGAAATTGTTGAGATCGATAATCGAATCGAACTTACGGAAAGGGGACGATAGAGCCGGTCTCTATAGGGCTGGACCCCGGAATGTGATGCATTGAGCCGGTACAAAAAATGGCAGATGACTTGACTGTGATACATCAATGCTCGGTTTGGCTCGAGCTTACTCAGACGTGGCTGTATAACCTGGTCCGCTACCTTCCCGATGGGATCGATAATCATATCGTCTGCCGGCGCGCAAAGAACTTGGAGTACTTTCCCTCTGGTAAGGTGCATGCACTGAAGCGGGACGATTTCTCCACCTATCTACTGCAGCGGGCGGCCACCCTTGTCGGTAACAAGAGGAGCAATCCCTATTTAGATCGCAAGATTCGTGAGTACAAACCGGCGATACTTCATTCCCATTTTGGGAATAATGGCTGGAAGGCTTTACCGACCTGCGAGCGCCATAACCTGCGTCACTTTGTTTCGTTCTATGGTCAGGATGTCTCTAAACTTCCCAGACAGAATCCTGCCTGGTTAAAGCGCTATAACGAATTGTTCGAAAGTCCCCTGACGCGGTTTCTGTGCGAGGGGAAATTCATGGCTCAATCCCTGGTTAAGATGGGATGCGATCCCACTAGGATACATGTCCACCACCTGGGTGTTGAGATTACCAACATCCCCTACCGTCCGCGCTCCTGGATTCCTGGAGAGCCTTTAAAAGTACTGCTGGCAGCGAGTTTCCGCGAGAAGAAGGGGTTGCCCTACGCCTTGCAGGCGTTGGCCAGATTAAAGGAAAAAATAACGGTCACTATCACTATCATAGGCGATGCCGGTAAGGGGAAAGCGAACCAGGAAGAGAAACACAAAATCATTGAGGTTATAAAACAGCACAACCTTGGTTCTGTGACAAGGTTACTGGGTTATCAACCACAATCAGTGCTTTGGCGCGAGGCCGAGCAACACCACCTGTTTCTTTCTCCCAGCGTCACGGCTGCTGACGGCGACAGTGAAGGCGGAGCACCGGTTGCACTTATCGAGATGGCCGCCAGCGGTATGCCCATCGTTAGCAGCCGCCACTGCGATATTCCGGATGTCATTAGAGAGGGCGAAACCGGTTGGTTGGCTGAAGAACGCGACGTTGAATCTATCGTAGCAGCCATCGAACAATGGATAGGTAATCCTAACGGTTGGTCGGAAATGCTGGATGCGGGCCGCGCTCATGTTGAACAAAACTATGATGCACAAAACCAGGGGCAGAAATTAGCGCAGCATTATCGTGAAAACTTACGTTACTAGGCAGAGGAGATCCCTCCAGCAATACGTGACAGCAGTATGAAGATCCCGTTTAATAAACCCTATACAACCGGTAATGAACTGGCTTATATCGAGCAGGCGCTCTATAGCCGACAGCTGGCGGGCGGAGGTCCATTTACTAAAAAGTGCGTCGCTTGGTTGGAGCGCTCCGCTGACTGTCACAAGGCGCTGTTGACACATTCATGCACCGCTGCGCTCGAGATGGCGGCATTGTTAGCGGATATTCAGCCCGGCGATGAAATCATCATGCCCTCCTATACATTCGTCTCGACCGCCAACGCATTCGTGTTGCGGGGAGGGGTTCCCGTGTTCGTGGATATTCGTGAAGACACCCTTAACATTGACGAGACCAAAATTGAATCGGCCATCACTGATCGGACGAAGGCAATTGTTCCGGTTCACTATGCTGGCGTTGGGTGCGAGATGGATACCATCATGACCCTGGCCGCCAAGTATGGACTACTGGTGATCGAGGATGCCGCCCAGGGAGTCATGGCTGCCTATAAGGGCCGTCCGCTCGGCAGCATTGGCCATCTCGCGGCATTCAGCTTCCATGAAACGAAGAATATTGTCTCCGGTGAAGGTGGGGCTCTGTTGGTCAACGACCCTCGCTTTGCTGATCGTGCTGAATACCTCTTGGAAAAAGGAACCAACCGCAGCCAGTTCTTTCGCGGCGAAGTCAATAAATACTTATGGGTCGATCTGGGGTCATCTTTCCTTGCAAGTGAAATTACAGCCGCCTGTCTCTATGCTCAGCTAGAGGCGGAGGAGGCGATCACCCAACAGCGGCTTGAGGTGTGGAACCACTACCACAGCACCTTGGAGCCCCTCGAGAAAAGCGGCATTCTCCGTCGACCCATTATCCCTCCTGAATGCCAACACAATGCGCATATGTATTATTTGTTGTTGCCTGACCCTGAGAAGCGTAGCCGGTTTATCGATGATTTAAATAAAAGGGGTATCGCGACGGTTTTCCACTATATCCCTTTAGACAGCGCCCCTATGGGACAAAAGGTATCGCGAGGCGTCGACTCTCTGGCCAAGACTCATGATCTTAGCGACCGTTTGGTCAGGCTACCGCTCTGGGTTGGTGTGGAAGATCATCTGGCAACCATTATCGATGCGATAGAAAGGTGGGCGATTTCTTAGCATCTGCTCATAGACCCGGGGGTTTCCTTTGACTATTGTCGCGAAGGACGACTTCTGCTGTGTAATCCGTCTGCCGGCTGAGCCAGATGGATTACCCTGCGGGTCTGCGAGAGGATCCGGTCACTCCTGTATTGTGATCGTCATTACATCTTCACCCATGCCATCATTCAGGCATATTCAGAGCAACGAAATCCTGTAGCTACTGAATTCATTGTATCATTGGCACTACCGCTCTGTTTTATGAATTGTAGAATATTCAGAGACTTGGTTTATGCGACGAGGGTATGTTAGACAATGATTCTATGGTGACCCGACAGTGCGCTGGGTAATGATTGTTTTAGTTCACAGGACTTGAAACATTCAAAGGTTTCTGAACTGAAACATGTGGATACCCAGACAGTTTCTGTGAACCCTGCATGTCATACACAATGGATTACAGGAGCGAGATCATGAACCTTAAGCTTCCGATGATGTTCAGTATTCTTCTATCGAGTAGTACATTCCTACTGCCCTATGAACTATTAGCAAGTGGTTGCGAGCAGACGGCCCATCTGATGCATCCGGCGTGCTACGCGGATGCACGGGACGAATACAAGATTGCCCTGGCAAACTGCACCAACCGGGAAACCCGCTCGGAGCAGCGGGCCTGTATGAGTGAGGCAAAACGCAGCCTGGGACAGGACGATGCGGATTGCAGAGAACAGTTCGCGGCGAGACGGGACGCATGTGATATCCTTGATGAAGACCGCTATGCCACAGACCCGCTCAGCGATCCGGATATCAGTTTCGTGGATCCGGATGATATCGACGCGGCAACTGTGAACCCCTATGTCTCATTGATTGCGGGGCATACTTACGTACTGCGTGGTGGGGATGAGGGTGAAGAGACCGATGTTATTCATGTCACGCATGAGACGCGGGAGATAGAGGGGGTGCTCTGCCGTGTGGTGGTTGACGTCGTGGTTATCGGCGAGCTTGACGAAGTGACGGGTGAAGCCGCGTACGAACCCGTTGAGGTGACCCATGACTGGATCGCCCAGGATATCGATGGCAACACCTACTACTGTGGCGAACTGGCGCGCAATTATGAGGAGGGTCAGCTGGTCGATCTGGATGGCTCATTCGAGTCCGGCAGGGATCAGGCGAAGGCCGGGCTGTTGCTCATGGCTTCACCGGAGCTGGGATTTGCACACCGTCAGGAGTTCTCGCTGGGTGAAGCGGAAGACATCATTGAGTATGTGGATTTCGCTGCATTTCCCAACAGCGACAACGAAATCTTTTCCTGCGCTGATGCGGGGGGCTGTCTGATGACCCACGATTTCACACCCCTCGAGCCGGGCGTTGAAGAATTCAAATATTACATTCCCGGAACGGGTTTTGTACTCGCGGAAAGCGTGGAGGACGGTGAATTGACCGGTTCGGTGGATGTACTGGTTTGCATGGGGGATTCTCTGGATGTGCTGGAAAATCCGGATTGTGAAATCGACAGTCCGGAGATCCTGGTTGATACATTGTGTGAACTGGTCCCAGGGGTATTTTGTGACTGAGCCGGAACTCAAACAGAGGGATACCCTGCCTTGCGCAGTTCCACGGCAGGCATGCTTGAGACAAAAAATAGCGTGATCGGGTGGGGCCGTCAGCGGCCCCACCCTGTTTATCATTTGAGGCATCGTTACAGGTGAATCATGGAAAAATTCAGACTTAAAATGGGAAGTCTGCCCAACGTCCTGCTGGTCATTCTTGGCAGTTTCCTGTTCATGGCAATGGAGATCTATGAGAATCAGGATTTGACCCTGAGCGAGATCCTGCTTGAAATGATTCAGCCCACTCTGATCGTGATCATAGCAGTGGGTATGGTGCGTTTGACCGAGCAGATTCAAGTGCAGCACGAAAACCAAATGCTACTCATCCGTGACTTGGAAACCGCCCGGGTTGAAGGCATGCAGTGGCGCGAAGGGATGAGCGGTTTGATCAAGGGGCTCAGTCAGGGCATTGCCGAACAGTTCAAGCAGTGGGAGCTGACCGACGCAGAGCGCGAAGTGGGTTTGTTGATCCTCAAAGGATTGAGCTACAAGGAAATCGCAGTCATGCGTGAGGTCAGCGAAAAAACAATCCGCCAGCAGGCCCACGCCATCTATCGAAAGGCCAAGTTGAGTGGCCGGGCCTCCCTGTCCGCCTACTTCCTGGAAGACCTGCTGTTACCACCTGCGGGCAAATAGTTTCCTGATTACCCAGCATGATCAGCCATGCTGAGACTCGATCTCCAGAGGGCACGCGGCCACGCTGTGCCGGATCCCGGGTTCCACTGCGT
>JBEVWC010000008.1:0-67209 GCA_040506775.1 Candidatus Thiodiazotropha sp.
ACCATGATGGAGCATCAAGCACACGCATTCATTACCTGGAACATCGACCCCGTACTGATTTCATTTGCCGGCCTCGAAATCCGCTGGTATGGCGCGCTGTTCGCGCTGGCTTACCTGATGAGTTACCAGACCCTCTATTGGATCTACCATCGCGAAGGCAAGGACCCTTCACATCTGGAAAAACTCACCGTCTACCTGGTCATCGCCATCATCGTCGGCGCCCGGCTGGTTCACTGCCTGTTTTACGACCCCGCCTACTACCTCAGCCACCCCCTGAAGATCCTGGCCTTCTGGGAGGGCGGCCTGGCCAGTCACGGAGGCGGTCTCGGCGCCTTGATAGGGCTCTACATCTACAAGCTGCGTTCCGGTGATTCCTACCTTTGGCTGCTGGACCGCTTTGCCCTGCCCACCGCCCTGGCCGGTGCCTTCATACGCATCGGCAATCTGTTCAACTCTGAAATCTACGGCACCCCGACCCAGGTCCCCTGGGCCTTCGTCTTCGAACGGGTGGACAATCTGCCCCGCCACCCCGCGCAACTCTACGAGGCCATCGCCTACGCCCTGATCTTCGCGGTACTGGTGATGTTCTACCGACGCTGGGGCCAAAGGGTCCGCGACGGCATGATCTTCGGCATGCTGTTGGTGGGAGTGTTCAGTGCCCGTATCGCGGTCGAATTCGTCAAAACCAACCAGGCGGCTTACACCACGGACACCTGGTTGAGCACCGGCCAGATGCTCAGCCTGCCATTCATTCTGGTAGGCATCATTCTCATCGTTCGCGCGCTTTGGGGATCCGCTACCCGTCCCTCCACCACAGCGGGATGATCCGCCAGCTCCCCGATACGCCAGGGCCGGCTCTCAGGGGAAGCCAACCTCGTAGCCCAGATTGATGATGAAGTCCGGAACCGTGTCCGATGCGAGATTCTCACCTACCGAGAGATCGACGCGGTGCAGACGTTGCTTGCCCCAGTAGATGCTGCCACCCAGGGTCAACATCTGGGCAGACCCGCCCAGTTGATCCACATTGCTGTGGTAGAACGGGGTATGGCCGTCATACTGAAGTTTCAGGTCCAGCCAATCATAGGTCTGCCAGCTCAACCCCAGAGTGGTGAAACCCACCAGCGGCCGTTGTCGATCCATCAGAATATCCGATTTCTCCACGATCAGCAGGCCGATCTGGCCATACCCGGACATTAGCCAGTCCCGCAACAACCCCCGCTGCGAACCGGACAGCCACAGGGCCAGGTCTGCCCCGCCACTGCCCAGCAGCCGCTCATCGTTCCCGGTCGGGAGTTTCAAACTGGCATGCCAGGAGAGTCTCCTCCCCGCTTCGGACTGGGGCAGTTCGCGGGCGAGCTGCAGTTGCAGATCGCCGAACCCGCTGAGGTTATCCTCTATGTTGACGCGGGTTTCACCATCATCCACATACAGGTATCGCAAGCGGTTTTCAGGCCAGTCATTTCGATCCGAATTGGACAATCCGAACAGGTTGTGCCAGTTTTGGATCAAAGCGTCGAGCCCACCGCTCCGGTGAGAGAGATAGGGCAATTCAAGACCCCATTGCCAACCCTCCCCGAGACCCTGTTCCCAGATCAGAGCCATCCGGTAGGTTTCCCCATCCAGGGTCAACTGTTCCCCCTCAGTCACTTTTTCAATGGAGGAGTTGGCCACGCTGAATTGCAGTCCGGCCCGTGATGCATGATCATCAAGAATTGTGGCTGTGGCAGCCAGAGGCAGGCCGTGCATGAGGATGAAGGGATTGGGATTTCGCACCTGGAAGGGCACCGGATCACGGCCTTCCCCGGCAATCACTGGCAGGCTCAACAGGGTGCTGAGGATGCATGGAATAAGGCCAAAACAGTGCTTCACGACACAGGATCCGTTGCTGGGTGATGCTTTGATTTACACACATTTACAACTGATGTTCAAAGATTTCCTGATCCATCGGGTAAGAAACCAGTCACAAGCATGAAGCATCGAAAGCGGGCAAAATGATAAACAAATTGTCTGTAAACCGAAGACGACTCCGGTATATTTGGGTTTTTTTTACCAACTTCCTGGCCGAACCTGTGACTATCATCGCAAACGCAACACCTTAATTCATATAGATTTGTTTGTTCATAAACACAGTTAATTTCACGACCTGGGAAACGCCGCCTTGAAGACCCTACTCCGCAACGCCATTCTCCTGCTCTGTTGTCTGTGCGCGCCCCTGATGGCGGCCGATCCGCAATCCCAGCCGGGACCGGGCCTGGACCGTCAGGTCGAGCATCTCAAACAATCGGTCATCGCGCTCAACCGGGAACTGTTCGTCCTGGAAGAGGAGCTGCTGTTTCCCGGCAACACCCAGGTGTCCGTATTTCTCTCCGTGGATACCGGGACCTTTTTCAAACTCGACTCCGTGCAGCTGCAGATCGATGATAAGGAACTGGCCAACCATCTCTATACGGAACGCGAACTCAAGGCATTGCAGCGGGGTGGCGTGCAGCGTCTCTACCTCGGCAACATAAAATCAGGCAGCCACGAACTGATCGCATTCTTCACCGGAGAGGGTCCCCAGGGCCGGGATTACAAACGCGGGGCGACTGTCAGTTTTGAAAAAGGCATCGGTCCCAAGTATCTGGAATTAAAGATCGTTGACAGCGTGGCGCTGCAGCAACCCGATTTCGAAGTCCGGGAGTGGGAGTGACACGGATGCTGCCACCCCTGTTCAGCCGGCTTGTTCTACTCGTCAGCCTGCTGCCTCCACTCTGCCACGCAGCGACACTCGAACCGGGCGAGCCTCAGGAGCTGAAGGATCTGCACTACGGCGAGGCCCTGTTCCATCTCTACCAGGAAGCCTATTTTCCAGCCATCATTCGTCTGCTTGCCGCGCGTGAGCAGGGACTCATGAAGGCCTACGAGGATGAACCGGAGCTGCTTCTGGGCGGACTCTATCTCGCCTATGGCATGCCGAACACCGCAGAGTCCCTGTTCGAGCGGGTGCTCAACCAATCCGTCGAATCCAAGATCAAGGACCGGGCCTGGCTGCATCTTGGCAAAGCCCGGCACCGCCGTGGGGAGCCTGTTTCCGCGCAAAAGGCCCTGGGAGAAATCGGCGAGGCCCTGCCCCCGGAGGGCAAGGACGAGAAGCGCTACCTTGAGGGCCTCATTGATCTGCAGCGCAACGCCCCGGAAAAAGCCATCAATGACCTGTCCTCGGTTTCCCAGGAGGGCGAGTGGTCGCTCTACGCGCGCTATAACCAGGCCATCGCCATGCTGAGAACCGATCGTCAGGCCGAGGCGCTCGGCATCCTTCAGGAGATCGGTGATGCCCGCTCAGATTCGGACAATGAGGAAACCCGGGCACTTCGGGATCAGGCCAATCTCGCCCGGGGCTACCTGCTGTTGGAAGCCCAACAGCCAGATGCCGCCAAGGCCTCCCTGCAGAGGGTTCGCCTGCAGGGCTCCGCGAGCAATCGCGCCCTGTTGGGACTGGGTTGGGCATCGTTGCAACTGAACCAGCGGGAACAGGCCCTGGTACCCTGGCAACTGCTGGCCAAGCGCAACACCAGCGATCCGGCCGTACTCGAAGCCAAGCTGGCCATACCCTACGTCTACGGCGTGCTCGAGGCCGAACAACAGTCGTTGCAGGCCTACCGGGATGCGATCAGTGCCTATGACGAGTCGCTTTCGAGTGTCGATCGGGTCATCCAACAGGTGGACCAGGAAGCCTTTCCCGATAACCTGATTGCCGCAAGCGGAGAACAATCCGGAACCATCAGCACGGAATTCCGCAGCCTGCTGCCCTACCTGCTCTCCGGCAACCTGTTTCAGGAACGCCTGCAGGACTACCAGGACCTGCTGCGACTCGAAGAGAATCTTCGTCAATGGCAGGAGAAGACCAGCAGCTACCGCACCATGCTGGCCACTCAACAGCAGGCCTACGATGAAAAACTGCCTCAGGTGGAGGAACACCTGAAGGGTGATCGCCTGCAGCAGTTGAATGCCGAGCGGGATGAACTGTTCAAACGCTACCAGCAAGCCGCCTCTGACGAGGAACCCGCATTCATACTGGCGACCGAGGAAGAGAAGAAACTGCTTGGGCGTCTGCAGCGTATTGATGACCTGATCGACGGTTCCGGCGCCCCGGAGCGGCTTCAGGGTCAGCGGGACATCGCACGGCTGTTGCAGGGCATTCTGACCTGGCAGACCGTGACGGAACATCCCGCACGGTTGTGGAACCTGAAGAAGCAGATGCGTGAGCTCGACCAGAATCTTGAGACCGCGCAAACCCAGGAACAGGAGCTGGCACAGGCCAAAGACCAGGCCGTGAACCGATTCGCCGTGTTTGGCACCCGTATCGATGCGTTGGAGGGTCAAATTCCGAAACTGCTGGCTCAGGTCACGCAGGCGCGCACCCAGCAGGCCGGTCAGCTTCGCGCGATGGCCCTGGAGCAACTCGATCAACGCAAGAACCTGATCAACAACTACCTGATACAGGCACGGTTCGGAGTCGCCAACCTCCTCGATATCAGCTCTGAAAGAGGGGCGACGCCGCAGTGAAACCCTGGCTCTACCTTACCCTGGCTTCACTCGCCCTGGGCGGCTGTTCCTCTGTGCAGAAGAGCGATCCCGGTGAGACCACCCTGGCGGACCTCCAAAGCGAACCGGTCAGCATCGAGAAAACCCGTATTGCACCCTCGGAACGCAACGAGGTGATCGAAAATTATCGTGCGTTGTTGCAGCTCAACCCGGACCAGAGATTGCAGAGTGAAGCCACCCGCCGTCTCGCGGACCTGCAACTGGAACGTACCGAAAGCCGCCTCATGGGGGCGGAGGAAGCGCCACCTTCGGAGGACGAACTGCTGAAGTCGATCGCCCTCTACGAAGGACTGCTGAAACAGGACCCCAATTACCAGGCCAGTGATCTGGTGCTCTACCAGCTGGCCCGGGCCTATGAACTGCAGGGCGACATTCCCGCGATGATGAAGGCCCTCGACACCCTGGTCACCCGCTATCCGCAGAGCAACTTCTGGCAGGAGGCCCGGTTCCGCCAGGGTGAACGCTATTTCGTGCTGCAACAGTTCGACCAGGCGGAGACGGCCTATGGCGGGATTCTCGAGCGCGATGACAAATCACCCTATTACGACCGGGCCCTGTTCAAGCACGGCTGGTCCCGCTTCAAACAGCGCAAGACCGAACAGGGTCTGGACTCCTTCACCCGCCTGCTGGACCGGAACCTGGACGATTCGGCCCCCCTCGATCTGGACAAGCTCTCCCCGGGTGACAAGGAACTGCTCAATGAAACCCTGCGGGTAATCAGCCTGACCTTCTCCGAGCTGGGTGGAGCAAACCGGATCAGCGACTATTTCACCCAGCACGGACATCGCAACTACGAATACCTGATCTATCAGGGCCTGGGTGACCTGTATCTCAAACAGGAACGTATCCAGGATGCCGCCGAGGCCTACATGGCCTTTGTCAATCTCAACCCGGGTCACCCCCAGGCACCGCGGCTCTCGGTACGGGTGGTCGACATGTACACCCAGAACGACTTCCCTGCTCTGGCCATCGACAGCAAGAAGGCCTTTACGGAGCACTACGCCCTGAATGGCGAGGTTTATCGTGGACTGTCGTCTGAGGACCAGGCCTGGCTCAGCGAACAGCTGCGCACCTATCTCAAGGAACTGGCCGAGTATCATCATGCCCTGGCCCAGCGCAGCCGCAACAGCAAGTCCCGTGAGATCACCCCGGAACAGGCCAAGCACGGCACCGAGGCGGCGCATTGGTACCGTCGCTATCTCGACAGCTTTCCCAGCGACCCGAAGGCGGGTGAGATCAGTTTTCTGCTCGGTGAACTGCTGTTCGAGTTGAAACAGTACCCGCAAGCGGTGACCGCCTATGAAGACAGCGCCTACAAGCTGCCCGGGCATGACAAGCAGGCCGAGGCGGGCTATGCCGCGCTCCTCGCCTACACCCAGGGTGGACGGGAACTCGCCGATGAAGCCGCACAGGCCTGGCAAAGGCAGGAAGTGGAAAGCGCCTTGAAGTTCTGCGATGTGTTTCCGAATGATCCGCGTCGTGCCCAGGTGCTCACCGAGGCCGCCAACAAGCTGCTGGACATGAAAGACCTGGGCCGGGCCCGGGGCGCGGCCCTTCAGGTGGCCAACCTGAAACCGCCGGCGAAAGCGGAATTGCGTAAAACCGCCTGGATCGTGGCCGCCCATGCCGCCTTCGATCAGCAGGACTACCGCGCCGCGGAAACAGCCTATCAGCAGGCCCTGGCGCTCACGGATGCCAAGGACAAACAACGCAAACCCCTGGAGGATCGCCTGGCGGCCAGCATCTATCAGCAGGGTGTCGCACTCCGCGATCAGGGTGATCCGGCGGGCGCCGCGTCCCAATTCCTGCGCATTGCCGCCCTCGCTCCCAGCGCATCAATCCTCCAGACCGCCCAGTACGACGCGGCGGCCAGCCTGATCGCTGCGGGGGATTGGGCCGGCTCGGTGGAGATCCTGGAAAGCTACAAGAAACGCTATCCCGACAGTGATCTGATGCCCGATGTCGACAACAAGCTGGCCGCGGCCTATATGGAAACCCAGCAACCCCAGAAGGCCGCCAGGCAGCTCAGCCTGATCGCCACCCAGGCCGGAACCCCGGAACTGAAACGGGAGGCCAGCTGGCGTTCCGCAGAACTGTTTGAACAAACCGGTCAGACCCGTCAGGCCATCGATGGCTACAAGGCCTTCGTCAAACAATTCCCTCAACCCCTGGACCAGGCCCTTGAGGCCCGCCAGAAACTGGTGGCGCTGTATGACAAGACCGGAGAGACAGGGAAACGGGACTGGTGGCTCGCAGAGATCATCAAAGCGGATGCGAAGGCAGGCAAACAACGTTCCGACCGCAGTCGTTATCTGGCGGCCACGGCCAGCATCAAACTTGCGGAGGCGGATCGTCAGGCCTACCGGGGGGTCAAGTTGAAAGCCCCCCTGGAGAAGAACCTGAAACTCAAGAAGCAGCGCATGCAGGAAGCCATAAAAGCCTATTCACGGGCCGCTGAGTACGGCGTGGCCGAAGTCACTACCGAAGCCACGCACCGAATCGGGGAGATCTATCAGCAGTTTGCTGCGGCTCTGATGAAATCGGAACGTCCCAAGGGCCTCAGTGCCGATGAACTGGAGCAGTATGACATCCTCCTGGAGGAGCAGGCCTACCCGTTTGAAGAGAAGGCGATCGGCCTGTACGAATCGAATGTCGAACGGGCGCCACAGGGTATTTATGATGCCTGGGTGCAAGCAAGTTTCAAACAACTGGCGAAACTGATGCCGGCCCGTTATGCGAAACAGGAACAATGGGAGGGCTGGGTCGATGCGTTACGTTAATCCACGCATGGGCGGAATCGGGCTGGCCCTGCTGATGAGCGCCTGCAGCAACATGACTGCGCAAACGGATCAATCCGCAGAACCGGCGAAGAGCGTGGTCTCGTCGCCCCTCGCGGGTGAGATTGCGGCCGCTGAGAAGCTCTACCAGGCGAACAAGGTCGAGCGGGCCCGGGCTGAGTTACAGGCGCTGATCGATGCCAATCCAAAGCGTGCCGAAGCCTACCGGGTGCTGGCCGGTCTGGAACTTGAGGAAGCCCATCCCGAGACCGCACAAAATGTTCTGGAAAAGGCGCTTGCGCTGGAACCGAACAACCCGCAGACCCTGAATCAACTGGGTGTTGCACAGCGTATGCAGGGCCGTTTCAGCGAGGCCGAGCAGGCCTATACCCAGGCTCTTGCGATCGATCCGGACTATGCCCAGGCGCACCGCAATCTCGGCATTCTCTACGATCTCTACCTGGGAAAACCTGGCGATGCCCTGAACCATTACCAACGCAGCCAAGCCTTGAACGGCGCATCGGATGCCCAGCTCGATGGCTGGATCGCCGATCTGAAACGCCGCACCGGCACCCAACCCTGAGGCCCGGATGATGAAACCGAACAACTCCACTCTGATACTGCCGGTGCTGCTGATTGCCCTGTTGTCATTCACCCAGGCTGCCCGCGCGGAACAGCGGCTCGACCTGGAAGGCACCGCCATCTTCGGCAACAAGGAGTCACCCAACGTGCTGTATGTGGTGCCCTGGCGATCGGCCAAACGTCTCACCTCCATGATGCCGCCGGAGATCGGCCGGCAACAGGAATTACTTTCACCCTTAGACCGTGATGTGTTTCGCAGACAGATCGATTGGTACCACAAGTATGGGGAAAACCCGTAAAGAATTTGCCAATCTATGTCCTTAAAGAATCCCGTTTAAATCCAGTCGCGTAATTACGGAGAACCCTATGGCGCTCATCGACACCATCATTCGCTTTTTTCAGGAAGGCGGAATTTTCATGTATCCCATCCTGGTGATCTTCGCCGGTGGTCTGGCGATTGCCATAGAGCGCTGGATCTATCTCACAGTCGCCACTGGAAGCAACAAGCGGACCTGGAAGAAGGTGCTCCCCTACCTCAACGACGGTGATTTCAAATCCGCCATGGAAGCCGCCAACAAATCCAAGACCGCGATCGGCACCATGCTCACCTACGGGTTGGCCCGGGCCCGCACAGCACGTCGCCGCGACGATGTGGAAGTGGCCATGGAAGAGGGTCTGATGGAAGCGATTCCACGCATGGAGAAACGCACCCACTACCTCAGCACCCTGGCCAACATCGCCACCCTGCTCGGTCTGCTGGGTACCATCATCGGTCTGATCAACGCCTTTACCGCCGTCTCCAATGCGGATCCCGCGGTCAAAGCCGACATGCTCTCCGCGAGTATCTCCGTAGCGATGAACACCACCGCCTTCGGCTTGATGACCGCCATCCCCCTGCTGCTGGTCTACGCCCTGCTGCAAAGTAAGACCACCGCCATTGTCGACAGCCTGGAGATGGCTTCGGTGAAGTTTCTCAACATCTTCAACGAAAAGGCCTATTCCACCCGGAGCAATGCATGAGCAGCCGCTTTCGACGCCATCATCGGGAGGTGGAACTCAACATCACCGCCTTCCTCAATCTGATGGTGATACTGATTCCGTTTCTGCTGATCACGGCGGCCTTCTCCCGCTTCTCGATCATCGAGCTGTACCTGCCGCCTGCGGGTGAAGGGGCGCTCAAGGCGATCAAGGAGTTACAGCTGGAAGTCATCATTCGCAAGCAGAGCCTGGATGTGGCGGATCGCCAGGGCGGACTGATCCGCAGCATACCGAACACCCAACAAGGTTACGACTTCAAGGCCCTCAACGAGCTGCTGGTCAAGGTTAAGGTGCGTTTCCAGGACAAGCGCAGCGTGTTCATCCTCTCGGAACCCGATACCCCCTATGACACCATGGTGCAGGTCATGGATGCGGTGCGCATGACCGAACGCGTCGAGGCCGGCAGCGTCACCCAATATGAGCTTTTTCCGGAAATTTCACTGGGCGACGCGCCTCCGATCGCGGCCCAATCTCAGGAACAGGGTAACGCCTCATGAAAATGTCGCGACGTGCCAAGCGCATGGAACGCCACCATCGCCGAAACAAGGCCGGCGCGGTGCTGAACCTGGTCTCGCTGATGGATATCTTCACCATCCTGGTGTTTTTTCTGCTGGTCAATTCCGGGGATGTGCAGGTACTGCCCAACGCCAAGGCGCTCTCCCTGCCGGAATCCGTGGCCGACCTGAAACCCAATGAAACCCTCACCGTGATGGTCAATGACCGTCAGATCCTGGTGCAGGGGCATCAGGTCATCGATCTTACCCGGCCGTTGCCCGAAGGCATCGTGCTGACCGCACTCAAAGATGAGTTGCAGCGGCACGCGGAGCGGGCCAAGAGCACGACTCTGGAACCCTTCGAGGGTCACATCACCATCATGGGTGACAAGGCCCTGCCCTACAACCTTCTGAAGCGGGTCATGGCCACCTGCGCCGAGTCGGAGTACCCCCATGTATCCCTGGCCGTCATGCGTAAGAATGAACCGGCCATAGGGGGGCAGACCCTGTGAGCGTCTCATACCGGCATTCTTCGAACCTGCCATGGAATACGGCCAGCTCCGAAGAGCGGCGCTTTCATGTCATTTTTGTCGTAACCATGATCAGCGCCCTGGTGCTGGCGCTGCTTATCACCCTGATCCAGCTCCCCGAGAAAGAGCGCTTTAAAAAGCAGACCATCCCGCCCCGACTGGCCCGGCTGATCCTGGAGCAGAAACAGCTTCCACCACCGCCTAAGCCGAAAGTTGAGCCGAAGAAACTGGTGAAGGAGGAGCCTCCCAAACCCAAACCGGAGGAGAAGAAACCCGAGGTTGTCGAAAAGAAGCCGGAACCGGTGAAAAAGGAACCACCCAAGGTCGCGGAGAAGAAACCCAGCGCGGAAGAGGTTCGCAAAAAGGCCGCCAGCGCCGGACTGCTCGCGTTCTCCGACCAACTCGCCGACCTGCGTGAGGAACCGGTACTGAAGAACGTGCGCGGGGTACAGAAGATCACGGACCAGGGCACCCAGGGCGTGGTGAACCAACGTTCCATCATCACCTCTTCCGCCTCCCAGGGCAGCGGCGGCATCAACACCGCCGGGCTGAGTCGAGAAACCGGCAGTCAGGGTCTGAGCAGCCGCTCCACCACCCAGGTGGCGAGCAAGGACATCACCCGGGGCAGCCAGGCCGCCTCCGAAAGCAGTCGCAGCGCCAAGGGTCAGTCCCGGGGCGGTCGAACCCGGGAAGAGATTCAGCTGGTCTTCGATCAGAACAAGGGCGCGGTCTATGCGCTTTACAATCGCGCCCTGCGCAAGGACCCGACACTGCGAGGCAAGGTGGTGCTTGAATTGACCATCTCCGCAGACGGCAAGGTGATCGATTGCAGGATTGTCTCTTCCGAGTTGAACAATCCCCAGCTGGAGAAAAAACTGGTGTCACGCATCAAGCTGTTCAAGTTTCCGAGCCGCGACGTGGATAAGGCCGTGGTCTCCTACCCGATCGACTTCCTGCCCTCATAGGCGCTGGGCATCAGCTGACCCGCTGGGTGTTCCCGGACGACAGTCCGGCAACACCCAACCGTCGGAATACGCATACATCCGTCCAGCCGCCAGCCATCGCCATTGGCCCTCAGAGACAAGGCCCATCAACCCTTTTGTAACCCAAATGTCCATTCACCCGAGTCTTGTGACACAACCGCTGAAACGAATCAGGAACATCCGTGTCCTGCAGGTGCTCCTGACCACCCTCATTTTCCAGGTCCCCGGAGCCTGCGCAGAGTGGCTGCACGAAAGCGCCGCGATCATGGGCACCCGGGTATCGGTTGAGTTATGGCATGACCGTGCGGATGAAGGCGCGCAGGCGATTCAGGAGGTGTTCGACGAGTTCCGCAGATTGGATGACAAGCTCAGTCCCTACAAGGAGCACAGCGAACTCTCCCTGGTCAACCGGATGGCCGCCGAGGCGCCGGTTCCCATATCCGGTGAATTCTTTCAACTGCTGGAAATCTCCCGGGACTATTCACGCCTGACCGACGGCGCCTTCGATATCACCTTCGCTTCGGTCGGTCATCTCTACAACTACCGTACCGGTGAAAAGCCCACTGAGGAAGCCACCCGGGCGAAGCTGGCGTTGATCGACTACCATCAGGTCAAACTCGACCCTGAGCAGAACAGCGTGTTTTTCGATCGACCCGGAGTAACCATCGATCTGGGTGGCATCGCCAAAGGCTATGCCGTGGACCGGGCAATCGAGTTGCTGCGCTCGCGCGGGGTACAACACGCCCTGGTCACCGCGGGTGGCGACAGCCGCCTGCTCGGGGATCATCAGGGACGTCCCTGGCAGATTGGCATTCAGGCGCCGAGACGCAAGAACGCCATTGCCACCACACTCAACCTGCAGGACAGCGCGGTATCCACCTCCGGAGATTACGAACGTTACTTCGAGGCTGACGGCGTCCGCTACCACCACATCATCAGCCCCAAAACAGGACACTCCGCTTCGGAGATGCAGAGTGTCACCGTGATTGGTCCCAATGCGACCCGTACTGATGCCTTGTCGACCAGTCTGTTCGTCCTCGGCGTGGAAGCCGGCATGGCTCTGATCGACCGGCTCGATGATGTCGAGGCTGTCATGATCGACAGCCACGGTGAGCTGTTTCTTTCCCGAGGTCTGGCAAGTCAAAATCCGGATTGACGAACCCCGGTCACACCGTTCAGACAGACCTGTACAAGTTAAACATTACATCGTGATCTCGTTCCCAGGCTTCGCGAGGGAATGCAGGGACCGGTTCCTGTAACTCATCAGACAGGGGTGGTAGTGCAAAGCTTTGGTATGCATTCCCACGCAGAGCGTGGGAACGAGTCAAGGTCTGGCACAGGGAGCTTAGCGATCAGGCCGACCCGCGTCGCAGCGCATAGAACTCCTCGCAAAACGACGCAAAACGCTGCGTCTCGATCGCGGCGCGAATATCCCGCATCAGCTTCTGGTAGTAATAGAGGTTGTGAATGGTATTGAGCCGCGCGCCGAGGATCTCATGACACTTGTCCAGATGTCTCAGGTAGGCACGACTGTAGTTGCGGCAGGTGTAACAGTCACACAGAGGGTCCAGCGGGCTTTCGTCGTACTGGTGCGCGGCATGGCGGATACGCACCACTCCCTGGTGGGTGAACAGATGGCCGTTACGCGCATTGCGGGTCGGCATCACGCAATCAAACATGTCGATGCCCCGCTTGACCGACTCCACGATATCTTCGGGGGTACCCACCCCCATCAGGTAACGCGGCTTGTCCCCCGGCAGCCGGTCCTGAAGATGTTCGAGAATCCGCTGCCGGTCTGCATGCGGCTCACCCACCGACAACCCGCCGACCGCGTAACCGTCGAAGCCAATCTCCATCAATCCCTGCAGGGAGGCCTCTCGCAGCGATTCATACATGCCACCCTGGACAATGCCGAACAGGGCCGAGGGATTGTCGCCGTGGGCCTCACGGCTGCGCAGGGCCCAGCGCAGGGAGAGCTGCATGGATTTGTCCGCCTCCGCCTCGGTGGCCGGATAGGGAGTGCACTCATCGAATATCATGACGATGTCAGAACCCAGCGCCCGCTGCACCTGCATCGACTCCTCAGGACCCATGAAGACCTTGCTGCCGTCAATCGGCGAGCGGAAGGTGACCCCCTGCTCGGTGATCTTGCGCATCTCCCCCAGACTGAACACCTGAAAACCACCGGAATCGGTCAGAATCGGTTTTTGCCAATGCATGAAATCGTGCAGGTCACCATGCCTGCGAATCACCTCGGTGCCGGGACGCAGCATGAGATGGAAGGTGTTACCCAACACGATCTCAGCCCCCAGATCCATCAACTCCTCCGGGGTCATTGCCTTAACGGTCCCGTAGGTGCCCACCGGCATGAAAGCAGGCGTCTCGATGGTGCCTCGTGAAAACTCCAATTGCCCTCTACGAGCAGCCCTATCTTTATGAAATATTTCAAATTTCATGACAACCCGATCCCATCGGAAAAACATCGTTGAAAACTGTGCGATGTATCACGCTTTATCCTTGACTCATAACGCAGGAATATTAGAAGATACCCAAGTGCTGATCCTCCTGGATCAACACACACTCCTCCATCCTCCTTTGGTGGATTTTATTAAGCGCGGCAGAATGTCCGCGCTTTTTTTTTGCCTGCCAGTCGACATCCGCCGCAACGCAGTTCATATCAGTTCCGGGATCAACCCGGGGTAAGAAACATCGCATCGCCATAACTGAAGAAGCGATACTTCTGCTCCACCGCATGCTGGTAGGCCCGCATGATCCGCTCATATCCGCTGAACGCGGACACCAGCATCAACAGGGTGGACTGGGGCAGATGAAAGTTGGTGATCATCGCGTCCACGCTGGTGAAGCGGTAACCCGGCCGAATGAACAACCTTGTATCACCGTAAAAAGGGGCGATCTGTCCGGACTGTGAAGCCGCTTCGAGACTGCGCACACTGGTGGTACCCACCGCCACCACACGTCCCTTGCGTCGTCGTGTCTCCTCGACCCGGGCGCAGACCTCTTCACTCACCTCCACGGACTCACTGTGCATGACGTGCTGGTCCAGGTCATCGACCCTTACCGGCTGAAAGGTGCCGGCCCCCACATGCAAGGTCACATGAACCTTTCCGATCCCCATCCGGTCGAGCTCGTCGAGCATCTGCCGGGTGAAATGAAGACCTGCCGTGGGGGCAGCGACAGCACCGGTTTTTTCCGCGTAGACGGTCTGATAACGGCTTTCGTCCAGGGCATCGTCCTCACGCGATATATACGGAGGCAGTGGCATGTGTCCCTGCTGATCCATCAGGGTATGGAAATCATGCTCCAGGGATCTCAGCAGAAAAAAGCCTTCATCTCGCTCAACGACCTCCACGGGCACCGCATCCACCCCAAGGAGGATTCTGGAACCCGGCTTCGGCGACTTGCTGGCGCGTATTTGCGCCACAGCGGTGTCAGAGCCGGTAACCCGCTCGATGAGAATTTCCAATTGTCCGCCAGTCGGTTTCTGTCCATACAACCGCGCCTTCATCACCCGGGTGTCATTGAACACCAGCAGGTCACCGGGACGGAGCAATTGGGGCAGTGCGGAGAACTGCAGGTCATCCGGCTGCAGACTTCCGGACGTCAGCGCCAGCAAGCGGCTGTGACCCCGCTCCTTGGGCGGATACTGAGCAATCAGTTCCTGAGGTAGGTCGTAGTCAAAATCGGACAGGCGCATAGGGCGCGGATGGTATCACGCTATGGGTTAAAGACCCATCCTGGACGCTATTGACCGGCCCCTTGAACGGGCGGGTTCTGCAGATTGAGCGGATATCTTCCGGAGTCGGAGATTTTCCCCTGTACCCGGTTAGGTTTTTTTGTATACTTCGCAACCTTCGGCTACACACAGTCGAAAACCCTCGACAGCGCCGGATCATTTTGAATCCTTGCCAGGATTGAGGGTAAAATCCCTGCTTATGCCAGAGTGATGAAATTGGTAGACATGACGGATTCAAAATCCGTTGCCTTCGCGGGCGTGCCGGTTCGAGTCCGGCCTCTGGTACCATCAACCGGCCGTTCACACGGCACAGCGCAGACAAATCCGGCCTCCTTCTGAACGAACCGGAGGCAATCTCGCGAACCGGGTCACTGGTTAGAAATTGCACAACCCGTCGAGTGGATTTTGCGCTCCCATTCTGTTGAAATGAGACCCCTCTCGGGTGTACCCCCGCGTCAAAATCCACCGACCGCATGCACTTTGTAAACAGAACCAGGTATGACCAGTCCGGACTCCACACCAACGGATGACTTCGCCGACGATCCCGTGACTTCTGGTCACTCAGGCATGCTCAGAGTCGCTATAGAAATTGTCGTGGCGGCGCTGATTCTGCTGGGCATCTACTATCTGTTTGCCCCCAGTGAGGAAATCGAACTGGCCCCGCCCCTGCAGGAGAGCCAGATCGACCCGATCATTCGCGCCCAGATCGAGGCAGCCGGACAGGCGCCGGTTGCATCCACACCCTCTGCAACACCGGACAATCTCTCATCGACGACCCTGTCTGAGCAATCCATCGATCCGGCGGCAGAGCGCATGCAGGTATCCGCTGCGGAACCGGTCCCGGCGCAAATTCCCGCGTCGCCCCCTGAGGCCGGGGAGAAATCCGTACCGGAAGACGCTCGCAGCCTGGTTTCCAGACTCCGCTCGGGCAGTCTCACACTCAACAGCACGCAGATCATGGAGCGAGCCGCCGAATACCAGACATCAGGTCGGCCTACAGATGCCTACCTGCTGCTGTTCTACGCAGCCCGCAACGGTAATGGCCCGGCAGCCTTTGCCCTCGCCAGCCTGTATGATCCGAACCACTTTAAACCCGGAAACGAACTGTTGGAGTCAGCGGACGTATTCCAGGCCCATAAATGGTACCTGGAGGCTGAAAAACAGCAGGTGCCCGGTGCCCGGGAACGCCTGCAGACCCTGCGCAGTTCGATCGAAACCCAGGCACGATCCGGAGACCTCAGCGCCCAGCGCCTGTTGCTGAACTGGCAATAATCCGAAACATGAACAGGAGTTTACCGATGATTTTGTCGAGATCGGCTCTCATCCTCATCCTGGGCGTGCTTCTGGCCGGCCCCCTGATGGCCGCGACGGACCGCCCGCTTCTCATGGAAGGCAAGCGGGCCTTGTACCAGCGGGTACTCAGCAAACCCGGGGCGCATCTGTTTGAGCAGATCCAGCAGGGCGAGGGAAACTCCGTCACTCCCTTCAGCGTCTACTATGTCTATGATCGTCAATCCCGGGACGGGGCGGTCTGGTTGAAACTCGGCCTCAATCGCTACGGGGATATCGCCGGTTGGGTGCCCGAAGTCGACACTCTGCCCTGGAATCAGGGGCTCACGGTGGCCTTTCGCGACCCCATGGGGAGCGACCGGGTGCTGCTGTTCAACGACAAGCAGTCCCTGAAAAAGGTCATCGAGGAGAATGATCCCGCCGCCTACCGCAGCCTCTATGACGCCGCCGCGTCAGGACACCTGGACAAGAACTCTCCAGTGGTCGCCATCCAACCCAGAACCCATATCGACATCCTCAAGGATTTCTACCTGGTACCCATCCGGGATCACGAGGATGTGTTCATCGGCAGCGAGCAGGCAAGAATGCTCGAGGTCTCGAGCGTGCCCCTGCAACCGGTTGAAAACAAGCCCCCCAAGGCCCCGGCCAAAACCGATACCAAGGCATCCCGATTCCGTTCCGCGGTGGTGTTCGTCATCGACTCCACCCTCTCCATGGACCCCTACATCGACCGCACCCGGGAAGCGGTGCGCAAGATCTATGACACCATCACCCAGGAGGATCTTACCGGCGATGTGAGCTTCGGTCTGATCGCGTTCCGCGATAGTCCGCAGGCCGCACCCGGGCTGGAATACCTGACGAAAACCTTCGTCGATCTGGACCAGGGACAGGATGCGGAGGGTTTCTTCTCCCAGGTCTCGTCGCTCAAGGCTGCCACGGTCTCCAGCCGGGACTTCTCCGAAGACAGTTTTGCCGGTGTGAATGAGGCGATCGCCGGCATCGATTGGCAAGGACAGGACGCCCGCTACGTGGTGCTGATCACCGATGCCGGACCCCGCGACCCGGGCGATCCCCTATCAGGAACCGGCATGTCCAGCGCCGCCCTCAGAAGCCTGGCGCAGAACAAGGGTATCGCACTGTCGGTGCTGCATCTGCTGACCCCCAGCGTGATGGCCGACCACCAGAAGGCGGAAGAGGTCTACCGGGACCTCTCCTACTACCCCGGCATCGGCAGTTTCTATTTTGGCGTGGAAACCGGTGATGTGGAGCGGTTCGGCCGGGTACTCGATTCCCTGGCCCAGCAGATCACCGAACAGGTGAAGCTGGCGGCCATGGCCTCCGCCGGGAAAAACCTGGCGGAAGCCCGTCAGGCCCGTGAAGAGGTTGCGTCCGAGTCAACGGATAATGACCCCCTGGCCCAGTTTCAGGCCAAGGTCGCGAAGCTGGGCTATGCCCTGAGAATGCGCTATCTGCAAAAGGACGACAAACAGCATATCCCGAGTATCTTCAGCGCCTGGCTGGTGGATCGGGACCTTTCCAATCCGCAACGCCAGACCCTGGATGTTCGGGTGCTGTTGACCCGGGATCAACTGAGCGATCTGCACGCGATCATGCGCCAGGTGCTGCAAACCGCGGAAGAGGGTCTGCTTTCACCCCGCACCTTTCTCAATGACCTGAAGAGTCTGGCGGCCACCATTGCCCGGGACCCGGAACAATTGGGAACCACCACCCGGGTCACAGGCGCCCGGGAAGGCAATCTGGCAGACATGGGCTTTATGCGCGAGTACATCGAGGATCTGCCCTATACCGGGGAGGTAATGAACCTATCCCTGGAAAACTGGCAGGATTGGCCGGCCAAGGATCAGATTGCATTCATCAACCGTCTGGAAGAGAAGATCAACTACTACCAGGTACTGCACGATCACACCGATCTCTGGGTATCCCTGGACGGCGGTCCGGTCACCGGTGACTCCGTATTCCCCATCAGTCTGGAAATGCTGCCCTGACAGCACCCCTAACATGAGCGCAGTAACCCCCCAAAGCAGCGGTGCATCCGCCTCGCACCTGACCGGCGATCGCGTATTGATCTACCATCTGCGCGATGTGGTGAAAACCCGCCAGGCCGAAGGCACCGCCTTTCGCTTGCGGGTACCCAGTCTGCAGATCGCCCTGGGTGAGAAGATTGCCCTCATCGGGGAGAGCGGTTGCGGCAAGAGCACCCTGCTGGACATGCTATCCATGATCCTCAAACCCAGTGAGATCGGCTCCTTTCGTTTCCGCCCGGAGCGTGGCGCCGAGCCGGTGGATATCTCCAATCTGTGGAACAGAAAGCAACTCAATCAACTGGGTGACCTGCGCCGTCTGCGCATCGGATACGTCATGCAGACCGGCGGTCTTCTGCCCTACCTCAGCGTGCGCGAAAACATCAGCCTGTCACGCCGCCTGCTGGATATGCCGGACGACGGTCTGGTTGAGGAACTGGCGGCTGACCTGGGTATCAAGCAGCATCTGGACAAGTTGCCGCATAAACTTTCGGTGGGTGAACGGCAACGGGTTGCCATTGGCCGTGCACTCGCGCACCGCCCCTCAATCGTGATTGCCGATGAACCCACCGCATCCCTGGATCCGATCGCGGCGGAACGCATCATGTCCCTGTTCATAGAACTCGTGGATGAACTGCACATCACGGTGATTCTTGCGAGTCACGCCTGGCGTCACATCAACCGTTTGGGTCTGCGCCATCTGGAACATCATACCGAACGAGCCAACGACGGCTCTCTGACCGAGACCGTGGTGACCGGCTGATGAAGCACCGGCTCAAGGACATCATCTGGCTGGCAGGCCGGGACTATCGCAACGAGTGGCAGATGTCCGGCTTCTTCATACTCGCCCTGGCGGCCGTCCTGGGCCCCATGCTGATCCTGTTCGCGCTCAAGTTCGGCATCATCGGCAGTATGCTCGACAACCTCATCGAAGACCCGCGAAACCGTGAAATCCATCCAATCGGCAGTGGCCGCTACGATGCCGCCTGGATTGAACAACTGCGCGCACGCCCCGAGGTGTCTTTCATCATGCCGCGCACCCGTTCCATTGCCGCCACCATCGACCTGGACAGCGACACCTCAAAACGAATCATCTCCGTCGAGATGATTCCCAGCGGAACGGACGACCCGCTGTTGAGCGGCCGCCGGACACCCGACAATACGGATGAAATCGTGCTCTCACGCAGCGCGGCGGACAAACTCAATCTCAAGGTGGGCGATAGTGTCGATGGCAGTCTGGCCCGACGTTATCTCGGACGCAGTGAGCGGGTGCATCTCAAACTCAAGGTGGTGGATATTGCGGGTACAGCGAGTTTCGCCCGGGATGGCGCATTTACCAGTCTGCCTCTGCTGGAACACGCAGAAGCGTTTCGCGACGGCCATGCGGTCGCAGAATACGGCTGGTCAGGTTCCACCTTACCTGCACAGGATCGTTACTACCCCAGTTTCCGCCTCTATACCGATTCGATCTACAACGTCAGTCGCATGACGGATGCGCTCAACAAACTCGGCATCGAGGTCACTACCCGGGCGGCCGACATAGAAATTGTGCGCAACATGGATCGCAACCTGAGCCTGGTGTTCTGGTTGATCGCAATCATCGGTCTGGTGGGTTTTTCATTTTCCCTGGGCGCCAGTCTGTGGGCCAACGTGGACCGTAAGCGCAAGGAACTGAGCGTTCTCAGGCTGGTGGGTTTCCGTACCGCAGAGATCGTCTGGTTCCCGGTTATTCAATCCTCCTTCACCGCGATCCTGGGCTGGCTTACCGCATCACTGATCTATCTGGGAGTCAGTTACTCCATCAACAATCTGTTTGCCGCACAGATGCAAGCCGGCGAACAACTCTGCCGCCTGCTGCCGCAGCACTATGCCGTGGCACTTGGACTGACCCTGGGATTCGCCATTCTCGCGGCTGCTTTGGCGGGCATGCGGGCGGCCCGGATTGAACCTTCTGAGGGACTTCGGGAGATTTGACCGGCCGTTCACTGGAAATACCCTTGCAGACATAGCGAACAGTGGTTTGTTCGCGAATGCAGCCGAGCACAAACTAATGGCCGACTTCCGGCCTGAACACTCAGGTGTACACTCAGGCACTTCACCCCGGAATCGATTCCAGCCAATCCCGCAATGTATTCACTGGTCATAAAAAAAGCGGCCGCCAAGTGCACTTGGCGGCCGCTTTATCAGGCTAAGGTCAGTGTTAGATCAGAGCGATCTTCAGACCTTACGACGTCTGCTGTAAGAGACGAAACCCAGCAGAGCGGAACCGAACAACCAGGCGGCGGCAGGCAGGGGCACGGCGCTCATGGTCAGATCATAGTCGGAACTGATTTTCGGATCGATTGCGTTGAGGGCAAAACCGGAGATGGTGAAGATGTAATCACCTGCAGTCAGGCTGAAGGCCTGAGAGAAGCTGGTGCCCAGATGGAATTGCTCATCCGTGTTAATGTTGGTCAGCAGCAGGTCATCGCCGAACATACCCTGATGGGTGCCCTGAAACAGGATATCCAGGTTGCCTGCATCTACGCTGAAATGATAAGCATCGAGAAAATTTCCGGTAGGCTGGGGAGTGGCATAGGTATCACCAACCCCTGAGAAAGAACCGGCGTCGTAGGACGCGGCCTGAGCACCCAGGGACAGGAAAGCCAGCAGAGTTCCCAGTGTGAGTGTGCGTAAGAGTAACTTCTTCATAATTTCATCCTTAAAATGTTTCTAACTAGTCTAGTTACCTTCAGCCAAAACGGCTTATGGCAACGTGAAATTACCATTAGGTTCCTAAAGTGGCAATTCTGAATACCCCTTATGTGGAACTGGTTCGCAGGTTTCGCAAATGCGGACAGAACTTCGGGTATTGAACTCTGTTCACATGCAATCGCAAATAAACAGTGTATAGATCTAATTGGGAAAAAGTATGACCTCGACTCGACGGATACCACGACGCTCATCCAGGGTGTTCTGCCCGGACTCAGGACTGACGGCGCCCACTGCTGCAACTCGCAAACGCGCATCGTTCACACCACGTTGCAGGAAGAACTGTTTGACCTCTTCGGCGCGCTTGAGTGAAAGGCGATCGTTATAGACCTTGTTTCCCTGGGGATCGGCATAACCGGTGATCTTCAGAAATGTGTTTTCATCCAAAAGCATTTTGTATTGAATTGACTTCAACAATGGAATGTATTGAGTGGGTATGCTGAATTTATTGAAGTCAAAATAGACGAAGTAACGTGTCGCAAGTGCAATATTTTCATACGAACTGACATCAGGATCCCCCATGGTCAGATTCTTCTCGGTATCCGGAACCGGGTGGTTGACTTCAACTGCCCGAACCACATCTGCCTCGGGAACGGCTGGCACGGGACCATTCGATTCCGATCTCCGGGGGGGCTGCACCGCAGTCAATCGCCCTGCATTGAAAGGTACGGAGGACTCCTGAATCACCGTGCGTTCATTCAGAAACTTTACTTCCACCTCGTGCCACAAACGACCGAAGGCATCCGGAAACAATTGGACCATAAGCATGATCAAACCGCCCACCGCGACCCAGGCGGCAACATGTAACAGTGAACGTTTGATCTTTTTAGCCAACCCGGATTCCCCCGGGTAGGCGTGATGAACCTGCTCCTGACCGGCATTGATTTCAGGACAACCATCCACCCACAGGGATGGCATGCTCAGATTCTCATCAACCGATATACCATGTGTGCTGTTGAACAGGGATACCGATGGTAAGCCACCC
Source organism: Candidatus Thiodiazotropha sp. (assembly GCA_040506775.1). Classification (GTDB taxonomy): domain Bacteria; phylum Pseudomonadota; class Gammaproteobacteria; order Chromatiales; family Chromatiaceae; genus Thiodiazotropha. The sequence goes on from JBEVWC010000008.1 coordinate 21,811, forward strand.
TTTTCCGGATTGCCGACACTGCTTGCAGACGTGCTGGAAACATTCGAACTGTTTTCACTCGACATGAACCAGACACCGCCCCAACGATGCTCGGGATCCGCCGCTGAAGGAAGCCTGGGTTCCTTCCTGTCTGGAGAAGACTTCTTCACAGTAGCGGGTTTTGTAGCTTTCTTGTTTGCCTGCCGGGAAGACTTCGGCTGGTTACGACGACTATCGTTACGGGTCTCCGAGAACACACTGCCCAAATCCATCGAATCCAGAGAACCTTTCCAGATATCTTCGGCACTGGGCAGAGATGCTGATGATTTGGCTTCGCCTGGCGCATGCTTTGGTTGCTGATCAGGTTCCGATTCCGGGGCAGGCCGTGACTTTGAATCGTTACTTACCTGGGGCAATGTGGATTGTCGCTCGGTGTGGAGATGCGATTCGTCTTTCCAGATCAGCCAATCGGAATCCAGGGCATCGAAATCCTCCAGCGATTCCAATGGCACCTCATCGATCGCCGAGAGAAAATTTTCCGTGATGTTCTGCGTGCGCTCAACCAGTGCGGGGTCAGGTTGCGTAGCCACGTTTTGAATGGGCTGGCGATGCGGCTCACTTATCGGGTGATCGCCAACCGCCTGCTGCATACCCTGATGCTGCTTTGCAGAGCGGTACTGGGCGGCGAACTGTTGAACTGTCACTTGCCCGGCCAGACTGATCCTCTGCTCATCCACCAACTCTTCAATGATGGTCAGGGCATCTTCATCGGTCAGCTCCTGCTTCTCCTCCAATGAGCCAAACAGCAGCAAACGACTCATCAGATGATTGATGTTTCTCGGCACACCCTGGGATGCCTGATGAATCAGATGGTAGACCTCGTCCTGAATTTGAGGTTTCTGCTGCCATCCCACTATTCCCAGTCGATGTATGACGTACTCCCGGGTTTGCTCCTCAGTCATCGGTTGAATTTGACAGATTGCAATCAACCGCTGCTGAATGTGTTCCATACCCGGACCGAGCAACAGTTCTCGCAATTCATCGTGTCCGATCAATACGATCTGCAGCAAGGAATGGCTGCCCTGCTGAAGATTCGATAGCAATCTCAACTCTTCAAGACCATTCAAAGAGAGGTTTTGCGCCTCATCGAGAAAAAGAATGGACCTCTTACCCTGTTCATGCAGACTGGAAAGATGTTTGTGGATACTGGTCAGCAGCGTAGCCTTGTTGTACGTCTCAGCGGGAAGACCGTACTCCAAAGCAACCTTGCGCAATAACTCTTCTGCATGCAACTGACTGGTGACCAGATTCAGGGCCTGGAATTTTTCTGCGTCGATCTCTGATATGACATCCCTCACCAGGGTGGTCTTGCCGGACCCTGGCTGGCCTGTAATCATGACGAAGCCCTCGCCCTGTTGCAGCGCATAGGCCAGGTAGGCAGAAGCCCTCAGATAATTCTTGTGCGCGTAGCGAAATTTTTCGTCTGCGCTTAAGCGGAAGGGTGTATCCCTAAATCCATAGTAAGACTCATACATTTGCTGGAATCCCTCGTATGGTCCATCACTCAGCATGTATTGAGCTTGAGTCTAAGGCATTGTGTTGACCGATGAAATGGGCATAAGCATAAAAAAATCCCGAGGCTGGGTGATAGATTCCCAAAACCTCAGGATTGATAGGTCAGTAGCAGTTCAGCCCAAGCCCGATGATCGGTTTGGTTTGCTTATTCAAACTCTCCGTTAGTTGACACTCTTCATGACAACGTTGGACAACTCACTGGCACGTCCACTCAGGTCATAGGCAGAAATGGCAACGTAGTAATTGCCCAGTTCGATATCATCGATGGTATAGCTGCTGATATCGCCCCGGTTGACATCCACATACATCTGCAGATTGCTTTGGCTTGTACCCACATAGATGGTGTAACCATCGATGTCCGCAAGGCTCAGCGGTGTGCCGTCTATACGGGTTGACGGGGCAGTCCATCTCAGTGACATCGAACCGGTCGCGGCAGCAACCTCCACGGTGTTCACCCGAATCGAGAAGGCCGCCAGAGTCACATCATCGGTGCCATCAGTGACGGTGATGCGGATATTGTTGTAGTCACCCACATCCTGAGCCGCGGGGGTACCCGTCAAGGCGCCGGTGTTCGTGTTGAAACTTGCCCAGAAAGGCAGATTGGCCACGCTGAAACTCAAATCGTCCCCATCCGCATCGTCAGCCGAGGGGGTAAAACTGTAGGCCGAACCAACATCGACACTGGTTTCAGGGGTGCCGCTGATGGTCGGTGCTTCATTGGCAGCAGCCTGGGCTTCGGTGCACATCTCGTTGGAGACGTAGAACTCGGACGCTTCAACGTAGCGCGATTCGATTTTGAAACAATGGCGAACGCCCAGGTCCAGACCGGTGATGGTCGCGCTGGTCGCTGCAGTGCGATCAGTGCCCATGTCCAGCTCATCAATCCATACGTCGTATCCACCGTCCGGGTCGGAATTGTCATTGTTCCAGCTCAGCAGCACATCCTCGCCACTGATATTGGCGGTCAGCAAAACGGGGGCGCCGCGGGTGACGGTCTCTTCGACGACAGGGGCGGCTTCTTCCTCGGTTACAGGAGCGGCTTCTTCCACCGGGGTTTCGGTGCTGCCACTGGTGTCGGATCCGGTGCTGGGCGCAGGTGTCGGGTTTGTGACACTGGAAACCGGAGGCGCTACCGGAGTCGGGGTGGGATCGGTGGTTTCTTCAGTTGACCCGCTTCCGGAGTTATCCTGACTTCCATTGTCGGCCGGGGTACCGGTGTCGTTGGTGTTGCCTGCAGTTTCGCCGTCATTGGAAACGATGGTTTCGTCTTGCGGATTGCTGGCTGTCTCAGTGGATTCTGTGCTACTACCTCCACCACATGCACTGAGCATCAGACTGATGAAAAGCGCGATCAGGATGGTCTGCAGGGATCTCATTTCCAAGTGCCTCAAATTCAATTGCTGCATAGAGTAACGGCATTCCTACACACATCATGAGGAACTGGGTCACAGATCAGCATACCGACCTTGGAACACCCCAATTATGGCGTTAATTTCATAGATTATTCATATATTTAACCATTAATCACAAATTGAACAGAACTCATAAAACAGGCCAAAACAGGGCCATTTTAAGCCTGTTCAAATTTGATCATTTTGGTAGGTTTTGACCCGCGTCACATAAAGTCAGGAGCGCAAACGAGATGGATTATCAATCGTCCCACCCGGTCCCGGGGGTAATCGGTAGCAATTGGCGGGTTGAAGCTGTGTCATTCGGACACTTATACTCAGCCCACTTTCCCAGAATAACGACACAGGCTGCATCCGCATGAGTACACCCATCTTCAACCCACCCGTCCGGACCCTCATGGGCCCCGGCCCCTCCGATGTGCATCCCCGTATCCTCGAGGCCCTGTCCCGACCCACGATCGGCCATCTCGATCCCCTGTTCATCGAAATGATGGAACAGACCAAAGGAATGCTCCAATACGCCTTCCAGACTGAAAATGCCCTCACCATGCCGGTTTCGGCCCCCGGTTCTGCCGGCATGGAAACCTGTTTCGCCAACCTGGTGGAACCTGGCGACAAGGTGATCGTGTGTCAGAACGGGGTATTTGGCGGGCGCATGAAAGAGAATGTGGAACGCTGCGGCGGTGTGGCCGTGATGGTCGAGGATGACTGGGGCACCGCGGTCAACCTGGAAAAGACCGCCGCCGCCCTGGAATCCCACCCGGACGCCAAAATTCTCGCCTTCGTGCATGCGGAAACCTCCACTGGTGCACGCTCCGATGCAAAGGAACTGGTAGAACTGGCTCATCGTCATGACTGCCTGACCATCGTGGACGCGGTGACTTCCCTGGGCGGCTGCGAGCTGAAAGTCGATGAGTGGGAGATCGACAGCATCTATTCCGGCACCCAGAAGTGCCTCTCCTGCACCCCGGGTATCTCACCCATCAGTTTCAGTGAGCGTGCTCTGACCAAGGTCAGAAATCGCTCACAGAAGGTGCAGAGCTGGTTTCTCGATCTGAACCTGGTCATGGGCTACTGGGGCACCAACCAGAAGCGCGCCTACCATCACACGGCACCGGTGAATGCCCTGTACGGCCTGCATGAGTCTCTGCGGATACTCGAGGAAGAAGGTCTGGAAAACGCCTGGGCCCGTCACCGCAGAATGCACGAGGCGCTCAAAGCGGGACTTGAAGCCATGGGACTGACCTTCATCGTGGATGAAGCACACCGCCTGCCGCAATTGAATGCCGTATCGATTCCCGAAGGTGTGGATGATGCCCAGGTGCGCGGCCGCCTTCTCAACGAGTACAACCTGGAGCTTGGCGCCGGTCTCGGAGCACTGGCCGGCAAAGTCTGGCGAATCGGGCTGATGGGGCACAGCGCCCGGGCCGAGAACATTCTACTCTGCGTCAGTGCCCTGGAGGCCGTGCTGAGTGAAATGAACGCGCCGATCAACACCGGGGTTGCCCTCGCCGCAGTGCAGAAGTCGCTCTCCGCCTGAGTCGGCCTCACCACGCGCGCATCAGGCACCTTCGATGACCGATACACTCCCTCTGCTCATCGAGCCGGATGCGTTGCGTGCGAACCTGGATGATCCCCGAATCGCGCTGATCGACCTGGGCAGGGATACGACCTACCCGGAACTGCATATCCCCGGTGCGATCCACCTGCCCTACACCCAGATCACCTCCTTCCGCCACCCGGTGTATGGACTGCTTCCGGCAGCGGAGCAACTGGAACCCCTGTTCTCAAGCCTGGGTATCGGACCGGACACCCATGTGGTGGCCTATGATGACGAGGGCGGCGGCAATGCCTCCCGTCTGCTGTGGACGCTGCAGTGCATGGGGCATGACCAGTACTCCCTGCTCAACGGCGGTTTGCATGCCTGGGCCAACGAGGGCAATCCCTGCAGTCGCACCCAGGCAACCCGGGAACCTGCGGTTTTCCGCGCCAACCCCGATGACAGCGTGGTGGCCGACGCGGACTACATACTGAGCAGACTGGATGCAGCGGATGTTGCGCTTTGGGATGCCCGCAGCGTGCAGGAGTACCGGGGCATCTCCCGGTTCTCCCAATACCCGGGCCACATTCCCGGCGCCGTCAACCTGGACTGGCTCGAGGTGATGGACCGGCAGACCAACATGCGCCTCAAACCGGAATCTGAACTGCGCACCCTGCTGACCGGGTTGGGCTTCACCCCGGACAAAGAGGTGATCACCTACTGCCAGACCCATCACCGCTCATCCCTGACCTGGTTCGTGCTCCGCCTGTTGGGCTATAACGCGTGTAAAGGCTACCCGGGATCCTGGTCCGACTGGGGCAACCGGGACGACACCCCGAAAGCCCTCCCGTGAAACGCCCTTCAAGCCGTCAGCGCCGGATTGTCATTCTGACGCTTGCCGCGCTGGCGTTTGGTCTTGCCTACTACTCCGGCATGCAGCATCCCTCACGCACCACCGATGCCGCCATCCAGGGCATTCGCATTGATCCGCCGACCCCGGTTCCGCCCCTCGAATTGACCGATCAGCAGGGGGCTCCGTTCAGCCAGAATGATTTGCGGGGTCAATGGAGCCTGCTGCTGCTCGACCCGGAGGGAAGCCCGAGCCCATCTCCTGCGCTGATCCATCTGATGCAGATACATAATCGTCTGGCGGATCGTCCGCAACTGCAGGGCAGCATCCACTTTATCTATCTGCCCCGTTGGAAAGAAGCCGCGCTCTCACAGGATATCGACCGACTCAGCAGCCACCTGACCGGACTCACGGGCGAACCGGAGCGGGTGGATGAGATCTTCCGCCAATTCGGCGTCGACACGAACGGCCCCAGCGGGCTGTTTTTCCTCATTGGGCCGGACCAACGCATGCATGCCCTGTTTACCCAGGATGAGGATGCCGCTACTATCGCCCAGGATCTGACCTCGTTGATCGATGTAATACCCTAACCGCTGCATACCATGACCAAATCCACTTCATCACCCCAAAGCTTTCCGCAGAAGCTGCTGGAAACCCTGTTCATCGTCCTGCAGTACCTGCTGCCTCACCATCTGCTGTCCCGTCTGATGCACAGCCTGGCACGCATCGAGACCCCGGCGGTAAAGGACCTTCTGATCCGCCAGGTCGTCAAATGGTATGGCGTGGACATGCAGGAGGCTCTGGAGTCCGATCCTTCCCGTTACCGCAGTTTCAATGATTTCTTCACCCGTGCACTGAGACCGGATGCCCGCCCGGTGACCCAACAGGACAACGAAATCGCCTGCCCGGCGGATGGCGCGATCAGTCAGTTGGGGGAGATCGAGGCCGGCTACCTGTTCCAGGCCAAAGGGCATGACTTTTCCCTGCTGGAGCTGCTGGGGGGTGACCTGGAGATGGCCGGCTTGTTCGACGAGGGCGCCTTCGCCACCGTCTATCTGTCACCCCGGGACTACCACAGGCTGCACATGCCCCTGGATGGCCAACTGAAAAAGATGCTGCATGTGCCGGGACGGCTGTTCAGCGTAAACGACACCACCGCCCGCCGGGTGCCCCGACTGTTCGCCCGCAATGAACGGGTGGTCTGCCTGTTCGAAACCCCCAACGGCCCGATGGCGATGATCCTGGTGGGTGCGATCTTTGTCTCCAGTATCGAGACCGTGTGGGCCGGAGCGGTCACACCGGTCCGTGAACGCATCTCCAGCTGGGACTATGCCCCGGATGCCGGCCCTAAACCCGTTGAGTTATCCAAAGGTGAGGAGATGGGTCGCTTCAACATGGGTTCCACGGTCATCCTGCTGTTTGGAAAAGACCGGGTGGACTGGCTGGAAGGGCTTGCAGCAGGCACCCAGGTACGGATGGGCGAAGCCATCGGTGTCATGACCTGAGGCCCGGACCGCGCCTTATGCCCGCTCGAAATCGAAACTGAGCACCTCGCGGATATCCTGCCTATCCGACAACGCCATCAACAAACGGTCAATCCCCAAAGCCACCCCGGCACACTCCGGCAGGCCCTGTTGCAGGGCCTCGAGCAGCCACTCATCCGCTGGCATCGAGGGCGCCCCGTTGGACGCTCGCTGGCGGTTATCCGCCTCAAACCGGGCCCGTTGCACCTCGGCATCCTGCAGCTCGAAGAAGCCATTGGCCAGCTCCACCCCTTTCCAGTACAACTCGAAACGTAGAGCCACCGGCGGGTCCCCGTCACTGATCCGGGCCAACGCGGCCTGACTGGCGGGATAGTCATAAACAAAAGTAAGACCGGCGCATCCCAGATCCGCTTCGATCAGGTGCGTCATCAACAGATCGAGCCAACCATCCCGATGGGGCAGATCCAAATGCTCCGCCCCCGCAATACCCCGCTCGATGGCGCATTCACGCAGCAACCGGACATCCGCAACATGCGGATCCAGTGACAACGCCCGCTCGAAAATTTCACGGTATGAAAGTTTCTCAACCGAAAGCGACTCATTCGCAAGGTTTTGAACCAGCCTCGCCACTTCCTCCATCAGGTCATGGTGATCATAGCCGGGCCGGTACCACTCCAGCAGGGTAAACTCCGGATTGTGCCGCCGACCTGATTCACCATCACGAAATACTTTGCAGATCTGATAGATGGGGCCGGAGCCAGCGCACAGCAGGCGCTTCATGAAAAATTCCGGGGAAGTCTGGAGATAGGCGTTCAATCCACGACCTGCACCGGGTCCGGTGTAGTGGGTGGCGAAACTCTCGATTGCCGGGTCCGTGGTGGCGTGGCGGGAGCAGACCGGCGTGTCAACCTCAAGCACCCCGAGGCGGTCAAAAAAATCCCGTATCCTGCGCAGCACCCCGGCACGATACCGAAGCATCGCCGTATCGGCGGAGGGTCGCCAAAGTTCCAAGGAGGTCATGCAAACCATTTAGCAGGCTGTTGAAATTCGTTCAGACGAGTACGAGACAAGGCGAAAACCGCCGAAAAAGCGCAGTTTACTGGAGTAAATGAGCATTTTGAGGGGGTTTGCAACGCAGGATCGTACCGTCTGAGTAGAATTTCAACAGCCTGTCAGACCCGGAGCCCCGGGTCAGAATGCGTGAGGCCAGGCTCCCTTCCCTACTCTTCCTTGGCGCGGGAGACATATTCACCCGTGCGGGTATCGACCTTGATCAACTCGCCGATCTGTACGAACAGCGGAACACGCACCACGGCGCCGGTCTCCAGAGTAGCCGGCTTGCCGCCACTGCCTGAGGTATCCCCCTTCAGGCCCGGGTCGGTATCCGCTATGCTGAGCACCACAAACTTGGGCGGCTCCACGGAGATCGGGGTGCCGTTCCACAGGGTCACCAGGCAAAGATCCTGCTCCTTGAGCCATTTGACATTGTCGCCTACCGCAGCCTGATCCGCGCTGACCTGCTCAAAACTCACCGGATCCATGAAGTACCAGAACTCCCCATCATTATAGAGGTACTGCATATCGGTCTCATGGACATCCGCCCCTTCCACCGTTTCACCGGACTTGAAGGTCTTTTCCAGCACCCGGCCGGTTTTGAGATTGCGGATCTTGACCCGGTTGAACGCCTGACCTTTGCCAGGCTTGACGAATTCGTTTTCAATAATGGAGCAGGGATCCCCGTCCATCATGATTTTCAAACCGCCTTTAAACTCATTGGTGCTATAGGTAGCCATGTCATCCTCACGAAACAGTCACTTTGCGGCGCACATCATACCTGAGAGTCGCCTCGCTGTGCAGGGCTGGCAACAGGCTTTGGCCCAGGCATTCACGGATCTGCCGAGCCTGCTGGAATACCTGCAGCTCGACCCGTCCGGTTTCAGCGACACCGAAGCAGCCCAGACCCAGTTTCCATTGCGGGTCACCCGGGAGTATGCCGCGTTGATGCGCAAGGGTGATGCGCACGACCCCTTGCTGCGTCAGGTACTGCCCAGTCCCAGGGAACTCGATACCCCACCCGGCTACACCGCCGATCCGGTGGGTGACACCCAGGCACGCAAGACCCCAGGGCTGCTGCAAAAATACCGGGGCCGGGCGCTGATCATGGCCACCGGGGCCTGCGCCATTCATTGTCGCTACTGTTTTCGCAGGCACTACCCGTATGCGGGAAGCATCGCCGGCCAGGGGCTTTGGCCAGGCATCCTGGAGCATTTGAGCAACGATGCGTCACTCTCTGAAGTGATCCTCAGCGGAGGCGACCCCCTGCTGGTCAGCGACCGTCGCCTGCAGACCTGGATGGAACAACTGGAGGGACTGCCGCATCTTCAAAGGCTGCGTCTGCACAGCCGATTACCGGTGGTGCTGCCCCAACGCGTCACTCCCGAACTGCTGGATCTGTTGGGTACATCCCGCTTCCAGGTGGTCCTGGTGTTGCACACCAATCATCCCTCGGAAGTTTCTGCCGAATTGGCTGAAGCCTGTACCGCACTGCGCGAAGCTGGGGTCACCCTGCTCAATCAGTCGGTGTTGTTAAGGGGAGTCAACGACCACCTCGATACCCTGGTTGAGTTGAGTGAACAGTTATTCGGAATCGGCGTCTTACCCTACTATCTGCATCTTCTCGACCCGGTCGTGGGCGCCGCCCATTTCGATCTGGATCCCAGCCAGGCCAAGGCCATCAAACAGCAGCTGCTGGCCAGACTACCGGGCTATCTGGTGCCGAAGATGGTTCAGGAAGTGCCGGGAGCGGACTCCAAAATCCCCCTGTAAGCAACACAGATCGTTGAGTTTTGAGTTGCTAGTTTTGAGTTTTTAGTTAATGAGTTCGCTACGCTCACGGTGATTAACTTCTCCTGGGAAACAAACTTCGTGAGCGCAGCGAACTCATCAACTAAAAACTAACAACTCAAAACTCAAAACTAAATCATCCCACCGGACTCAGCTGTTCCATCGGCCAGCGGGGCTTCACGGAAAAACTCAAGGGTTCCCGGACCCCAGCCTGCAGACGCTGACAGCCGGCATACGCAATCATCGCACCATTATCGGTACAGAACTCGGCCCTTGGGTAGTAGGCCCGCCCCCGCTCCTTGTCCATCATCACCTCCATGCGTTCACGCAGGTGCCGGTTGGCGCTGACGCCCCCCGCCAGAACCAGGGTGTGACTGCCGGTTTCCCGCACCGCGCGCCGGCACTTGATCACCAAGGTATCCACCACGGCCTCCTCAAATGCTCGGGCGATATCCGCGCGTGTCTGTTCGCAGACCTCCCCCTCCTCATCCCGGGCTGCCTGCAAGGTGTTCAGGGCAAAGGTCTTCAAGCCGCTGAAGCTGAAATCCAGACCCGGCCGATCGGTCATGGGACGCGGAAACCGGTAGCGACCCGAATCCCCCTGCTGGGCCAGCCGGGACAGTTCCGGCCCGCCCGGATAGGGCAAAGCCAGCAGCTTCGCGGTTTTGTCGAACGCCTCTCCGGCGGCGTCGTCCAGGGAATCCCCCAGTAATCGATAGCGACCCACGCCCTCGACCTCCACCAGTTGGGTATGCCCTCCAGAGACCAGCAGGGCGACAAAGGGGAAGGACGGCGGCTCAGGCTCCAGCATGGGCGCCAGCAGGTGCCCCTCCATATGATGCACCCCCACCGCCGGCACCCCCCAGGACCAGGCAAGGCTGCGTCCCACGGAGGCACCCACCAGCAGCGCCCCGACCAGGCCGGGTCCCGCCGTGTACGCCACCCCATCCACGCTCTGTGGGGTGATACCCGCATCCGCGAACAGCTGCCGGGTCAGGGGCAGAACCTTGCGCACATGGTCCCGGGAAGCCAGTTCCGGCACCACCCCGCCATACTCTGCATGGATCTCCACCTGGCTGTGCAGGGCATGTGCCAGCAGCCCCGCAGCACTGTCATAAATCGCGACGCCCGTCTCGTCGCAGGAGGTTTCTATTCCTAATACACGCATATCGACGACTTTTTCCCGCTTTTTTTCATCCTGCCTTTGCAAACTGGGTTGGCAATGAGTAGAATTCCCGCCTTTCTACCGGCTGAGAAGCTTAACAGATTCGAGGTTACATCATCGATGCCTAACGTACGCGTTAAAGAGAACGAACCCTTTGAAGTCGCCATGCGCCGTTTCAAGCGCTCCTGCGAGAAAGCTGGAGTCCTGGCTGAAGTGCGTCGTCGCGAGTTCTATGAAAAACCCACCTGGGAACGCAAGCGCAAAGCGGCTGCCGCCGTCAAACGCAACCTGAAGAAACTGTCCCGCGAAAGCCGTCGCTTCGAACGCCAGTACTGATCCTCAGCTTCCTGTCCCCAACGCCTCCATGTTGAAACAACGCATTCAGGATGACGTCAAGGTCGCCATGAAGGCCAAGGACAAGGCCCGGCTTTCGACCCTGCGCCTGATCACTGCGGAGATCAAGCAACGCGAAGTCGACACCCGGACGGAACTGGATGAAAGTCAGGTTCTGGCCATCCTGGACAAGATGATCAAGCAGCGCCGGGATTCCGCGACCCAGTACCAGGATGCCGGGCGCACGGAACTCGCCGATCAGGAACGCAGCGAAATCGCGATCATCGAAACCTACCTGCCGGCTGCGCTCAGCGCCGCTGAGATCGACGCCATGATTGCCGAAGCCATCGCATCGGCCGGCGCATCGGGCATGCAGGACATGGGTAAGGTGATGGGCCTGCTGAAACCCAGGATGCAGGGCCGGGCCGACATGGGCCAGGTCAGCGGCCTGGTCAAGCAGAAACTTGCCGGCTGATGGCGCTTATCCTGACCGACAAGCGAAAATTCGGCTATTCTGGCAGGCGACTGTAATTCAGCTGCAGGTTCAGGCAGATCCCGCAAACCGAGCCGATCCTGCCTCAGTCGCGCCTTTTCAGTCTCTGAGTACTCCATTGATCAGGCATCATCGGAGCTCACCCAAGTCCGGAGTGAATCAGGAGAGGCCAGCCCACTGCCATGGCCGGGAAGATCCCCACACAGTTCATTGACCAGTTAATCAACCGGGTCGATATTGTCGATATCATCGGCCGGCGCGTGCCATTGAAAAAGGCCGGACGGGATTTCCAGGCCCGCTGCCCCTTCCACGACGAAAAAACCCCCTCATTCACTGTCAGCCCCAACAAGCAGTTCTATCACTGCTTCGGCTGCGGCGCGCACGGCTCGGCGATCGGCTTCCTCATGGAATACGACAACCTGAGTTTCGTTGAGGCAGTCGAGGAGCTGGCTCAGCAGGCCGGCCTCGAGGTCCCCCGTGAAGGGGGCCAAAGCAGCGGTCCGGACCTGCGCCCCCTGTATGAGTTGATGTCCGCATCCGCGCGCTACTATCAGCAACAACTGAAGGGTCACGAACAAGCCTCCCAGGCCGTGAGCTATCTGAAATCACGGGGAGTCAGCGGACAGATCGCCGCCACCTATGGCATGGGTTACGCCCCACCCGGATGGGACAATCTCAGCCAGAGCCTCGGTCAGGACTCCAAAACCCGTGAGCTGCTGCTGAATTGCGGAATGCTCAACGACAGCGAAGGCAGGATCTATGACCGGTTCCGTAACCGCATCATGTTCCCGATCCGCGATCCGCGCGGCCGGATCATCGGCTTTGGCGGGCGTGTTCTGGGAGATGACAAACCCAAATATCTGAATTCTCCGGAAACGCCCATATTTCATAAGGGCCGTGAACTCTACGGCCTTTACGAGGCCCGCCAGGCGAACAGCAAGATCCAGCGCCTGCTGGTGGTGGAAGGCTACATGGATGTGGTCGCCCTGGCTCAGCACGGCATTCTCAACGCAGTTGCAACCCTGGGAACCGCCACCACCCCGGAACACCTGGAGCTGATCTTCCGCACCTGTCCCGAGGTGGTGTTCTGTTTCGATGGCGACCGGGCAGGACGGGACGCTGCCTGGAAAGCGCTGGTCACCGGCCTCCCCTCCATGCGTGACGGCCGAGAGGTCCGTTTCCTGTTCCTGCCGGAGGGGGAAGATCCGGATACCCAGGTGCGCAAGGAGGGTCAGAGCGCCTTTGAGCAACGAATCGAGCAAGCCATCCCCCTGTCAGAGTTTCTGTTCCAGCAGCTTACCGCTCAGGTTCATATGGATAGCATCGACGGACGCGCCAAACTCGCCGAACTCGCCCGCCCGCACCTGGAGAGGCTGCCCAAGGGTGTGTTTCGGGAAATGATGTTCCAGCGCCTAGAGGAACTGGTCGGCCTGAAAGGCCGCCATCTCGATACCCAGGCCAGCCGGTCGCAGCCGGTAAAATCACAACCGGGCAACGCCACTCAGCAGCACCCGACCGCCACCCCGGTCCGCTCGGCCATTGTACTTCTGCTTGACCACCCCCATATCTTCGAAGTGGCGTGGGAAGTACCGCAAGACTGGCGGGAGTGGGACAATCCGGGGATTCGGATTCTCAAACATCTACTTGAAATAATCCAACGCCAACCTACGCTTAACAAGGCTGCACTGATGGAACGGCTGCGGGATACCGATTACTACATCCACCTGGACAAGTTGACTCAGGCGAATTATCAGTTCGACCTCCCGGGGATGGATCACAAGAGCGAATTTCGTGATGCATTGCTCAGATTGAATGAACAGTTCCACAAACAGACCCGCCCTCAAACCGGGAATCTCCGCCCAAGCGAACTGTCTGAAGAGCTGCGAAACGAAATAAAACGCCGATATCCAGGAAAGTTAGGACAGGATGAAAAACCAGATTCTTAAGAAACCCACCTATTGCGGTATCTTAGTGCATCTATGTGAAAATGTGCTAATATGGTGAGTTCAGTCTCAGCATTGTAACCTCGTCTGATCACAAGGTAAAAGATGAACCAGGAACAGCAGCAATCTCAATTAAAACAACTGATTGCAAAAGGTAAGGAACAGGGCTTCCTGACCTATGCGGAAGTTAATGACCACCTTCCCGAGGGTATCGTCGAGCCTGAACAGATCGAGGACATCGTCCGTATGATCAATGACATGGGCATCACCGTCCATGAAACCGCGCCGGACCTGGAAGACACCAGCCTCAGCGACAACGCAGTCTCCACCGACGATGACGCCGCCGAAGCCGCGGCCGCCGCACTGGCCAGCGTGGACAGTGAATTTGGCCGCACCACGGACCCGGTACGCATGTACATGCGCGAGATGGGTACCGTCGAACTCCTGACCCGTGAAGGCGAACTGCGGATTGCCAAGCGCATCGAAGAGGGTCTCAATCAGGTCTCCGCCGCTCTGGCCACCTTCCCCAGCGCAGTGAATCTGCTGTGTACTCAGCTGGAAAAGATCGAAGAAGGCGAAGTGCGCCTGGCAGACGTCATCAGCGGATTCATCGACCCGAACGAACCCGATGAGATTCTCAATCCGACCCCGCCCCAGGAAGCGAAGGACAGCGACGACGAGATTATCAATTCATCGGATGATGATTCTGATGACGACTCGGATGACGATGACGATGACTCCAGTGACAGCTCAGAAAACACGGGCCCCGATCCTGAGGAAGTTGCCGCCAAGGCCAAGGAGTTGCGCAAGCGTTACATCGCTCTGTGCACCAGTCTCAAGAAGAGCGGTCGCGCCAGCACCAAGGCACAAAAGGCCATGGAGAGCGTGTCCGAGTCGTTCCTGGAATTCAAGCTGGTCCCGATCACCTTCAATCTCCTGGTTAGCAGCCTGCGTGACACCATAGAGCGCATTCGCAACCAGGAACGGATCATCATGGGGTTGTGCGTGGACAAGGCCAAGATGCCCCGCAAGGAGTTCATCGCCTCATTCCCGGACAATGAAACAAATCTGAACTGGATTCATGAGCAGATCGAGAAAGGCAAGGCCTACTCCGAAGCACTCAAAGAGCACGAATCCGAGATCCTGCGCGCTCAAAAGCGCTTGGTCAACATCGAGAACGACTGTCAGCTCACCATCGGCGAGATCAAGGAAACCAACCGCAAGATGTCGATCGGCGAAGCCAAGGCCCGCCGCGCGAAGAAGGAGATGGTTGAGGCCAACCTGCGACTCGTCATCTCGATCGCAAAGAAATACACCAACCGCGGCCTGCAGTTCCTTGACCTGATTCAGGAAGGCAACATCGGCCTGATGAAGGCGGTGGACAAGTTCGAGTATCGCCGTGGCTACAAGTTCTCAACCTATGCGACCTGGTGGATTCGTCAGGCCATCACCCGCTCGATTGCGGATCAGGCCCGCACCATCCGTATCCCGGTGCATATGATCGAAACGATCAACAAGCTGAATCGGATCTCCCGGCAGATGATCCAGGAGATGGGCCGTGAAGCCACCCCGGAAGAGCTGGCGGAACGCATGGAGATGCCCGAAGACAAGATCCGCAAAGTACTCAAGATCGCCAAGGAACCGATCTCCATGGAAACCCCCATCGGCGATGACGAGGATTCGCACCTGGGTGATTTCATCGAGGATTCCGGCGTGATATCACCGATCGATTCCGCAACCGCGGAAGGTCTGGGTGAAGCCACCCAAAACATGCTGGCCGGTCTGACCAGCCGTGAAGCCAAGGTTCTGCGTATGCGCTTCGGCATCGACATGAATACCGACCACACCCTCGAGGAGGTCGGCAAGCAGTTCGATGTTACCCGCGAGCGTATCCGTCAGATCGAAGCCAAAGCCCTGCGTAAACTCCGCCACCCTTCCCGCTCGGATCGCCTGCGCAGTTTCCTCGACAGTGATTGAACACGCACTCGGCAGCCACTCCGGATCCTGTACCCGGAACTGCCGAGTCTGTTAAAATCCCGCCCGTTTTCGGGCCCATAGCTCAGTCGGTTAGAGCAGGGGACTCATAATCCCTTGGTCCTAGGTTCGAGTCCTAGTGGGCCCACCAACTCCCCGCACGAACAAAACACGCCTTGCCGAATCGGCAAATTTGTTTGCCAGGTCCCGCCTTGCGATGGCAGTTGAATGAGGATTACTCTACAATTGTTGAACGGCGTTCATCGCCCGGATCATTCATGTCTCAGTCTAGGTCGCTGCTGTTGAGTCTTCTCTCCACTAAAGCACTGGGAAAGCGTTTCCTCCCAGCTTTGTACGGCGTTATTTTCTTTCTCGTACTCTTCTCACTGACCGAGATAATCGTTTACCTCCTCGGTGCCAAGGACCTGGAACGCGAGCGCTCTGATGTCATGGACAAGATTTCGACCCTACGAGCCCGACTTGAGGGCCAGATCAACTCCACTCTTCATCTCACCCGCGGTCTGATTGCCTATGTCGCAACCCATCCCGAGGTCAATGAAACCGATTTCTCCCAACTTGTCAGCGAGATCCTGTTTCAGGAGCGAAACATACGGAACATCGGACTGGCGCGGGACAACATCATCACACATATTTATCCGCTAGCAGGTAACGAATCGGCCCTGGGGTTGGACTACAAGCACAATCCAGAGCAGTGGCCTGCCGTGCTACGCGCCATGGAGGCTCGTGGCACGATCGTCGCCGGACCGGTAAAACTGATTCAGGGTGGCTCCGCTTTCATCGCCCGGACACCCATTTACACCCGTAAGGGTGTCAGTGGAATATTGCAGAACCACAAACCAGAATATTGGGGCCTGGCATCTATCGTGATCGATATACCCAGCCTGTTCCAGGCAGCAGGTATTGCGCAAGTGGTTGATGGACTTCGTTTATCCATAAGAGGCAAAGACGGCCTGGGCGAGCATGGCGACATGATTTTCGGTGACTCAGAATTATTTGAGCAGAACCCTATTGTCCAATCCATCGTGCTACCTAATGGATATTGGCAGATCGCAGCAATACCGGTGCTTGGTTGGGGCTCTGAGCACAGTATGATCTGGCCTGTCAGGGCTGCAGGATGGCTGGTTGCTCTACTGGTGAGCCTGCTTATTGCTGCCCTGGTCGAGACCCGGTCCATCAATATGGAGCTTGCTTTGCATGACCCGCTGACCGGACTACCCAATCGACGTCTTATGGAAGACCGATTGCAGCAACTCCTGGTTCACCGCAAGCGCAGCCTCACCGGATTTGGCCTGATCTATATCGACCTGGATGGATTCAAGAACATCAACGATACCCATGGTCACCGTACAGGTGATCGGTTGTTACAGATTGCAGCCACGCGCATGCAGTCAAGCGTTCGGGCCTCGGATACAGTTTGTCGCAGTGGCGGTGACGAATTCATAATCCTGGTCAACGATGTAAAAACACGCACGGATCTTGAAACTGTTGAACAGCAGGTTATCAACAAATTGGTGGGCAATACCCTGGTGGATAAGCAAACCATTGATCTCAGAGCCAGCTCGGGTATTGCCTTCTATCCGGAAGATGGGGACACCATCGATAATCTCCTCAAAACCGGTGACCGAAACATGTACTCGAACAAACGCAAAGCGAATATCTATTCAATCAAATCCGTTTAGTTCATTCATCATTACCCGTTTTGTTTTACGCTCTTAACTTGATCGCCAAGTCTTACGATCGCTTTGAATGTACACGACTAGTCATTGTCCAACCCACCGCTCAATGTAATCTGAGGAAATGGAATTTCCCAATCATTCGCGCTACAGGCTTCTACACACCAACGCTGAATTGCTCGTCGCAAACGGTTATACAGGTCGCCCAAATCGCCACTGAAATCAGCTATCACGCAGATATCGAGTGATGAATTATTTGCAGCTGCAAACTCCACTCTCAAGTTCAACAGCTGATCTCCATATCCTTCATCCTTCACTCGACCACGAATATACTCCTGCAATAACTCAGGAATCGCTACTGTGCTTTCACGTTGATGTTTGTAGCTGATTCCAATCACCTCCTTGAGACGGAAATTCGTCGAAAGATTACGTGGCGATGCCGAAAGAAAATCAGCAGTTTGATAGGTCACTTGAGCACCGCCTCGTTCAACCAGCTGGACCAGTTCCTGGGAAATGCCAATGACCTTCCCTCTCACACCATCACTCAGCAATACCCAGTCATCCCGCTTGCACGGAAACCAGGGTTCCTCATTGCGACACGGACGTGACTTCAGATCCACAAGCAGGTCCAGAGGTACCCTTTGACGGATATTAGCCGTCGGATTTGCAAGCGTACTGTAAACATTGATCTGTTCCACCATCCAGGGAACCCCATCGAGACTGATGCGCTCGCCTTCTCGCACCGAGCCTATATTGAGAAACAGTTGAATCTGGCTCCAATATCTTGGTAGGGCTTGACGCAGCGTCCAGGCCAGTCCAAATAACAGCAAAATGCTCAGACTGAACAGGACCCAGTCCTCTACCAGGTAAAAAACGATCATCGGTCCGAGAATGACAAGAAATACGGTTACGATTCTATGCACCAATTCCAGAAGCCTGATCTTGAAGCTGCGATGCTTATGCTGAAAGCCGGGTAAATAGCGCTGCATCGCGCGATAAGTGAAACGCGACAGCAGCATGATGACGACGACAGCCATGACCGCTTCAAAAAGGTATAAACCCCGTTTCTGAAAAAAAGACTTGAGATAGCTCTGAGAGGCTTCCGTCAGCGATGCCTCGGAAGCCAGCAACTCATCCAATTGAAACTGCGATGATTGTAGTTCGCTTTGCATGAAAGCTCGGTTCTTTTCGAGATTATTGGCCATCAAACCCAGGGAAACCTTCAGCTTTTCATTCTGTGCCTGTTCCTTGAGCCGGCTCACATTCGATAATGCGGATTCGATAACAGAGAGCCTCTCTGTATAAAATGCGATTTTCTCCCTGAGTTCTGATTTCTTGCGAATCTTCGAGGTCATATCCTTCATCTCGTCGATTGCAGGCTTCAAAAGGGCAAACAATTCTTCCTGTATATCGAACTTTTCCTCTTTTTCATTTCGCAGAAGGCTGATATCAACACCCGCAGATAGATTCTCAATATTTCGGCTGGTAGCCTTTAAATTTTCCTGAAGATCTTTCAGTTCACCTTGTAGAGTCTGCTTCTGTGCGTCTGTATGAGCACCTGATATCTGTTTGTTGATGGAATCGATATCGTTGCGCAGATTGTCCTGGAGCGTGACGAGATTTGTCAGAGTCTCAAGGACACTTTTACCCTTTTCCGCGGGTGCATCGACATTCTCGTCAGCCTGCAGATCCAATGGATTTCCGGATAAGATTCCGATCAATGCCATAAAAACAATGTGAATGATCTGTAGATTCCCTAAAACTCTCATATTTTATGCTCTGATTGTTGATGTACCCATTGGACTGCGGCAAACCCAGCACATAGTAATAATAATCCCAAAAGCAAAATCACTGCCTTACTTATTGCTGAATATCTGGTTTATATATCCGAATGAGATTCCTGAATCTGACTGAGTGAAAAATGCAGCCAGACAGGATAGATCCAAATATTTATAGATATCCTACCGGGATAACTGCACCCAGGATCCTTTATCACCTACTAACCACGCGGACTTCCTGAACGCTACTCAATTTCCATATCAACACCAGATTCAAATTTTGACGTACAATTCCACTGACCAGGGATAAGGAACAACACATGCCCTGACGACCTCCCTAGAGCAGCATGATGGAACCATGAGCATTGATCAGATCACAAACCACCTGTCCTTTTCCTACTGTTTTTATTCACATTTTTTCCAATTATCATGATTGACTGGATGTTGATTTCCGATATATATCAATGTCATGGCGCTACGTCTGTAATGTGCCTCGTGTGTACATCTGGAACTTCAGATTGCTGACGTTAGAGTTTTCCGGCCGTACATCATTAAAGCGGACACGCCTACAACGGATTCCCCGATATGCTGAACTATGCATCTAAGACGTTAATTTTCTTCGTAATATCGCTTATTTCGTCAAACACATGCGCCTATCAGGATGATCAGCTCGACGAATACCTTTCAATGACGATCGAGCAGTTGATGGAATTGGAAGTGACCATTTCCACTAATACCAAGCAAAGATTAAAACAGGCTCCGGCTACCGTAACCGTACTGACTGCCAATGACTTTAAAGCAACCGGTTCAACAAACCTGGTGGAACTGCTGGAGAGTGTTCCCGGGTTACATATTAGAATGAATCAATTCGGTTATCGTCCGCTGATTCAATTTCGGGGCGCGAAAGGACAACAAACGCTTCTCATGATCAATGGCGAACCCATGCGTGACCTGATGTGGGGATTCGGTATCTATTGGAAAGGCATTCCCGCAAGCAGCATTGAGCGAGTCGAGATCATAAGGGGACCCGGTTCAGCATTGTTTGGTGCTGATGCCTCCGCAGGTGTAATCAACGTTATTACAAAAACCGCTGCCGGTATCGCATCCAATGAAGCGGGATTGCGTACGGGCAGCTTTAATACCAATACCGGATGGGTGCAGCTTGGTGATGAGTGGGGTGGCTTTGAATTTGGTTTAACCATGGACGTGTTCAGTACAGATGGCCCCGACGTTTATATTGAGGAAGACCATCAATCAAGCTATGACTCTGATGAAGGAACAGACAGTTCCCTGGCACCAGATTATGTAGGGTACGGTTGGAAAAACCGGGACTTTCACTTTTCAGTTGCACGCCTCGACTGGCAGTTGCTATTGGACTACAACAATCAAAGCGATGTGGAAACCGGTATAACCGGCGCTGGCATCATTGACCCAGTAACCAAAGGCAACTCCACCCGCTTTAATATTGCCCTTCGATATGACAATGATGATTTTTCCGATGACTGGGGACTCTATTCTGATCTTAGTTTCCAGAATTTGAAATACGATTCCGGAAACGGTTTTCAGGAGATCCCGCCCGGTTTTCTTGATTCAAACAGCGACTTTTCTCTGATCAATAAATTTCGTTCTTCAGAGCGAAGGCTAAGATATGAACTCAGTGCTTTATATAAATCACTTGATCATCATTCACTCAGAGTCGGCGCCGGTTACAGCCGTCAGGACCCCTATGTAGTGGAGCAATATTCCAACGGTATCTTAGATGATTCCAACAACATCATTCCGATCGAGGATGGTTTTTACGATTTGAGCGATTCTCCCAATGCAATACCACCCAAAAAGTTCCGCAATATAAAACACCTCTACATTCAGGATATTGTTCAACTTAGCAATACATGGGAACTTACGGCTGGCATACGCTACGACCACTATTCGGATTTCGGAAACTCCTATACACCGCGGGCTGCTCTTGTGTGGAATCCCACCAACAGCCTGACAACCAAACTCCTTTATGGACGTGCTTTCAGACCACCATCGTACCGGGAGCTTTATGCCATAACTGCAGATGCGCTACCCAATTCTGATCTTGACCCTGAACGCTCAGAAACCATTGAACTTGCCATGTCATACCTCATAAGGAGAGATCTCAGTGTAGGTGTCAATCTGTTCAGATACCTACAGAAGGACAACATCAGCAAGGTTCCCATTTCTTCGGACAGCGAAGTCAAGCGATATCAAAATGTGGGCGAACATGCCATTACCGGCATTGAAGTGGAAGCGGCGTGGCAACCAGTTCGAACAATCAAGCTGGCAGGTAATTACACTTACCGGGAACAAGAGGAAAGCCCATATCGAGCCGTTGATGAACCGGACCAGGATGCTTATCTCAGATTCGACTGGTCCGTGAACAATAACTGGCAATGGAACTTACAATCAAACTGGATTGGATCTAGAACGCGAACAGAATCGGACCATCGCCAAGACCCTGACAACTACACGATATCGGACACCACAATTCGCTACCTTGGACTAAATAATCTGGAATTCTGTTTATCCGTTCGAAACATTTTCGATACCGAGGCTTACGAATACACATCGGAATTTTTACCAGGCGACTTGCCACTACCTGGCCGAAACCTGTATGCAGAAATCCGCTATTCACCCAGGTAATAACTCTACATATCGCTAAGAAAGAAATCTGACCGTGTTGTTACGCTATATATTCACTGTGCTTTTGATGCTGCATGGATGGAGTTACACTCCAACCATCGTTGCTGACGAGGAGAATACAAACGTCGACCTGGTTAAAGCGGTATTCATCTATAATATTGCCAAATTTACCCGTTGGCCGGAATCTTCCCTGTCTGATTCTTCCATCAAACTCAATATCTGTGTACTGGGAAAAGATAAAGTCAGTGATTCGCTCACGAGGCTCAATGGACGCAGTATTCAAGGAAGAACTCTCAATATTCTCTTCAGGAAGGATGGCAATGTAGCACCCGGAGTTTGCCAGGTACTCTACATAGCGGGTAATCTGGAGTACGACTCTGGGACACTCCTTACATCACTAACCGACAAACACGTCCTGACAATCAGCGAAATACCCGGTTTCAGCCAACATGGCGGCATGGTTGAACTAAAACAGAGCGAAGATAAAATTCGACTTATTATCAATCTTAGAGTGACTAAAAAAGCCGGACTGTCAATGAGTGCACGTTTGTTGAACCTCGCCTCTGTGATCGACCCTGGTGATGGATCATGAAACTACTGACCAATGCCTCCATAAAGCAAAAACTCGTTGCCATGATCCTGGCGACTGTTACGTCCGCGTTGCTGTTAAGTCTCGTGCTCTTCATCATTGTGGAGGTCAAAACCAGTCACACTGAAACCATCACTCGTTTACAGGCATTGGCCGCATTGCTCGGAGCCAATAGCAGCGCTGCATTAGCCTTCCACGACACACAGACCGCTGATGACATTTTATCAACACTCAGCACTCAAAATGAGATTACCCAGGCATCAATAAAGTTTCTCGATGGCCGCGTCTTTGCACAATACGAGTCTAGCGCCTCTGCATCACAAGACACTTCAACAGTGAGCAGTGGCTTAATACCCAGCCTTGTGAAAATTGAACAACCCATCCTGCTAGATGATGAAACCATTGGTTTTATTCATATCACGGGTGATCTACGCAATGCGCAACAACGCCTCATAAAACAGTCACTTCTTTTTCTTGGTGTATTTCTAGTTTCAATGCTTTTTGCTCTGGCATTATCAAACCGTTTCCAGAGAATTGTTTCCGTTCCAATCCGACAACTGCGAAGTCATATGTCTGAGGTGGCGAAGAACCGCAACTTTTCGATTCGTGCTCAAAGAACGAGTAATGACGAACTGGGTGATCTGGTTGACGGTTTCAATGACATGCTGGACAGAATCGAAGCCTATGAGAAGGAACTTACCAACTACCAGCAGGATCTGGAGTATCTTGTCGCCGAGCGTACGCAGGAACTTGAGTGGGCAAAGGAAGGCGCTGAAGCAGCCAGTCAGGCAAAGAGCGATTTTCTGGCCACCATGAGTCATGAAATCAGAACCCCGATGAGTGGAGTTATAGGCTTTGCCCACTTGCTGGAGAAAACCGGCCTGGAGCCTCAACAGTCAGAATATCTGAATATCATCATCAACTCCGCCAACAATCTGCTGGATATCATTGATGATATTCTCGACTTTTCGAAAATGGAAGCTGGCAAGATTCGACTCGATAATACTAATTTCGTTTTCGAATCGCTGATCAATGGAGTCCGCGTACTGTTTACTCCAAAAGCCACAGACAAGGGTTTACGTCTGACTACCTATGTTGATCCAGAGATACCGAAAATTCTCAATGGGGACCCGTCACGCCTGAGACAAATCCTAATCAACCTAGTCGGTAATGCCATTAAATTCACCGGTGAAGGCGAAGTAACCCTCGAGGTTACAAAACGCACTCAGAAGAATGACAGGATCGGATTGCACTTCAGTATAAAAGACACGGGCATTGGTATCAGCCCGGAACAGCAGGATAAGCTCTTCAAGCCGTTTCAACAGTGCGATAGCTCCATCACCCGTCACTATGGTGGCACAGGTCTTGGCTTGGTCATTGCCAAACGACTAGCCACCCTCATGGGCGGTCGCATCACGCTTTCCAGTAGTACAGGGCATGGTTCTACATTCAATGTACAAATTTATCTGTCACTACCCCAATCGAATATGATCAGCTTGCCGGTTGACGAGAGCCAGGTCATCAAGAAAGAGGATGACGGAACACCCGGAGCTCGTCTCAAAGACCTGAAAGTGCTGGTCGTTGATGACAGTAACGTCAACCTGATGCTGGCCAAGACGCTGCTTCACAACGAAGGCGCGGATGTAGTTGCTGTGACCAGTGCATCAGATGCAATCGAATACGCAAAAAAACAATCTTTTGATTTGATATTGATGGATCTTGAAATGCCGAATATAAGTGGCATTGAGGCTGTAAGAGATCTAAAGAAAACCCGAGGAATCGCTTTGGACACCCCCGTTATCGCTGTTACAGCGCATGTACTTCCCGAGAAAAGGGTTGAAGTTCATGATGCGGGCA
The DNA here is from genome assembly GCA_040506775.1 of Candidatus Thiodiazotropha sp. Classification (GTDB taxonomy): domain Bacteria; phylum Pseudomonadota; class Gammaproteobacteria; order Chromatiales; family Chromatiaceae; genus Thiodiazotropha. Next base: position 45,985 of record JBEVWC010000008.1, read on the forward strand.
TGAATGACTTACTCACCAAACCCTACCTGCCTGAGCAACTCTACAGCATAATTCTGAAATGGTGTGGTCAGCAAAATCCCAGCGACAAAGACAATGAAACCGCATTGAATACGGAGATACAAGTGTATGATCGGGACGCAGCACTCATCAATGTAGCGGGTAATGAGGAAGCTGCCAGATCGATACTCAGGGAATTTCTGGCAGCACTCCCGAATCTGGATGAAGCCATTCAGCAAGCCTGTCGAGACAAAGATTATGAATTACTATTTGAGGCTGTGCACAAAATGGCTGGACTTGCGAGTGGCAGCGGTGCACCTAAGATTCAGAATTCAGCCATGTATCTGAAGGCCATCCTGAAACGTGATCCAAAACCTTACGAGGAAATCAAAAGTACCGTAGAAAGCCTACTTCAGCACACCCGAGAATTTAATGATAAATTCTCGGGTGCTGGTACAGATAGCTGAAAAATAATTTATGCGCTTACTTTGCGCCGTGCAAAGCCAAGAAAGCCGATCAGTCCACCACCCAGCAGCATCGCAGTGGAAGGCTCCGGAACTGAGACGGTCTCACCGGAAGAAGGGTCTGATGAGATGATGTCCCAATCACCCACATCACCTGAACGGACTGCCCAGGCGTACTGCAGCGCATCTTTCTGCTCTGCGAACTGAAGCGCCGTATAAGTGTAAAAAGTCCAAGCCACATCTGTCCGCAGGGCGTATTCCTGATCGAGCCAGTAGAAATCATTGAAATCACTTGCCTGCAGGTTCAGGAAGGGACCGGTGTCTAACACGCCACCCTGAGTCGGGTTGCCGAGTGTATCGAACCAGAGACTGGCCATTTCACTGTACACAGTGTCGCCATCCGTCGTCTGAACATCTCTGCCACAATCTGTTCCGGATAATGCGAAGTCACAACCAGGATTACCGGTATCCACCATGGTCGGCAGACGCCAGTCATCATAACCTTGATAGACCAAGCCATCAGCCCAGGCCATGGCATCATCCCAGGTCATCGCCCCATTGTGTGCATACCCCTGTGTACTGGCATAGTTGGCATCCTGCATCCAGGTCAGATTCAGAACGTCGTCGTAAATCAGTCCGTTTCCTCTATCTATCAGCGTTGCGTTGGCTGATGCAGATAAGAGCAGCAGGCTCGCTGCCAAACCGACCCCTTTTTTTGACGAAATCATGTGACTTCTCCCAAAATCCAGTTCCTTGTTGTACTTTCTTCCGAGTCAGCTAACGCAGACTCACCCCAAGTCGAAATTTTCTAAGCGTCTGATTTACAACACCTGTCGGTATTGCCTGACCATGACGATATTATTTAAATTACTATCATAGTAACCCATCACGATTGTCGAAGACAATTTTGACCGATACTGCTGTACAGATATATAAAAAAGACAATTTAATCGATATAACAATAACTTAGGTTCTTTTAAACAGTTTGAATCGGAACAACAGAATCCTCGCAAATGTTAAAATACCCAACCTGTTCCACATTTTGGAAGAACAGGTCAGGCATTCTCTTCAAATGAACAGCGATTAACGCCCCTCTTCTCGGGAGTTCAACATCCAGCCGGTGACTAACGCTGAAAATGTTTGATCACGCCATTCTTGGCATATTTGTCGTGGTAAATCACATATCGGTAGATATCATTTTCAGACAGCTCCCTGATGAGATCGCTGTTCTCGTCCAGCTTTCTATCCAGACGGCGATATTCGTGACCGGATAATCGACCGTCTTTATCATACCGCTTCGCCAGGCGCTGGATCTCCCTGAGATTCTTGAGCACCTGGTTACGCTCATCAGGACTCAGGTTATGCCTTTCGTAGTTGAGATCTATGCGGTCATATTGACGTTCGATCCGGTTTTCGATGCGGTCATCCCGTCCCCGCTCACGGTGTTCCGATCTCTCACCATAGTCCGCCATGACAGGGGAAGTGATCATCAGAACCAGAGCGCCAATCACCAGGTTTTTGTATGATTTTTTCATTGTCATTTCTCCAAGGTCGTCGGTTTTGCTTGTTGACGCTTACAGAATACCCCGGCAATACTGAACACAAACTGAACGATCCACTGAGAGGTGTACTCGTTTTCGGGTCGGTAATATCCAGGGCCTGCTGCGAATGATCTCTATGAAGATGGATCTCAGTACTGAATCTCTTCAACCGGTTTGATTTTCAGCACCCAGTTAATCCCGGTACCAAGCTATAATCAGCCTTTGCCAAGCGATAAGACACTTACGGAAGCTTATGAAGTACAGACAGTTATGCTTACTCAGTGCCTGCCTGATCGGTTTTCAGCACCTTACCTACGCAGAAACCCGATATGTAACAGATGAACTGCAGCTCGCACTCCATGAACAGATCAACTCGAAAGGACAACTGCTGGAACGTCTGGGCAGTGGGACAGAACTGGAACTACTGGAAGAGAGCGGTCTCTATGCACGGGTCCGCACTCTGAGCGGGGTAGAAGGCTGGACAAAGGCTGGGTTTTTAATCAAGGAGAAACCGGCCCGTGCACAGCTGGAGGATCTGAAAACTGAAAATCAGACGCTGCAGGAAGAGCTGGCATCCGTGCGCAGCAAATTATCTGATGTCGAAGCAGATCTCTCTGAAACACAAACGGCAGCTGAGCCAGTCATAACAGAGGAACCTGACCGTATCGAGCAGGTCGTGGCTGCTCTGGACCGGGTACAACAGGAGAATGAAAGCTACCGACGACAGCTTTCAGGCATCGAACATTCCATACCCCTGAACTGGGGACTGATTGGTGCAGGCCTGACCTTTGGCTTAGGCTTGTTCGCGGGTTTTAGGATGTTCGACTATTTGAGCCGCAAGCGCCATGGTGGGATACGCATCTACTGAGTTTCGCAGACCAGCTTGTGTTGAACCTGCGGCACATTCCCGGTCTGATCAGGACTCGATAGCGTATTTCTTCATCCGATAGAGCAGAGTATCCCGGGTCAAACCCAAAAGACGAGCCGCTTTGCTGCGATTGCCTAAGGTTTTCATGAGCGCCTGCTGAATCAGATTCGCCTCCAGCTGATCCATGCTGATTCCCTGATCGGGTAATACGAACTGACCGTCACCCAGGGCTTTCTGTCTAGGCAGGGCACGAAACTCACTGGGCAGATTTTCGATTTCGATGCGCTTCCCGGAGAACAGGATCAACATGCGTTCCGCCAGATTCTTTAATTCTCGAACATTACCCGGCCACGCATAGCTGTTCAGCAGTTTGAGCACCGACTTGCTGTAAACAGGGGGACGCAATCTGTAAGTTTCGGAAAGCTGCGTGGTTAGACCGCTGAGCAACAGCTCCACATCACCGTTGCGCTCACGCAAAGGAGGCAACTCCAGTGGAACGACATTCAAACGGTAGTAGAGGTCACTGCGGAATGTGCCCTCATCCAAAGACAATGCAAGATCCCTGTTGGTCGCCGCGACCACCCGGACATCCATCTTCTGGGTGCGGGCATGGCCGACAGTCTGACACTCACCGGTTTCCAGAAAGCGCAGCAATTTGGCCTGTACCGCGACGGGTAACTCGCCGATTTCATCCAGAAAAAGGGTACCGCCGTGGGCTGCCTGAACCTTGCCGATATTGTCTCCGGTGGCCCCGGTGAACGAACCCTTTCTATGACCGAACAATTCGCTTTCGGCCAGTTGGGTCGGCAGAGCGGCACAATTGACCGTTATGAAGGGTTTACCGCGACGATGGCTGTTTTCGTGGATTGCCTGGGCCAGAAGCTCTTTCCCTGTACCACTCTCACCCGTAACGAGTACGGTGGCATCCGTTGCGGACACAATACGCATGGCACGGATCAATGTCTGAAATTCCGGGGCTTTTCCTAACATAACCATCTCCACTGAAAATCGGGGTTTATTGTAGAACAGAACGGTGTCCGGAGAAAACACCTGCTCCTAATCGGCAGCCCGGCTCTCAGTGAAACACTTCCTTGACGATCTCAAGAAAACGTTTTGCCTGTGGTGAGAGGAATTTACCTCTGCGCAAGACGATGCCGTAACTCCGGTCGGGAAAATATTCACCCAGTGGGATCGTGGCAACCTGTTCCTCTCCGGTCAGACAGACGTCCGTTACGATTGAGATTCCCAAGCCGATCTCCACATACTTCTTAATAACCTCCCAGCCTCCGGCCTCCAGGGTCACGTTGTAGTTGGCGTTGTGCTGCTTGAATACCAGATCCACCATGCGCCAGGTGCTCAGATGGTGGGGAGGCAGGATCAGGCCATAGGGACTGATATCGTGAAGACGGATCCCTTTCTTCTTGGTCAGTGGATGGTTGAGGGGGGTTATCAGTACCGGGGCATAATTCACAACCGGCTGGTAGGTCACATCGTCCGGTATTTCCAGCATCGAACCTATGGCCATGTCGGTTTCATCCGCACGCAACATGGCCATGCCGTCCCGGCCGGTCACATTGTGTAACTTCACCCGGATGCCAGGGTAGCGTTCCGCGAACAGTTGAACGGGTTCTGGCAGGATGTACAGGATGGTGGACTCACCGGCAGCGATATTCAATTCGCCGCTTTCAAGCTTGCCGCATGATGCAAGGAAGGTTTCCTGAAGTTTGTCCATCCCCTCAACCAGGGGTTGAGAGAGTTTATAGAGGGTCTCGCCTTCCGGCGTGAGCTTGATCTTTGGCCCCCGCCTCTCAAACAGCACCGTTTCCAGCTCACGTTCAAGAGCCTGGATCTGCAAGGATACGGTCGGTTGACTCAGGTAGAGCCGTTCAGCCGCTTCACTGATCGATCCGGTCTGAGCCGCGTGACAGAATGCTCGCAACTGTTTGAGACGGTTCTGCTTGTAGTGAATTTGCGGAGTACCAGCCATGTGGGTCACCCATACTATTAATATTATCAATAGTATGCACAGAATCACTTAAAAGCAATAATAAATACACATTTCATTGTAACTTCGAGATTCCATTGAACCCAGTGGGATGCGGCCAGCCAGGCGCGCACTTGGCGAATCCATCCGATGAATTTCTACTCAAACAGATACCCTTGCTCCCAAGCGGGTGTCCTCAAGGCTTTCGCATGAAAAAATCCAGCTGACCCATTGTCGATCCCTCGCGGATCGCGCAAGAATATGCCAGAGTTAAGGTATGCAGGCGGAGACAGATACCCCGTTTGATGAGCTGTGACCGCCAAGCCTACGATTGGAATCTTACCCGCCGATGATACGCTGGATCACAGACTTGCAGCTCCCCGGGAATGAGGAACGTGTTCCGTGGTTCGCGGCGTTTCCCGCTTGAATCAGACGCGACAGGTCATGCCTAATTGTCCGCCAGAGAGGTCGATATGCAAAAACCCGAACAAAAGCAGGATCCCATGTATCAACTTCTGAAACAGGGGCGCATCGATGAATTCAACCAAAAACGCTCTGAGGGTGAGACCTGCGATCTCGTGAATGCGGATTTGAGAGGTATCGACCTGCGTAATCTGGATACCGAGAATATCAATCTGGCCGGGGCCTATCTGCGGCATGCAGACCTGCGTGGACTGGATCTGAGGAGCGCCAATCTGGAAGGTGCCAGTATCAACAGCGCAAAGATTTCCGGGACCTATTTTCCAGAGAGCCTGACGGCAGAGGAGATCACCCTTTCTCTGGTACATGGCACCCGTCTGAGACAGCGAGCCTGACCGGATTCAGAATCGACTTAATCCTTTGAATCAAGCTGTGTCAGGATATTCCTGGCCACCCGGCACTGATCGTCGTTTCCTTCCTGAAGCACCTCGTAGAGCAGTGACCGGGCCTGCTCCACCCGTCCCGCGGCACGATGGGTGTGAACCTGATGGAGCTTCTGCTCCACCGCATCCGGGGGTTCCACCTCTGAAGCTGCATCGATCTGTTCATCCGCCTCGATGGCATCCAACTCCTCATCCATCTGGTCCGGGGTGAGAGGCTCGAAGCGGTCAGAGTCAAGTTGCCCTCCCGCCGGATCGATGTCCTTGCCGACGACCTCCTCGGTCGACTCCATCCGGGTTTGTTCCTCTGCGTCCTCTGCGTCCTCAGCCTCTTCAGAATCCGCCTTTGATGTGTCTTCCTTATCCCTGACGAAACCCTTCGAAAAGATCACCCCCAACTCGAACAGGCACCACATGGGTAAAGCCAGCAGGGTCTGGGAGATGATGTCCGGAGGAGTGAGCAGCATACCTACGATGAAAGCGCCGACAATGATGTACGGCCGTTTGCTGCGCAGCTTCTCCGGGGTCGTGATGCCCAGCCAGACCAGAATAATGGTGGCGATGGGCACCTCGAAGGCCACACCAAAAGCGAAAAACAGGGTCATCACGAAATCGAGATAACTCCCCATATCCGTGGCCACCTCGACCCCTTCCGGGGCGGTGCTGGCGAGGAACGAGAACACCAGAGGGAAGACCACGAAGTAGGCGAACGCCATACCCAGGTAGAACAGGAACGTGCTGGAGATGAGCAGCGGCATCACCAAACGTTTTTCGTGGCGATACAGGCCAGGTGCGACGAATGCCCAGAACTGGTAGAGGATGAATGGAACCGCGATGAAGATCGCCAGCTGCAGACTCAGCTTGAAGGGAATCAGGAAGGGATCGATGGGTTTGGTGGAGATCATGGTACTGCCTTCCGGCAGCGCCTCCCTCATGGGCCCGGCGATCGCGCTGTAGAGGTCATTGGCGAAGGGAAACAGCACTGCAAAGACAATGAGCACGGCCAGCACCATGCGCAGCACCCGATCACGCAGTTCGATCAGATGAGAGACCAGGGGTTGCTCTTGACTCGTGTTCGGCACCGACATCTATTCTGCCTGGTCTGATATCTGCGCCTTGCTGGCCTTCTGGGATTGAGGCTTCTCCTCAGTCTGCTGGACCGAGGTCGAGACATCCTGCTTGATGCGATTCAGATCCTGTTGTGTCTCTTCGAGTATCTCGTGCACAGGATTGGCCATCTTTTTCTGTTTTTCGAGAATCTCTTTCAGCTCTTCAGCCTTGATCTCCCGATCGATGTCCGCTTTGACATTGGCCACAAACCGCCGCCCACGGCCAAGCCACATGCCGACGGTCCGCGCGACTTTCGGCAGGCGTTCGGGACCAATGACGATCAACGCGACCAGCGCGATCAGTCCGAGCTCCCAGAAACCCACATCAAACATGAGGTTTGTCCGTTACTATCCAGATTTCAGGTGCAGGCTCAGTGCTTGTCCTTTTCCTTTGCGGTCACCTCACCGTCGATCACGGATTTGGATTCATTCTGTTCGAGCTGGTCCGGTTCGTTCTTTTTTTCCTGCTCGCCCTCGCGCATGGCGCCCTTGAAACCCTTGATCGCACCACCCAGGTCAGAACCGATGTTCTTCAGTCGCTTGGTCCCGAACAGCAACAGTACAATCGCCAGGATGATCAACAACTGCCAGATACTAATACCACCTAAACCCATAATGTTCTCCACCTCCGGACGTGCCGGTTATCATGTCGTGCGCGTCTTGTTTGACCTGATCCGATGGGTCATGACGGCACGGTTATTTCGCTGTGCTTAATAGACGGATAATACCTGTGATCAGGCAACAGGACTACTCTCGTCCCGGATCGACCCGCAACTCGTCCCGCAGGACCCGGTTGTGAGATCCGGATAGGACTATTCCCTGCTCGCCTTCTCCTCCAGCCCCGAGAGACCGAAGCGGCGTTGCAGCTCCTGGAGTACCTGATCAGGACCCAGTCCCTGGTGTGCCAGCAGGACCAGGGTGTGAAACCACAAATCCGCGGTTTCGTAGACAATCTTCTCGGCGACGCCATCTTTGGCCGCCATTACCGTTTCGGTCGCTTCCTCACCAATCTTTTTGAGAATGGCATCCAGCCCCTTGGCATAGAGTTTCGCCACATAGGAACTCTCGGGATCGGCCTGCTTGCGCGCCTCAAGCACCTGGGACAACTGTTGCAATACGTCGCTCATAGTCAGCCTCAGCGATAGATCTGATCCGGATCCTTCAACACCGGCAGCACTTCAACCCAGGTATCTCCCTGCAACTCCCGGTAGAAACAGTTGTGTCTACCGGTATGACAGGCGATACCCCCTTTCTGCTCAACCTCCATGAGGACCACATCCCCATCGCAGTCCAGGCGAATGTTGCGGACCACCTGCTGGTGACCGGACTCCTCGCCTTTGTGCCAGAGTTTGCCCCGGGAGCGGGACCAGTAAACCGCGTGTCCGGTCTCGTGGGTCAGACGCAGAGCTTCGGCATTCATCCAGGCCATCATCAGAATCTTGCCTGTACCGCTTTCCTGGGCAATCGCCGGCACCAGGCCGTCGTTGTCCCACTTGATCTGATCAAGCCAACTCACAATCTGACCTCGACACCCTGGTCCTGCATAAAACGTTTGGCTTCTCCGATGGTGTACTCGGCAAAGTGAAAGATACTGGCTGCAAGGACCGCATCCGCGCCACCCTGCTTGACGCCATCCACCAGGTGCTGGAGATTGCCGACCCCGCCGGAGGCGATCACCGGAATCGGGACCGCGTTGACGATGGCCCGGGTCAGTGCATTGTCGAACCCGATCTTGGTGCCGTCCCGATCCATGCTGGTGAGCAGGATCTCACCGGCCCCGTAGTCACTCATGCGCTGCGCCCACTCGATGGCATCCAAGCCGGTGGGCTTGCGCCCGCCATGGGTGAAGATTTCCCATTTGAGGGGTTCACCTTCGGCAGACACCTGTTTGGCGTCGATGGCCACCACGATGCACTGGGAGCCGAAGCGTTCGGTCGCCTCACGCACGAACTCCGGATTGAATACCGCCGCGGTGTTGATGGCGACCTTGTCGGCGCCCGCGTTGAGCATGCGGCGGATATCCTCGGTGGTGCGGATGCCTCCACCTACGGTCAGCGGGATGAAGACCTCGCTGGCCACCTGCTCCACGACGTGGACGATGGTTTCGCGATCATCCGAGCTGGCGGTGATATCGAGAAAGGTGATTTCATCAGCGCCTTCCTCATTATATCGCCGCGCCACTTCCACAGGGTCACCCGCATCCCGGATGTCGATGAATTTCACCCCTTTCACCACCCGTCCGGCATCGACGTCGAGGCAGGGTATGATGCGTTTCGCTAGCATAGGCTGTTACCTAGAAATGCGGTTCCAGAAAACCAGTGTCGTGTCCAACTAACGGGCCAACCGGTCCGCCAAAGCCTGTCCGGCGGCAAAATCCAGGGTGCCCTCATAGATGGCACGACCGGTGATGGCGCCCATGATGTTGGAGGTTTCTGCACGGCACAGAGACTCGATGTCACCCACATCGGTGATGCCGCCGGACGCGATCACCGGTATGGCGATCGCGTTCGCCAGATCCCGGGTGGCCTCCACGTTGGGGCCGGAAAGCATCCCGTCCCGGCCGATATCGGTGTAGACAATCGCGGAAACCCCGTCATCCTGAAATCGGCGGGACAGTTCAGTGACCTCCCAGTCGGTGACCTCGGCCCAGCCGTTGATCGCTACCTGTCCCTCTTTCGCATCCAGTCCGACGATCACATGTCCGGGAAACACAGCACATGCGCGCGCCACGAATTCCGGTTCGCGAACCGCCTGGGTGCCGATGATGCAAAAATCCACACCCGCCTTGAGATACGCCTCGATGGTCGCCTCGTCACGGATGCCGCCCCCCACCTGAATGGGCAGATCCGGATAAGCGGCAGCGATCTGCCGGATCGCCTCACCGTTGACCGGTTCACCGGCGAAGGCGCCATTCAGATCGACCAGGTGCAGCCTGCGCGCGCCGGCCTCGACCCACCGGGTGGCCATCTCCAGTGGCTGATCCGAGAAGACGGTATCGTCCTCCATGCGCCCCTGGCGCAAGCGCACGCACTGGCCATCTTTAAGATCGATCGCTGGTATGAGTAACACGTGAAAAATTCCTGCCTAGATCAAAAAATGTGATTGGGTAGTACGCCGGGGCCGAGGACCTCAGACATTCCAACCCACGAAATTGCGCAGCAGTTGTAAGCCGGCATCGGCACTCTTTTCCGGATGGAATTGTACCGCGAACAGTTTTTCATGGGCGATGGCACTGGCGAAACGCACCCCGTAGTCGGTGGTGGCCGCAATCAGTTGCGAATCCTCCGGGTCCACATAGTAACTGTGAACAAAGTAGAAACGGCTCTCCTGGGCAATCCCCTGCCAGAGGGGATGCTCATGGCTCTGCACGACCCGGTTCCACCCCATGTGAGGGATTTTCAGTGCCTCACCATCCTCAGCCACGCCCCCGGGAAATCGGCGTACATGACCGGCAAACAACCCCAGCAGGGTGGTCCCGCCGTTTTCCTCACTATCCTCGAGCAACACCTGCTGACCCATGCAGATCCCGAGAAAGGGTTTGCTTCTGGCTGCTTCAAGCAGCGCCCGGTTGAGATGATGGTCTGAAATGGCCGCCATACAATCGCGGGCGGCACCCTGCCCCGGAAACACCACCCGGTCCGAGCCGAGGATTTTTTCCGGGTCATCGGTGACCAGTACTTCATCATTATCAGCGGCGACGTGTTCCACCGCCTTGGCAACGGAACGCAGATTACCCATACCGTAGTCGATCACGGCGATACGTTGTGACATTGAAACCCCCGTGATCTGTTACAGACTGCCCTTGGTCGAGGGAATCTGTTCCGCCATGCCCGGATCGGTTTCCAGGGCCATGCGCAGGGCCCGACCAAAGGCCTTGAACACGGTCTCCGCCTGGTGATGCGCGTTACTCCCCCGCAGATTGTCGATGTGCAGGGTGATACCGGCATGATTGACCAGTCCCTGGAAGAACTCCTGGAACAGATCCACATCAAAATCGCCGATGCGGGCGCGGGTAAAGGGCACCTGAAAGACCAGACCCGGACGACCTGAGAAATCCACAACGACCCGGGACAGGGCCTCATCCAGGGGCACATAGGCATGACCGTAACGACGGATACCTTTCTTGTCCCCCACCGCCTGAGCCAGCGCCTGCCCCAGGGTGATACCGATATCCTCGACCGTGTGGTGGGCGTCGATATGCAGGTCCCCCTCGGCAATCACGCTCAGATCCCATAGCCCATGGCGCGCGATCTGATCCAGCATGTGATCGAGAAAGTGCACACCAGTGGCGAATCGGGCCTGCCCCTTGCCATCCAGATTCAGGGAAATACTGATCTGGGTTTCCAGGGTGTGGCGCTCAACCTGCGCGGTTCGCTGCATGACGATGACTCCAGTCTGTTATGACATCCGATGCCCCGCTGCGGTCCGGCGGACCTGGCGCATCGTTAAACCCGGGTATTTTAGAGAAAATACACTGAAATGACAGGGGGCGGTTGATTTTTTACTCGGCCATGAGAGTGGGATAATGGATTTGCAGTGGGCTGGCCTTGGCATACCCGCCAGCAGGAGACACAACGGACTCAACAGATCGACCCTGGATCGGCCTGTACCGATCAGGTTTCCAGCCAGAATGTCACCGGTCCGTCGTTTATCAGTTCTACCTGCATGTCGGCGCCAAAAACCCCGCAACCCACGGGCTGGTGAAGTTGCTCGGCCTTCCGGGTCAGGTAGGTAAAGAGTTTCCTGCTCGTTTCGGGATCCGCCGCGGTGGAAAACCCGGGACGCATCCCTTTGCGGGTATCCGCGGCCAGGGTGAATTGAGGAACCAGCAGTAGTCCACCGCCAATTTCCTGCAACCCCAGGTTCATACGCCCATCCGGATCCGGAAATACCCGGTAACCGAGCAGGCGTTGCAGGAGACGATCCGCCTTGTATTCGTCATCCGCTCTCTGCACACCCACCAGCACCACCAGGCCCTGTCCTATCTCAGCCTGACAGTGTCCGTCGATCACCACCCGACCCTGCGTAACCCGCTGCAGCAGACCGATCATATGCCACACCCCGTGTCGGTCACTGAGCCTGACACGAATTCATTCTTCACGGAACAGTTGATGGGCAAACCGATCCGTGGCCTCGATCAGGGCGCTGCGGATACCGGGTTCAGCGGCGGAATGCCCGGCATCGGGCACCACAACCAGTTCACTGCCCTGCCAGGCATTGTGCAGTTCCCAGGCCGAGGTCATGGGACAGATCATGTCGTAACGTCCCTGCACGATTACCCCCGGTATATCCTGCAGTCGATGACTTTCCTCGAGCAGTTGATTGGGTCTCAGGAAGGCATGATTGACAAAATAGTGCGCTTCGATGCGCGCCAGACTCAGAGCCGTATGGGGATCGGAGAAAAATCCCACAACCGCCTGATTCGGATGCAAACTTGCGGTTCGTCCTTCCCAGACGGACCAGGCCTTGGCTGCCGACATGCGTGACACTTCGTTCTGCCCCGAGAGACGCCGGTAGTAGGCGTGCAACAGATCCTCTCTTTCCTCTGCGGGAATCGGCGCCAGAAAATCCTCCCAATAATCGGGGAACACCCGGTGGGCGCCGGATTGATAGAACCACTGAATCTCATCATCCCGGCAGAGGAAGATGCCCCGCAAGACCAGGGCCAGAACCCGTTGCGGATGGGTTTGGGCATATGCCAGGGCCAGGGTGGAGCCCCATGAGCCACCAAACAATAACCATCTTTCTATGCCTAATCGGATTCGGATCTGCTCTATGTCATCGACCAGATCCCAGGTGGTGTTCTCATCAAGACTTGCATGAGGGGTGGAACGTCCACAACCCCGCTGATCGAAGAGCACCAGCCGGTAGCGCTGTGGATCGAAAAAACGCCGATGGTAGGATTCACACCCGGCACCCGGCCCTCCGTGCAGAAACAGCGCCGGAATGCCATCGGGATTGCCGACCTGTTCCACATGGAGTTGATGGTTTGTACCGACGTTCAAACGCAGGCTTGAAAAGGGTTCGATGGGCGGATAGAGATCTTTCATGGCTTTCGGGGTGATGTTAACAGACCGTGAGTGTACTGCGCTGTGCCAGTATACCAGTACGGACTCTCTGTCTGACGGGGCCTCCAAGTAAGATTTTTCTTACAAGCATAAGGGAAAAATCCGACCGTATTGCGTGACAATATCCCCTACCCAATCCAGGTTATTGTGTCAGAATTAAATTGTCGTCATCAGGGACGTACCTTCTGGACTTGCTCCCAGGGATCGGGGCAAGGCTGCTAGGGATAGCGGTTTGAAGAAAAGCTTAGCCAACCAAGCTGATGACTGTGAGCCCGACCGCATGGAATGCGGTCGGGCTTTTCATTTTGACCTGCCCTCAAACGCCCCTCAATGCCTCCCGGTTCCTCCCCACGACCAACTGTGACGGGACTGTTACGTGCAGATTACATAGCGCCAAATCCAGCCATCCATCTGTTTTTTAGGGGGGTTATGAACAGTGTAAGAATTTACTTACAGTGACTGGGGAATATTCTCACAACCAAACAGTGAATATTCCCACGATCCTTACAATGTTTTGTGGCAGCATATAACTGTCGTCATCAAGGACGTTTTAAAGGATCTATCACCAAGGATGGTGCAGGGAAGAAAAGCTTAGCCAACCAAGCCGACGACTATAAGCCCAACCGCATGGATTGCGGTTGGGCTTTTCTTTTTCTGCGAAGGATTATGAGTCTCCCGTTCAGTTCCCTGGGGTGCTGACTCAAGCATTCCCGGAGTGAGTAACCGGGCATGAAGCCGGCCGCACCCCGGGCATCCAACTATCAGCTACGGGACGCTCGCTTGCGTTCGTGCTCCTTGAGAAACTTCTTGCGAATCCGAATCTTGCTGGGTGTTACTTCGACCAGTTCGTCGTCCTCGATGAACTCCAGAGCCTGCTCCAGACTGTAACGGATCGGCGGCGTCAGAAGGATCGCGTCATCCTTGCCCGCCGCTCGAATGTTGGTCAGCTGCTTGCCCTTGAGCGGATTGACGACCAGATCATTGTCACGACTGTGAATGCCGACGATCTGTCCCTCATAGACCTCATCACCCGGCGCGGAGAACAGTCGTCCGCGTTCCTGCAGGTTGTACAGGGCAAACCCAAGTACCTTGCCCTGGCCGTTAGAGATCAGCACCCCGTTTTTCCGCGGTGCGATACCGCCGTGCTGAGCCGGTCCGTAGTGATCGAAGACATGGTAGATCAAACCGGTGCCCGAGGTACTGGTCATGAATTCAGTTTGGAAGCCGATCAGACCGCGGGAGGGGATGATATAATCGAGTCGCACCCGCCCCTTTCCATCGGGAACCATGTCCTTGAGTTCGCCCTTGCGGGTACCCAGAGCCTCCATGATGGTGCCCTGATCGTCCTCTTCCACGTCCACGGTCAACTGCTCATAGGGCTCGCAGATCTCCCCGTCCACTTCACGGAAAATAACTTCGGGGCGGGACACCGCCAGTTCGAAACCCTCGCGACGCATGTTTTCGATGAGTACCGAGAGATGCAGTTCGCCACGCCCGGAGACCTTGAATTTTTCGGGATCAGTACCCTCTTCAACCCTCAGCGCCACGTTGTGTATGAGTTCCCGTTCCAGACGCTCCTTGAGCTGTCGTGAAGTGAGGTACTTACCCTCGCGCCCGGCATAGGGCGAGGTGTTCACCTGGAAGGTCATCGATACGGTGGGTTCGTCCACGGTCAGGGGCGGCATCGCTTCCGGGTTGGCCGGATCGCACAGGGTATCGGACACATTCGGGGCTTCCAGGCCGCTGATGGCGATGATGTCCCCGGCGCTCGCCTGATTGACCTCGAAACGATCCAGTCCGAGATAGCCGTAAACCAGGCCGATCTTGGCGCGCTGCTGCTCGCCGTCGTACTTCAGCACAGTGATCGGCTGATTGGGTTTGACGGTTCCACGGGTGACTCGACCCACTGCAATCGCACCCACGTAGCTGTTGTAGTCCAGATTCGAAACCTGCATCTGAAACGGACCATCCGGATCCACATCAGGGATCGGGCAATGCTTCACGATGGTTTCGAACAGCGGGTTCATATCCCCGGAGGTGATGTTGTTCTGAAAGCCGGCATAACCGCCCACTGCGGAGGTATAGATAATCGGGAAATCAAGTTGCTCGTCAGTGGCACCCAGCCGATCGAACAGCTCAAACACCTGATCGATGACCCAGTCAGGGCGGGAGCCCGGCTTGTCGATCTTGTTGACCACCACGATGGGCCGCAAGCCGTGTTTGAAGGCCTTCTGGGTCACAAACCGGGTCTGAGGCATGGGGCCTTCCTGAGCATCCACCAGCAGCAGCACCGAATCCACCATGGAGAGGACGCGTTCGACTTCGCCGCCGAAATCCGCATGCCCGGGGGTATCCACAATATTGATCCGATAGTCATTCCAGCGGATGGCGGTATTCTTGGAAAGAATGGTGATGCCCCGCTCGCGCTCCTGGTCATTGGAGTCCATGACCCGCTCAACTTTGCCGAAGCGTTCACCCAGGGTACCCGATTGTTTCAGGAGTTCATCCACCAGGGTGGTTTTGCCATGGTCGACGTGGGCGATGATGGCGATATTTCTGAGATTCTCAATCACGGGGAAATCCGTTTGGAAAAAAGATGGCGGATTATACCTGGATCACCCCGGAAGTCTCTTAGAATTTAATTACTGTTTTATTTCAGCGGGTTATATCCGCAATTAAAAATCATAGACACATTCTATCGACAAGCCCTTTTCATTACGAAAGTTTCACAATTACTCACAGAACCTGTGGATAACTTTGTTGATAATGACTGGAAACAGCCCTTCAGACCAGCAGTCATGCGGCTGGACATCAAATCGTAAAAAAAATGAACAATTTGATTAATTCATTTAAAAACAATGCGTTGAACCCATGATCACTGTCATCCACATTTCAGCTGATCCTCTCGGCGAGGATCCGGTGAGAGACTGCCTGGGATGTTGACAGTTTCATTCTGAACGGTTAAGCGGCGCATTCCGATGCAATCCGTCCATACATTATTAGATGCGAATACTCGAATAATTTGGACTGCTACTGCTGCTTGCACTCTGAACCAATAGCCTCCACGATAGCTCTAATAACACGCTCGGCAAACGATGCGAAAGAGAGCATCCGGATTTGCAGCCTAAGGCTCAGATACCCGATGCCGCAGTACAACCACAAACAAAAACCATGAAGTAGCTACCCCATGAATTCATCCATCCTTGCCCCGTTGCGCGAGCATCTGGCTTCACGCGTCATCGGCCAGACCAGTTTCATCGACAGTATGCTGATCTGCCTTTTGAGTGATGGCCACCTGCTCATAGAAGGACTGCCCGGATTGGCCAAGACCACGGCAGTCAAGGCCCTGGCTGAGGCGATCGAGGGTGATTTTCACCGCATCCAGTTCACACCGGACCTGCTGCCCTCTGACCTGATCGGCACAGACATCTACCGCCATGAAAAGGGGGAGTTCGAGTTTCGCCAGGGTCCCCTGTTCCACAACATCCTCCTCGCGGATGAGGTCAACCGGGCCCCGGCAAAGGTGCAATCCGCTCTGCTGGAGTCCATGGGTGAACACCAGATCACGGTGGGGCAGACCACCTACCAATTGCCCGCATTCTTCATGGTCCTGGCCACCCAGAACCCGGTGGAGCAGGAGGGAA
Organism: Candidatus Thiodiazotropha sp.; assembly: GCA_040506775.1. Lineage (GTDB taxonomy): Bacteria > Pseudomonadota > Gammaproteobacteria > Chromatiales > Chromatiaceae > Thiodiazotropha. The sequence goes on from JBEVWC010000008.1 coordinate 62,520, forward strand.
CCTACCACCTGCCGGAGGCCCAGCTGGACCGCTTTCTGATGCAGGCCAATGTCAGTTACCCCAGCCGCGAAGAGGAGTTGAAGATCCTCGAACTGGACAATGCCCAGCAGAAACGCACCCTGCCCCCCCCGGACAAGGTACTGAGTCAGCAGGAATTATTTGACATCCGCAAGGCGGTGAGCGAACTCTACCTGGACCCCAAGCTGAACAGTTACATCGTCGACCTGGTACAGGCAAGCCGCAATCCAAAGGCCTACGACAAGGACCTGGCCCGCTGGTGCCGTTTTGGCGCTTCGCCCCGTGCGAGTATCGCCCTGGCCCGTTGTGCCCGGGCCCGTGCCTGGCTCGACGATGAGGAATTCGTCGCGCCGCATCATATCCAGGCGGTCGCACCCGCGATCCTGCGCCACCGTATCCTGCTCACTTTCGAGGCGGAGGCCGAGGGCGTCACGACGGACGATTTTCTGTCCCGCCTGCTCGACATGGTCGCGATACCCTGATCGAGTCCTGACAGGGTCACCCGCATGAGTCTCTATCCGCACATCGATGATCTGCTGGAGTTACGCCATCAGGCCCATACCCTGGGTCTGGCATCACACCATCTGGTGAATTCCAGCTTCAGCGGTCTGTATGCCTCGGTATTCCGCGGCACTGGCCTCGATTTCGAGGAGGTACGGGAGTACCGGGAGGGTGACGACATCCGCAACATGGAGTGGAACGTCACCGCGCGAACCAATGTCCCTCATCTGAAGATCTTTCGCGAGGAGCGTGAACGCAGCGTGGTGTTGTGTGTCGACCGGGGACCGCATATGAACTTTGGCACCCGAGGCACCTTTAAGTCGGTCCAGGCCGCCAAGGCAACTGCCCTGCTCGGCTGGGCCGCATCAAGCCTGCACGACCGGGTTGGCGGCATCCTGTTTGGTGATACCCAGGCGGGCATGCAGTATTTCCAACCCACCAAGGATCGACGCGCACTCTGGCGACTTTTGCACAGCCTGACCCAGGAGGGTGATACCCATCAACCTACCCGGGATTGCCTCTCGGAGGCCCTGCAGCGCGCTGACAAGGGTACCAATACCGGCTCCCTGATCTTTGTCATCGCTGACATGAACCGGGAAATCCTGGGACTGCAACAGACCCTGGGGCGCCTCGGACAGCATCACACCGTGGTCCTGTTGCCAGTGGACGATCCCGCGGACCAGCAGCTTCCTGACATGGGACGGGTCACCTTCGTCGGTCCGGATGGCCAGGCGATCGAGATCGATACCCATGACCCGGCGGCTAGAAATCGTTACCGGGAAACCTGGATACAACGCCGCCAGGAATTGACCCAACTGACCAACCGGCTGGGAATCGCCCTGCTGCCAATTGCCACCAATGAAGAGATTCACCTGACCCTGACACGTGGTCTGGCAAGACATTTCGGCCGACACTGATGGATCCATTAAGGGACATACGAGGCATCGACGCAGTTTCCTGGTGGCCCCTGGCTCCGGGCTGGTGGCTGCTGTTCGCTTTGCTTGTGCTGCTGTGCCTGATGGCCTGGTGGCTGATACGACGGCGACGCCTCTACCCCCTGGGACAGTGGCAGCAGGATGCCCGGCAACGCCTGATCGGCCTGCGGCGGCGGGTCAAACGGGAGCCGGCGAAACAGATTGCCGGAGAGCTCTCCGAACTCCTGCGGCGCATTGCCATCGCCCGCTGCGGGCGAGAGCAGACTGCCGCCCTGACCGACGAGGCCTGGCTCGACTGGCTGCAAACCAACGACAGCAGCGGTTTCACCTGGCGCCAGAAGGGCCGACTGCTTCTGGAACTGCCCTATGCGCCACCTGACCGGACGGCGGATCGGAACACCCTGACCAAGTTGATCGACGCCGCCATCCATTGGGTCAGCGAGGAACACTGCCATGTTTGAGTTCCATTGGCCGTGGATGGCACTGCTGCTGATACTGCCCTGGCTGGTGAAATACTTCTGGCCACGTCCCGCAGCGGAGCGCAACGATGCGATGGAAGGCCTGCAGGCCACCCTGCTACACCCCAACCTGATACAACTGGAATCCGCATTTCAGTCCCGCAGTCCCCGCCAACCCCTGAGCAAGCGCCTGTATCACCTGTTGCTTCACCTGCTGTGGCTGTGCCTGGTGCTGGCGCTGATGCGCCCCCAATGGCTGGAGCCGTACACGGAGAACCGCAGCGCGGGTTACGACCTGATGCTCGCGGTGGATGCCTCCCACTCCATGAATGCCCTCGATTTCACCCTGAATGGCGAACAGGTCAGCCGCATGCAGGTGGTCAAAGGGGTTGTGAGCAAGTTCATCGAGGGGCGCAAGGGTGATCGTATCGGGCTGATCATATTCGGCAGCCGGGCCTATGTACTGTCCCCTCTTACCTATGACCGGAATGCGGTCAACGACCTGTTAAGCGAGGTCATTCCACGTATCGCCGGTGACGGTACCGCCATCGGTGACGCCCTGGGACTGGGGATCAAGAAACTGCGGGAACGTCCCGAAGGTTCCCGGGTGCTGTTGCTGATCGCAGACGGGGAAAATACCGCCGGCACCATCCCGCCGCTCAAGGCAGCACAGCTGGCATCAGAGGAAGGCGTGCGGATCTACAGCATCGGTGTCGGCAGTGACCGGAAAAATGTGCCGATTCTGGAGAACGGCCGGGTAGTGACCCGGGATGACCTGGGATTCAACGAGCAGGCCATGCGGGAAATCGCCGAGGCCGGCAATGGCGCCTACTTCCGGGCCACCGACACCGAGGCCCTTGAAAAGGTCTATCAGAAAATCGACGAACTGGAGAAAACCGAAGCGGAATCCCACACCGTGTTCGTACCACAACCTCTTTATTACTGGCCATTGTCGGCTGCCCTGCTGCTGTTGTTGATCCTGGGGGTATTCCCGGAGGGCCGGCAGCGTCAGCTCAAAGGGGGGGGTTATGCCTGAAATCGGTTTCCATTTCGCCCGTCCCGAATGGCTCTATGCCCTGCTGGGCATGATCCCGGTATTGGTCTGGCTGATTTTCAGCGTGATCCGCCCGCAAAAGGGGGCTTTGCATCGCTATGCGGACGCCCATTTGCTGCCCCACCTCACCGGAGTCCGGGAGCTGGACGTGCACGAACACTGGAGCCGCTTCACACGTTGGGGATTCCTCTGGAGCCTTCTGGTGGTCGCTTTGGCTGGTCCACGCTGGGACTTCACCGATATCGAGGCCTTTTCACCTGCCAGCGACCTGGTGATCCTGATGGACATCTCACGCTCCATGAATGTCAGCGATACCCCGCCTTCGCGACTGGCGCGGGCGCGGCAGGAGGTGCAGGACCTGGTAATGATGAACGATAAACTGCGCATCGGCCTGATCGCGTTCGCCTCGGTGCCCCATGTGGTATCTCCGATCACCGAGGACAGCCAGAGCATACTCAATGCATTGCCCGCAGTGACTTCCGATATCGCCAACCTCAAGGGCAGCCGCCTGGCCGCCGCCCTGGATCGTGCCAAGCAGCTCCTGGGGGAGCATGCAGACCATACCCGTTCCATCCTGCTGATCAGCGACGGTGATTTTGATGAACCCGGGTTGCCGCAAAAGATTGAAGCCCTGCATAAGGAGGGCATTACCCTGCATACCCTTGGGATTGGCACTACGGGAGGTGGTCCGATACCGCTCAATCCCGGCAAAAGCGACCTGATGCGCAATCCCCAGGGGGAGATCATCGTCTCAAGGCTTGGCAGCCTGGAACTGCAACAGCTGGCAAAACTGGGTGGCGGGATCTATCAGCAGGCCGATTTCCGCGACCAGGACAGCCGCCGCATCCTCGACCTGGCCAGCGGCCACGCTGGCACACCCACCCGGACCCAGGAAAAAACCCGTGTCTGGAACGAACGCTTCTACTGGTTGCTGCTCCCCCTGATGCTGCTGTTGCTGCCCCGATTCCGCATGCTCTCATCCGCAAGGCCAGGCTCATGAACCGGATGTGGAAGATCTTCCTCAAAAAACGTGCGACACAGCACTTGCCGGTTCGTCATGCCACCAGCACCGCGACTTGCCGTCGCACCACACTTCTCCAGACATACAGCCTTCTGCTGCTCATGCCTTTTGCGGGCGTGAGTCAAGCCAACTGGTTTTTGAATCCTGAGCAACAGGCCGCGGAGGATTATCGCCAGGGACACTACGAAGCGGCTGTGGAAGGTTTCAAGGACCCCTATCGGCGGGGTGTGGCACATTACCGTACCGGTGACTATGAACAGGCCATTCAGGACTTCAAACAGGTTGAGCGGCCATCGGTCAAGCAGGATGCACAATACAATCTGGGCAACAGCTATTACCGGCTTGGAGATTACCAAGAGGCGATAGACAACTACGAATCCGTTCTGGAACAGGATCCTGACCATGCAGACGCCCGGCATAACCTGGCCCTTGCACGGGAAAAACTCGCCCAGGAAGAAGTAGCCAAGGATCAGGAAGAAGAGCAGGAAAAGCAACAGGAAGAGCAACAGAGCGATCAGCAGGAACAACAGGATCAGCAGCAGAGCGGTCAGCAGGAGCAACAGGATCAGCAGCAGAGCGGTGAGCAGGAGCAACAGGATCAGCAGCAGAGCGGTCAACAGGAGCAACAGGATCAGCAGCAGAGCGGTCAGCAGGAGCAACAGGATCAGCAGCAGAGCGGTCAGCAGGAGCAACAGGATCAGCA
>JBEVWC010000008.1:67309-114978 GCA_040506775.1 Candidatus Thiodiazotropha sp.
ACAGGAGCAACAGTCGGAGTCGTCCGGAAACGAAAACCAGGAATCCCAGTCCGGCGGCGACCAGCAGGACAAAGATCAACCCTCAGAGGGTCAGGAATCTCCTGAACAGGACTCGCAAGGATCCGAACAAAAGGATGAGCCGTCACAGGATTCAACCGGCAATGACTCGTCGGAATCGAAACAGCCCGGCCAGGAGTCGTCTGACAGGGATGCCAAGGGCAAAGAACAGGATGAACAGAAACAGGGATCACAATCAGAACCTGAAGAGCAGACTGGGCAACAGGATGGAGCAGAAGAGCAACCATCAGGTCAGGACAAGAATAAGCCACCCAGTGATCAGGGTCAGGACGATAAGCAACAGAAGGATCAGCAGTCAGGCGCAGAACAGAAACCGGAAATGTCTGCTAATCTCGGTGAACAGGAAGATGAGAAAACACAGACCGGAACAAGCCGCAATCAGCAACGGATGGGTAAGGACACCGGAGAACGGAACCTCAACCCCGACGACGCCGGACGATCAAAGGCTGTCGAACAGGTGGATCAAAGCCAGGGAGAAGGCCAGGAACCCGGGCAGGAACAACAAACAGACACCGCTGGCAACATCCAAAGCGAACGCCCCAGCGGCGCCAGTCTGCTAATGGAACAATGGCTTGATCAGGTGGAAGGCGATCCGGCCCAACTTATGCAGCAACAGTTCCGCCTAGAGGAATACAAGTACCTGCGCAGTCGTGGCGGCAGAGATACGGAAACGAGACCCTGGTGACCATGATCCGAACATTACTCAAGCCCGCGCGTAGCGAACGAGCCCGTTCACGACTCCATCGCGGACTCAACAGGTTGTTGTGGAGCAGCCTGGCTGCACTGGTTCCGTTTCAACTGCTGATTTCAGCGAGCATTCAGGCTGCCCCCTATGGTTCCCAACCCTGGCAGGGTCTGCCACCGGGTCAGTGGAATTTCAGAAATCCGGCTCAGCGGCAAAGCGGCACCCCGCAACAAACACCCTCCGCCCCATCGCCCTATGCCGGGGGTTGGCCAAACCAGCAACCCGGCTACTCCACCCAGGGTTACTACCCGAGCAAAACCACTGCGCCCTACCTTGAGACGGAGTTTGGCACCCGTAACCCCTATGTCCAGGAAGGTGTGCTGCTAAGGCTGAGTGTCATAAGCCAGAACAATCTGCTTACAGCAACCCCGCAGATCCCTCGAACCGATGACCTGGTGTACCGCAAGATCGAAGGCCCGGTCACCTATTCAGACCAGAAAAAGGGCCAGCGGGTCATCGTCAACGATTTCTACTATGAGGTCACACCTCTCAAGCCGGGCCAGTACAATCTGCCGGCGATTGAGATTTCCGGCGAAGAGCAGGTCACCGGTTACCGGGCAGGTAATCGGGCATTCTCCGTGAAGATGCCAGAGGACATGAGCCTTGAGGTGCGGGACGCCAATCCAGACAGCAGACCCTGGCTTCCGCTGGACCAGCTCGACTTGACCTTCACGGTTCCCAAGGAGGTACGCCCCTCCGCAGGCAAGCCGCTACCCGTAACCATAGAATTGACCGCAACCGGCAAAGGGGGTGACCATCTGCCCAGTCTCGCTCATCAGCTTGAAACCGATGCCTTCCGGGTATATCTGGATCAGAGCTTTGTAGAGACCCGACTCGACAAGAAGTCTGGGCGCATCACCGGACGTCGCCTGGAAACTTTCACCCTGGTACCCCAGTTCGGCGGGGATCTGAAACTTCCCCAACTTAGCGTCAGCTGGTGGAACACCCGTGCCGACATTCCCCAGCGCGCCTCGGTTCCGATGCAACCCATTGCGGTCAGCGGTGCTCAGAAATCCTCCGGCTTTTTCACATCCGACAGTGATGAGAGCGCCCTTTTTCCTGGCGGCTCATCCTCTGCTTTCTGGATACCCCTGGCCCTGGCGTTCGGCATCATCTTTGGTTATTGGATGGCAATCGGCCTGTCCCACCGGCGCAAGGGATCCGATCAGAAATCCCCTCTCGAACCCCTCATAGTGCTGTTGCAGCGGCCGATGTCGCGCATGGCTCCGGCATTCTCACCCCTTAGGGACAAGCTGCGCTCCACCACCGCAATTCTCAACCCGGTGACCCGCTGGCATCGCTGGCGTCGGCGCCTGGTAGGGGCACTGCCGCTTTCGGTGAGGTTCTGGTTCTGTGTACGTTTCGTGGATGAGGAGACCGATCCGGAGATCTGGGGATACACCCTGCGCTTCCTGGCCAACAAGCACTTGGGACTGCCTCCCAATGTACCGTTCAGCGTGATCGGAAAAAATATTGTGGAATTCCACCCCAAAGCGGAACCACGAAAGATCGATGCCCTGATCCACGATCTGGAGCACGCCATTTACGGTCACAAATCTCTGGATTTCGAACGCTGGAAAGAGGCCTTCAAGCACGAAATCAGGCCCAGCCTCAGACTCTGGCCCAGCCGTAGGCGTCTACCGTTGAAATCGGACGAATCGACGCTGCCCAACCTGAACCCGGGGCACATCCTGGGCTCCTAATCACAACACCCTGACAATCATCAAACAGACCGGACCAACATCAGAGGCTCTGGCAGAGAATTCTGCACCGTATACTATCGGTGACAGAAGACTCACAATCTGAAACCAAATTTCTATCAGGGACCTTTGCTACGTGTATCGCATCGGCATATGAATGCGAAACATCTCCAATCAGACAGGCAGAGATTGCCCTCTTACACTTCGTCTACAACAGGTTTACAGTCGGATCACAAGCGATTGAATCCTTGCAGATGTTAGGGCCTGTTAGACTAATCCAATATGCGCTCTTGGACATGAAAGGTTGAGGCTGATTTTGTGATCAGCGGCGTTATCATTCGCCCAAATAGCTGGCTACCGTGGCGTTTTGACCTTGCTGCAGGCAGGCCCGCTTCGGCTGACAACATATTTAATGGCCGGGGTAATGGCAGGCTCTAGTCAAGGATTTCATCGTAGACACGGGTAATGCCAGCAACATTCCTGTCAATCGTGAAATGTTCAACAAATCGTTGGTACCCCGCCTCACCCATCTCGATCCTTGCTGCTTCATCTTCCATCATGTCAAACAATCGATCCGCAAGATCTTGAGGATTGGTAATATCGAACAATCGCCCCGACTCTTTATCCACGATAATCTCCTGAGGCGCTCCGATATTCGAAACAATGACAGGCTTACGCAATGCCATGGCCTCCAAAATCACGATCCCAAAGGGCTCGGGCTCAATGGAGGCATGGACAAAAATATCGAAGGAGTTAACGATGTCTGGAATGTTCTTCTGATAACCGGTAAAGATTACGTGTTCAGTCAAACCATTGCGTTCAACATATTCCTCGAGTTCAGCCTGATACTGCTGGTCCGCAACTGCACCAACGAAAAAACAATAGAAGTTGCTGTATTTTTGTTTGAGCAGATGCACGGCTTCGATCAACACCCGCTGCCCCTTCCAGGGTTTGATATTTCCGACAAGACCGAAAATCACCCGCTTCTCATCCAGGCGATAGGTTTTGTGGAGATACTGGTTTTGTACATTGGCGACGATTCTACCCTCGTTGATTCCATCGTAGACCAGGCGCATGTGATCAATTGAAACGCCCTGGTTGAGCAGGTTGTTTTTTACTGCATTGGAAATAACAATCAAACGATCGAGACGGGCGGACATGATCAACGCCATCCGCGAGAGATGTTTTTCGATACCTCGAACATGTGATACGACTTTAATACCCAGCAGTTTCGCTGCAATGACCGCATCATGATCTGTAGAAAAGGTATTGTTGAGATGCAGGATATCCGCACCTTCCTGTTTGAGCAGTGTACGCCATTGCATGGCACGCCAGACCAGCATTTTCAAGTAGTTCATGGGAGGACGAACCACTTTTCTGATGAGATTCGGCACGAATCCTGGCAACTCGACCGGCTCGAATGGCTGTTCGATGCGAATCTTGTGACCTGTAGCCTCGAACTCGTTATGCAGATCGTTCTTTTGGTAGAACACGATCGTGGCATCGAACCGGTCTTTATCCAGAGTTCGACAGATCTCTAACAGACAGTAATGCGAGCCACCGACAGTGTTATCAGTGCAATGCTCCAGAAAAACAATCTTGATTTTTTTCACCTTCAGGCTCTCTTCAAAATCGCTTTGAGCTTGCCATTTACCTTGTATCTTTCGTCTGGTGTAAAAACAATCCAATACGAAACCACCAGGTACATCAACGAAACCAGAGCAACGAGCGCGAAGAACACGCCGAGATTCCCAATCCTAATCTCGGTTTCGATGAACAGGACAGCCAGAAGAAACGGAATGGCCGCCAATACGGGACGGAGATAGGCGTCGCGATAATAGTCATAGAGATTCAAACCGACAATACGGGTCGTATATATCGGCAGGATCACAGCAGTTAACAGAATGTGGGGAATTGCTGTACCCAGCGCCACACCGATAATTCCGAGATACTGTAGTAAAATAATGCTCAGCAGCAGGTTGGCCAATGCCTCTCCAATGCGTAAATAGGCGAGCATCTTATGTTTGTCCAACCCGTACAGTACACTGGAAAGCGTTTGATGGGGTGCGGAAAAAATCTGAGAGATTGCGAGTATCGCCAGCACCTGACCGGAAAGTTCCTGAAATTCAGGCCCCATCCACAGCCGGATAAACTCACCACCCAGGACAATAAACACCAGGGCAACAGGGAAGGAGATAAATAGTGTCAGCTTGGATCCACCCACCATCGTTTGCTGAACCCGCTGATTGTTTCCCAGGGCACTGTACTCTGATACCAAAGGCATCAACACCTGAGCGGTAACTACGACCAGCTTGCGCAAATACTCAATCAGCGTCCCGGCAATCGCATAAAATGTAACCGATGCGACAGGCATAAAAATACCGATCACAATAGCATCCGTCATGAAAACTACTTTCTGTCCCAGATTATTGATCAGCACATAGGTGCTGTAATTCACTACCTTCCTGGCAACCGACTTGAGTTTATTATCGAATTTAAGCCGCAGTTTGAAACTCACACCCTGTTCCGCCGCGGCGCGTTTTGAGTAACCCATGAGATAAAGGCCGCCCATGAGCCCTAAAATCATCTGAACCGCCGCCATGGCTACGATCGTGTAACCATTGTTAAGCAACCAGACAAACGCCCCCGCCTTGATCAAGGTCGTAACGATGCTGACGACATTGAACACGTCGTATCGCTGCAAACCCATCAGCACGCCGGAAAAGATATTGAAGAAGAAAAACTGTCCGATGGTGATGCCTACAAGCAGCACTGCGATGGATGCCGTATCAGCAATACCCGGGTCGACGTCGAAGATATCCACAAAGTAGAGTGCCAGTACCGCAGAAACCACCACTGTGAGGAAAGAAATGAAGAAATAGATGATGAACGAGACGCTGAGAATTTCCTCAAGTACCTGTGGTTCTTTTTTCGCCACCGAGTGAGATGTGTAGCGTATTACCGACTCGCGAACTCCGAAGTCGAACAGATACATGTATCCAGTGAATTGATTAATGATCGTCCATACACCGTAGAGTTCATTACCCAGGTTGTGAACGACAAAAGGCGCTAGAAAAAACGAGACGACAATCGAAATCAGGAGGCCCGCCCAATTCGAAAATACATTCTTGATAATTCTGTTCTTGCTCATGAATTAGGGCCTGCCGGGGCCTGTTAATACTAATGAAGGCATCTCTGATTCTCACTGGTTCCAAGGCAACCGATCATCAGCCAAAGTGCTACTGCAAACGCCAGATAATATCCTACTGCCCCCCATTGTCGGACACAGGCGCGGGCAGCGGCACAGGCAGAATAACCGCTACACCCAGACCTATCAAGGAAGGAAACCGGAGGCAGGATAGGCCCGAAGTACCCCTGAATCTCAATAATCTTGATGATGGGATTGCCTCGGCCCTGCCCGATTGACCACCTCTTCGTGGTTGCTGGTATCAACACATCATGGAGTTGGTCAAACAGGTTGACGAACCCATATTCTACAGGACGAATTGAGCCTATGAATAGGATTTAAGATCGCCCTGACACCGGTGAATTCCCAAGCCTCAAGCATAGTAACCGGGTCCCGGTCCAAAAGACCTTGCCGCTATCGATCGCGGACACATCGACAACGTGGCCACTCTCATGATCAGCAGCAGACTCCCGTTGCACCACCTCCCCATATCTGCTCACCGCGGTCAACATCAGCCTTTGACCAGAGTCTGGCATGTAGGCTTGCTGACCACTTCAGTCGAGACCTACGCCATGTAAGCTCTATTCGTAGCCGGGTTCCTGCCAGCCTTCGCATCGCTCTGTAGCCAGTCGAATTCCGGCTTTGGAGGTGTAAAACCTGAATCAACGCCCTAACTACAAGCGCCTGAATCTAATCACTTCTTTTTATTATATATCAATATGTTAGATATTTTTCATATACTCTGCACATGTCACTCAATAGGACCGAAATGGCTTGAGTAAGGAGCGGAGAGGTCAATATGAATAGGTATAGTCAAAAACTTTCAGCGGGATTGCGCGGTCGTCAACAGGAGAAGAGCACTGCCGGCAGCAAGCACTCAGCCAAGAGTGGTCCGGGTCTGTCCGACTTGCACTAAACCGGCGCTGATACCTAACTCAGTGCACACAATCAGGACACACGACCACCGGGCATGTTGCCCGAAGGCACTCTCGAAAGGACCTGATCTAATCGCCAGGGACAGATTAAACCCGTAATCAGGGTATCGAAGAATGCCTGACTATCCACGGGAGGATTCAAGACGACCTGACCTGCCTTTTTCCATCTTGATATGAAGGTGTGTTGCGGTTATTGTCCACATTTAGCCTACTATCCGAATAACAAGGCACGCGCCATGATTGAGCCGATTTCAGGGACCTTTCGGCTGATAGCCTGCGCGAAACCGGGTGCCGGATCGTAGCTGAATCAGCGGTCATCGAGTCCCAGGGTGTCTGTCATCTACGTAACCCCGGACCAAGCGAAATGGCTCTTCGCATTCCGAACCCCATCCGTTTCCTGTAACTGAAGTGAAAATTACACATCGGCCAGGTGATAAAACGTGTATGCATAACTGGTATTTTGTGATGGCATATCACCTCTGTTCCGATGACGGGATCACGACCCGTCATACGAATGGACTTCAGTGGAGGTGTCATTCATCGGCAGCATGAACCAGATTGCTCTGCCAGGGCTTCCGATAGCGACGGGAAAGGTACACCATCCCATTCTCGAACGAGCATTTGATGAGATCGAGCAAGGCTCCGGGAGAGCCATTCCCGGATGAACCACAACCTCTGATGGCACCACCAAAAAAGCCTAACAGCCAAGCACTTATGACTGAATCAGTTGTAGATAGGAAACGTCAGACCGTGAACAGGGTCAAGCTCAAAACCCTGGGGGTTGATTCCCACTCGCGGGTGTCAAATATTTCCGGCATCCCGACCCCTCATCACTGGGTGTCTATCAGATATGGAGACAAACTCTATTCCCGCTGCAACCTGAATGCCGGTCGCAAAGCAAATCACCATTCCAGCGCTCAAGCTCCCATTGGAATAGTGGAGATTCTTCCTGAATCCGGTTCCACGGACGATTTGAACGACTTGCTCCTTACACATACCCGTCATGATCAGCCTCAAATCATCGCAAGAGGGATCTCCAGACAATACTGGAATGGATCAGTAAAATCAGGCAACAAAAAACCTGGTGTGATACGGACCAGGACAGAATCATGAAACTGAAACAGGACCACTACATCCTATTGGTAATAGTCTTGGTTTTTATAGTCCTCGAAACCGGCATGCGTCTTTTTGAAACCCGACTCTCGGGTAACATCAACCATATCCACGAGATACCTGAGATCGTCAAAACCTACACGCAGCAGGAGAAGCCCTCAATTCTATTTATCGGAAATTCACTGATCAATGAATCGGTAGCCATCCCAAAACTTGATGAATTACTGGATCAGCGTTATCTGGTACACAAAATCACCCCGGACGGGACCTCCATCTGGGATTGGAGCATGATTATCGAAAACCAGGTACTACGACCCGAAACTGATGTCAGGATCGACTATCTGGTTATGGGATTCGCCTGGGGTCTGATGTCGGATGCCTATCGTCCAAATCCCAGTCGTCTTGGCGGCTATTTTGCGGAATTTAGCGATTACCCGGAGCTTTACCAGGACGGCATGAGCAGCTTTGCGGATTTTTCGGAATTCAGCCTGGGATATGTCTCCAAGCTCTTCGTCAACCGCGAGGCTGTCCGAAACAAGGTAATGCAGGCCTTCATCCCTCACTACAAGCGCTATGTACGCGAGGCGAATCAGGCTGCGGGCGAACCAGAAGAGCCAACCAAGCCCGTAGCTCAGAGCGCAGCTCAAGTCCAGAGTTATCGGATATTTGACCGTCTGGTCGAACGCCTTCAGGCCAGAGGAACACAACTGGTGGTGATCGCCATGCCTGTGGTGTCTCCTTATGCCATTGACCCCGAACTGATCCGCCATCTGCAGCAAAGTGGGGTTACATTCATCGACGAACGAGAAATGTTTGCGGGTGTGGATGGCGTTTATAAAGACGGAATACACCTGAACGCCAGAGGGAGCGCCGATTTTACCCATCGGCTCAGTGCATTCTTCACACGTGAAAATATGTCGGGAAGATAGCGTATGTTGTTTAACAGTTACATCTTCTGGGTATTCTTTGCGTTTGTATTCTTACTCTACACGCAATTGTCACACAAGCAGCAAAATAGAATGCTCCTTGTGGCAAGCTACATATTCTATGGTTACTGGGATTACCGGTTCCTGTCACTGATATTCATATCCACGGTTGTCGACTACTTTGTTGCGCTGAATATCGAACGCAACAGCGAGGAGACCCGGCGCAAGAGACTGTTACTGCTGTCGATCTTTACCAACCTCGGATTGCTGGGATTTTTCAAATATTACAACTTCTTCTCCCATGAATTTGCCACTCTGCTGGATAGCTTTGGGGTGCATATCAGTCTGCCGGTACTCGAGATCATTCTGCCGGTAGGTATTTCCTTCTATACCTTTCAGACCATGAGTTACACCATCGATGTGTATCGTAGAAAGGTTACCCCCACCGATAAATTTCTCGACTTCGCCTTGTACGTTTCGTTTTTCCCCCAGCTGGTTGCCGGGCCGATCGAACGCGCGAGCCATCTGCTGCCGCAAATCCTCAGTGTTCGCGTGCTCGAGGGTAAAGCCTTTTCAGAGGGATTGTTTCTGGTCGCATCCGGAATGTTCAAGAAAATCATCATTGCGGACAACATGGCCCCTATCGTAAACACCATCTTCTCCAAGCCGACCAGTGAGTTGACTGGTGTTGAGGTGTTGATTGGGTTATATGCCTTTGCTTTCCAGATCTATGGTGATTTTTCCGGTTACTCCTCCATCGCGAAAGGCATTGCCCGCTGGATGGGGTTCGACCTGATGTGGAACTTCAAGAACCCCTATTTTTCCACCTCCCCAAGTGACTTCTGGTCGCGCTGGCACATCAGTCTCTCGACCTGGATTAGAGATTACATCTACATACCACTCGGTGGCGGCCGCCTGGGTAATTTCATGACCTTCAGGAATCTGGTTGTAACGATGTTTCTTGGCGGATTGTGGCACGGAGCCGGCTGGACATTCATTGTCTGGGGTCTGTTCCATGGCATGATCCTGGTCGTTTATCATGCGATCGAAGTAAACAAGGGTAAAGGATACTTCACCGACAACCTGGGGCCTGGAAGACGGGTGCTATTCATGCTGATCATGTTTCATTTGACCTGCATCAGTTGGCTGCTGTTTCGTGCAGAGTCGATGCAACAGGTCAATGACATGATTGTTCTGATGGCGACGGATTACCGCATCACGGAATACGCGATCTACGCACTGGCCAATGTGTTGTTCTTTACCTTGCCACTGATGTTCTTTGAATACATCACAGAGCGAAAAGACGATCTCTACTACTTGGTTAGCGCCCAGTCCACTTTGAAGTTCGTCGCTTATCTCTATATTGCGGTGATGTTGTTTTTCTTTACACCTCTGCAGAAACAGGCATTCATCTACTTCCAATTCTAGCTTGGCGGGTGCTATCTCAAGTCAGTGCCCAGTATATTCGTCGATTCAAACGCGACTGTTTAATCACGATTTGCAGACAAGTATGCCCCAGCCCACCAGGCTCCATCCGCTGATTCATCCTATTGGATCGGTGGCTCTGCTGAGCAGCAACCAGGTCACGAGGCTTGATTTACGTGATAACGGTGGCAGCGAGGCATTCTCCAATCCAGACTAACCATTGTTTTACGATCGGACACCATGGTGGGTTTCCTGGCATTGGGTAAGTGATCCGAGTCGGATCTTAAATCACAGTCCCACGACAAGCAGAGATCCCGCATCTTAAGTCTTGGATTTGACTATGGTAATTTGCACTTCCAGTCACATTACCAGGCGCATAGGATTGCATTGTGTCTGCGAGAACTGCTATACGGTAAACATTGAAAGGGCACCCAGGCGATGTCGAAATATTTTACACCATGACAAGTCGGGAAATTCCTTAACCCTATAAGGTTCTGATTTTATTGTTTAATGTTATTTGGCATGTCAATTGCTAAGAAATTCTGAATATTGGCATATCGTTAAAATTATGGAGTCTGCTGTGAAAACCATTTTACTTCGTGCCGCGACCCTGGTGATGATGAATTTTCTGCTGGTCACCAATAGCCAGGCCGCGCTGACCGACCTGGGTGGCGGCCTGGTCTATGACAGTTCACTCGACGTCACATGGCTGCAGGACGGCCGCTATATTCAGAACACCTACTTTGCAGATGGGATTCAAGCGGTCAGTTGGGCTGAGGCCAACGCAACAGTTGCAGGCATGACCTATGCCGGTGTCAGCGGCTGGAGACTGCCCCATATGGGCACAAGCTATGACCATCCTGACAATCTGGATGCCTATGATTCTTCATTAACCAATGAACTCGGCAACCTTTTCTATTCCAGTCTTGGTCTTAGTGGTTATGTTGATCCAAACAATGTAGGACAACTGCCCTGGGATCCTGACACAGTTCCAACACCCACCTCAGACCTGGTACAGGAATTTTTCCCAAGTCTGAACTACCTGGGTATTTGGACTGATACACCTGTCATTCTTGACGGCCAGGAAACCAATTCTGCCTGGTATTTCCATTTCCATTTTGGCCAGACTCACTATGACGGCCAGGGCGGACCGCAGACAGTCTGGGCCGTGCATGACGGACTGGTTTCCCCGGTACCCGTTCCACCTGCGCTTTTGCTGATGGGATCAGGTATCTTGCTGATGGGGTTTGCCTCCAAAAAGCGTAGCGCTAAGAATACGCTCTCTGCCTGATCAGTTCTTAGCAATCTAATTATAAAACCAACCCGAGGGGCCATTATGGTTTCCGGGTTGGTTTTTTTGTTTCTGCCACTGAGAAATCTGACTTATACCGAACAAAGATGACAACAGTGCAGATCTCGACCCCAGTATACAGTCGCTGGCAAATCTTCAACACAGCAATGATACGAACGTAACGAACGCGAGGGTTATATTAAATTATTAATCACTGTCGCATCTGCATAGACACAGCATTAGTTACATGAATAACTAACTTAAGATCGGCACTATGGATAAGTCATACTACAAACGGACTGACTCTTAAGACAAACATTATTATATTGCCCATTCATCTAAGACGATAAGAAGATATATTTATATATCGATGTGAGATACCCGCTTACGATCCGTAAAAGGCTGTCAACCGGATCAAGAGACTCAAGCTTATTGCTGCAAAGATAATGTAGATTAACTATCTCACGCATTCATTTGGAACTGCTTGAAGCAATAGTCCATCTGGACTAGAAATAATTACACGTTATTAACTGATTCACTTTTGGGTGAAATAGTCTCATTGATGTTCAATTTATACGCAGGTATATATTCATTTACAAAGTATAAGGGGCGCCCTTTTGTTTCATTGAATACTCTACCCAGATATTCACCAACAATACCAATCGCGAATAACTGGATGCCACCAAGGAACAGGACGGTAACCATCAGTGATGGATAACCAGGGACCGGATTACCAAAAAAGACCGTTCTGATGATCATGTAAAACCCATACAGCATGGAGAAAAATGCTGTGATAAAACCCGTGTAGGTCGCATAACTAAGGGGTACCGTGGTAAAAGATGTTATGCCTTCCAATGCAAGATTCCACAATCGCCAATAGTTCCATTTTGTTTCACCTGCAAAGCGAGAATCTCGCTCATAAGGAATCGCCTTTTGAGAAAACCCGATCCATGTGAATAACCCCTTCATGAACCGATGTTGCTCACGTAATTCGTTCAGAGCTTCCACAGCCCTTCGACTCAGTATACGGAAATCTCCGGTGTCCTCAGGTATTTTTACTCGACCGATACTTTGCATGAGTCTGTAAAACAAGAAGGATGTGGTTTTCTTGAGAATTGATTCTCCATCACGTTTCATTCTTTTCGCGTAGACAGTATCGAAACCTTGTTTCCAGTGCTCGTACAAGGTTGTGATCAATTCAGGTGGATCCTGCAGATCTGCATCAATTACTACAACCGCATCCCCCTGCGTGTGATCGAGACCTGCTGTTAAAGCGATTTCCTTGCCAAAATTTCGACTCAAATCAAGTATTGCTACTCTTTCATCATGTTCTTTTAAGGAATGAAGAATATCCAGCGTTGAATCTCGACTACCATCATTGACATATACGATTTCCGATCGTACGCCCATACCATCTAATACAGCAGAGAGACGGCGATGGAACTCGACCAACACGTCTTCTTCGTTGTATGCCGGTACGACAATTGAGAGTAATGTCGCATCTTCATTGCTATTTGAGTTCATGATTGTGTGTGCTTTTCAGTGCTGGGGTTGATGTTATTAAACTGTTCGTATATCGCGTTCAGCCAGCATTACTTCTCTACTGGGCCGGATAATCATTCTGTTTTGTTGGAGATGATTATGTAAATGATTAGAAATTGCATTAAATACTCATTAAAATCACAGAAGGGTGATTATTGAATGAATACAACAAGTTAGAACCTAAGACATAACCCGTACTTATACCGGAATATTAAATATAGTAAAACTTGTTACTACACACAAATCTTTGTAACAGCAACTATTTATTCTCCAAGTACTTATCTGATATGGACTACATTAAGATATTTGAAGCATAAGCAAGAACGTCCCCTTTTTTTATACTCACCATCTGAAGTAGATTGATAAAGGCCATCTTGCTAATTATTTACAGTGTTAAGAGAATTTTAATTGAGTGGTTGCATTGCAGCCTGTCATGTAAAACCGAGTAACTATCTAACTCGAGTTCAAATCTACTACAGTACAAAGTTACATTTCTTACGAGCCACTATTGAATATTCTGGTCTGGATGAATCCGTATCCGAGGAAATGCCTGCAATATCGTACATATAGAGTTTGTCTATATGTAGTGAAAACATCATTTACAGACAATTACTTTCAGTTTTGAATAGTAATTTTTATTTGCATACATAGATCTCGTGAAAAACGACATCATCAATACGATTGATTTCTTGATTACAATAATTGCTCAACATTTGCTGTATTTTTAATCGAGGCCATCCCATTCTGGAGAGGTTGTACCAAGGGTTAGAATCAGAATCTTTGTTATACAATCTGGCCACTATTACTCGCTTTCCTTCCGAGAGGTGCTTATCGATGAATTTTGGCAAATTACTGATATTCTCGGGATCATTCTTGTCTTTTGTTGCCATATTCATTAATAGTAAACGGTCAAATTCTGCATCAACAGCTTCTTCCTTCATCCATTGATATTTATCCCAGCCTGTCGTAATTTCCAAGTCACCGTCTCTTATGATCTGGTTATGCAATTTTATTCCGCGCTCCATATCAAAGAATGCCGACGGAACTGCGATTTGGATAGTACTAAGCGCCAAAGCAATTATTGGCATAGATACCATTAAAATAGTATGCAAAGCATTATTTACTCTATTTACAATGAGTGTACGTTGGGCATGGTAAGCATATATAAGAACAATTACCGGCAAAGTTTGAAACCAGAAGATATTACCTCCATTATCCCACAAGAAAGCAAACACCAGGTATGAAACAATCCAGCCCAGCAGGAAAAGATACAACTTTCCGTTATTGTGATTTCTATAAAAGGAAATAAATACAATTAATTGCAATAATGCAATTAATGGCATAGCGACAATCCCAAGCCCTATACCAAAATAATCCGGATTAAACTCAAGAACCTCATCGGAAACAAGGGCCTTTAAACCAATTCCCAAACCCGATGTTTCGATAAAATTCCCGAATACAAAATTATAACCCAACTTTGTGAGACTTAGAGCTATGCCAGTGAGGCTGGTCTGTAAACCATATAACTGCTTGAATTGCTCACTATCGCTGCCAGCATATGTAAGGCCCCATGAAATAAAAGATATTTCTGATCCTGACAAGTAGTATCCTATAAGAAATAGCGGGAAACCCACTGCTGCAGATGCGAGATAAAAGACTATCGCATCGCTAAAGCGGGACTTGTCATTCTTGTATCTAATTGCCATAACAATGCCGGTTATAATAATTAGCATGATGTTATTTGCTTCTATCGCAGTGGCTATCGATAAACAAGCACCGGATATAATCAGATTCTTCGTATCTTTGTTTGATTCTGCTTGTTCAAAATATTTCAGCAGACTAAACAGAGCGCCGAGAAGAAACGGCATCTGAATCATGAAATAGTATTGGCTTACCGCAAGTGACAGGAAGTTTTTTGCACCCAGGAGTAGTACAATCGCTAGTATTCTTATTTTATAGTCAGTTATTTTTTGTTGGATCAGTATTAGATGAAATATATAAACAGATATTAGTGCTGAGATCGCACTTAACAACTCAAAACTGGTAAGGGGTTCAAGAGAAAGCCCTAGATCGCTTAATATGAAATACCAATAGTAACCAGTCGGATCCAACAACAAGTGATTTGGATTCCAATCCAAAGCTTGCCTTTTAATCTGATCAACAATTCTCAAGGCATCGCCATGAGGAAGTTCAGGATTGAATATAACAAGATATATGAATAACAGTATCAAAATAATGATACGTTCATTAAAATAATTTCGTGCCGTGTTCATGATTAATGTGGGTTCGCAATTGATGATTATTTATTACGTTTCGCACAATGAATTGCCGATTCATAACAATGCCATTAATTAATTGATATTTGTTACTATTCTCTGTTTATTCAGAATATTTAATATGTTTTATGCTGCGCGTCTTTTAGCATATCAACTAATTTTAAGCAATGAATGAATTTGTACGCTAATCAGATACATATTTTACAAACGCATATATATGATTCACAGTCAACGTTACATAATTAATTTCGTTGTATTTCTTTTGAGTTGTTACTCACACTGGTCATACGCCTATTCAAATATAGCTACTGTTTATGTATATCCTGCTATTCCATTTATTGATCAGCAATAGAGATCTATCAATTACCGCAACCCGCTAAAAATAACAGTATCATTCGATCTGCAATATTATAATTTATACGCACTTATTGAAACTGATAGGCCACACCCGGATTCTGCTATACTTGGCTCATAAGCCTTTTCATAGGATTGACACATATAGTCAAAATGTGAAGGATTTGTTAGTAATCGCATATGCTGAGGTGATCAGATTTCCTGCAGGATGAGGCAAACTGTTTTTTCACACAATAAACATCCATGTGAGCATTTACTCATCGATCCGTTAATTCTGAAGCATTTCTATGCTCATAAGGATTTTTGAACTGTCGCACAGATTATTTTTATCCTTAAGCTATATTCCTGACATATTGAAATAATCCAGAGCAAATCACATGGCCAGAGCAATATTAAGCGTTCTTTTTCTAGTCGTCATCCACGTAAATGCAAATGCTGCGGACGAACTACCGTTTACCAGTTCTTTCGAATCAGCTGATTTCTCCGAATGGGATGGTGGCAATGATAGTAGCCTGGCTGTCACAAACGAAGACGCATCCGACGGTCAATATTCTGCACGTGCACGTCACCAACTCGGCCTTTCAAATGATAACTGGAAGGATCACTATTTCGGTGATCATCCAAGGGTAAACGGTGTACCCGCAGATGACGAATTGTGGCTCAGTTTTGATTCCAAATTCGACACAAACTTCTCCTTCGGTAACGACCAGAATTTACAGAAGATTGCAATAGTCAACTTCGAGGATACGAATTGGAGACGTCGATATCAGTTGATCATAAACATTGCCGTACCCAATGAATCGTATGTGATAGAGAACTTATCATGGAATGAAGATCGTAGTTTTGACAAAACAGTGAACTACTATACACAGAATATTGGCGCGACTTCGGCAACCATGAGAAGAGGACAGTGGGATAATATAAAACTTTACTCAAAGCTCAACACCCCAGGACAGCGTAATGGTATATTGCGATTGTGGGTGAATGGAGTTATGACAATTGAAGTTACAGACGCATATCAGAGAGAGGAAACCTCTTTCAATCCCAATAAACTGATATTGTCCAACTATACGGGAAGCAGAACTGATATATCAGGTTATCAGTGGTGGGATAATTTTTATATCGGTGAATCAGCGCCTGTCGCTACCACTCAGTTTCCACCCTCACCACCCATCTTGTTACAACAGTAACTGGCTATTCATTATTTATATAGGTTATTGTCATTAAACAACACGTAACCATACATTGGGTCACTATGTCACGATTTATCCCAGCCATTGTTTTGTAGACTTGATTTGGGATGCTGTTTTCTTGCAATTTCTCTGGACATCATGTGACCCTGTACATATCACCTCAAACTGAATGTGGCACAGAAAATCGCAAGTCCATTAATCTTTTTATGGCTCCACGCCAACCTCTGTGGGAAGGATTCTCTCGACAATTACTAACATGCATCCAGCATAGTTTTGTCTCTTTGTACCTTTTTTGCCTTCAGGCATAAGCAACTACCGATTTTTTCCCGATATTTAATAACATCGTCACCTTCCTTAAGGCATATGCCAACATCGGCCGCCTCGTCACGTCATTTTGTTATCTATCGATTTAATCAGTAAATCGTTGATATTAATGAATATATTTACCTTTCCGGCTATTTATCAGAATAATATTAATGTATATTAGCAATCCCAAATCTTATTGGCACAGGCACAACCTGACGTTATTATCCCATTCTCAACATCACTCACGATTAGGAATGAGTATCTAGCTTACTGTTTTTACAGGTTTTATTTCCCTATCCAGTGAGATTAGCTTGATATTGAAACGAGCCAACTCCTTTCCCAATCAATAATCAATTTCATTCCATATAGACGACCGTATTAACTGGTATTAAAAACATGAATCGAGCTTTGTGGATCACATGGGAAAACCAAAGAAGAAATAAAACCCTAAGCAAGGCGCTCGGCCTTGAACTCTATCAACTTGAGCTTAATGCTCATCGCATCTTCAGATATCCGGGTCTTCTCATCAAGACGTTCTGGCTCTACCTCAAAAAGAACCCAAAGTATATTTTCTCTCAAAACCCTTCGATCATACTTGCCTCGTTTACTGTGCTATATGGCCTCATCTTTAATAAGAAAGTCATTGTAGACGCTCACAATGCTGGAGTATTTCCCCTCGAAGGTCGCTCTAAATTAGCAACCGCTGTTTCCAGGTTTCTATTCAGAAATAGTTATTTGACAATCGTTACCAATGAATCTTTAAAGAAATACATCGAGTCTTGCAATGGTCGTGCCTTTGTACTGCCTGACCCATTTCCAGAGATAGCCTTTAGCGAGAAAATCGAATTGAAAGGTAAATATAATTTCATGTTGATTTGCACATGGGCCGAGGATGAGCCTTACGAAGAAGCCATCAAGGCATTTGCAGATCTTGATTCTGATTGGGTACTGTATATAACTGGTAATAGTAAAGGGAAAGAGAAGAACTTATCGATTGATATACCGGAGAATGTTCTGCTCACCGGTTTTATTTCAAATGAGTATTTCGATAATCTGTTACATTCCTGTGATTGTGTAATCGACCTTACCACCAGAGAAGACTGCTTGGTATGTGGCGCCTATGAAGCCGTTTCTGCTGAAAAGCCATTAATCCTTTCAGATACAACAGCACTGCAAAATTACTTCAAGTCATCCGCTTTTTACACAAAAAACACCGCAGTAGCCTTAAAAGACACCGTTCAGTCTCTCATTGTGAGTTTACCCGAAGCCATTGAGGCGACGCGTGCATACCGCAGGGATCAGGAACAACACTGGAACGATATGAAAGATAATCTCCTGACCATGCTTTCAGAAGGTTAGCTTCCCATACATTGTTGCAATGCGCACACCTAGCTTAGTGTCAGTGTCGGATAAGTTTCCAATTGAAGATTGCCTCAATCACACCATTTAACATTGACTAACCTTGTCAACACTCATCTTCATTGATCTCCACAGATATTCTTACATCATTGAGAAGTACGTTACTGTTCAGTAAGCTGGATCAGATCACCAGTAACGACCGAGTAATCCAGTGCCAGAGAGTCCCAAGCCTCTCCGCTTCAGGATTGATTCTCGCTAGCCCGGCTCCTCAATCGACTGGGTCACAAGATTTGTAGCTCAACGAGCCTGAGATCCAGCTCACGTCAGTATCAAATTGGTAACAGGCAGCGACCCCCTCGCAACCCGGGATCTCATCTTTCACGAACCCTGAAAGAGACACTACCCGAGACATCATACATTTAGTTAATGACCAATGAGCACCTCATAAGAAACAATGCTCAATTGAGAAACCCGTAGTGAGTCTAGTTTTGCATCATTAGACGTTGTAAGCATGACTTTTGCCGAGTTGGGCTATAAGGCGCTGTTGCGACATCATCTCATTCGCATATATCAATTGCAGACATAAACTCCTGTACCCGGCACGCCATGTGGACTGCAGTACCAGGGATTTTGATACGAAACGTAGCAATGCCCCTCTCTGAGCAGGCCAACCCAAATGTGACATCATTCTCTATTCAATCATTCGATAGAGCGGATAAGTTGAAGTAACAGTGTTCCCAGAGGACAGATATGGCCGCCACAATCATCTCTTGCGTACAAAGGAAGTATCAGGATGATCCGCACAACATTGGCTTTCCTGGCGACGCTAATCTGAGCCTGATAAGCCACCTGCAACTGAATATATCTATAAATCTCTTTAATAACAGCTAGTTACTACATTGCGCTGCTGATTATCGGAAGAAGGGTTTTGCCCTGTGGATGGGATTTGCTGGAATTTCGGGCCTATTGGATTAAGAGAATTGCGTCGCTTGTGAACTGCGACTTTAGGGTTCTTCAGGACATTAATTCTTCAGTACCAATCAGGTTTGATCGACGTCGCAATCTTGCTCTGGCGTGCCTTGACAGTCCACCCCCGCATGTTATGTTTATGCTTAACATTATTCAACTGGTCAAGTAGGGCCTGTAGACATGCTGTATAAAGCTCACAAACATATCATTCGCGGCATAGTATCCAAGCTTGGAGCCTTTGCCATCTGTCTGGCAGTTGGCACTGCAGCACAAGCAGAAATAACAGTCAGCTCGTTCCCCTACTCGCAGAGTTTCAACGATTCATCCTACTCGCCCAGCATGATCTGGACGAGTCAGGGTGCGACCCACACTTGGATGCCTACCAGTGGCTGGAGAGGTACCGGTGCCGCAAAGTTTACCCCTCCGACCTCTTCTGAAGGTTATTCCGGACTGGGTCAGGTTTTCTTTGCCAATCCTCAAAATCAGATCAATGTGCGTTTCCTGGTCTATCACGGTAGCACTTGGCGAGAGTATGGGCCGAACAACAAAGTCATCATTATCAACCGGGAAGAAAACCTCGACCGGCCAATGATCATCTCCCGTGAATATTCAAACCAGTACGGAACCTGGGCCACCTACGGCGCATGCGATGGAACCGTATGTAATTATCAAGGCGGCGATTACTGGCCTGATGGTACTGACGAATTCAGAATTGGCGATCTTCCCAGCAACAGGGAAGAAGAGTGGATCAGTGTCGAATTTGAAGTCAACGCAAGCCGCGGCACGATCAACATGTATATCTACACTGCCGATGGAACGTTGAGTGGCCTATACACTTCCAAGTCAATGGCTAGCCCCGGTGGTTCGTTCCGCTACATTGACATCCTGGGCGGCTACATGGCTGCAGCTGTACAAGCAAACCCTGATAACTATTTCATGATCGATGATCTGGTAATTAACACCTCGTATATTGGCCCTCCTCAGGGATTTGTAGGCGCAACACCCTCTCCTCCAACCATTATCGAGTAATCCACTGTAAGACAGATTGTTAAGATCAACGCAATGCTAACGTCAATTCTCACAGTCTGTCCGGCATAACTTCAATACTGCCATCACTAATCTCCATCTCGGTTAGTGATGGCTAGTCTGAACGATCTAACTATCACAGTTAAGTAACGTACCTTCAGGCATCCCCTTCTTTCCTTCTCCCGTTCAAACCACACAACTCATCTTTCAATCCAAGCCCATCGAACTGATGTCTGCTTACGACCTGATTGATGATGTGAATCAGATGTATGGCCTTTACATACATGAGAACAAGGATGCAGTGACTTCGATGCCGCACATTATTCATATGTCTTTTTTTTTAAAGACGACCTAAACTAGCATCCCAATGTTGATCTCTTGGTCGTTGTGTACGGTATGGAGTCGCCACAACACAACTCGACTATGAATCTGAACCCATTCTTGGAAACGAAAATATCTGTGTTCCCTGACTTTGAACAATCTGGGCATTTTTATTTTTGGCGAAGATTTTTCCTCTCATCAATAAGTGATACCAACAATCAATGACAAACGTATCCAGCATATTACGAATATTCGATGTCGAGATCGTGCGCTTTGGCATCGTCGGTGTCGCAGCATCATTAACTCACTTTGTTTCCGTCTACCTGATCGTATCTGTTTTTGGCTTACAACCCATCCTGGCTAATATCTTCGCTTTTCTCATTGCCTTCGGCGTCAGTTACATCGGTCACAGCCTGTGGACTTTCAGTCATAAGAAACATCAGCATAATAAAACTGTTGCCCGCTTTCTCGGGGTGGCCATTTTCAGCTTTGCGCTGAATGAAGGCGGTTATTATTTGCTACTTGAATACACCCAGTTGGAATATCTTGTTTCTTTGCTTATCGTGCTGATCATAGTGCCCGTAATCACCTTCATACTCAGCAAATACTGGGCATTTAGCTGAGATGTACCGATTCACCACCAAGTTCTCCCGAAAAGGTATCGACAGACTTCTCTGACATCACCCTTTCTGCCAACCAGGTCTTACTAACCCAGACATCATTTCGACTCACTGGCAACACGCATGATTCAAATCCTGAGTCGGATTTATCGGGGGTGAGCGATCCCGGGATATAGCCCAGTGGTTTCCAGAAATCCTTGCCTCCTGGCACTTAAAACTCACCATACTCACTGGCGCAATCCGTCCGACCTGCAATCAACATTGATACGCCAATACAGTTGGTTTTAATCCTGGTCCGCGGGTATTAAGACTACAACCTGTCCGTTGACTGACAGATCAGGATGCGCCCTAATGTGGGGAATGTCCGCATTCATCTTTTGAAACCATACTACTCATGTTGAAAGTTCCTTCCCTGTTCGCTCACCGTCCCTACTGGGCCTCCCGGTTCGGCACTGCGCCCGTATTGCCCATGAGTCGTGAGGAAATGGATCAACTGGGCTGGGACAGTTGCGATGTGATTCTGGTCACAGGAGACGCGTACGTGGATCATCCCAGCTTCGGCATGGCCCTGATCGGTCGTCTGCTGGAGGCCCAGGGGTTCCGGGTCGGGATTATCGCCCAACCTGACTGGCAGGATGCGGACTCCCTGCGGCGTCTGGGTCGCCCGAATCTCTATTTCGGGATTACTGCCGGGAATATGGACTCGATGGTGAATCGCTATACCGCCGATCGCCGTATCCGCAGTGATGATGCCTACACGCCAAACGGGGAAGCCGGCAAGCGTCCCGATCGGTCAGTCATCGTTTATGCCCAGCGCGCACGTGAAGCCTACAAGGGCGTACCAATCGTGGTAGGAGGAATCGAGGCCAGCCTGAGACGGATCGCCCATTACGACTACTGGTCGGAGAAGGTGCGACGTTCGATTCTCCCGGACTCCAAGGCGGATCTGCTGATTTACGGCAATGCTGAACGCGCCATCGTGGAGGTTACCCATCGACTGGCCAAGGGCGAGCCCATCTCATCCATCACCGATGTGCGGGGTACCGGTTTCATGCGCCATGACCTTCCGCCGGACTGGTATGAGATCGATGCCACGGAATTGGATGAACCAGGACCACGTCCCAACCACGCAAACCCCTATGAGGCGGCCCCCGCCTGTGACCAGAGGGTGATTCACAACAGCCACCTGCGACCCAGGAAGTTGCCAAGGGAACGCACGGTGGTACGCCTGCCCTCCTATGACCAAGTCGTCGAGGACGAGGTACTTTATGCGCATGCTTCCCGGGTGTTCCACCTGGAAACCAACCCCGGAAATGCCCGGGCCCTGGTACAGCGTCACGGCAAACGGGATGTGTGGCTCAATCCACCCCCCATACCGCTGACCACTGAGGAACTGGACAAGGTCTACGAACTGCCCTACACCCGATTACCGCACCCGGCCTACGGCGATGCGCGAAACCCGGCCTGGGAGATGATTCGTCACTCGGTGAATATCATGCGTGGCTGTTTCGGCGGCTGCACCTTCTGCTCGATCACCGAACACGAGGGGCGCATCATTCAAAGCCGTTCGGAGGACTCCATCGTGCGAGAGGTGGAGGCTATCCGCGATCAGGTGCCCGGTTTCACCGGACACATCTCCGACCTGGGCGGCCCCACCGCGAACATGTACCGTCTCGCCTGCAAGGACCCCGCAATCGAGTCAGCCTGTCGACGGCTCTCCTGCGTCTACCCCGATATCTGCGGAAATCTCAATACAGACCATCGTCCCCTCATAGACCTGTACCGAAGGACTCGCAAACTACCGGGTATCAAACGGGTTTTCATTGCATCAGGGCTGCGTTACGACCTGGCGGTTCGTTCACCTGAGTACATCCGCGAACTGGTGACCCACCATGTGGGTGGCTACCTCAAGATTGCCCCGGAGCACACCGAATCATCCCCCCTGAGCAAAATGATGAAACCGGGGATCGATCGCTATGACCAGTTCAAGAAACTGTTCGACAAATATTCCGCGGAAGCGGGCAAAGAGCAGTACCTCATCCCCTACTTCATCGCTGCGCATCCCGGCACCAGTGACCGGGACATGCTCAATCTGGCGTTGTGGCTGAAAGCCAACGGCTTCCGTCCCGACCAGGTACAATCCTTTTTACCCACCCCCCTGGCCATCGCCTCTGCGATGTACCACACCGGTCGTAATCCGCTACAACGTATCCGCAGGGACAAGAGTGGACAGGTCGAGGTGGTGCGCGGCCTGAAGCAACGACGCCTGCACAAGGCTTTTCTGCGCTACCACGACCCGAAAAACTGGCCCCTGCTGCGCGAGGCCCTCAAGCGAATGGGACGCAGCGATCTGATCGGCAACGGCAAAAACCAGCTGGTGCCCCGCTGGCAGCCGCGACTGGAAAAAGCCAGCTCTGCCAACCCGGAAAGCGCTTCGCGAGGCGCTTCCCGGCGAGTTTCTCCCGCCACCAGTCCCAGCCCCCGGAAAGGCGCCCGCAAGGGCCGCAGAAATACAAAATAACGCATTGTATTAAAAGAGTATTTTGCGTCGAAAAAAAGACTGGAAAGTGTATCAGAAATGGCCCTTTCTGTGCCTTGAAATCCCCCTGAAACAGAACCATATTCATAGTAGGAAGGGATGATTTACAGGAGGACATCATGAACATCACACGTTATGACCCTTGGCGTTCAATGGAAGACTGGCGTCAGGAACTTGACCGTATGTTCCATCCTCTCCTGCAACGGAGTGAAGACACCTCTCACGTGGTAGGAGGCGACTGGGCACCGGCCGTTGATATCAAGGAAGAGGAAAACCGTTATCTCATCCGCGCCGATATTCCGGGCGTGAAACCCGAAGAAATCGAGATCACCATGGAAAACGGGGTCTTGAGCATCCGTGGCGAGCGCAAGTTTGAAGAGACCGAAGAGAAGGAAAACTTCAAACGCATCGAGCGTTCCCATGGTGTCTTCTATCGGCGTTTTTCACTGCCGAACAACACCGATCCGGAGGCCATCGAGGCCACCGGGAAGGATGGTGTGCTTGAGATCACCATCCCAAAAACGGCCACCGAAAAGCGGGCCAAACGCATCGAGGTGACGCATTGATCGGGTAGAGATTCACCCGCGCACCCCATGATCGGGAATAACCCGCTGTAACGGGAGCGGAATCCGGGCAAGGCAGAGAGATCCGCTGCGCCCGGATTCCGCTTTTGTTTTGCATCCGCTGCTCAGAAACGGAAAATCAGACCCAGATTGGTCTCGAACTGGGGGAAGGCGTCCCCGCTGATCTGCAGGTTGCAGCCACCATCACAGAACAGGCTGCCGCTGGAGTTGATCAGCGTGCTGTAGCCACGCATCTCGAATCGAATTCCCAACCGTTCGGTGGGAAACCATTTCAAGCCGCCGCCAACACTGAGGGAGAAGCGGGTTTCGTCCTGATAACCCCGATCCTCGGGACTCATCCAGGTCATCCCCAGACCGCCCGAAAAATAGGGGGTAAAGCGATCCTGGTAGACATCCACAGTGCCCCCCACGTGAAAGTAATGAACCGCCAGGTCGAAGGCGTTATCGGGATCGGTGGCATCCGCCAGGGAGGTATCCTGATGGCTGTAGAGAAACTCGTAGCGGGTGGTGTCCGAAGCCGGCTGGCTCAGGGTAAAGCCCCAGTCCTGAGCATCCTCCAGATCCATGCTGCGTTGAGTCCTGTCATCTTCCAGGGTTCCACCGAAGCGATAGCCTGTGAAAGGAGTGAATTCAATCCCCAGGTCAGCCGCGTTCACTAGTGAAGAACAGCACCCGTACAGCCAAATTGTCAGTAGTAAGCGTGTGCGCATGGCGGATTCAGGAGGGAGCGAGGGTCGTTATTGGGAATTATCGCTCAATCCCCGGCAGACATCTTGGTATTACTTCACATCTCGGTCTTTCGACAAATTCAAAGCCCACTCATAAAGTGCGTTCTTTTTTCTGCCGGTGATCTTTGCAGCCAGTGAGACTGCCTGTTTGAGGGGAAGTTCATCCAGCAGCACCTGCAGTATCGACTCCACTGAGAGACTGACCTGATCGGATTCCACCTCGGGGGCCCCCCCGACCAGCACCACGAACTCCCCTTTTCGCTGATCCGGATCCCCGCACACCTGATCGATTAACTCGGGCAGCCGGCCCCGCAAGAAGGTCTCATGCCGCTTGGTCAGTTCCCGCCCGATCACTGCATTGCGAGCATCCCCGAAAACCCTCTGCATATCCCGCAGACACTCTTCAATCCGGTGACTCGCCTCATAGAACACCAGGGTCGATGGCTCATCCGCCAGGGCCTCAAACCAGCGTTGACGCTGTGACTGGGTTCTGGGGGGAAAACCGGCAAACAGGAACCGGTCCGTAGGCAGTCCTGCGGCAGAGAGTGCGCAGATGATCGCACTCACTCCTGGGATTGGAACGACCTGACCGCCCTCCGCGGCATAGGCCTGTACCAGAGGAAAGCCGGGATCGCTGATCAGCGGGGTGCCGGCATCCGACACCAGGGCTATGGACTGCCCCCCCCGCAGAGCCTCGAGCAGGGGCTGCAATTGTGCCTGTTCATTGTATTGATGCACGGCCCTGAGTGGGGTATCGATGCCGTAGTGGCGCAGCAGAGGCTTGGTGTGTCGGGTGTCTTCCGCGGCGATCCAGTCCACTTGCCGGAGAGTGGAGACTGCCCGGGGGCTCAAGTCATCAAGATTGCCGATGGGTGTTGCAACAACGTAAAGTATGCCCTTTGACACGTAGTTTCCTGTTATTCAGACGCTCAGCGTCGGCTGGCTGGGCCCGGATGAGACGGGCAGCCCTTTGAAATTTAACCCTGACTATGGTTTTTCAGCGGGCAATCTGGAATATTGGCAGATTATCGAAAACTTGTCAGTTTACAATCGGAGCACACCGTACAGATCAGGCTCGCTGCTTACCGCCCAGACGATATCAGGCGGATGAAATTCGCTCAGACGAGTATGAGACAAGGCGAAATTCATCAATCAAGCCCGCTATACCGGGGTATATGAGCATTTTGAGGCGGATTTCATCGCAGAATCGTGCCGTCTGAGTAGAATTTCAACAGCCTGCCTAAAGGTTCTGATTCGGTATTCTGCACCCGACTGACGGGTTTCACCCACCACCAGTAATGAAGTTATGCTTAACATCCGTTTTTTCGCATTGTCGCTATTGATCGGGCTGACCCTTCTCGCGGGTTGCACCACCACCCCAAGAGACCGCGACCGGGCATCCGCCGAACTGGAGGCCAGCCTGCAGACCCAGGTGGCCGGAATGATCGAGAACGGTGACTATGCCGGGGCCGCAAGTCTGCTGGAAAACGCCGCTCGCATGAGTGAGTCGCCACTGCGGGAACAACTGCTGCTCAAAGCGGCGGGCTACTGGCTCAAGGCGGGCAACCAGGAACGCAGTCTGATGCTGGTGGAACAGCTGCGACCCACCCCTGAACCCAGCGATTTCAACTTCGAACTGCGCATGTTGCGCACCGAGCTGGCAGTCCTGCAGGGCGATATCGAAAAAGCCCTGGACCTGATGCAGCCGGAGCCGGCACCGGACACCCCCCTGGACCTCAAGGTCCACTATCATCGTAATATGGCGGAGATCTTCCGCCTCTCCGGCAACCTGCTGGAGAGTGCCCGGGAGCTGGACGTGCTGGACCAGCTGCAGGAGGAGGATCCTGAGGGCCGGTTGGCCACCCAGCAGTTACTGCTGCAGACCCTCACCACTATGACCGATACCGCGCTGTCCCTGCTGCAGCCGCAACCCCCGTCCACCCTGATCGGCTGGATGGAACTGGCGCGTATCGTCAAACAACAGATCTCCGACCCGATTGAGCTGAACAAGCTGCTGGGACAGTGGCGGGAACGTTTCCCGGATCATCCCGCAATGCAGCCCCTTCTGGCCGGCCTTCTGGAACAGCAGGGGCTGACCCCGGATGATCACATCGCGGTCCTGCTGCCCCGCAGCGGACCCTATGCCAAGGTTGCTGCGGCAGTGAGGGACGGTTTCATGGCCGCCTGGTATCAACAACCGGCGGAATACCGGCCCAAGCTGCAGTTCTACGATACCGGCACCCTGCAGGAAACCCTCAGCGTTTACCAGAGCGCCCTGCTCAACGGCGCGCAGATGATTGTCGGGCCGCTGGACAAGGATGCGGTGAAGATGATCTCCCGACTGGAGCTGATGGATGTCCCGGTACTCGCACTCAATCAGATCGAGGAGGACGAGGAACCACGGGAAACAATCAATCCCAATCTCTATCAGTTTGGTCTGGCGCCGGAGGATGAAGCCGAGCAGGTTGCGGAACGGGCATGGCTCGAGGGACATCGCAGTGCACTCATCCTCACACCCTCCGATGACTGGGGCAATCGCCTGGCCGCAAGTTTCCGCAGTCGTTGGCAGCGTCTTGGCGGCGTGGTCGTGGAGCAGCAGGTCTATGACCCAAGGGAGAACGACTTTTCCGTACCGATCCGCATGCTGCTCAACATCAACGAGAGCGAGGCCCGGATCCGCGCGCTGGTGACCCAGCTTGGGCGCAAGGTGGAGGCCGAGCCCCGGCCCCGCCAGGATGCGGATTTCATCTTTCTCGCCGCACGCCCGCAGAAAGCGCGCCAGTTACGCCCGCAGCTGAGATTTTTCCGCGCCGGCAACCTGCCGGTGTATACCACCTCCCACGTCTATTCGGGTATCCCGGATCCCACACTCGACCGGGATCTCGGAAAGATAGAGTTCGTGGACACCCCGTGGCTGCTCGAGGAGGGACAGGAAGGCGCACTGTCTCGTCAGGAGCTGGAAAAACTGATGCCCGGCGTCAAAGGGGTCTATGCAAGAATCTACGCCATGGGCATTGACAGCTACAATCTGCTGCCGCAATTGCGCGCACTGCAGGAGCAGCCTGGACGCCTGTTCAACGGCAAGAGCGGGACCCTCTACCTGGACCGGCAGAACCGCTTGCATCGCCTGCTGGCCTGGGCCGAAATGGATCAGGGCCAGGCCCATATCAGCGGCTATGCACCGCGCCTGGAGATGCCGGCCCTGGAACCGCTCGAACCTTTGACTGAGGATTCCTTTGAGCAGACCCCGGATTCCCGTGGCAGTCTCCCTCCGGTGGAGGATCGCAACCTCTCGCAGCCTGCCGCAACACGATGAACAGGGACCACCTGATACAGGGTGCAGAAGCGGAGCAGCAGGCCCTTGGGTACCTGCATCGCCAGGGACTCAGGCTGGTGGAGCGCAACTACCGCTGCAAGCTGGGTGAACTCGACCTGATCATGCGGGACCGGGACGACGCCCTGATCTTTGTCGAGGTCCGTTATCGCCAATCGGGCGACTTCGGATCCGCACTCGAAAGCATCACCCCGTCAAAACAGAAAAAACTGCTCGCCGCAGCCCGCCACTACCTGCACAGCCACAGTGCGGATCAGCCCTGCCGTTTCGACGTGGTCGCGCTGAACGGATCCGGTCATCCGCGCATGCAATGGATCAAAAACGCCATTCAAAGCCATTGGTGAGGTAAGATTCCGAGCCATGACTGAAAACTCCATCGCCAGGACATGATCATCGATGCCAGACAGTGACCGCATCCAAGCGCTCTTCAACCAGAGCATCCAGACCAAAATCGACGCCTTGCCGCTGCTGATCCAACCGATTTCGGATGCTGCCCGACTGATTTTCGAAAGACTCCTGCAGGGCAACAAGATACTCAGCTGCGGCAACGGTGGATCTGCCGGGGACGCCCAGCACTTCTCATCCGAGATGCTCAACCGCTACGAACGGGAACGGCCCGGACTGCCGGCAATTGCCCTCACCACCGACAGTTCCACCGTGACATCGATTGCCAACGATGTGGATTTCTCGGCGATTTTCTCGCGCCAGGTCGAGGCCCTGGGGCAGCCCCAGGACCTGCTGCTGGCGATTTCAACCAGTGGCAATTCGAACAATGTCAATCGTGCGGTACAATCCGCCCACGAAAGGGAAATGAGCGTCGTCGCCCTGAGTGGCCGGGATGGAGGCAACCTGGCAAAACTGCTGATCCCCGGAGACGTGGAAATCCGCGTACCCGCGGAGGTCACCGCACGCATTCAGGAGACGCACCTGCTGGTCATTCACTGTCTGTGCGACCTGGTGGACCAACAACTGCTGGGCAGTTGAAGCCTCCGCCCGCTGATGTTCATTCGCAATGCGGCTGCGCACAAGACCCGCTTGAATCCTGAACATCCGGTGGATCGAGACCCTATTTTCAACACGCTCTTTGAACTTACCGACTCAAAGGGTCACAAACACTAAATCGGAAACAACCCGGCTGCTTTCAGAGGAAGCTCATGCAGAAACAATTATCAACGGTACTCACCATCGCCACCATCATTCTGGCCCTGCAGGGCTGCGCCGCCGCGGTCGTCGGCGGAGCCGCGGCCACCGCCTCCATTGCGCATGACCGGCGCACCACCGGAATCATCGTTGAAGATCAGAGCATCGAGCTCAAGGCCTATGACCTGCTCTCTAAAGATCCGCAGATCAAGGAACAAACCACCATCCATGTCACCAGCTACAACATGGTGGTGTTGCTGACCGGTCAGGCAGACAACGATGGGTTACGCCGCAAGGCCGAGCAGATCGTCTCCGGCATCGAACGGGTCAGACGGGTGGTCAATGAGATTGAGATCGGCAGCAGTGCATCGCTTGGCGAAATCAGCCGCGACGCCACCCTCACCTCAGAGGTCAAGGTGCGACTCGCCGGCATCAAGATCCCCGACTTTGACCCATTGCGGGTGAAAGTGGTCACCGAGCGGGGCAGCGTATTTCTCATGGGCCTGATCACCAAGGCCGAGGGTGATGCGGTCACTGATGTGGTCCGGCACATCAGCGGTGTACGTCGGGTGATCCGGGTGTTCGAGTACATCTGAATTGAACACACCCCTGGACCGCAGCACGGTACAGAAGCTACGCAGCATCGTCGGAGCGGATAATGTGTTCACCGACCCGGCGGACTGTCTGCCCTATGGCTATGACAACAGCCGCCTGCAGGCCACCCCTGCCGGGGTAGTCTTCGCGGACCGGCATGAACAGGTCATGGCTACCGCCAGACTCTGTTACGAGCAACGTATTCCCCTGATCACCCGGGGCACCGGGACTGGCACCACCGGCGCCACCGTGCCGCAACAGGGTGGTTTGGTGCTCTCTCTGGAGCGCATGAACCGGATACTCGAGATCGATACGGACAACCGACTGGCTCGGGTCGAACCGGGAGTCACCAACAAGGCACTACAGAACGCAGCCCGGGAATCCGGGTTCTTCTGGCCCCCCGATCCTACCAGCGCCGCGGTGTGTACCATCGGCGGCAACCTGGCTTACAACTCCGCCGGACCGAGAGCCGTCAAATACGGCACACCCCGGGAGAACACCCTGGGCCTGAAGGCGGTTACCGGACAGGGTGATACCCTGATTACCGGAGTCAACACCACCAAGGGCGTCGTGGGCTACGACCTGACCCGTTTGTTGATCGGATCGGAAGGCACCCTGGCAATCATCACCGAGGCACGTCTCAAACTCACACCACTGGCACAATCCAAACGCACCCTGCAGGCCAGCTACCGGGACATCCATGCCGCGGCCCGAGCAGTCTCATCGATCATGGCCCAGCCGGTGACCCCCTGCGCTCTGGAATTCATGGATGGTGCGGCGCTGCAGATGGTGCGGAATTTCTCCGATCTGCAACTCGACCCGGAGGTCGGAGCCCTGTTGATGATCGAAGTGGACGGCGCCGAACACTGTATCGACCATGAAGCATCCGCGGTGGCTGAAGCCGCCCGCGTAGCAGACCTGCTGGATATCCACACTGCGGAAAACGATGCCGAAATCGAGCGCCTGTGGAAGACCCGCAAGGCCCTCTCCCCCGCGCTGAGAAATATCGCACCCAAGAAAATCAACGAGGATGTGGTGGTACCGGTATCACGCATTCCGGATCTGATCGGTTTCCTCGACAAGCTGTCCCGGGACACCGGGATCACCATCGTCAACTTCGGCCATGCGGGCAATGGCAATATCCATGTCAATCTGCTGCTGGACCCGGATGATCCGAAACAGCTGAGTGCCGGCGAAGTGTGCTTGAAGTCCCTGTTCGAACAGGTTCTGAAACTCGGCGGTACACTCTCGGGTGAGCACGGAATCGGTGTCGTCAAACGGGCCTTCGTGGATCAGGAAATCGATCCGGTGGCCATGAACCTGATGCGCGCCATCAAGGAACGCTTCGACCCTCATCAGATCCTCAATCCCGGGGTGTTCTTCCCCTGATCCGGTGGATCACGGGTTTGACGCAGCAGCCAGCGGTTCAGAGACCCGCGATTTCAGCAACGGCTCGGGCATCCGTTAACCCTGAACCGACCGATTCCATCCACTCCAGCAAATTCTGCAATTCCAATATATCGGCATGCTGAAAGAGTGCGCCGAACCCTGACCTGCCGCACATAAAAAAAACACTCTCCGTCAAAGACGGAGAGTGCTACCCAATGAGGAGGTCGAGTGACTGATTCGAGCGATGTTACCTACCCGCCGTCCATCCCGTAGCGATCACGGACGGAGGGCTGGCAACTTGCGGGATCACTCCCGCTCGGTCAGAGAAAGCTAACCACTCGCTGACAAGTCTATGCCTCGAGGAAAATTTCGGCTGTGACATATTCACATTCCGAGTGTGACAAATACACCAGTGCGGGGCTCAGTAGCGGGCTGGCAACTGTTTGTTGATGGTGAACCGGTTATGACTGGTGGTGATATACCCGCCTTTGACCAGATCCTTGAAGATCCTGCATACCATCTCGCGGGAAGCCCCGATGCGGTTTGCCAGTTCCTGCTGGGTCACATGACCATCGATCACCCAGACGCCTTCGTCCTGTTCGACTGCCAGACTCAACAGGGTTTTGCTCAAGCGACCGTACACATCCGACAGGGCAAGACTCTTCACCTCTTCGGTCAACGCCCTGACCCGGTGCACCAGATCCTTGAGCAGATGAATTGCGATATCCGGATTGGCTTTCAGCACCTCATGGAACGACTGCTTGGAAATCACGCCCAAGGTCGATTTGACCACTGTCATGATCGAGGCGGAGCGCCTGCTTTCGTCGATCAGTGAAAGCTCGCCGAAATATTCGCCGGCCTCCTGATAGTTGATGATCGCCTCTTTACCGTTCTCGTCGTTGAGGTAGACCTTGACCTTGCCACTGAGAATCACGTACATGGAGTCACTCTGATCCCCCTCTGAGAGAACGATGGTATTGCGCGGGTAGGTACGGCGCACCATACGCTGCTCGATCAATGCCAGGGCATCAGGATCCATACCATGGAATATGGAAATGTTCTCGATCATCTTGATACGTTCTCTTGTTATGTACCATGAAAGGTGGACACTCCCTGCAACCTTTCATACCTCCGACGGTGTTCACTCCGTCTCCCGGCGGCATCCTTTTCCGTGTGCCTGATGTACACTTCAATCAATCCGTTCATTTCGGGTGCGCGAAAAGCGCACCGACGACCGGTGACACGACATTCCTGTGGATCAGCGCATCCTCGCGCCATGGACTCAAGCTTAACTTTAACAGAAAAAACAAGGACTGACAGACGCAGGGTGATCCCGACTTCGGCATCTTGTGACGCATGACATATCCGGTGAAACACCGCTGCGCTTAGGGGCGGGAAACGCGGGGATCGATTCATTCCAGCATGAAAGCGGACAGAAACAAGCTGACAATCACCCTGGCCCTGGGTCTCATGATCGGGCTGCTGGGCATTGCGATCAACCATCTGCCGGGCACTGCGACCTGGGAGGAGCAGGTGGGACTCGACCTGCTGTTCAAACTGCGTGGTCAGCGTCCCCCGCCCCAGGACGTTGCGATCGTGGCGATCAATGGTAAAACCTCCCCGCAACTGGGATTGGGTGAAGAGATCCCGGAATGGCCCCGCTCCCTGCATGCCCAATTGATCGAGCGCCTCGACACGGCGGGCGCCCGGGTGATCGCCTACGATATCTACTTCAAAAAAGCGCGCAAGCCCGATACTGATGCAGAGATGGCCCGGGCCATGCGGGAAGCCGCCAAGGTGGTGCTGGTCGCCTACCTGCAGCAACAGCAACTCAGTGATGGCGGGCAAAATCATCAACTGGAGCAATTGATCCCACCGGCACCCCTGTTTGCGGATGCCGCGCTTGCCACTGCCCCCTTCGTCCTGCCAAAAATCCCGGTCAGAGTGAGTCGCTTCTGGACCTTCAGCGGGGCCCAGCAGCACATCTCTCTCCCGGCTCTGGCGCTGCAACTTGCGCTCGACCCGCAAGCGGAGCGACTGCAAAAGCTGCTGATCCAGGCGAATCCGCAAGGGGCGGACCCGCTCAGCCTGTCCCACGATCCACTGAGGCTTGCCCAGCAACTGCGTAGTCAACCCGGTCTGGTACGGCTATTGGATGAAATTCTGCAACAACAGGTCAGGCTCGCACCGGACCCCGGGCAATATGAGGAACTGCTGGCCCTGACAGCCTTGTACCAGGGCACCACCCATCCCTATCTGAACTTTTATGGGCCACCGGGCACGATTCCTACACATCCGATCCAGAACCTGCTCGGCAGCACAGACGTCGACTGGAGCGGATTTCGCGACAAAACAGTGTTCGTCGGCTATTCGGGTCACTACCAGCCGAGACAGAAGGATGGTTTCTACACCGTGTTCTCCCAGCCCAATGGGCTGGATCTCAGTGGTGTGGAGATTGCCGCCACCGCCTACGCCAATCTGCGCCATCGGGAGACTCTGAAGCACAACCCCGGTCTGGCCACGATGGTAATACTGGGTTTTGGGCTATCAATCGTCCTGATCCTGCGAACCCTGCCAGGGCTCAGCGGAATCGCAGCAGGGGTTCTGTTCAGCGGCACATGCTTCGTTGGGGTGTACATCCTTTTCTACCTGCAGCATCGCTGGCTGCCCTGGTTCGTTCCACTGGCCGTGCAGATGCCGGTGGCGATGATCACCACCCAGCTGACTCACTACCGGCAGATCCGAAAAAGCCGGGAACGCCTGCGTCAGCTGTTCGGTTACTACCTGCCGGGCGATGTGATCGACCGCCTGGTCAAAGACAATCGCCAGCCTCACAATCAGGTCGAATCGGCCTTCGGAGTCTGCCTGGCTACCGATGCGGCAAACTACACGGCACTCGCGGAGAACATGTCTCCCGAGGCGCTGCAACAATATCTGAACCGCTATTTCGAGCTCCTGTTCACCCCGATCCGCTACCGTGAAGGGGTGGTTTCCGATGTCATCGGGGATGCCATGCTGGCGATCTGGCCAGCCAATGAGACAGATTCGACACTGCCACAGCAGGCGTGCCTGGCCGCCCTGGAGATTGACGAATTAATCCGCCTCTCCGACCTTGAACCCAAACTCGTCACCCGCATGGGGCTACACTGCGGTGATCTGGTGATGAGCCATGTGGGGGCTATCGATCATTTCGAATACCGTGCCGTGGGCGACATCGTCAACACCTCCTCCCGCATCGAGAACCTCAACAAGCAGCTCGGTACACGGATCCTTGCCTCCGATGATTTCGTCCGACATCTGCGAGGTGTTGTGACCCGGGAACTAGGGCAATTCATGGTCGCCGGGAAACAACAGCCGCTCACCCTGCACGAGATTGCCGCTACCGAAACGCACGCTGACCCGCAGACTCTTGTGATGCACGAGGCCTTTGCCCAGGCCCTGACCGATTGGAAGCAAGGTGACCGAGAACGCGCGAATCAGCAGTTCGAAAAAATCCTCGAGGCGTTTCCTGATGACGGT
The DNA here is from genome assembly GCA_040506775.1 of Candidatus Thiodiazotropha sp. GTDB lineage: Bacteria > Pseudomonadota > Gammaproteobacteria > Chromatiales > Chromatiaceae > Thiodiazotropha. The sequence continues at coordinate 102,503 of JBEVWC010000008.1, forward strand.
CCGAGCCACTACTACCTGCAGCAATTCCGTGAACGCCGCAATGCCCGGCGAACCGTTCTGTGACTGCCCAGACACTGCAAACATTGGCAAATATGAAATAAATTCACATACTTAACATTATTCGATACTATTGGGCAAATTAACCCTTTCAGGGGAATGCTTTTTCACCCAACACCCCACCAGGGCGCCCCGGGCTACCTCGGTGGTGACTTGCATGAGGCGGATCATGCGGGTCGCGGAAGTCCGGTCAGGGGTAACGCCAGGCATCCCCATTCCCAGAGGATCGCCATGTCACATTTCCGACTCCACCCATTGCTCGTGAAATGTTCCCTGGTCGCTGTAATCGCGCTGTTCGCTCTTCCGGTTCAGGCAGCGGACTGCACCCCAATCGCCCGGCTGATTGCGGCTGATGGCGTGGTTGAGGCGAAAGCATCCGACCAGAATGTCTGGGAACCGGCGCAACTCAATACTGCCTTCTGTGCAGGTGCGGTCGTGCGCACCCACAAGGAGAGCCGCGCCGCACTGCGCCTGGCCAATGACACCCTGGTGCGGCTCGACGCCAATTCCGCACTGACCCTGACTGAAGTGGAGACATCAGCCCCTTCCCTGCTGGATCTGATTCGTGGCGCCATCCATTTTATCAGCCGCACCCCGAAACGACTGGACGTCAACACCCCCTATGTCAACGCTTCGATCCAAGGTACCGAGTTCGTGGTCAGGATCGAGAATCAAGCCACGGACGTGACAGTCCTGGAAGGCGTGGTGGTCACCCGCAACGACCAGGGCAGTCTGAGTCTCACCGCTGACCAGGCATCACGCACCGCAACCGGGCAGTCCCCGGTGAGCATTACCGTCGCCAGGCCTTATGACGCCGTGGCCTGGGCACTCTACTATCCGCCGCTGCCGGATCAACCCGGCGCCGCTGATGCCCTCGCCCGATCAGCCATCGAGGCACTGGTTCAGAACCGTACCGAGGAGGCCTCCGGGTTTGCGGAACGTGCAATCCAGGCTGACCCGCAATCCGCAGCGGCCTATATGGCCCGCTCCTATGTCAAACAGGCCCGCTTCGACATACCCGGTGCTCTGCAGGACAGCCAGACAGCGGCGCAACAGGCACCCCAGAGTGCTCTGGTACTGGCCCGCCTGGCTGAAGTCCAGCTGATGTCCGGTGATCTCGGTGAGGCCCGCAAGATTGCGGATCAGGCCGTCGCCCAGCAACCTGATTTGCCCCTGGCCCACACCGTTTTGGGCTTTGCCTCGCTCAGGGACATCGATCTGAAGCAGGCCAAAAACAGTTTTGAAACCACACTGGGTCTCGACTCCGAGGCACCGTTGCCGCGTCTGGGACTGGGGCTGGTAATGATCCGCCAGGGTCAACTCGCCGCAGGACGGGAATCCATTGAGACCGCAGTACTGCTCGATCCGGGAAACGCCCTGCTGCGCAGTTATCTGGGTAAGGCCTACTACGAGGAGAAGCGGGATCCACTGGCCTATCAGCAGTTCTCCATGGCGAAACAGCTCGATCCCAATGATCCGACCGCCTGGTTCTACGAATCCATCCTGCTGCAGGCAGACAACCGTCCTGTGGAGGCGTTGCAGGCACAACATCAGGCGATTGCATTGAATGACAATCGCGGCGTGTACCGTTCCCGGCAACTCCTGGATCAGGATGAAGCAGCCCGCCACGCGGCTCTGGGACGCATCTACAGCGATCTGGGGTTCGAACAACAGGCGCAAATGCAGGCCACCGATGCCTTGGCACAGGATCCGGGCAACCACTCCGCCCACCGTCTTCTGGCTGACAGTTACCTCGGCCTCACCAACCGGGATTCCGCGCGCCAGAGCGAGCTGCTGCAGGCGAAACTCTCCCAACCCCTGAGTCTCGACCCGCTGCAACCTCAATTGGGCAATGCCAATCTGGGGCTTCTGGACGGAGCCGGACCGCAAGATCTAGCCTACCAGGAGTACAACCCTCTGTTCACCCGTAACGGTCTGGCACTGCAACTGGACGCTACCCTGGGTGAACATGACACCTGGAGTGATGACGCCATCGTTGCCGGACTCAATGACCGGTTTGCCTTCAGTCTGGGTCAGTATCACTCCGAGACGGATCTTGCGGACAATCCCTACGACTATGAGCAGGATATGCTGAACGGGTTTGTACAGGTCGCAATCACCGAGGGCACTACCCTGCAGCTTGAGGTCAGTCAGCAGGAAGAGGACAAGGGGGATGCGACCCGCAGATTGGTCCCCGAACTGACCCGGATCGATGGTTACCGGGTGGAAAATGATGTCACGACCACACGCCTGGGTCTCAATCAACAGTTACCCGGGAACACCCTTTTGCTCTTCAGTGCGATACATCGTTCACAGGATATTCTCAGCACAGACCTGAGCTTCCCCTCCGTGATGAGCCAGATCGACATGGATAAGACGATTGAACTGTACGAGGCTCAGGTACAGGGAAAGGCACATCATCTGGCCTTGCTAGGAGGCATCAGCCACCAATCTCTGGACCTGAGCAGTACCTTGACCCTGAATTATTTCGACTTGCCTTTTTGCCCGTTGCCAAGTTGCAGCATCGACACTGACTATGATGAGTCACAAACCCGGCTTTACGGTTATGCCTACTACACGATGGATCCCCTGCTCTCGCTCACCGCAGGCCTGACACTGCTCAGGGAAAAGAACGATGTGGAGCGTGATGTGAACAAGGCCTATCCGAAATTGGGTTTGCTGCTGTCTCCACACGACGAGGGCCAGATTCATCTGGCCGCCTTTCGCAACCGGACCAGCGTACTCTGGCCTTCACAATACGAAACCCTGGAACCCTCCCAGATCGCCGGGTTCAATCAACTCTACGATGATATCGACCAAACCGACTCCTGGAACTATGGGGTAGCCTATACCTACGGTTTTACCAGTGATCTCACAGCGGGCGTTTCTGCCCTGTACCGTGATCTGAGCACCAAGCTTGAAGTACTCGACACCTCATCGCCCTTTCCCCTGAGCCAGGTAGAAACCCTGGACTATGACGATCGGCTGGCAAACCTCTGGCTCAACTGGACAGTCGCGACGCGCTGGGCAATGAATCTCGAGTACAGTTATAACCGCTATGATCTTGAAAAGGGGATTCAAAACAGCGGTGACTTGATTCTCGCCCCGGATAGCATTCTAAAACTCACCACCCACAAGCTTCCCGCGTCACTGAGATACTTCCACCCTTCTGGAATAATCGCCTCTCTGACCGCCACCTATTTCGATCAGACAGGACAATTCATTGATCGATCAGGGATGATTGCACAAGAAGGGGATGACCAGGGAGTGGTTACGGACGTTGCCCTGAGCTACCGCTTTCCCAAACGCAGGGGATCCGCCACGATCGGCGTGAATAACCTGTTTGATCGGGATGTCCGGTTCGAGGATCGCAACAGTTATGATTCCGATGATCCGGTGACCTCAGCCTCACCCTCTGCCTTTTCTGACGAGCGAACCCTGTATGGGAAAGTCTCTCTGACTTTTCGCTAGTTCCTATCCACCCATGCGTTGACAAACGAGGCCATTGACCATGATAGACAACCCAAAGGATCTCAACACCTGCACAAATAAATCAGCGTTCGATTATAACTTGACCCTCAAACCGGATGGGACGGTCGTGGTTACGGACGATTGCGGAAAACAGATCGAAGACATCGGCACGCGTGAGCAACCTCCGATAAAACAGATCATCAACACGCGAACAGTCACCATTACGGAGGCCATAGGCTCCAAGTGGATCTATGTCTACCCCCCCGGAGTCTGGTACAGAATTGGGTAATCCTGGCGGATGAGGTGGTTATGTGATTCAAGTAGATGTCATGACCACCAGGATTTTAGCGGCAGAATAACCCGGCATCTCGTGAATCCAGTCCCATCCATACATCATTAAGCAGTGGTTCCCACGCTCAGCGTGGGAACTTTCCAGCGGGACTTCGACAAGCTTGCTTGTAACATCCGCACACGCATCCTTACCCACAAGCCGGATATCGAAAACGAAAATCTTTTAACCTTATCCGTTCACTCAGCCGGTACCTGGAGTAATCCCTGGGTTAGGCTAACGCGCACCATGTCCCGTCAGGACTACCGGGATGGTGCGCAGCAGGATCAGCAGATCAAACACGATGCTGTTCTTGCGTACATAGGTCAAATCGTAATAAAGCTTGTTGGCGGCATCCTCCACGGAGTCCCCGTACGGATAACTCACCTGAGCCAGTCCGGTGATGCCCGGACGGACCTGATGACGGTAGGCATAGCCTTCAATCTGGCTCTGGAACTTTGAGACGAATTCCGGGCGCTCCGGGCGCGGACCCACCAGACTCATATCACCCTTCAGGACGTTGAACAGTTGGGGCAGCTCATCGATTCGGGTCTTGCGGATGAATCGGCCGATACGGGTCACCCGATCATCGTTCCTGGCGGCCATGCGTGCACCGTCTTTTTCCGCATCGGTGCGCATGCTGCGGAATTTCAGGACGTAAAATTCAAGCCCTTCATATCCCACCCTGAGTTGCCGGTAAAACACCGGGTCACGACCATAGCTGCTGAGCCAGATCAGCAATGCAGTGGTCAACATGACCGGACTTGTGAGCACTAACAACAGCAGACTCACCACAATATCCAACTGTCGTTTGGTGGTGTCTTTGCGAATCCGTCCGTCATTCAGGGACTGGAACAGCCCGGGTTGGGACAGGGTCAGCGACCCGGATACGTCGAGATGGTCGAAATCATAGTCTGTGCGTTGGGCGCGATGCACAGGTTTGCGTGTTTGTTGAACGGTCATTTCCTCTCTCCTGGTAATTGTCGTAATGGATAAACCGCTTCCATGGTTTTATGATTTCAAATCCCAGGGTTTGGGCTGTATCGAATGCAACACGCCCGAGGTGTGACTTTTTTACTTGTCAGGTGGGAACAGGATTCACCCGGACCGGCCTGATCAGGGTTTGCAGGATCCGTTCAGGCGTAGCGGCAAAGAGGTGACAAGGCAGACCGCTGCAATGTCCTGATGAAATGATGAGGGGCGTTCAGCCCGCTGTGATATGACAGGGCAGCTGGTCACCCGGATTGACCGGTCGCTGCAGGGGAATCTCGAAGTGTGCCAAGAGGGCCTGTTCCGAATCCACGCTGATCTGTGAATCGACCCGATTACCGAATACCGGGCGGAATTCGAGATCCAGTCCAGGCAGTTGATTCCAGGAGAGAATCGCACGCACCTTGGGCTGCCGACCACGGGCCCGGGCATCCAGGTAGCGCTCACCCTCGAATGGCACCGATACCAGATGACAAACGGGAACCGCTTGTACAGCCCCTATCTGTTCCACATCCCGGACCCTGAATTGACATAGACCACTGGAATGGCTGCGGGACTCATCATCCCAATCGACGAAGAATCTCACGAATTCGATAGATCCCTGCTGGCGCAACAGGCCACTGTATCCATCCACCTGCCGCCGGGATACGACCGCAACCAGTTTGTTGGCTCTGGGCAGAAATGCCGCGCACAACAGCGCTTCCCAATAGGTCACCTCGGAATGACGCTGCGCATAACGTACCACGTCCCATGGCATAGACCGCTCATCCGCGGCCTGGGACAGCAGGATATTTCGGGTCAGGAGCAGTTCGTGGTAGTTGTACCTGACGTTTTTCTGATCGATGTTCTGATATTCCATCAGCGTCCCCGGAATTCCCTGGATGGCGATCGTGTCAGCTCAGCATCCCATGCTCCGGGTGATCACCCCATGACAAGTCACATCAATTCGATGTGACATATTCACTTGACCCGAACCGGATCATGATGAACGTTTCTGTTTCGTAAAATGTTGACCCTGTATCCCGCATCCCTGAAAATCCCAAGAATTGTGTAAGATTTCTGACCAACCAAACGAACAGGGGTGACTCCGTGAGAATAACCTTCAGCCTGCTCCTCATGCTTTTCCTTCCCACGCTCGCGGTAGCCAGTGGAGGAACGGGAGACCGCCTGGACCTGACCAACCATTGGGTGGGTTTCACCTCAATCGCGATCTTCGCCCTGGCTTACCTTCTGGTAATGGCGGAGGAGTTCACCCATCTGAGGAAATCCAAGCCGGTGATTCTCGCCGCGGGTATCATCTGGGGCCTGATCGCCTGGTACTACCATACCCACGACATACCCCACGCCGCGGAAGAGATGGTGCGACACAATCTGCTGGAGTATGCGGAACTGATGTTGTTCCTGTTGGTGGCGATGACCTACATCAATGCCATGGACGAACGCAACGTATTTGAAAAACTACGCTCCTGGCTGGTCAGTAAGGGCTACGGATTCCGTCGCCTGTTCTGGATCACGGGTCTGCTGGCGTTTTTCATATCGCCAGTGGCCGACAACCTGACCACTGCTCTGCTGATGTGTGCCGTGGTGCTCGCGGTGGGTGGTGACAACAAGCAATTCGTACTGTTGGCCTGTATCAATATCGTGGTGGCGGCGAATGCCGGGGGGGCATTCAGTCCCTTCGGTGACATCACCACCCTGATGGTCTGGCAGAAAGGCATACACACCCCACAGGGCATGGTCGACTTCTGGTCCTTCTTCGAACTCTTCGTGCCTTCACTGGTGAATTGGCTGGTGCCCGCGGCGATCATGAACTTTGCCGTGCCCAACGAACAACCCAGTGGCGGCGGTGAAAACGTGGAGATGAAACGCGGCGCCAAGCGTATCATCGGCTTTTTTCTCGCCACCATCGTCACTGCAGTGAGCTTTCACAACTTCCTCGGCATGCCCCCGGTGATCGGCATGCTCACCGGTCTGGCTTACCTGCAGTTCTTCGGCTTCTACCTCAAAAAGACCTTTCACCGTGACCATCCTCATCTCAACCGTGAGGAGCTGATCGAACTGGAACATGACGCCCAGATGGGTGACATGGTCTCCTTCGACGTCTTCAACAAGGTCGCCCGGGCCGAGTGGGATACCCTGCTGTTCTTCTATGGGGTGGTGCTGTGTGTCGGCGGCCTCGGCTTTATTGGCTACCTGACAGTGGTCTCAGAGGTGATGTACACCCAGTGGGGCGCGGCGCTGCAGCTGAGTGACGCCATGAACGCGACCCCGGCCAACGTCATGGTAGGTATCCTGTCTGCCATCGTCGACAATATTCCGGTGATGTTCGCGGTGCTGACCATGATGCCCGACATGTCCACGGGACAGTGGATGCTGGTCACCCTCACCGCGGGCGTCGGTGGCTCCATGCTTTCAATCGGTTCTGCGGCCGGTGTGGCGCTGATGGGACAGGCCCGCGGAAAATACACCTTCTTCGGCCACCTGAAATGGGCCCCGGTGATCGGCCTGGGTTACGCGGCGAGTATCCTCGTGCACCTGTGGGTCAACGCCAGCTCGTTCTGACCCCGCCTGCAGCTGAGAGGTGGCGCCCTGGCGCCACCTCAAACAACCCGTCCTGTCAGTACGAGATCACCACGCCCCGCCGAAGCCCTCCCGCTCATTCCGCTTCCTTTACAAAATCCAGGGATGCACCCCCAAGCAGATGTCTCTCGACGCCATATGCCTGACAGACCCATCGCATTGGGATAGTCTATAGTGCCAAGCCGCGATTGATCACAAACAATCCATAGGGCAGTCACTCGGCGAATACCAGGTGTCATGATCAGAACAATACAAACAACGGCGGTAATGGTTCTTCTCCCCGGCACCGCATGGGCGGACCATATGTCCGCGAGCGGATACAGCATCAGCACCCATTGGGTGGGTCTGCTGAGTCTCGCGGTTTTTGCCCTGGCCCTGGTGGCCGTCAGCGTCGAAGAGTTCATAAATCTTCCAAAGTCCAAGCCCATGCTGCTGGCAGCCGGCATCATCTGGGGACTGATCGGGGGTTACGCCCATCACTTCAACCTGGGCGGCATCGAAGCCGAAACCGCCCTGCGCCACAGTCTGTTGCAGTATGCGGAGCTGATGCTGTTCATTCTGGTGGTGATGACCTATATCAATGCCCTTTCGGAGCGACGGGTGTTTCTCGCCCTGCGCACCTGGGTGGCTCACCGTCGCTATACCTATCGGCGGCTTTTCTGGACTACCGGTGCGGTGACCATTCTGCTGTCACCCTTCCTGGACAATCTTTCCACCGCATTGCTGATGGGTGCCGTGGTACTTAACCTGGAGCGTGACAACGCCCGTTTCGTCTCCCTCGCCTGTATCAACATCGTACTGGCTTCCAATGCGGGCGGTGCCTACAGTCCCTTTGGTGACATCACCACCCTGATGGTCTGGCAGCAGGCGATACACAGCACCACAGGAGTGGTGGACTTCTTCTCCTTCTTCCACCTGTTCATCCCATCCCTGGTCAGTTACCTGGTTCCGGCGGCCCTGATGAGCCTGGCACTTCCCCAGGGACGTCTGAGTCTGCCCCAGGAGCAGGTCCATATGAACCGGGGCTCCAAACGCATCATGGGCTTGTTCCTGCTGACGATCGTCACCGCGGTGGTTTTTCAGGGCGAGTTTGGCCTTCCCGCCACCATCGGAATGATGACCGGTCTGTCCTACCTGCAATTCTTTGGTTACTACCTGAAGAAGACCCATGAACCGGGTCCGGAAACCGTTGTGACGTCCGAAACCCCGGATTTTTCAGTGGTGGTGGAGAGTCGCCAGCCCTTCGACGTGTTCCTGCGTGTCGCCCGCGCGGAATGGGATACCCTGTTGTTCCTGTGCGGGGTGATCCTCGCAGTGGGTGGCATCGGCTACCTGGGTTATCTGACCATTCTGTCCGAACTGCTGTATGTGCAGTGGGGTGCCACCACCGCCAACGTTTCCATCGGTCTCCTGTCAGCGGTACTGGAAAACATTCCAACCATGTCCGTGGTGCTGAACATGGCACCCGAAATGTCCCTCGGTCAATGGCTGCTGGTCACGCTCACCACAGGCATCGGAGGCAGCCTGCTTTCCATCGGCTCAGCGGCCGGGGTCGCCCTGATGGGTCAGGCGAAAGGGAAATACACCTTTTTCAGCCATCTGCGATGGACGCCCGTGGTTGCCCTGGGATTTTTTATCGCCGTACAGACTCACCTTTGGCTGAACAGCGCCCTGCTCTGACAGCAGTTTGTGTAAAAATTAATATTCACTATTGATATCAGTAATTTAGGCCGGAAGCCATATCTCGGGCCGTATCCATCTCCAACACGTATCCTCACCGGTTTACGGGTTTTATAACCCATTGACGGTCAGATCGACGATTTTGTCCCACTGGTAATGGCCGATTGCCGTGTTATAGTTGGCACCAATTTTTTCTCGGGACCCCGTCCTTGAGCCGTTTCAAGGTCCCATCGCGGGGTCCGGATCATAACTATACAAGCCAGAGATTTGGGAGAAGCCTATGTCTAAAAAGCATCCTGTGGTAGCCGTGACCGGCTCGTCAGGCGCCGGTACGACCACGGTCAAGCGCGCATTCGAACACATTTTCTACCGTGACGGGATCAGACCGGCGGTCGTCGAAGGGGACAGTTTCCACCGCTTCACACGCGTTGAGATGCGCGGCAAGGTGTCCGAGGGCATGAGCCACTTCGGCCCGGATGCCAACCATTTTGAAAAGATTGGCGAACTGTTCAAAACCTACGGCGAAACCGGCGGTGGTGACAAACGCTACTACCTGCACAGCCCCGAAGAGGCCGATGAGCACAACGCCCGTCTGGGTTGCGATAAGAAACCCGGCGAATTCACCCCCTGGGAGAAGATCGAGGAAGGTACCGACCTGTTGTTCTACGAAGGTCTCCACGGCATGGTGGTCAATGGCGACGTGGATGTGGCCAAGTACGTGGACCTGGGCGTTGGCGTGGTGCCGATCGTCAACCTGGAATGGATTCAGAAGATCTTCCGTGACAATGCGGAGCGTGGCTACAGTGAGGAGGCCATCGTCGATACCATCATGCGACGCATGCCCGACTACATCAACCACATCACACCCCAGTTCTCGCGCACCGACATCAACTTTCAGCGCGTGCCGACCGTGGATACCTCGAACCCGTTCATCGCCCGTGACATTCCGACCCCCGATGAAAGCTTCGTTGTAATCCGTTTCAGTGATCCGAAAAAGTTCGACATCGACTTCCCTTACCTGCTGTCGATGATTGACGGCTCGTTCATGTCACGGCGCAACTCCATCGTTGTACCCGGCGGCAAGATGGGATTCTCCATGGAGATCATTCTGCAGCCGATCATCGAGCGTATGATGGACGCACGCAACGTCTGATTACCCGGCGTCCGGTCTTGACCGGGCCGAGGGTATTAAAAAGCCGCCCAGGCCATTCGGCCGGGCGGCTTTTTTCGTGGCCGGGATCAGAGGCTGCCTCAAGACCAGGCAGAGGTACCGTCGGCGAGGCTCGGGGTGGGATCGAACGCTTATTACCCCATGAATACCTGGGACAAAGACTCGCTATTGACGGGCTGTGATTCGCACATCCGGAGCATCGTTTGCGAATTTTCAATGTTCGGCACGAGCCTTTAACATACTATTCCACTCAAGATTTGCTTTTTAATAGGCGCTGGGTATTACAATGAATCACAATTCTCGTCTCCCCCATTTTCCCATTTCATTTTTTGCCATGGTCATGGGCCTGGCCGGCCTCTGTATCGCCTGGGAAAAGGCCCAGGTCGGCTACCACCTGCCGTTTCGCCTGGATCTCGCCCTGATCCCTTTCACCGCCCTGGTGTTCACCATCCTGGCGCTCACTTATCTGATGAAACTGCTGCGCTACCCCGGGGAAGTGGTGAAGGAACTGAACCACCCGGTGAAGCTGAATTTTTTCCCGGCGGTGTCGATCAGCCTGATTCTGCTTTCCATCACCATGCTGCATACCCTGCCCGGGGTCTCCAAGGTCCTGTGGATCCTCGGCAGTGCCCTGCACCTTGGCTTCACCCTCTACGTGATGAACATCTGGATTCACCATGACAAGTTCGAGGTCCATCACATCAATCCGGCCTGGTTCATTCCGGTGGTGGGAAATGTGCTGGTGCCGGTGGCCGGTACCGCACACGGTTACTATGAGATCTCCTGGTTCTTCTTCAGTATCGGGATCATATTCTGGCTGGTGCTGTTCACCATCATCATCTACCGGGTGCTGTTTCATAATCCGCTTCCGGATCGGCTGATGCCCACCTTTTTCATCCTCATCGCGCCGCCCGCGGTCGGTTTCATCTCCTATGTGAAGCTCAACGGAGGCATCGACAATTTTGCCCATGTGCTCTACTACAGCGGGCTGTTTCTGACCCTGCTGCTGTTTACCATGGTATTTCGGTTTTCCCGTTTGCAGTTTTTCCTCTCCTGGTGGGCCTATTCATTCCCGCTGGCCGCGATCACCATCGCCACCCTGCTGATGTTTGAAAAGACCTCCAATCCCGGTTTCGCCGCACTCGGTTGGGTGTTGCTCACCGTGCTGTCCCTGGTGGTGACCTACCTCTTCTACCGCACCATGCGGGCCGTGGGTGGTAAAAAGATCTGTATGCCGGAGGAGTAGCCCGCAAATCCTGCTCTCTCATCTGCAGGGTGCCGCTCCTCGGCACCCTGCATCCCACCGATGGCGTCATCGATTCCGCGTTCTAATCAGGCATATCGTTTGAATTGCATTCCACAGGGGTAGCAGGAACGGCATATTTCGAACGGCAACCCGTGCAATTGCCCACATGACCTGGCTGTAATCCACCATCACCCGGGCACAATCCACCACCTAAACATTCTCCCCTCTAAAAAACATCCGTTGTTTCAGCAACTTTCAGTATTGGCTCAGAAGTTGCGGGAGATCAGTTGAACCTTGTGAAGGTAACTGACTTATGAAGCGTCCGGTCCGCACCACTTTGCAGCGGCGCAGGACAGGAAGGAGGCAGGGAAAATGTATGACGATAATTTGATTTTGATCATCGGTGCCGGCCCCGTGGGCCTGAGTGCCGCACTGGAACTCGCCCGGGCAGGCAAGCAGGTACGTATTCTGGATGAGAATCGCAAACGATCCGAGTATTCGAAGGCCATGGGTATCAACTCACGCACCCTGGAACTGTTGGAGCCCTCGGGAGTAACCGCCCGCCTGCTCAAGCAGGGCATTCGCATACCGGGGGTGCAATTCGGTACGCCTGATAAAACCCGGTTTCGCATCGATTTCTCGCGTAATGGGCATCGCTACAACTATATGTTGGGCCTGCCACAGTCCGAGACCGAGCGTATTCTTGAGCAACGCCTGCGGGAATTCGGCGTGCGGGTTGAAAGGCATCACCGATTTCGCAGTCTGCAACAGACGGACGATGGGGTTCTGGTCACGGTTCAATCGAACGGTGACAGGTTCGAGCAGATTCGTGCCGCCTACCTGATCGGCGCCGATGGTGCTCACAGCCAGGTGCGGCATGCGTTGGGCATCGACTTCCCGGGGACCAGCATGAAGGACCGTTGGAGCCTCGCGGACCTGCGCATTCCGCTAGC
>JBEVWC010000005.1:0-57935 GCA_040506775.1 Candidatus Thiodiazotropha sp.
TCGGTCAGTCTGTACATCTCGGAAGCCCTGATCATGGACGTGTTCATCGCCCTGCTGGTGTTGCCGCTGATGGTCTACTGGCTGCGGCCGGGGTTTGTATTTGATGCCTCCCGATAACGACCAGCAGAGACGTGGAAGATGCCTTTGATGTATCGAACGTTCATCTGCCAATATCGTAGCTGACTCATTAAATGTTTATGCGGTTGATGCCAGCGGAAAGGCATTGTATCAAGTGAAATGATTTGCTGTATTCGGCCTTGACATAATATGTCAAGGCGACTATCTTGAGTGCATCGTTTGAAAGGAGATCACAATCGATGAATAGCCTTCTCTCTAAATTGGAGTCGGTACTTAAAATGCCCGATTCCGGAACCATGAATGGGATGGAATATGAGTTGAGCCCGATTCCAGGAGACGTCGAGGTGGTACAGGTCACCTTTAAGGACCGAGAGGAATTTCCCATCTACCTAACCCAATCCAACAGCCAGATGATTTGTATCTGTTATCTATGGCGGGACGAAGAAGTACTCGCCGAGAAGCGTATTCCTATGCTCGAGAGTATGCTGGATATGAATGTTCCCATGCCCCTCTCCTCATTTGGCAGAATCGGTGACTGGTACACCATTTTCGGTGCGCTAGATCAGGATTCATCTGCCAGCAGCGTCATCAAAGAGTTGACCGTACTGAGCGACAACGCACTCGATGCGTTGGATGCTATGAGTGACTATCTCAACTGACCGTATCAGAATTAGGAGTCAAACAATGGAATTTTTTAAAAAACTGGCCACTGCAATTCGTGGTGGAACCCGTGAGATCGGCGAAGCCATACTGGATAATCAGGGTGTGCGCATTTACGAGCAGGAAATAGAAGATGCCAAGAGCGCGATCAAGCAGGCGGAGAACGATCTGACTGGTGTCATGGCAAAAGAAATGCAGGCCGGCCGGGAGATAGAACGATTAGAGAAAGAAGTCGCGGCTTATGAGAAGAACGCCCTGGAATTGCTTGAGAAAGACAACGAAGTTCTAGCCGCAGAAGTGGCGGGTAAAATTTCCGAGTTGGAGGTGGAGTTGGAGAGTCAGCGTCAGGCAAAGTCCCGCTTTTCCGAACATGTCTCCAAGGTCAAGGAGATGATCAAACAAACCCATGCGAAAATCCGTGAGCATGAACGGGAAATCGCGATGGTTAAAACAACAGAGAACGTGCACAAGGCAACCCAATCGATCAGTCAGCATATGGATGGTGGCAGTTCGAAGATGGTTGCGGCAAAGGAGTCTCTGGAAAGGATAAAACAACGCCAACAAGATCAGTCAGACCGGATGAGTGCGGCCGAACAATTGCGTGGGGAATTGAACGGAGAGACCTTAGAGGAAAAACTAAAAGCTGCGGGTGTCGGTGATAGTGAAGACCGGCAAAAACGCGTGCTGGAGCGGCTCAAATCAAAGCAGAAAGGATCACAAGCCTGAAATCAACATGAGTGATCGACAAAAGGGCAAACCGTCACGGTGGTCAGATTCTGATAAAGCAATTCGTGCCACACAGGTTGCGTTCGATGTTGAAAATCAGGTGATAGACAGGATAAAGCAGCAAGCCTGTGAAAAAGGAATCACGGCGTCCGATATGATGCGTTTGATTCTCGGCCTTGAGGTGACTGCAAAACGGGTCAGACCAAGATTGACTATGTCACTTAAAGAGCAGGATTACAGGGAATTAGCGAAACGATATGGTCTAAAGCCGAGCGAGCGGCTCGCCATAAAAGCGCGAATTATTGAAGAGATCAGGGATTACGCCATCAACCGATAGTTTGGTGAGAAGACGCTTCGTGTCTACGTAATTAATGAAGGAGCATGTCCGCTCGTGGATTTATTTGCCAGTATTATTAGCAGCTATCCCACAAATATTTTCAGCATCGTTTTAGGCGTTATGTTGGTATTCTGGATTTTTGCAATCCTGGGGATGCTTGACATCGATATTCTCTCTCCGGAGGGAGGTGATGATATTTTTGAAATCGATGCTGAAGTGGATACTGAGATGCCAGGCTTTGTCGGCCTGCTTCATACCTTGGGTTTGACCGGTGTGCCTCTGACGCTTGTGATAAGTATTATTGCTCTTATCGGATTTTCTCTTTCCTATTTTATAAGCCGGTGGTTTCTTGTTCCGATGGGATCGGATCTGCTTCGCTATATCCTCGGTACCGGCGTCTTGGTCGGTTCGACACTCACTGCGATTCCTCTAACAGCTCGTCTCATCAAGCCGTTGAAACCATTGTTTGTAAAGCACTACGCTCCGTCAAAAAAAGACTATGTCGGTTACGTTTGTGTGGTTACTTCCTCGTCGGCGAATGAAGAATTTGGAATAGGGGTTATTGAAACAAGTGGTGCACCCATCCAGATCGACATACGTACAACAAACGGCGAGGCATACACTAAGGGCGCTAATCTCAGAGTGGCACGCTACGATAGCGTCGAGGATTTTTTCGAAGTGATCAGCGAAGCCAAATACCAACAACTTATCAGTTAATTGTTTTACTTTTCTGAATAGGAAGCATTGTATGGAATCAATTATTCTAATCAGCGTCTCAGCCGCGATTATCCTGCTGGGTGCGTTCTCCCTGTTTGCGAGTTTTTACAAAAAAGTCCCACAGGGTAAGGCGATGATCGTAAGTACCCTAAGTCGTGATCCGAAGGTAACCTTCACCGGGAGTCTGGTGCTTCCGGTGATCCACCTGCGTGAGATGATGGATATCGACTTGAAGACCATCGAAATAGATCGCCGTGGCTCTGATGGTCTGATCTGCAGGGATAACATCCGTGCAGATATTAAGGTCACCTTTTTTGTCAGGGTAAATAAAACCACTGAGGATGTGCTGAAGGTGGCCCAGGCGGTCGGAGTCGACCGGGCATCGGATCAGGGTGCGGTGGAAGAGCTGTTTTCCGCCAAGTTTTCAGAGGCTCTGAAAACTGTGGGAAAGCGTATGGATTTCATCTCCTTGTATGAAGAGCGGGATGCCTTTCGTGACGACATAATCAAAGTGATCGGAAAAGACCTTAACGGCTATGTTCTTGAGGACGCTGCGATCGATTATCTTGAACAAACGCCGATCAAGTCACTGGACCCTGATAACATCTTGGATGCCGAAGGCATCCGAAAGATTACCGAACTGACTGCTGCACAGCATATTCGCACCAACGAATTTCAACGGGACGAAGAGAAAGAGATCAAAAAGAAAAACGTGGAGACCCGTGAGGCCGTATTGCAACTGGAGAAGCAGGAGCAGGACGCCCTCGCGCGACAGGCACGCGAGGTGGCATCGATCCAGGCGCGTGAAGAAGCAGAAACCAAAAAGATACAGGCCGAAGAACTACTACGTGCAGAGCAGGCCCGTATTAAGACTGAAGAGGCGATTGCCATTCAGGAAGAGAACAAGCAGCGCGAAATCGAGGTCGCTTCCTATCAAAGACAGAGTGTTACCGTAAAAGAAGCTGAGAACGTCAACAAAGCTCAGGAACTGGAACAGGTAGAGCGCAAACGGGTTGTTGCGCTGGCCGATATTGCCAAGGAGAAGGAACTCGAGGAGCAGCGTAAGGAGATTGCCGATCTTACCAGCGAACGTATTTCTGTTGAAAAGCGTGTTGCTGAAGAGGAGGAGAATATCGAGCGTGTGCGTATCGTCTCCAAAGCAGAACGCGAAAAGGAGGCCACGATCATTACCGCAGAAGCCAAGGCTCAGGAAGATCTTGTACGTGAAGTAAAGGCGGCAGAAGCTGCGGCCCAGCGAGCTATTCAGAAAGCGCAGGAAGAGGTGACCCTTGCGGAAGGTCGCAAAAATGCTTCTTTGCTTGATGCTGAGGCTGCCATCAAACACGCTGAGGCCGTGCGTTATCGGGAGGCGGCGCCAGGGCTGGCTAAAGCGGAGGTCATGCAGGTGACCGCCGCCGCTAAGGAAAAAGACGGCCTGGCCGACGCAGTGGTCTTGCGGGAGAAAATGGAGGCCCAGGCGATTGGTGATGAAAAGATTGGCTTGGCCGCCGTGCGTGTGCAGGAAGCCGAAGCGGACGCGATCGAGAAACGGGGCGAGGCTGATGCGAAGAATATTGAGTTACGCTTTCTTTCAGAAGCCAAGGGTCTGAAGGAGAAATTTGCAGCCATGGATGCCATGAGCGATGAGTCACGCCGACATGAAGAATTCCGACTCAAACTCGACCTTACCCACGCTGAGACGCTGCGCTGGATCGAGGCAAACACGGAAATTGCCAAGGAGCAGGCGACCGTGCTGGCCACGGCGCTGGCGGATGCCAAGATCGACATCGTGGGTGGTAGCGGCGATTACTTCGAGAAGTTCGTCAATGCTTTGGCCCTGGGTCGTTCCCTGGACGGCATCGTTCGTGGGGAGACTGCGCAGAAGGTCTTCAGCCGTCACCTGGAGGGTGAGGCCGATCTTGTGGATGACATTAAGGAGATTGCAAGAGGTCTGGGAGGAAACAGCGACAGTATCCAGAATCTTACGGTCAGCGCCTTTATTGCAAAACTGATGCGGGAAGGCACATCGGAACAGAAGGCCATACTCAACAATCTGATCGGTTCGGTCACCCAGCAATAAACAGGAACGGTGGCGGATCTGTTTGGGGACGATGCGCCCAAACAGGTTTTGCACAGGCTGAAGGACATCCTCAGGAGTTGGTATGACTGACGCAGTCGAATCGATCGAGAATAAGGAGCTGGAACGCGCCGTCGCCGAAGGCGGCGCCTACGAGGTTATCCGCAAACGTCTGCTGGAGCAGGCTGAGCGGCTGGGCGTGTCGGCTACCGCTCTGAATCAGGCCCGTCTGGAAGAGTTCGGCGCCTCTTCCCTCGAACTCATCGGTCGGGTGCGGGTACATACCGAAAACAATTGCATTGCCCGGGACATCGCGCTACTCGATAACAGCCTGCTGTTTGGCTACAACGTCTTTATCGGTCTCAGGAAGGAAACGCAGGTCGGCGACGTATTCGGACTCTATCGCCTGATCGTGACCGATGAGGGCTATGAGATCGAGGCGCGTCCGTTAGCCGGTACTTTTCTCGATGATCCCGGTTTCATGCGCGATTTTCAGGAGCTCTATACCTACTATAAGGCGACCCGCCTGTCGAAACTGCTGGTAGCCAATCAGCACCTTTACGCCACATTTCAGATCGGTGACAAGCTGTCCGATATCAAGGTGTTCCGTTGGTCGATCGCGAATGACGGCTCAGTGCGCTATCTCGATAATCGGGGCGAGCGCAGCCTGCCTGTCGCTCCCCGCTATGATTTCGAATGGAAGGTATGCGATCGGGAGAGTTTCATTCAGGGACGCCATCCTCATATCGGAATTCACGATGAAGTATTCGTCGACAATCTGAAAGGCACGCTGACCTTCAAGATCGAGAACAACACGGAGAACGGGCTCGGCATCTATGAAGAGGCGGTCGAGGATAAAAATCAGTCCCTGGCCGATGCCGCCGTCCACTATGCCCGCCTCGGCGGCCTGATCGTGATCAAGGTGCTGCCCTATCGTGAAGAGCAATGGCGTTACTTCGTGTTCGATACCAAGTTAAAACGTGTTTCGCGTATCGACGCGATCGGCGAGGCCTGTCTGCAACTGCCGGAGGATCATGGTCTGATCTTTCCCGGCGGTTACTATTTGGAAAGCGGCGAACATAAATTCTTCGATGAGGATATTCGCGGCATGCAGTTCGAGCGCATGGTGCGTTCACCTAACGGCGAGGATGTGCTCTATCGCTTCTATGAGCCACACTCGGGGCGGGTCGCCATCTCGATCTATAACCTGATTCGCAAGGATTTGCAGTCGCCGTTGATCGGTCACGGCTTCGCCCGTTTCGACGATGGGGTGGCGATGCTCTTCAACACCGAATCCGAGGAGCCGACACGTAACCATCCGATGCAGGTCTGGCGCACCCCGTTCTACAGCGACGACCATGTCCCGGCCGAAAATCATGGCAACAGTCTGCTGGGCAAAGTCGGTAACGCCGAGTTGGTGCGCGCCGTCTCGGAACTCTATTCCGTGATTCACAGTATCCGCGAACAGCGCCCCAGTACGCTGCTTTACGAGGAGCTGATCAAACAATGCGGCGCTATTCTCGACGGCTATTACTGGATCGACAAGGTGGAGGCGGGCGCTATTGGCGAGCTGGTCCGGCTGATCCGCGAAACCGCCGAACTGGTGCTCGACGAATTCGAGAAAGTGCAGTCGATCCAGCAGCGCGCCAACCAATCGCTGCGCGAGGCGGAACAGCACCAGCGCGACCTGATTCGGGAGATCAACCGTCGCGACTACCGCAAGCCCGATGACCATGTGGTCGGTCTCAAGGGAATCAACCTCCAGCGCGGCCACCTGATGACCCTGCGCGAGATGCGGTATATCGATCTGGCCGCCATTGACCGCCTGGATGCGGAACTGGTGGGCGCCCAGGAGCGGCTTGCAAACCGCACCGTAGAATTTCTGCAGCGCGAGGACGCCTTCGAGGCATACACACAGGTGATTAACGAGATCCTGGCCGAGGCTGAAAAACAGGAGACCGTGGCCGAATTGAAACCCCGGCAACAGCGCCTGGACGAGATCGGCGAGGGACTCGATCTGCTCTCTGAGATGCTGAACAGCCTCGCCGTGGACGATACCACGGTGCGTACGGACATTCTTGCCAATCTGTCGAGTGTCTATGCGCAGCTCAACCAAGCCAAGGCGCAGTTGCGAAACCGGATCAAGTCGATCGGGAGCCGTGAATCGGTGGCCGAATTCGGCGCCCAGTTCACCCTTTTCTCCCAGTCAGTGATCAACGCTCTGGGTCTCGCGATCACTCCGGAAAAGTGTGACGAACAACTTTCGAAGCTGCTGGTGCAGATGGAGGAGTTCGAAAGCAAGTTCAGCGATCAGGACCAGTTTCTCAACGATATTATCGCCAAGCGCGAGGAGGTCTACGAGATCTTCGAAGCGCATAAGCAGAATCTGCTCGACGAACGTCAGAGACGCATACATAACCTCACCACTGCGGCGGAACGCCTGCTCGAGGGCATCGAAAAGCGCACCCGCAGCATGCAGAGCCAGGACGAGATCAACGCCTACTTCGCAGCCGATACCATGGTGAATAAGGTGCGTGCTCTCTCGGCCAACCTGCGTGAACTCGGTGATGCGGTGCGCGCCGATGATCTCGACAGCCGCCTGAAGAGCGCGAAAGAGCACTCGGTGCGTGCGCAGCGGGACAAGCAGGATCTGTTCGAGGAGGGCGGCAGCGTGATAAAGCTGGGGCGGCACCGCTTCAGCATCAGCGCCCAGGCGACCGATCTGACGCTTGTGCCGCGCGACGAGGGTTTGGCTTTTCACCTCACCGGTACCGACTATTTCGAACCATTGCAAGACGAAAAGCTGATGAGCTTGCAGGACTATTGGGCTCAGTCGCTGCCCTCCGAGAATGGGCAGGTCTATCGTGGCGAATACCTTGCCTACCAGTTACTGCGTGCCGCGGAACGCGGTGAATCGGATCTCAGCCTGTCGCTGCTGATGGAGCAGCGCCGGGACGAAGATCAGTTGACCGCCACCGTTCGCAAATATATGGCTCCCCGCTATCAGGAGGGCTACGAGCGCGGCATCCACGATCAGGATGTGGCGAAACTCCTCTTTGCCCTGCTGGAGATGTATCAAAGCGCTGGTTTGTTGCGTTACAGTCCGCGCAGCCGGGCGTTGGCGCTGCTCTATTGTCAGGTCAATCGCGAAGATTCGGAACAGTTCCAGAGAAAGGCCTGGTCCGAACTTGCCCGCAGTCTCTCTCAGCTGGAGCGCAGCTTCAACGTGGCCGATGCGTTCGTCAATCTGCGCCGCGAGCTGGCGGCCGCGCTGGCGGATTTTTCCCACCGGAGCGGACTGCCCTTCGAGGACCAGGAGGCGGGACTTGCTGCGGAATATCTCTCCCTCGAACTGGCCAAGCCGAAGCTGTTATTCGAGGTCAGTAACGACGCGGTGCAACTCGCCGAGCGGTTGCGCCAACAGATGAAGTCGATCCATCACGAGACAGCCTTTACTCAGACCCTACAGCGACTTGCAGATGATATCGGTCGCGGCTGGCAGCTGGCCGCCTCCTGGGTCGACGGTCTACTGAGCTTCCAACCGACCACCGAGGAGGATTTCGTGCGCGACGAGGCGGTCGCTCTGATACTGTTGGGCGACCGTCTGCCGCTGCAGGTACAGAACGTGCCTTTGCGGCAGAGCGTCTCCAGCCTGCTGGGCGATCACGGGCTCATACAGAACCAGAAGATGACCCTGGTGTTGCCTGAGTTTCTCGCTCGTCTCCACCGCCATGCCAGCGTCACGGTGCCCGCCTTCGAAGCCTTCAAACGCCGACGCAGCGAAGTTGTGGAAAAGGCCCGTAAGCAGTTGCGGCTCGAGGACTTCAAGGCGCGTCCGCTCTCCTCCTTCGTACGCAACCGGCTGATCAACGAGGTGTACCTGCCGATCATCGGCGACAATCTTGCGAAGCAGCTCGGCACGGTCGGCGAGGACAAGCGAACCGATCAGATGGGTCTGCTTCTGCTGATCTCCCCGCCCGGTTACGGAAAGACTACTCTGATGGAGTACATCGCCAACCGCATGGGTCTGATCTTCATGAAGATCAACTGCCCATCTCTGGGCCATGAGGTGACCTCTCTCGATCCCGCTCAGGCCCCCAACGCCACCGCGCGACAGGAGCTGGAGAAGCTCAATCTCGGACTGGAGATGGCCAACAACGTGATGCTCTATCTGGATGACATCCAGCATACCCACCCCGAGTTTCTGCAGAAGTTCATCTCTCTGAGCGACGGCACCCGACGTATTGAGGGTGTCTGGAAGGGCGAGCCGAAGACCCACGACCTGCGCGGCAAGAAGTTCTGCGTCGTGATGGCGGGCAACCCCTATACCGAATCCGGGGAGGTGTTCAAGATTCCCGATATGTTGGCCAATCGGGCCGATATCTATAATCTGGGCGATGTGCTGAGCGGCCGCGAAGAGGCTTTCTCACTCAGCTACATCGAAAATTCACTGACCTCCAATCCCGCCCTGTCGCCACTGGCGACCCGCGACATGGAGGATGTCTACCGCTTCATCCGCCTGGCCAAAGGCGAGCATGTTGCGGACACCGATTTCAGTCATCCCTACAGCGGCGCTGAGCGCAACGAAATCGTCGGTGTACTGCAAAGGCTTTTCAGAGTGCAGCAGACCGTTATGCGGGTGAATCGTCAATACATCGAATCGGCGGCCCAGGCTGACAAATATCGCACCGAGCCACCCTTCAAGCTGCAGGGAAGCTACCGCAACATGAATAAGCTGGCGGAAAAAGTCAGCGCCGTCATGAACGATGCGGAACTCAATGCTTTGTTGCAGGACCACTACGTAGGCGAAGCACAAACCCTCACCAGCGGCGCGGAGGAGAATCTGCTGAAACTCACCGAACTGAATGGCTCACTGAGTGAAGACCAGGGTTTGCGTTGGGAGAAGATCAAGGCCGATTTCGCGCGTATCCAGAGTATGGGCGGTGAAGGCGCCGACTCGGTAACCCGAATCGCCAACCAGATAGCGCAGGTCTCCAGCGGTCTCGGTTCGATCGAGAAATCATTGGTTCGTCTGCACGAAGCCCAGCCTTTCGAGACGCTCAATGAAGAACTGCGTTTACTGGTGGAGCAGCTGAGGTTGGCCGAGCTGAATGTCGAGGTCATCAACAAACCCGTACCCGGTATGGATAAGGTGCTTAATGTCATGGGTGATGCGATTACCCAATCCCTGTTACCGGTGGTCGCCGCGATGGAGCACAAGCTGAAACTGGATCATGACATCTGGGAGCGGGTGAAATTGCTGGGCGATCAGATCGGTAATCTTGAGCGAGCCCTGCACAAGAGCGAAAAGAGTAAGCGTCGTGTCATCGTTTCGAAAAGCAAGGCGGCGGACGATGAGTCATCGCCCTTGTGAGTTCCGGCAAGGCGGTATTCCTCGTTGAACTGACGCTGGTGCTGCTGCTGAAAGCCGTGCCGCTGCTGCATCTGCCCTTCGACTGGTTTCAGACCTTTTTTCATGAACTGTCCCACGGTATTGCGGCTTTGCTGACCGGCGGCAGAATTCAGAGCATTGAGATTGCCGCCGATGGTTCCGGTCGATGCACGACCCTGGGCGGGATATCGCAACTGATCCTCTTCAGCGGATATACGGGAAGCAGTTTATGGGGGTTATTGAGTTATCTGTCCGTCTCTGCGAAAAGCGCCAAAACAATTGCTTTATCACTGGGCGCAGGCGTGGTTCTGGTCGGCGTGCTCTGGGTAAGGGATTGGCAGACCGTACTGATACTGATCACCATCACGGCTCTGTTTTTATTCGCCTATCGATTCGGTAACAGGAAGCTGACACAGCATTTCGTAGCGTTTACCGGTCTATATGTAGTTGTGGAGTCCTTGCGCGCGCCGTTTTATCTTGTGGATGGCCAGAGCGTCGGTGACGGCGGCATGTTGGCGCGATTAACCGGTGTGCCGGAGTTTGTGTGGATCGGGATCTGGGCTCTGATCGCGCTGGGTGCGCTTGTGCTTCTCTATACTGGCGTGTTTGGGAGGCGCTGACCTCAGGTGTTTTTCTTTCGCTTTGCCCGGGGATGGGCCTTGTCATACACCTCGGCCAGATGCTGGAAGTCCAGGTGGGTATAGATCTGGGTGGTGCTGATGTTGGCGTGTCCCAGCAGTTCCTGGACCGCGCGCAGGTCGCCGGAGGACTCCAGAAGATGGGTGGCGAAGGAGTGGCGCAACAGGTGCGGATGGATATTGCGCGGAGCACCCTGGCGCACTGACCAGTCATGCAGCTGTTTCTGCACCGTGGAGCGGCTGATGCGCTTGCCGCGCACGCCGACGAACAGGGCCGGTTCATCCGGTCCCGCCAGTTCGTGACGCACCGTCAGCCAGCGTTGAATTGCCTCCCGGGCCTGTCTGCCCACCGGCACCAGACGGGATTTGTTGCCCTTGCCGGTGACCGCCACCATCTGTTCCTGCAGATCAACCTGCCCCAGATCCAGGGCGATGAGTTCCGCGAGTCGCAGACCCGATGAGTAGAACAACTCCATGATCGCCCGGTCGCGCAGTGACAGGGTGTCGGTGGCATCGATGTCGAGCAGTTGTCCGATCTGGTCCGCGTCCAGGGTGACCGGCAGCTTGCGCCGCACCTTGGGTGCGCGTACACCCAGCGCGGGGTTGGCCTGTGCCAGTTCCTCACGGATCAGAAAATTGAACAGGGCACGCAGGCTGGAGAGTTCCCGGTGCAGGCTTTTCGGCGACATGCCCTGGCGGTGGCGTTGGGCGATGTAGTGGCGTACCTGGTCCTGGGTCAGGTGGGTCCAGTCCTGAATCGCGTGTTCACTGAGCCAGTTGCGGGCTGCCCTCAGATCACGGGCATAACTCTCCCGGGTATGCGGTGAAAGACGGCGCTCATGGGCCAGATAGTCGAGAAACCGGTCGAGCCGGGTCTGCAGACTGTCGGGTTGTGTCGGGTGGTTGTCCATCCGCTCTCTCTAGTGAAGTGCCTCATTCTATTAACTCAAGTTTCGGAGTTCAAATCTAGCGCGAGAATACACATATCTTATTGAATAATAATGTGAATATATCCATGGCTTGGTAAAATATTTGTGTTCTATATCAAACAATAAAACTTATTGAATGGCATGCATTAGGAATGAAAAATGTGGTAACTGGACACCCTCCCACGATCATTCGCATAACCGATGGCTTTAACCACGAAGGACACGAAGAGCACGAACGATCAGACGAGCAATCATCTCATTGCGTAGCTTTTGGCATTGAAATCCATGAACACGCTGCTTCGTGAACTTCGTGCTCTTCGTGGTAAAAATTAGTCTTGGCTACTGCCCTGAATAGGCACTGTCGTCGTCCGGACCCATATACCCTGTACGTGGGGCATTTGTGATCGTGTTTACTCGAATGAAATCCGCTCTGAACTCCGAAACTTGAGCTATTGACCCGACGACATACTTAGTTGTCGGGTTAGCAATACCCGATTATAGCGTGCCGCCTTGGCTTGGAACCGGTGCGGGCTTTATAAACGCACATTAGTATGAAGCACTACACGGGCCCGTTGGAGAGCCCCGCCGCTCAGAGCCCCGGAAGGGAAACCGCCTGCAGGGTGCGGCTGATGATCTGCCCCAGGCGGGAGAGGAATTCTGTGCCATGGTCCGCTGCGAAGCGGTGCGGATCCCGGCTGCCGATGGCCAGCAGGCCGAGCACGCCTTCGCTTTTCAGTGGGATCAGCGCGGTGGAGGCGATATGGTACCCCTCGGCGCCGAATACATAGTCGAGCTGGTGCTGGTCCATGGGTCCGCAGATGGGGCTGTTCTGGTTGAAGAAGGCCTCGAAGCGGGCGGTCTGTTCATCCACCCCGTCCCGGTTGGTCTCGTCGAACAGGCTGGGGGAGAAGAGTCTCAGTTCCACCGCGTCGGCCTTGAAATCGTCGTGCAGTTCGTCTTCCAGGGCGTTGAGCACCTCTTCGAAGGTCGCCGCATCGATCAGTTCCAGGGTCAGGCGGTGCATGCGTTCCTGCAGCTGGTCGTTGTTGCGCGCCACTTCGACCAGCTCCGCCAGTTTCTGCTGACTGTCTCGCAACTGACCGCGCAGGGTGTCCACTTGACGTTCAATGAGCGAAACCGCCGCACCGCTCTCATGGGGGATCTCGAGCCGGGCGAGCAGATCGGAATGGCGGATCAGGAAATCCGGGTGGTCGGTGAGATACTCCACTACCAGGCGCTCGATCTCACGATCTTCGAGAGTGCCGTTCGGGGCTTTCTGGGTCATAGCTCAATGGTTCCTTGAAACACGGTTTGCGCGGGACCGCTCAGGAGTACGGAATGGCCCTCTCCCGGCCACTTTATCACAAGATCGCCACCGCGTAGATGTACGGTCACGGTCTCCTCGAGGCGTCCCAGCAGGCGTCCCGCGACCACTGCGGCACAGGCTCCACTGCCGCATGCGAGGGTCTCACCGGTCCCCCGTTCGAAGACCCTCAGACGGATCTCCCGGGGATTCAGCACCTGCATGAAACCCACGTTGACCCGCTCGGGAAAACGCGGGTGGTTTTCGATCGCGGGGCCCAGATGCGCCACAGGGGCCTGGTCCACGTCATCCACCATCAGTACCGCGTGGGGATTGCCCATGGAGAGGCTGCTGAGATTGACCGTTTCACCCGCCACCTCCAGTGGGTAGCGGGTGGCCCGCTGCGCCGCATCAAACGGGATCTGCGCGGGCTCGAAGCGGGGAGGACCCATGTCGACCTCGATTTGTCCGGATTCGAGTTCCCGCAGTTCGATCAGCCCCCCGCTCGTGGTGACCCGCAGTACGGGCTTGTCGCTCAAGCCCTGCTCATGCACGAAGCGTACGAAGCAGCGGGCGCCGTTACCGCAGGCACCGGCATCGGAGCCGTCTGCATTGATGATGCGATAGTGAAAATCGGTATCCCTCTGACGGGGCGGCTCGACCAGCAGAATCTGATCACAGCCCACCCCGAAGCGGCGGTCGGCGAGGTGCCGACACAGTTCCGGGTCGAGGGGGACATCCTGGCGAACACCATCTATGACCACAAAGTCGTTACCCGCCCCATGCATTTTCGTGAAGCGAAGTTTCATGAGATGTGTTCGTGGAATGGTGTGCGTGTGTCCACTGAGGCCGGCCTGAGCGGTCCCTTCTGTCCACAGGCGCAAAGGCTCAGGCACAGCAGGCTGATGGTGATGAGGATTCTCCAGGGTCTCATGACAGGGGCCGGGTAAGTTCGCTCAGGGTGCATGGTTTCGCCAGCGGTAGGTCAGGTAGAGGGTAACCAGCAATGTGATCAGACTCAATATGCCGAGCCCGTAGAGCCAGTAGGGTTCGTAGCGGTAGCTGACCCGGTCGCCGGGGGTCACGGAGACTGCCGGGAGCATGCCCATGAAACCGCTCAGGTCAGTCGGGCGATCGTTGATATAGGCCCGCCACTGCGGGTAGAGCCGGATCGGTAATACCAGCCAGCCCGGCTGCTCACCGGTATACCTGACCTGGACCTCGGTGGGAGTGCGGTTGAGCAGTTGCACCTGGGTGTAATCCGGCTGTAGCTGGGGGTCGAGATCCGCCAGACTGTAGCCGCTGCCGGTCACCCGCAGGTTCTCGATCAGGGCCAGGTTGTCCTCGATGTGACGCTCGACGAAATAGTTGGGAAATGCGACGCTGCGGAACAGCTTCACCGCCACCTGGGCATACAGGGGCTGATCATCCTGTTCGATGAACACACCGCCGGGCTCGATGGGGTAGACCCAGACACTGAGCTTGCCGTCCTGCTGGCCGGGCAGTGCGTGAACCTCAAGCCGGTTGAGGCCGGTTCCCAGTCTGACCGGATGTGGAAACAGGAAGTCGACCCAGC
Organism: Candidatus Thiodiazotropha sp.; assembly: GCA_040506775.1. Taxonomy (GTDB): domain Bacteria; phylum Pseudomonadota; class Gammaproteobacteria; order Chromatiales; family Chromatiaceae; genus Thiodiazotropha. Next base: position 14,434 of record JBEVWC010000005.1, read on the forward strand.
TGTTGTCCTGGATAGCGGCGGCCTCCACAGTGGCGGTGCCGACCAGCTGGTCATCCCGATACAGTTTCACGCTGACATCCGTATAGGCCTGGGGTCTGGAGTAGGTGGCCATCAGCAGTTTGATCCCATCGATCTCCATTTCGTTGGGCAGTGGAAAGTGCTGCACCAGGGGGTGTCCCGGGGTGATTAGTGGGGAGGGGACATGCCGATCACCTGAGGTCGTAAGCAGTATGTTGGTGCGGCCGATCTCGGAACGGGCCGCGCCGCACAGCAGGTAGCGGATGCCCAGCAGCTCGAGGATGTGGCCGTCCGTACGCACATTCGCGCAATCGATCATGGCGGCGGTTTTGGTCACATGTCCGCCAGGCACCACCTCGCTGTCCAGTACCGCCTTTTCGGCGCGGGTCTTGAAGCCGTGTGCGAACCACTCCGGAAGCGCGTAGCTGGTGAGCGTGCCCGAGATCAGATAGACCCGGTCCGCGAGGACGCTCTGCAGTGGCTTGAGGTGTTTCTGCACATAGTCGATGGTCGGGGTTTTCGGCAGGAAGGTGGCAGCCGGGACCGGGCCGTTGAAGGCCTGGAACAGGGCCCGCATGTCCACGAACTGCACTGCTATCAGAAGACTCACCAGAAGCATCGGCGCCAGACGCAGATCACGCAGGGCGGGCAGGCGAAACAGTCGGCTGATGACCTCCGCGGAGATCACCGCAAATCCCAGTGCCAGAAGAATGGTCATGCGACTCCAGCTGTTGCTGTCGAAGGTGGGGATCGCCCAGACGATCTTCCTTGGCAGCAGGCCAAACGCGATGGAGACGGTCATCGCCAGTACCAGCAGGGCGAACACCATGCCCCGGCTGGCGCGGCCACGCAGCAGTTGGACAACCCCGGCAAACAGAAACAGCAGCGGCAGAATCCCCACATAGAAAGTCTGCTCGACACTGGGTATGCGTTCCTGAATGGGGAACACGAAACGGATGAAATCGGCCAGTTCCAGGGGTGTATCGCCCCGTTGGGCGCGCAGTTCCAGGGCCTTGGTGGCCTGCAGCATCTCGTACAGGGAATGAATCGCAAACGAGGTGATGAGAAAGGCCATGACACCGAACAGGGTCAGTACCAGGGCACATTTGAGCACCGATTTGAGGCCCTCGGACCAGGGTGCGTAAACCAGGGAGAAAATCGCCAACGCCATGAGGGCATAGACCGTGACCGTGGGAAAGCCACCCAGCACCATCAGTGCCGTGGCCAGGGTCAGGCCGGGCAGATAGACCCGTCTGCGGGTGGTCAGGTAGCCGTGTACACAGAGAAACACCCAGGGAATCCAGATACTGCTGGTGATATGGGCCCAGAAAAACCAGGCGGCATGAAAGCCGTTGAAGGCGAACACCAGGGCGCCGAAGGTGGCGGCCAGGCGGTTGCGGGTCAGGGCAAACAGCAGCAGATAGGTGCCAACACCGGCGATCAGCAGGTTGGTCAGGAGGGCAAAATAGTATCCGGCGGCGTCATTTCCGATGGCCGCAAACACCCCGAATGCGGGGGTCAGGATCGCCGCCGGGAGCCACTGCAGTCCGGGTATGCCGTTGACCGGGTAGGGATTCCAGATTGGAAGCTCACCGTCGCGCAGGGCGCGTTTGGCCTGAATCCAGCGGGGCAGGCGGGCGTCGAGCATATCCGAGCGGTTGGGATGGCGGGTCTGCAGATCGAAGTGCAGGTTCTGCCAGCCGGGGTAGTTGACCAGGATGTCCGTGGGGGCCACGGTCTCGCCCTTGAACGGGTTGGCGCCCATGATCAGTACGGAACAGACCAGGATCACAAGGTAGGGCAGGCTGCGCAGGGTCAGGGTTTTCATGGGTGTACAGGGTCCTTTGTACGTTTGTTGGGCTTCATGCCAATGAAAGCAACCAGCAGGATCTCCGCGAGAATGTATCCGAGCCGGTTGAGGGTGGCCAGCACCACTGCCGAACCGGTGTCGAGAAACGGCAGCAGGCCGGTCACCAGAACGGCCTCGCGAATGCCGATCCCCGCCGGGGCAAAGGGTACTACAAAGCCGACTGCATAACTGAGCGCATACAGTCCGACGATGTACAGGAAGGCCGGTTGCGCGTCGAGAATCGGCAGCAGGGTGATCCAGAAGGAGAACCCGAGACACAGCCAGATCAGAACCGCGACGAACAGGATCTCTGTGTCGAAACGGTAGGCCCGGGCGTACACCCACAGGGGTTTGCGCCACAGGATCAGCAGAGACAGAAGGATCAGTCCTGTTCCTGTCAGGGTCGCGGGATGAGTCAGGTAATCCGGCAACTGGCTCAGCAGACTGCCGATCAGGGTCCGCTGCATGATCAGCACCAGCAGCAGGCCGATGGCAAAAGCGCTGAACACCACCCAGAAGGTCTCCAGAAGCAGGGTGTCTTTGATGGTCCTGTTGTTCAGGCCCCGCTCCCGGTACAGGGCGATGCGACCCAGGAACTGCCACACCGAGCCGGGGATGTATTTGCCAAGCTGGGTGAGGTTGTACATGCGGAAGCAATCCGGGTAGGGAAAGTGAATCCCGAAGCGGGCCAGGGCGCGGCGCATCACCTCGGCGAGGAGCAGCTTCGCAAGCAGGATCGCGGCAAAAGCCAATGCCAGGGTGCCCAGGGGCAAACGGCTGATTACCGATGCGGCGGTCCCCAGGTTGCGATACAGGAACAGGCTGATGAAGAGCAGTACCAGTACCCACCAGAGGGATTTGAGCAGGGTCTTGGCGCGCGTGCTCATGCCCGGGTCACCCGATACCGGCTGGACCCTGGCAGGCGCATGAGAACAGAGGCTATGGCCATCAAACCCGGGGTCCAAAATTGTCGAACAGGTAGTCGAACTGGCGGCGGGAGGAGTCGAGCACCTCCGGGTGATGCTGGGCCAGTTGCTGTTTAACCGCATCAGGATCCTCGGCCATGCTGTGGATCGCATCGAGAATCGCGGGCAGTTCCGCCTGTTTGAAGTCGAACACCCGGTCCCCAAGGGCGAAGCGCTCCATGACCTCCCGGTACTTATGGCTCCAGCCGAGCACGATCACCGGCTGGCAGGCCGAGAGGGCGGCGATCATGGCATGGAAGCGGGACACCATCACCACCCGGCAGTGGCCCATCAGCTGCTTGATGCCATTGGTGTTGATGTCGCAGTCGACGGCATACAGGGCAGAGCCGATATCCGGGCGTGCCTTGACCGCCTGGGCAATGTTGCGGATCACCGGCAGATCGTTGTTTCTCAGCCGCTCCCCGCTGGCGGCCCGGGTGGCGTTGGGAAACAGCAGGACCGCGTAACCCTGGTCGAGCAGTTGTTCGCACAGCGCCGTGAGGCTTTCGCTGTAACCCTGGTCGTGTTTCAGGCTCTTGGCCGCCAGCACGCTGCTCGGACAGAGTCCGATCAGGGGTTTCGATTCCGCCTCGAGTTGCGCTGATAGGCGTGCCAGGGCCTCGGGATTCTCATCGGTGAGGCTGAATTCCGGGCGGTGCAGGAAGGCCACGTCGGCCACCGGGGCGGGAAACACGCATTCCAGTCTGAGATCCTGCAGATGTTCGAAGGTGCCCTCACCCCGGGCAAAGACCTGGCGGCAGAATCTCAGGGTGGCGCGGGCGGCAAGACGGTTGAGACGGTTGTTGAAAGGGCCCAGGGCCTGGGAGAGCTTCACCACCGGGGTGCCGAGGAGCATCGCCGGCGCCAGGGTCAGGATGTTAAAGGGCAGAAACTTTTCCCGCCCGTCGATGAACGAGACCCCGGCCAGGTCGAGCAGCGCATCGGAGCTGTCCAGGGCGTTAACGCAAGCGGGCAGGAGTCGTTTCAACCAACCGAGCAGGGGCAGTTTTGCCAGGGCGAAGAGCAGTGCACCGGGAAACAGCACGGTCACCAGGGCCAGTGGGGTGGCGCTGAACACCATGATGCGTGGGTCGCTGATCAGTTGCCGGTCCTGCTCCGGGTAGTAGGAGAAAACCTGGAACCGGCACTCGGGATAGCGGGATATCAGCTGACCGATAGTGGTGGTCAGCATCGCCTCCGCGCCCCGGTTGCCAGTGATCGTGGCGGCAATGATCGAGACGCTCTTCATTACAGGGATTCCAGGCCTTTACGAAAATAGAGATAGAGTTTCAGCAGCGGTCTCGGCAGTTTGAAGATCCAGCCGCGCCAACGCGGGTTTTCGCTCCAGCGCATATTGCTCATGGCCATCCAGGCGGTGAGCCACTCGTGCCAGCTGACCCGGCAGCCGAGTTCGTCAGGCAGCTTGTATCCCAGTAACGGAGCAACCCGGCTGCGGGCGCTGACATTGTAGTGGTAGGGGGCAGCCCGGGCCTGTCCGTCGAGGATGTCACTCACAGCAAGCGGTGTAGCCTCGATCAGTTCCAGTTGCTGTACCCTGTCCCACAACTGCGCGCCTGCCTCGGAGCGAACAATGACCCCGGTCTTCTTGACCGGATCGTCCTTGAAACGGTAGGCCCACACATCCCCCAGGGAGATGTCCGCGTGGTAGCCGAAATGGTCATGGCAGGCGAGGCACTTCTTCTCCGAGAAAAAGAACAGGTTCTGGTACAGGCTGAAATAGGAGAAAGGTTTGTTCAGGGTGATGCCGTTTTCGAAACCGGCTTCCAGTTCACCCCGCCAGTGGCCTCTGCGGAAGCGGTAGGCGGTCAGCGGGCTGCCGGCCTGCTGCTCCAGCTTATGGGTGATCGCGTCGACCAGTTGGGTGCGGGAGTTGTGGCCGCATACCAGGGCAATCTTCAGTCGCACCTTGTCCGCCAGTTGAGCATCCTTGGCCATCCAGCGGCTCAGGTTGCCGATGTCGCAGGGCAGGCCGAACACCGCCAGCCGGCCGGGAAACGCCCGGATCAGGGGCAGGGCCTCCTTCATGAAGGCGGTTTCCACATACTTGCTGCCCTGGGCTTCGAGCACCTGCTCGGCGGAGGTGGCGATCTGGAAGCGGGCGCGTACCTTTCCCGCCTCCACAACGGTGGCGCAGACCAGTACGCCATCGATCTCGCCGGCCTCGAGCAGGCCGATGGTCATCGCCGATCCCACTCCCCCGGAGGCGGCGTTGATCCGGGTGCCGGGATCCCTGGCATAGGCGTGATGCAGGGAGCGATAGTCACCGACGAGTTGCCGGACCCGGGTGTCCGACCAGGTCTTTTTCAACAGTTTGTCGGTGAGCCGGTTCAGCATGGTGCGGGTTGGGTAAAGGCCAGGTTTGAAAACCGGCAATACTACCACACTCACCCGGGCAGCAGACCATGCTCGCTGGCTTGATGCGGGGCGGTTAAGCGTCTAAGGTGCCGGATCATCCAACAGGCGAGGCTTGCACACCCCCGTGTTCCGATTTGCATTCATTTTTACCGCGGTTCTGTTGGGTCTGTTTACCCTGGAGTTGCTGCCTGTGGGTCAGGAATGGGTGGTGATGCCCTTTACCCGCTTCGTCGCGGCGCTGAGCGCCTGGGTCATTCAACGCTTCGATGCCGGGGTCGCGGTGTACGACAACATCCTGCTGGACCCGGCCAGCGGCTTTGCGGTCTCCATCGAAGCCGGCTGCAACGGGGTCGAGGCCAGCCTGGTGCTGATTGCCGCGATGCTCGCCTTTCCCGCCGGATGGCGTGCCCGCCTGATCGGTATTGCAATCGGTTTCCTGGCAATCCAGGCGATGAATCTGCTGCGCATCATCAGCCTGTTCTACCTCGGACAGTGGAATCAGCTGGCATTCGAGTGGGCCCATCTCTACCTCTGGCAGTCCCTGATCATCCTGGATGTGCTGGTGGTGTTCCTGATCTGGCTGCGTTACCTGCCCCGGCGCAGTCCGCAGCCCCCACCTGCGGAACCATCTCAGCCGTGACGAGGGAATCGGCCACACGTTCGAACCTGTCAGGAGATGCGGCATGAGTTTCCTGGCCAGACGTTCACCGGTCACCCGCTTCGTGCTCGGGGTGCTGTTCTGGTTGATCCTCTGCCTGTTCGTCTGGTCCGCACTCGCCCCGGCAATCAGCTGGCCGTTGGCGGTGCTCGCGGATCTGTTGATGGGGCTGCTGTTTTCCGATCAGATCGCTTCAGTGGAACTTCTCGGTCGTCAGCTCGAGGTCGTCACCCGCATACCCCTGCCGGCGGAACTCCTCGCCCAGTACCCGGCGGGCATGGCCGGTGATCTGGTGGTTGGCGTCAACCCGCTGATCTACAGCTATGGACTGCCCCTGTTCTCCGCCCTGGTGCTGGCCACCCCCGGTAGCGAGTCGATGAAGTGGCGTCAGTGGCTCACGGGCGTGCCCCTGCTTTATATCGGTCAGACCTGGGGTGTGGTGATGGATGTACTTAAAACCCTGCTGTTTTCCCTGGGTGCGGAGACCGCCGCCCATTTCGGATCCGCTGCGCTGCTGCACGAGGCGGTAGCCCTGGGTTACCAGCTTGGCGCCCTGATTCTGCCGCCGGTATTGCCGCTGGCGATCTGGATTGTCATGAACCGGGCGTTCCTGATGAATCTGGTCGGGCAGGAGCAGGTATCATCCGAAACACCGGGACCAGATGTATGAGATACACGGAAATTCAGAGCAAATGAACGATCCGAGTAGCCCGGGTGGAGCATCGCGGAACCCGAGAGAGTCGCAGCTCCGTGGGGGGGGTGACCCCGGGTTCCGCTTCGCTGTACCCGGGCTACGCCGCTGTGGCGGGTTTCCAGGCAGAGCATAAGAACGAGAGAACGACCCGAGTAGCCCGGGTGGAGCATCGCGGAACCCGGGAGAATCGAAGCTCCGTGGGGGGTGTTCCCGGGTTCCGCTTCGCTGCACCCGGGCTACGTCGCTGTGGCGGGTTTCCGTTCAGGACCCAGAGCTATCCGCCAAGCTGCTGCCCGCCAGGCTGTGGTCTGACTCAGCCGGCGCGGCCTCTGCTGGAGTCTCCCGGGTGCGGGTCTCCCCGTGTTCCGGCACCAGCCGGTTGAGCAGGCGGTTCAGGGTTTCACTGTCCAGGGTGTCACAGGCGGTGGCCATCTCCCCGAGAATGCCGCTCAGGGCGGACCAGTCGACCTGGCGGTGGTGGGCCAGCAGGACCTTCTCATGAGGGGTCGGCTCCAACTGCTCCTTCTCATGAAATAGCTCCTCGTAGAGCTTCTCCCCCGGTCTCAGGCCGATGTACTCGATGGCGATATCGCTGCCCGGAGTGCGTCCGGAGAGCTGAATCATCTGTTCGGCGAGGTAACTGATCTTCACCGGCTCCCCCATGTCGAGGACGAAGATCTCGCCGCCTTCGCCCATCACTACGGTCTGCATGATCAGCTGGCAGGCCTCCGGGATGGTCATGAAATAGCGTTCCATGCGCGGGTCGGTGACTGTAACCGGACCTCCCGCCTCGATCTGTTTGCGGAACAGGGGGATGACGCTTCCGGCGGAGCCCAGCACATTGCCGAAGCGCACCGTGATGAAGCGGGTGTCGGAGTGGGCGTTGAGATTCTGGCAATAGATCTCCGCCACCCGCTTGCTCGCGCCCATCACGTTGGCCGGGTTCACCGCCTTGTCGGTGGAGACCAGCACGAACACCCCGCAACCGTTGCGATGCGCCCGGTCCGCGACGATGCGGGTGCCGAGTACGTTGTTGCGGATCGCCTGACGGATGCGTGGTTCGAGCATCGGGACATGCTTGTACGCGGCGGCGTGAAACACCACTTCGGGGCGGCACTGGTGGAACAGGTCGTCGACAAACGGCTCATCCGTCACGTCCCCAAGATGGCACTCCAGGGCAAGCTGGGGAAAATCCTTCTGCAGTTCCATCTCGATGCTGTAGAGATTGAATTCGCTGTTCTCCAGCAACAGCAGCCGTTGCGGTTTGAGCCGGGCGAGCTGGCGGCAGAGCTCCGAGCCGATGGATCCCCCGGCGCCGGTGACCAGTATGGTCTTGCCGGACAGGGCCAGGTCGATCGCCTGCCAGTCCAGGGAGACCGGGTTGCGGCCCAGCAGGTCCTCGATGGAGATCTCCCGAAGATGGTTGATCCGTACGTTGCCCGAGACCAGGTCATTGAGCTGGGGCACCGAGCGGAAGGGGCGCCCGGCGGCCTCGCAGAACTCGACCACCCGGCGCATCTGTGCCGAGTTGGCGGAGGGGATGGCGATCATGATCAGGTCGATGTCCAGCTCCTCGCACAGTTCGGGGATCGCCTCGCTGGTGCCGGCTACCGGGATGCCGTGGATGTCCCGTCCCTTGCGCCGCTGCTTGTCATCGACGAAGGCCACCGGGCGGTAGTCCCCCTGGCGGTTGCGCAGCAGGTCCCGGGCGAGCATCTCACCGGCCCGACCCGAGCCGACGATCAGCACCCGCTGTCCCGGGCTGAGGTCGAGATGGTGGTCCTTGAGCAGACGATAGATCAGGCGCGGTCCGCTCAACAGCATCACCAGCAGGATGCTGTAGATTACCGGCACCGAACGGGGTACCCCGCCGGCCCGGGTGAAGACGAACAGCAGCGCCACGCTGACTATGGTGCCGACCAGCACCGCCTTGAGAATCCGCAGGATGTCGGGCAGCGAGGCGAAACGCCAGATGCCTTTGTAGAGTCCGAAGATGATGAACATCGTCAGCTGGATCGGCAGCACGAACATCAGACCCTGCAGGGCATCCCGGTAGTATTCGACCGGCAGCACCTCCAGGTTGTAGCGAAACCAGAACGCCAGGAACCAGGCGACCGGCACCATCAGGATATCGTGAATCAGGGCAACGCCCTGGGAGCGAAGGTGGCGCGGTAGGATCTGTCTGCTCATGGTCGGGGCATTCTACCCCGATTCCGGATCCGCGGAGTAACGAATCTGTTGCACTATGAAACCGTTAGCCGGTTTGTTTCTTATAGTATCGGGTATTGGGCAAACCCTCGAAGTCGCCGTCCTGAGTCCACAAGGTGGCATCGAATTTATGGGCAGTTGCGAAGATGATGCTGTCTGCCAGAGGCAGCTTGTGCTGAATGCCGAATCTTGCGGCGTCCATGGCCAGCTCCGAGTTCAGAGGGATCACCTGCCCCTGCTCCATGTGCGCTGCAACGATCAGTGCGGCCTCTTCCCCGCGCTGACGGAAGACGTTTTTAAAGACTTCGGTAATCGTGATGCTGGGTATCAAGAGCTGGGAGATCAGCTCGATCGGTTCGGCGAAAATTGTCGCGTTGGAATCACCTGCGAAATAGGACAACCAGGCCGATGAATCGACCACGTTCATAGACGGTCATCATCCCGCTTGACCGTGGTCTCGATGCCCTTGAGAAAACCTTTGAGGCTGCTCATGGGTTTCAGGGGGATGATCTCGATGCGTCCCTGATAGCTCAGGATCTGCACCTTCTGACCGGAAACTATGCCCATGGACTCTCTGATTTCCTTTGGAATCACGATCTGATATTTGGGTGATACGGTTACGGCTGACATGATGATCTCTGATCGATGCTTATATCGTAATACGATAGATCTATCGATTCTCGTGGTCAAGTTAAGTACGGTCCATGCAGAAGCAAACCCATTCGTAGTGAGATATACTCCCGGTTTTGTTTTCACCTCACTGCGAAGGTATCCGGCCCAATCCATGTCTGCAAGCGCCTCCCCCCTAAGCGTCCCTTCTGCTGGCGTCATTGCCTATTTGCGGGAGCAGGGTCGTGTTTCGGCACAGGACTGTGCTCGGGCCGAGGGCCTGGCCCGGCAGACCGGTGAGAGCGAGGCGGTCACCCTGGCGCACATGGGGCTGATCTCCGAGGCTGACTTGGTGGAGATCCTGTCTGCCCTCTACCAGGTGCCAGCGGTGAAGGACGCCTCGGCCTACCCTGACGCACCGGTACACGATCAACCCATCACCTATCGCTATCTGCGGGAGATGAAGGCGATCCCCCTGGCGCAGCGGGAGCACGAGCTGGAGGTCGCGGTGGCGGATCCCGGCGAGCTCAGCATCGCCCAGGCCCTGCGACTCGCTACCGGGCTGGCTGTGCAGATCCGGGTGGGCCGGCTGTCCGAGATCGAGTCCGCGCTGGAGCGGGTCTACGGCAGCGGGCGCAGCGCCCTGGGAGAGATCGTCGAGGATCTGGATGACGATCAACGCCTGGCCGAGGACATCGAACACCTCAAGGACCTCGCCAGCGAGGCGCCGATCGTGCGCCTGGTCAACCACATCCTGCAGCGGGCGGTGGAGATGGAGGCCTCGGACATCCATATCGAGCCCTTCGAGGAGCGGCTGCTGGTGCGCTACCGAATCGACGGCATCCTCAGCGAGGCGGAATCGCCCCCAGCACATTCCACCGCCGCGATCATCTCGCGCATCAAGATCATGGCCAGGCTCAACATCGCCGAGCAGCGGGTGCCCCAGGACGGGCGTATCTCGCTGAAGATCCAGGGCAATGAGCTGGAACTGCGGGTCTCCACCGTGCCCACCCTGCACGGCGAGAGTCTGGTGATCCGCCTGCTCAACAAGAAAAGCATCAGCTTCGAGTTCGACAAGCTGGGGTTTGGCGATACCTCGCTGAAGCGTCTCCAGCAGGCGCTGCTGCAACCCAACGGCATCATCCTGGTGACCGGACCCACCGGCAGCGGCAAGAGCACCACCCTCTATACCGCCCTGAGCCAGCTCAACAAGCCCGGGGTGAAGATCATCACCGTGGAGGACCCGGTCGAATACAAGCTCGAAGGCATCAACCAGATCCAGGTCAAATCCCAGGTGGGACTGGATTTCGCCAACGCCCTGCGGGCCATCGTGCGCCAGGATCCGGATATCATCATGGTGGGTGAGATGCGTGACGCGGAGACCGTGCGGATCGCTGTCCAGGCGGCGCTGACCGGGCACATGGTGCTCTCCACCCTGCACACCAACGATGCGGCGGGGAGTGTCAGCCGGCTGCTCGACATGGGGGTCGAACCCTACCTGCTGGCCTCCACGGTCACCGCGATCGTGGCTCAGCGCCTGGCGCGGCGCCTGTGTACCGAGTGCCGTGAACCCTATAGTGCCGATCCGGCGTTGATGCAGCGGTTTCGCCAGGCAGGCCTGGTCGACGGGGAGTCTCCGCTCACCCTGTACCGACCCTGCGGCTGCGAGGCCTGCTCCCAGACCGGCTACCGGGGACGCATGAACATCGCCGAGGTGTTACTGATCAGCGAGGGGGTGCGGCAGCAGATTACTCAGCGCGCCACCGCTTCGCAGATCCAGCAGATTGCGGTTGCGGAGGGCATGGACACCATGTACCGGGACGGCCTGGGCAAGGTTCTAAAGGGCCTGACCTCGATCGAAGAGCTGTTGCGGGTCAGTGACGAGGATCTGTAATGGGGCTGTTCAGCTACCGGGCCAGCCGGTCCAACGGTGAGATCCTCGAGGGAGAAATGGAGGCGGAGGATACCCGCCAGGTGATCATCGAACTGCAGCGCGACCACCTGATCCCGCTGCAGGTCCGCAAGGTCACCGGGCTGCGTGGCCTGTTGCGTCCGGGCGGGGTGCGCAAGCGCGGCATCTCGCGCAAACAGGTGCTCGGCTTTGCCAAGGAACTGGCCACCCTGCTCAAGGCGGGCATGCCCCTGGAGCGCTCCCTCTCCCTGATGGGGCGGCTCAGCAGCGACGAGGCGATGGGCGAGGTGATCGGCAATCTCAACGATGCGATCAAGGGTGGTGCGACCTTCTCCCAGGCCTTGGAAAAACATCGTGAGACCTTCCCGCGTCTGTTCATCAGCATGGTCCGGGCCGGGGAGGCGGGGGGCATGCTGGAAGGCTCCCTGGTGCGAATCGCCGAGTACATGGAACGCTCCCAGGCGCTGCGCGAGAGCGTGCGATCCGCCCTGATCTACCCTACCATCCTGCTGGTGGTGGCTGCGGTGTCGGTGATGGTGCTGCTGGTGTTCGTGGTGCCCCAGTTCAGCCAGATGTTCCAGGATATGGGGCGGGAACTCCCCTTGCCCACCCAGGTCGTACTCGCTGCGGGCGAGTTCATGAAGTCCTGGTGGTGGCTGTTGCTGGCCGTCCTGTTCCTCGGTGTGGCGCTGTTTCGCATGTGGCTGGAAAAGCCTGACAACCGTTACCGCTGGGACCGCTGGACCCTCTCCCTGCCGCTGATCGGCGAGCTGATGCTGAAGGTCGAGACTGCACGCCTCTCCCGCACCCTGGCGTCCCTGCTGCACAACGGCCTGACCCTGTTGAATGCGGTCACCCTGGCCCAGGATGTACTGAACAACCGCTACGTGGCCCAGGGGCTGGAACAGGCGGCGCTCAAGCTGAAGCAGGGCAAAGGGCTGTCCGCGCCGCTGATTGAGGAGAAGGTGCTCCCCGAACTGGCGATGCGCATGCTGCAGGTGGGCGAGGAGTCGGGGGAGATCGACGCCATGCTCAACGAGGTGGCCGATGTCTACGACCAGGAGGTCCGTGAAACCGTACAGCGTATGCTCACCCTGGTCGAGCCGATCCTGATCGTCGGTCTCGGTCTGGTGATTGCTGGTATAATCATCTCCATTTTACTGGCCATGCTGAGCGTCAACGACCTGGCATTTTAGACCACACCGTTAAACTGATGCAGTATCCGCTATGACGCGGGGTTCTGCCCGATAATCTGACGAGAGATCTATGAACAAAACAGTTTTCCGACCCCTTGCAATACGCGGTTTCACCCTGATCGAACTGCTGGTGGTTATGGCGATCCTGGCCATGCTCGCCGGTCTGGTCGGGCCCCGGGTGATGAGCGCCCTGGGTGAGTCCAAGGGCAAGACCGCCAAGGTGCAGATCGAGGAGTTGTCCGCGGCTCTGGATATCTACCGCCTGGATACCGGTAACTACCCCACCAGCGATCAGGGCCTGGTGGCCCTGGTGGAACGGGTCGACGGGGTGGACAACTGGAACGGTCCCTACCTGAAGAAGCCGCGCATTCCCAAGGATCCCTGGGGCGCTGACTACATCTACCGGTTCCCCGGCGAACAGAATGAGTACGACCTGCTTTCCCTGGGTTCCGATCGCACCGAGGGGGGCGAAGGGGAAGCCAGGGACATTCATGTCTGGGATTGAGGCTGATCCGCTCCCCCGCTCGCGTGGATTCACCCTGCTGGAGCTGATGGTCACCCTGGTGATTGCCGGCGCCCTGGTCGCCCTGGTGCCGCCCATGCTGCAGCGTGCGTTACCTTCGGTGCAGCTCAGGGGCGCGAGCCAGGAACTCGCCTCGGCATTGCGATTCGTGCGCAGCTGGTCGATCGCCCAGGGTCGTGAGGGGCGCCTGATCCTCGATTTGCAGAACAAGCACTACACCATCACCCCACGCAACAAAACCTACACCCTTCCAGATGACGCTCAGGTCAGCCTGCAGGCCGCCTCCGATGAGCGTCTCGACGATCATCGCAGCGCCATCCGCTTCTATCCCGACGGCAGTTCCAGCGGCGGCCGGGTGACCCTCAAAGCGGCGGACAACGAGCGCCGCATCGATGTGGACTGGCTCACCGGCCGGGTATCCCTTGCGCCCTGAAGGATCCTCCCGGTCCTTGCGCCGAAGTGTGCCCGTGTCCGTATCCGGTGCGCCTCGGCAGCGGGGATTCTCCCTTCTTGAGGTGCTGGTGGCCTTCACCCTGCTGGCGATCACCTTTGGGGTGGTCATGCAGGCGATCTCCAGTAACAGCCGCGGCCTGGTGCTGGCCGGGGAGCACTCCCGGGCAGCGTTGATCGCCGAGTCCCGGCTGGCTGAAGTGGGTACGCTCTACCCCCTTGAAGCCGGTAACCGGGAAGGAGATCTCGAAGCGGGTTACCACTGGCGCCTGAGCATCAGCGAGTATCCCGGGGAGACCGGCTACCTGCGCCAGTCCGCTTTCCAGGTGGTTGCCGAAGTACGTTGGGGCCCGGCCGGCAGCGGGCGTCAATATCGGCTGACCAGCCTGCGTTATCGCTGAATGCCGATGATTCCAGGACATCACATCTCCATTCGCAGAACCCCGGGTTCAGGGGAGGTGGGCGCATGAAGGGGTTGAATTCTCCAGCTGACGCGCGCAATTCCGCCTCCGGTTTCACCCTGCTGGAGTTGATCATTTCGCTGGTGCTGATGAGCCTCATCGTGATGCTGCTGTTCTCTGGGCTGGACCTGGGGCGGCGCGCCTGGGAGAAAACCGCCAGCGCTGGAGAGCGACAGACTCAGGAACGACTCACCTTCGACTACCTGAGGCGTACCCTGGGAGCACTGATGCCTGAGCAGATCGACACCGAAGAGGGGCCATTGCCCCTGTTCCGCGGTGAGTCTTCGGCGATCCGCTGGGTCGGACCCAGTGCTTCCCAGGCGGGGATCGGTGGCGCGGCCCTGTTTCAGCTCGAATTGCGCGACCGGGGTGCGGAGAAGGTGCTGTTGCTGAAGCGTTGGCTCTATCACCCGGAGGTGCTGGCCGAGAGTCCGAAAGACGGGCTCGACTGGCGACAGTTCGAATCCGGTCAGTGGCAACCCCGGGATCGGCAGGTGGCGGAGCTGCGTTACAGCGAGCACCTGCTGATGGAGGGATTGCGCGGACTGGAGCTGAACTACTACGGATCTTCCCAGCCCGGGCTGCCCGAGGAGTGGCAGCGGGAGTGGCGCGACAGTCGCAGGGTCCCGCGTCTGATTCGGTTGCGTGTCCTCTACCCCGAGGGTGACAGCCCCGCTGTAACCTTTGCGATCGGGGATGCCCGATGAGCGGTCGTCGTCAACAGGGGCTCGTTCTGGTGCTTGTGCTGTGGGCCCTGGTGCTGTTGACGGTAATCGTCTCGGCGATCTCCTCCTCGGTACATACCGAGACCACCCTGGCTCATTACCAGCTGAACCAGGCCCGGTTGCGTGCCCATGCGGATGCGGCATTCCTCTACGCTGCGGCCCGGGCCTTCGATCCGGACCCGGATCAGGCCTGGCGTGTTGATGGCCATGGTTACAGCTGGCGTTTCGAAGGCCGGGAGATGTTGATTCATCTGCAGGCGGAACGGGACCGTCTGGATCTCAATCAGGTGACCGAGGGCCAGTTGCGGGCCCTGCTGGCAGCTCTCGAGGTGGAGCCGGAACGACAGAGCGCGTTGGCCGCCGCCATGCTCGATTGGCGCGACCGGGATAACCTGCATCGTCTCAACGGGGCGGAGGATGATGACTACCGGGCAGCGGGAAAACCCTATGGTGCCAAGGACGCCCCCTACGACAGCGTGGATGAAATCGGACTCGTACTGGGCATGACCCCGGAGCTCAAGGCCCGCCTGTTCCCCTATCTGGCGGTTTCCCGGGCAGGTGATTCGGGTAACAGTGCGCAACTGCCGGGGGGGTTCGGCGGACCCCAGGGCGGGTTTTCAGTGCGCAATGGGGTCTGGGTATGGGTGGAAACAGGCTCCGCCGGGGATCAGTTCAGGGCGCTCGCCCTGGTTCGACAGGCAAGGGACAGGCTGCACCTGGATGAGCTAAACTACGGGGTTTCCCAGGCCGAGTGGCCAACCTTCGAAGAGGAGTGAGTGAGTTGCAGGATTGGTCGGTTCACGCCTTGAACCAGCGTCTTCAAGAGCAACTGATCGACCCGGTGCGGCAGTGCCTGGCGATGCGCTTTGCCGCCGCAGGCCAGCGTGAATGCCGCATCACCCTGGGCATGCAGGGCGCGGTGTGCGAACAGCCGGATACCCGCCAGCGCATCGAACTCGGCTCCGCGGAGGCGGACAAAGCGCGTTTTTCCGCCTGGATATCCCAGGTTTTCGGCAGCCAAAAGCCCCGCGCCCGGATCTGCCTGGAGCCCGATCTGGTTCTGAGCCGCACGGTGCGCCTGCCGGCAGCCGCGCGCAAACATCTGTCCCAGGTGCTGGGTTACGAGATGGATCGTCTCTCACCCTTCGAAAGCGACCAGGTGTACTTCCATTTCACCCCCCAGAGTGGCGAAGACGATCTGCCGGATTGGCTGCGGGGGCGCCTGATTCTTGCACGAAAACAGCATCTCGATCCCTGGTATCGGCTCATCCAGGAGTCGGGCGTCGGAATCGAACGGGTCACCCTCAGCGGTGAATCCCAGGCCCTCAATCTCAAACCCCGCGCCGGTTCAGGCACCACAGGCGGACGCCGCCTGGATCAGCTGCTCGGGCTTGGTCTGGTGATCCTGGTCGTGCTCTACCTGGGGGGCGGCTTGTGGCAGGAGCGTCAGATCGCCCTGGATCTCGAACAGGCCATGCAACAGGCCCGCAGTGACGCCAGTCGGGCCCGCCAGTTGCAGGACCGGGTTGACCAGCAGCGGGACTCGGTGGCCATGGTGACCCGGCAGCGGGCGGACTACCGGCCCCTCTCGGACATCCTGCTGGAGCTGACCCGTCTGATCCCGGATGGCAGCTGGTTTCGCCAGGTCAACCTGTCTTCGGACCAGGTCTCCGTGTCCGGGGAATCGGACCAGGCCTCCGAGCTGATCGGCATTCTGGAGCGCTCCCCCCTGTTCGAGTCGGTGCGTTTCAAATCACCGGTGGTGCGCAATCGCAAATCAGGCAAGGAGAATTTCGACATCATTCTGACGCTCACCCGGGAGGCGGCATGACAACCGGTTTGGGTGGCTCCCGCAAAGCCTGCGATCGCCTGCTCCTGGGTCTGCTGCTGATCCTG
The DNA here is from genome assembly GCA_040506775.1 of Candidatus Thiodiazotropha sp. GTDB lineage: Bacteria > Pseudomonadota > Gammaproteobacteria > Chromatiales > Chromatiaceae > Thiodiazotropha. The sequence continues at coordinate 30,974 of JBEVWC010000005.1, forward strand.
GTCCTGACTGCGGGGGTGTTCACCTGGCTGTGGAGCGGATTGCTGGACGGTTACCGGGAAACGGCAGAGGATGCCCGCTATCGTTCGGCTCAGTTTCTGCGCATCGCACAACGCCAGGAGGAGCTGCAGGCTGATCTGAACGCACCCCAGTTGCAGGCACAGATCCGTCAGAACTACCTCACCGGCGAAGCGCCCGGCGTCGCCTATGCCAGTCTGCAACAGCAGATCAAGGAGCTGATCGCCGGAATCGGTGGCCTGGTGTTGAGCACCCAGCTGGTGCAGCAACCCCAGGATGAGGAACAGGTCACCGAGAAGATCATGGTGCGGGTGCGGATGCAGGGTGACACCCTGGTGCTGCAGAAGGTGATGCAGGCCTTGGAAGAGCGCCGACCCCTGATGTTCTTCGAGCAGCTCAACATCCAGGCTCCGGCAAAGGTGAAAGAGGATGAAGCGGAGAAGCTCGATATCCGTTTCGATATCTACGGCTACTTCTGGAAAGGTCCGCTATGAGACGCGTACTGCTGATTCTCTGCGCGGGGCTGCTGGCATTGATCGGCCTGCAATGGCTGGATTGGCCGGAAACCCGCCGCGAGGCCGTTGTGGTCCCGGCTGCGTCCAGCGGTCCCGGGGGGGAGAAGGCGTCAGTGTCCGATCCACCCCTGCTGGGAGCTCCGGTCACAGCCTATGCGGAGATCTTCGACCGATCCCTGTTTCGTGCCGACCGCACCGGTTTTCATGTCGAACCCGAGCAGAACGCCGCGCCCAAAGCCCCCACGAATCCACCCAGGTTTCGTCTCCTCGGGGTGATCATGACAGGCTCAGAGCCCTCTGCGGCGATGATCCTCGAGCCACAGCAGAAAAAAAGCCGCCTGATACATATCGGGGACAAAGTGGGGGAATGGCGACTTGAAACGATCTCTGAGGATCAGGTGGTCATGAGCTGGGGCGAGAAACGGGAAACGGTGCCCTTAAGGCCGTTCTGAAGCATGCTGCGTTTTGAGAATCTGGCCCTCAGACGGGGCAACAAACTGCTCTTCGAGGATGCCGATTTCATCCTCCACAGTGGCTGGAAAGTGGGCATCACCGGGGGTAACGGAACGGGCAAATCGAGCCTGTTTCAATTGATCCTGGGTGAGCTGCAGGCCGACCAGGGCAGTTTGAACCGTCCACCTGACATTGAGATCGCCCACGTCGCCCAGGAGACTCCGGCGCTGTCCCGGCCCGCCCTGGAATACGTGATCGACGGCGATCACAAGCTGCGTGACATCGAGGCCCGCCTGGCCAACGCCGAGGTCCAGGGGGACGGTGTCGCCCAGGCGCGCTATCACGAACTGCTGCACCATGCGGACGGCTATCGGGCCCAGGCCCGGGCCGGTGAGCTGCTCTACGGGCTGGGATTCAGCAGTGAGGACCAGGCCCGTCCGGTGAGCCATTTCTCCGGTGGCTGGCGGATTCGCCTCAACCTGGCCCAGGCATTGATGTGCCGTTCCGATATGCTGCTGTTGGACGAGCCCACCAACCACCTGGACCTGGATGCGGTGATCTGGCTGGAGGGCTGGCTGCGCAACTACGCCGGGACCCTGTTGATGATCTCCCACGACCGGGACTTTCTCGACCAGGTCACCGATCACATCGTGCATATCGAACAGCAGCAGGTCCAGCTCTATACCGGCAACTACAGCGGCTTCGAGCAGATCCGCGCGGCGCGTCTGGCCAATCAGCAGCAGGCCTACGAAAAACAGCAGCGTGAAATTGCCCATATTCGCAGTTATGTGGAGCGGTTCCGCGCCAAGGCCACCAAGGCGAAACAGGCCCAGAGCCGGATCAAGGCCCTGCAGCGCATGGAGCAGATCGCACCTGCGCATGTCGACTCCGAATTCCATTTCCGTTTCTTCGAGCCATTGAAGAATCCTCACCCCCTGCTGAAACTCGATCACATCGAGATCGGTTATGGGGAACCGTCGATCCTCGATGCGGTCAGTCTGGTATTGGAGCCTGGTGACCGCATCGGCCTGTTGGGTCCCAACGGTGCCGGTAAATCGACCCTGATCAAGCTGATGGCCGGGGAGTTGATGCCGCGAAAGGGATCCCGGGAGCCGGCACAGGAGCTGCGCATCGGATATTTTGCCCAGCACCAGCTGGAACAGCTGGACCCCCAGGCCACGCCGCTGAAGCACCTGCAGCGTCTCGACCCCAAGGCGAGTGAACAGGGGCTGCGCGACTACCTGGGCGGGTTCGGCTTCCGTGGGGATCAGGCCCTGGATCCGGTGGCCCCCTTCTCCGGAGGTGAGAAGGCGCGTCTGGTACTGGCGCTACTGGTCTATCAACGACCCAATCTGCTGTTGCTGGATGAGCCCACCAACCACCTGGACCTGGAGATGCGCCACGCGGTGGGTCAGGCATTACAGGACTTTCAGGGGGCGATGGTCATCGTATCCCATGACCGGCATCTGCTGCGGGTGACCACGGATGAACTGTTGCTGGTGCATGGCGGATCCCTGACCGCCTTCGAGGGTGAACTGGACGACTACCCGGCCTGGCTCGCGGAACAGCGCAGGACTCCTTCGGCCCCGCTGGAGGATTCGGCCCAGGCGGGGCATAGCTCCGCGGCGCGACGGGAACGTAAACGTCAGGAGGCGGAACAGCGAAAACGCCTGCAGCCCCTCAAACGCGGGTTGCAACAGTGCGAGTCGGAAATTGAACAATTGCAACAAAAACAGAAAGCTATTGAAGCAACATTGAGCGATAGTAGCGTTTATGAAACAGCGCGCAAGGACGAGTTGAAGGCACTACTCGGTGACAAGGCTGACCTGGATCGGCGCTTGAACATGGCCGAAGAACGCTGGTTGGAGTTGAGTGACGAATTGGAAACAGCGCAAAACAGTGACCCTGAGGCGTCCTGAAGCGGGTTTCACGAAGTCATTGCGCGCTTGAATTGCGTTTCAGCACCCGCGACAGCCACGTCGCTGACAGGCTGGGTAAAGCGGGCTACATTGAAACTGTCAGGGATTATTTTGGATGGCTTTAGGAACGGGATTCCGTTTTCTGGGGCCGGGTCAGTGACTGACCGATCGTCCCGGTCGCTTGGTGTATGGGTGACGGGTGACGTTGTTTGTGGATACATGCACGTTTATTCGAGAGTCGATAGATGAATATTTATGTTGGTAATCTGCCCTGGAATGTGAAGGACACCGAGCTGCGCGCACTGTTTGCGGAATTCGGGGATGTCTCCGCCGCAAATGTCATCATGGACAAGTTTTCGGGTCGTTCCCGGGGGTTCGGGTTTGTCGAGATGCCCAACTCAGATCATGCTGAAGTGGCAATTCAATCACTCAACGACAAGGAAGTGGGTGGACGCAGTTTGCGCGTGAATGAGGCCAGGCCCCGGGATGAGCGCCCGGCGCGCAGTCATCAGAGACACTGAGTTCCCGGCATTTCGCGTTTCATTCTGTTTGCCTGCCACTTTTCACGGTTGATTGTTGAGATTCGCGATATAAGCCGTTTTACAGCATTAACGGTGATTTAAGGGCGATCTCATACTGCGAGGGTGAAAGTATCTCAGGCTTGCCTGACAGCAGCTGGGCCCTGTCTGAGCTGCCTTCTGTGCGAGTGTGCGGAACGCTTTGATTGTCTGGTCTGGGTGATGCCATTCTGATTAGACAACGATCGGTTTGCAGTCAGGTTGAGCTGTGGCGGCTGGCGGGATGAGTGAGCGCTTACTTTGATCTGGCATGTCAGCCCCACAAGGTTGCTGACGGGTGCATTCGCGTGCATACATTCACTGACGCCCCGCATGAATTCGGTATAATGCTGCCGGATTCCTCAGGAGCGATTCGGGTCCTGCGTACCGAATCATGGGTTGTTATGAAAAGTATTGTTGCTCTCTTTGTGCTCGTTGCACTCGCATTCCTGGCCTGGCCCTACACCGCCATCTACCGCCTCGATCAAGCACTCAAACAGAACGATCAGACTGCAATCGAGGCCATGATCGATGTGGAATCAGTGCGGGACCAGATCAAACGCAAGCTCAACAAGAACGTGCAAAGCAATATCGGCTCGGTATCCAGCGGATTTGTCGATTGGCTGCAGGATGGTATCCGGCGCCTTGGATCGGATGCCATCGATGAGATGGTGGATGCCCGTTGGGTGGTCAATGAACTGCGTGCGCACAACCCGGATCCCCGTCAGGGCGGGATCATGAGCCAACTTACCTACGCCTTCTTCGACGGTCCCGATCGTTTACTGCTGCGAATAGGTGATTGGGAAGACAATCCGGTTCATGCCCACCTCAGTCTGCAGGGCACTCAATGGCGTATCACCGCGGTATACAACTGACCCATTACCGCAGGCCAATCGCTGGAAATTCCGAAAATAAATAATAACCTTTTGATATTATTACATTATTCGATCGGAATGGCATTCCTCAAGTGAAGCTGGATTAAAGAAACTGTGAAAGCCGCCGAAGAAATACCAGGAACAACGGCTTTGCCGTATCCATGAACCGTGTACGATAAAAAATAGCGGTCTCCCGAGCCGATGGGAGGCCTGTGGTGATTCTGGGAAATCGAAACATGGCCGATATCAGTTTCAACGAAACCCTCTACGCAGTCTGTCCCACCGGAATGTTGGCAATCGACGACGATGTCTGTATCCGATGGATCAACCCGGCCCTTGAGGAGATGCTCAATCTGCCCGGTGATGAGTTGATCGGCAAGGACAAAAACACCCTCCCCGAAAGTCTGCATGCCCTGTTCGATGAAACGGACATGCTGCATCTGTCCCTGAATGGGGATGGTGAACGATGGCTGCGTCGGGATGTGCGCAAGGTGGATGAGGGCAGCAATGCGGGATTACGCCTGCATTTCTACCAGGACATCAGTCAGCAGGTGATGGCCCAGCGGGAAAGCGAGGCATTGCGCCAACAGGTCGAGGACCTGACCGTCACCGATGAGCTGACCCGCATGGCGAATCGGCGCGCGACCCTCAGGGCGCTTGACGCCCAGGTCACCCGCAGTCGCCGCTACGGAAATCTGCTTACCCTCAGCGCAATCCGGCTCTCTCATCCCGAGGAGCCAAACAGCCGGTTGCCGGATCAGTCGATCCTGGTGTTTGCCCAATACCTGCGTGAGCGGTTGCGTTGGGCGGATGTGATCGGCCGCTACGAGGATCAGCTGTTTCTGCTGGTCATGCCTGAGACCAATGAGGAAGATGCACGCAATCTGCTTCAGCAGATCGTTGAAGAGTGCCGGGATGGCGCATTGAAAAACCTCGGCGATCTTCCTCTGCCGGAACTGGCCATCGGTGTGACAGCCTGGTCGAAGGGTGACGATCCACAGCGTCTGATCAAGCGCACGCTCGAAATGATGTAGTGCCCGACTCAAAGCGCATCAGCTTCGACGAGGGTATCAGCCGCAAAGAACTCAATGCGGTGCATCAGCGCTTCATGCGCATGCACCGGGCCCGGCTGCGCCGGATTCTGGATGAATTACGACCCAGCCAGCAGGAGTTTCTTGAGCTGCTGCCCCTGCTGTTCCATATCAATCACCCGATGCTGCCGGGATTCGTCGGCAGTGACACCGTGCAGGGTATTCCCGATTACAGTCCCTCGCGCCAGGCGCTTGAGGCAGCCGCGCGCCTGAGTCGCAGTTTCAAGTATAAGAAGCGGGCGCAGCGGGTCTACCATATTCAGGGTCTCTACCTGATGGGCAGCAGCGGCACCATCGGTCAATCCTCGGGCAGTGATTTCGATCTCTGGCTTTGTCATGATCCCGGCCTGGACCCGAATCAGCGCGAGCAGTTGCAGAGGAAGGTGCGCCTGGTTGAAAAGGATGCCCTGGAACTGGGTTTGGAACTGCACATCTTCCTTATCGATCCCGAGCGCTTTCGCCACGGGGAAAAGTCCCGGCTCTCACAGGAAAGTTCCGGGACCACCCAGCACAGTCTGCTGCTGGAGGAGTTTTACCGCAGTGCGGTACTGCTCGCGGGGCTCTACCCCATGTGGTGGCTGGTGCCACCGGAACACGAGCATGATTACCAGGATTATGTCGACTACCTCCTCTCACACCGTTTCCTTAAACCCAGTGAAGTGATCGATCTGGGCGGATTGAATCGGATCCAGGCAGGCGAATTCTTCGGCGCGGCCCTTTGGCAGCTCTACAAAGGTATCGATTCACCCTACAAGTCAATCCTCAAGATCTTCCTCATGGAGGCGTACAGCCGCCATTACCCTCATCCGCAATGGCTGGCTCAGGAGGCCAAGGAGGCGATCTATTCCGGGGAGACCGACATCGACCAGCTGGATGCCTACATCCTCCTCTACAAACGGGTGGAGGAGTACCTGATGCACAATCAGGATCATGACCGGTTGGATCTGGCGCGGCGCTGTTTCTACTTCAAGGTCGGTGAGCATCTGAGTCAGGGCAATGGCCGCCTCAACTGGCGCAGTCGCATCATGATGCAGTTGACCCGGCAGTGGGGCTGGGGCCAGACACAGCTGCAAATGCTCGATACCCGCTACGAGTGGAAAATCGACAAGGTCATCAACGAGCGCAATGCGCTGGTCGCGGTTCTGACCCGCAGCTATCGGCTGCTGACCGAATTTGCCCGCAGATACGCCAAAGAGAGCCACATCGACCCCCACGAACTCAACCTGCTGGGGCGCAAGCTCTACACGGCGTTGGATCATCGGCCGGGTAAGATCGATCACATCAATCCGGGGATTTCCAAGAATCTCTCGGAAGAGCAGTTGTCCCTTTACCATCGCGAGACCCGGGACGGCACCCTGGCCTGGATGCTCTACCGGGGCTGGATCGAAGAAACCGATCTGCCGGAGCATCGACCCATCAAGATCTCCAACAATCTGCTCGAAATTCTTGTCTGGAGTCATATCAACCGGGTCTGGGACAGCCATTCCAGGGTCACGCTGTTTTCCGGCGAAACCGAGTTGACACTCAAGGAACTCCAGTCACTCTACCGTGGGGTCACCAAACTGTTTCCCGGGTATATGCCGGCTTCGGCGGATATGAAGACCCTGGCGAAGCCGGCGCATGCGGTGCTGGTGGGGCTGTTCATCAACATCGGTGTTGACCCGATGGAGTATCTGACCAAAGAGGGGATGCAGCTGACCAGTGAGCGCCACGATCCCCTGAGCTTCGCATCGGCCCGGACCAATCTGGCGCTATCCCTGGAAAAACTCACACTTACGAGCTGGGGTGAGTTGCAGATCACCCGCCATGAAGGACCGGACGGGCTGATGGATGTCCTTTGTCATACCCTGGATCTGCAATCGCCGGACAGGACCCAGGAAACTCAGGTGCAGGCGTTCAGTTTCTCGAGTGTGCGGGGCAGTCAGATTGCGCACCGGGTGACCGAGCTGTTTGAGCACGTCATCCGGCGTTTTCGCAGCGGCGATTTGAACAACGGACGATATGTGTTCCGCATGGGCAAAGAGTTCTTCATCATTCAGCATCAGGACAAGGGATATGTCTGGCGCAGTCTGGATGGGTTCGAGAGTCTGCGGGAAGAGCTGATGCAACCGCAGCAGGTTTTCCGGGCCCTTGAATTCGACCCCGAGATTCTCGTTTCGAGTCCCTACCCGGTGCTGTTCGGGGCAAACAAAGCGGATTATCTCCAGGTCTTCTACCAGGTCCAGGGGCAACAGGCGAACCTGTATATTCTGGATGAACAGGGCTCACTGTTTGAGCAGACACTCAGGACCGACAGCCCCCGCTTCCTGATGTTACAACAGCGCAGGTTTCTCAATAGTCTGCAGCAGTTGAGAAACCTGGTGTCAGATCAGGGAGGCGATCTGCTGGCAGAACCGGAATTCTACGAACTCAGCCGTGAAATCAAAGGGGAATGGAAGCTTCTTGCCCGACAGATTCCATTGGCGGAGCGTGAGGACTATCTGGATGTCACTCTGGTGACCGACACTGCGGAAATGGATGCGCGAGTGCTCTCACTGATCTGCGGTGAACGCGAGTTCAGTGCGTTGGAATACAGCGACGAACTCTATACTGCGGCAGCCATGTACATTCATGGTCTGCGTAACGGGACCACCCGCTATCCCATCTATCTCACCTCGGTCAGGTTGGGAGGGCTGCACGTCTCCTACGGTCTGTATACCGTTAATCTTCTTAATCTGAAAAAACGGGTTGAAGACCGGCTCAACGGGTTTCCACTGCAAAAGTACTAGCGCGTGAAGTCGCTTTAAGATTGATGATCCGGACTCTTAAAGTTACCGGGCTCAGGCTCATGAGAGGCGAATGTCATAGCCGAAAAGCTGTAACTCATGCTCGAACATCTCCGTGTAGCGTTCCTGTTGCTGAGGCGCGAGTTCGGAGCGCCAGCGTTGCACGGATTGGGCGATCGATTTGCTGGTGATATGTTGTCTATGCTCGGCGGCGACTTCATGCTTGTTGCAGGTGATCCTGTTCAGGGTCTGCTTATCGCAGGATAGACCCAGGGTCTTGAACACATTTTCGAGTGTCGCACGGGTGTCGAGCATCAGGTCCTCGTAGCGTACCAGCAGGGTGTTGCTGCGGTTCAGCTGATAGTAAGCACTGAACTCGCTGACTTCCTTGACGACGTTGAGGTAGGCCGTGGGTTTTTCCTTCTCGAGGTCTTCCGGGCTTTTGCCCTGGGCACCGAAATGGAGTGCCGAAAGAATCATGTCGCGAAAGTCCCTGACCAGTACGATTTCCAGGGCATCCGGGTAAAGCTCCCTTACTGCGGATCCAAGCTGGCGCCAGGTCATGTTTCCATCGCCGGAAAAATACGGGATCTTCTCCGCGAAATACCCGGCGGAGTGCTGCTTCTGGGCTGCCGCCACTGACTGGTAGTAACTCTCGATCGACTGCTGGCAGAAGCTCAGTACCTGTTGATGGTAGTCCCGATCGAACCACGCCTTGCGCTCAGGCTGATCCAGGAAGTCTCGGTGAAAACGCCGTTGATCAACACTTGAGAGACGGGTTTCCGGAGTGATCAACTGCTGGGCTACCAGGTGAAGCCAGAACTCCAGGGCAAAGGTTTCATAGGGATGCTGTTCGGCGACCACGATCGCCGGGTGTTTCGACAGCAGTTGCATGAGCCATGTGGAGCCGGTTCTTCCCAGGGTGGAGACGATGATTGGCTGGAGCTTCGGTTGGAACGCTGATTGACGGACGGTGCGTTCCAGGTTCATCTGTAAAAAGGGGATCTCCTCCTGGGAGTCGGTAATCGCGTGCAGGCTCAATTCGGCATGCCGGGGGAGACCGAGTTCCATCAGTTGGGTGGAGAAGCCGCATCGGGGTGAGATGGCCGAATCCCGGTAGTGACTCACGACATCCGGGCGTTCCACGCAGACCGGGCAGCGGTGTATGCAGTAGGAAGTGCCCTGGTCGTGTTCCCGGATCTCCACATGGGTGATCGTTTCGCGAGTCGCTACGATCCACCCGGAAATGTGGATTTTATTCCCGCTATCAGTCTGTTCCGGCTGGGGCGTATCCAGATGGAAACCCCTGATACGCCGGTCGCTGATACCTTGTGTATCTAGGATTGTATAGGGCAAAACAGAGCGCTGTCTCTATTGATCCGGCGTGTGCCGAGTCATGTTAGGTAGGCGAAAAATATGTGATGAACTTCACATTATATCAAGGTTTGGGCAAGAAAAACCATGAATCTCCCGGAAAATAATTCTCAGGTGCTCAGTTGCAGTCGGCGTTGCGGACAGGTGTGGGAGTAGGGCGGGAAATGCCGGACAGGACCCCCAGAGGGTCCTGTCCGGTAGGTGCGATTATTTGCCAGCGGGGGCGGATGCGGGGGCTTTGGCCAGGCCCAGGTACTCGATTTCAAACACCAGGGTTTCATTCGGGCCGATTTTCTTGCCTGCGCCTTTGGCGCCGTAGGCCAGTTCGGGGGGCATCACCACGCGCCATTTTGCACCAGGCTTCATATGCTCGATGGCTTCGCGGAAACCGGGCACCACTCCGTTCAGGTTGAACTGCAGGGGTGCTCCCCGGGCATACGAGCTGTCGAATTCCGTGCCGTCGATCAGGGTGCCTTTATAGTGAACCTCGACCCGGTCCTCGGCTTTGGGTGATTCACCTTCCCCGGCTTTCAGCACTTCGTATTGCAATCCGCTTTCCATCACAGTGACGCCGTTTTTCTTCGCGTTTTCGGCGCGGAACTTGTCACCTTTTTCCGTGTTTGCAGCAGCCTGGGCCTCTTTCGCAGTCTGCAATTCCGCATAGTGCTGTTTCAAGGCCGCCTGCATGTCGGCTTGGGTCATCTGTGAATCCTTGTGATTCAGGAAGTCATCGACGCCCTCGGAAAACGCGGTCATGTCGAGATCATTGACCTCCTGGGCGATCAGCATCTGTGCGATCTGACGTCCGACGGTATAGCTGTATTTCTGTTTGTCCGTGGAGAGTTCAGCAGCGATGCTGGTGTGTGCCAGGCAGATCATCACGCCTGACAGTACGATCTTTCGCAGATTCATGGTTTGAGTCGTCCTCTGTTGTTGTGTGCGAAGTTTGAAGGTGGAGTATCCCCGAGATTGCCGACCTTGACCGCAGCTGCGGTGATGGAGCCGTGTTTGGGAGGGCTCGCGGCGGGTGTCCTTTCAGGGCTTGAATCCGTGCTGTATACGAGTGTCGGCAGGGTCAATAGTTCAGTTCCGATGGGGCGCATGATGACGCCGTGTGATGGGGTGCGTGTTGCTCCGAGGAGACGGATTGGGCAATCACATAGGCGGGACGCTTTTTCACTTCCTGATAAATTTCCGCCACGTACTCGCCGATAAGCCCCAGGCCCAGCAGTATCATACTGCCCATCCCCAGGATCAGCAGGATGACGGTTGGAAATCCCTCTTCGGCGAATCCCTGCCACTTGTACCAGAGGGTCTGCAGGGTCAGGCCGAAGCTGAACAGGATGCCGAGACCACCAATCCAGGTCACCAGCCTGAGGGGTAGTGAGGAGAAGCTGATGATCGTGGAGCGAGCCAGTTTCAACAGTTTTCCCAGGCTCCAGGTGCTGTGACCACGTGCCCTTGCCGGCGGTGAGAATTCCAGGGCAACGCTTTCATACCCGAGCCAATGGGTCAGCCCTCGAAAGAAACGGTTGACCTCGGGAAGCCGGGTGTATTGTTCGACCACTCGGCGATCGAGCAGTTTGAAATCCGTGGAGCCTTGCATCGCCATACCGCTGGAGAGTGCAAATGCGCGATAGTAGAAGTGTGCGCCAAATCTGCGAAATCCGGACTCCTGCTGACGTTCCCGCTTGACCGCCTCGACGATGGGTACCTGGCCCAGGTTCCATCTCGCAATCATTTCAGGAATCAGTGTGGGTGGATGCTGCAGGTCCGCATCCATAACGATGCTGGCATCACCGGAACTTTCTCTGAGACCGGCGAGTATGGCCGCCTCCTTGCCGAAGTTGCGGCTCAGTCGAATGCCTTTGAGGGGCATTTCATGGTCCGCCTGCAGCAATCCGGTGATGATCTGCCAGGTCTGATCCGTGGAACCGTCATCGATCAGGATGATTTCGAAGCTTTCCCCGCATTGATGCAAGGTATCGCACAACGATTCCCAGAATCGTTGAAGACCGGATTGTTCGTTATGTATTGGAACAACCACAGAGATCAGCATCACGTGCTCCCTATCAGCCGGCAAAAATGTAGCGCCTCATCGTAGCAAAGTTGAAGCCAAGAATGACAGTTTCGGTAATCAGCTTGGCAACCACCGGATGCAGGCCGACAGGGTGTACCAGCAGGTACAGAAGCGCCAGGCTGGCGATGTAGGAGAACAGCCACAGCAGGCCATACTGCATCGCCTGATTGCGGGTGCTGCCGGCTTGGCTGGAGCGATTACGGAACACCACCCATTTGTGTCCGGCGAATCCCACCAGGGCGCCACTCATCCGGGCCAGGGTCTGGGCGAAAAAAATCCCGAGTGCCGAGTAGGTCAGGGTGAACAGGCTGAAGTCGACCAGCCAGGCGACCCCTCCGACCATCAGATAGCGCATCAGCTGATGGCTGACGGCCTGTGAGGAAAAGGTGTCTTTCAAGCGCTGATTCATGGGGTCTCGGAGAGCAATCCTTGGCATTGAGCGGGGGCGCCGTGACGCAGCAACCTCAAGGGTGTCAATGCGGAGCGAATCAGCAGACAGGATTGTGTTGCGGCCTGTTGGGCCCGGGTTGGGTCCTCATAATACAGATTGAGGGTTAACCTGACAGTCACGGTGCCGCGGGTTTGATCGGGGTCTGTGACGAGATGCACCTTATGACTTTGCGGTTTGCCAGGTGCGATGAGGACTGCTTCATATTCAGCATCATGGGCAGGGCCGGTCCAATCGGCCTGGATGGACACCGAGTTGTCGCGGGGTGCCGTGACTCGTAATCTGCCATCCACAGCTGAAAACAGCGGGGGGTATGGAGGCGACAGGGCTAGGGTCAGCAACTGTGGAGTTGCGTCTCGCTTCGTGGGCGTGTGTTGAGTACTACGGGGTTTGACCGGTGTGATGCATCCACACGTCTCGTCGTAGGACATGATGGCATAGCGGGATTGGTCGATGAGTTCGAGACTTCCCTCCCTGACCAGCAGACCGCGTCGTTGAGGTTCGTCACCGTTCACGCGCGCCTCGGCGTAGCGGGCGCCATTGAGCACCGTGTCGAGGTAGTAGGCGTCCTTGATGTCACGGGAATAATAGAGCTGATCGAGAGGGGCATTGAGAAAGAACCGATAGACCGTATCGAACCGCTCCAGCTTGGGCTGTTGCTGGCTCTGGATATGCCAGGCCTGGGACAGGGCCAATGCGATGACGCCGCTGAGCATCAGGGATTTCAGGGCTGTGCCCGGTCGGGGCAGTTGGCCGATCGCGAAACTCAGGAAGATGGTGATCAACCACCAGGGCAGCAGCAGGTATCGGTTGGGTTGGCTCAGGCCGGGGAAATGGGTGAGCGGTGCCAGAGGCAGCAGCACCGCCAGCACTGCGACGATGAGCAAAAGCGGATTCAGGCGGCGCAGTACGCCGAGATACGTCGTCATCACCAGCAGTACGAGCATCATGCCGATGCCTGTCACTGGTCCTCCCAGCAGCAGTTGCGGTATCCCAAGGTAGGCTGAAAGCACCTTAAGGATGGAAAATTCTCGTGGGCCACTGTCGTAACCTCCGACCAGGGAGCCCAGGGTATGGGTGCGCCAAGCCAGATAGGCGAATGACCAGAGAAACATGGGCAGGGCGTGCAGAAACCTGCGACGCCAGCCTCCCATGTTGAAAAACACGACAACGAAAGGCAGTGGAAAGTAGATCTCTTTGCAGCTGCTGGCCAGGATATAGAACAGTGCACTCAGCAGGGCCGGCCGCCAGTTCTGCTGTAACAGGCTCCGTGCGTAGAAATAGGTAGCGATAATCGCAAACATCAGGCCTGCGATATAGTGTCCCACCATCAACTGTTGTGCGACGAAAAGCGTCGGGGCGCCCGCGAGAAAGCAGGCTGATCCAAAAAACGCCAATGCCCCCGGTATCCAGAGTCTCAGGAGGAAGAAACTGGCCATGCCGCAGGCTGCCAGCGTCACGAGGTGCTGCGCATAGAATCCCTGGGGGTGTAAGCCGAACAGGCTCAGATTGAGGTCGAAAATCAGGGGGTTGAACGGAGTCAGGTTGTTCAGGGAGTAACCCCGGGTGATCGCCGGGTCGAAGAAATAGTCCCAGGGTGAGAAGCGGCTGGCATAATCCAGCAGATAACCGTCATCGAATCGCCAGTATCCTCCCAGGGCGCTGATATTGAGCAGGAAAGTCAGCGCCAGGATGCCCGCCAGATAGAGCAGGGTGGTCATTTTGGAGTCTGGCTTCAGCATGTCGGCCCTGGGATTGCGGAGGGGTTGCGAGGACCCTATCATCACACGGGGCCTTGGGACGGGCAATTCGCTGCCCAGCTATCGGCAAGGGCATGCATCTGGGTTATCATACCGGCCTTGCATTACTCTTGGGAATTTGACCACCCCTTGTTCAGGCTCTATCGCGATCTCTACCAACAGCGCCAAAGCATTCTCCTGATGGTGCGGCGCGACACCCTGCTCAGAATCAAAGGCACTCTGCTGGGACCCCTGTGGTTGTTGGCGCAACCGCTGTTCCTGCTGCTCGTCTACAGTTTTGTGTTTTCAGGTATCCTGAAAATCAGCTTTCGCCCGGATGGGGGAAGCGGAGATTTCGCCCTCTACCTGTTCGCCGCGTTGATGCCCTTCAGCGCCATGCAGGATGCCCTGCAACGGGCCAGCGGCAGCCTCGCGGAAAATCGTGATCTGTTGTTGAAGACCCAGATGCCGGGGATCGTTTTTCCCGCCGTGGCGACACTCGGAACCCTGGTGCAGGAAGTGATCGGGCTGCTGGTGTTGATTCTGGCGGCATGGATCATGGGCTATCCTCCAGGCGCCACCCTGCTGCTGTTGCCCCTGCTGGTGTTTCTGCGTCTGCTCATGACCTTCTCCCTGGCGCCCCTGGTAGCCATACTTTCGGTGTTCATCAAGGATGTCGGACAACTGATTCCAATGCTCATGATGGCCCTGTTTTTCACAACCCCGATCATCTACCCCCTGGAGATGATTCCTGAAGCCTATCGGCCGATTATTGAAGGCAATCCCCTTACCTGGCTGGTGCAGGCGTATCGTTCCGTGATACTCGAACACCAATGGCCGGTGGATCACCTGGTGATCGTGGCGGTTGCGAGCCTGTTATTGCTGACCCTGACCGGGGCCCTGTTTGCACGCTTGCAGCACCGGGCCAAGGATTTCCTGTGATCGCGATACAAGCTCGACAACTGTCGAAACACTATCGGCAATATGCGAAACCTCTGGATCTGTTCAAGGAATGGCTTCTCAAGCGGCCGTTTCACACCGAGGTCAACGCCCTTGCGCCACTTGACCTGACGATTGAGAAGGGCACGACCTTCGGCGTGGTCGGTGACAATGGTGCGGGTAAGTCGACGCTGTTGAAACTGCTGGCGGGTACACTTGCGCCTTCCACCGGCAGTTTGCAGATCGAAGGCCGTAAATCAGCAATCCTCGAACTGGGATCCGGATTCCATCCGGAATTTTCCGGTCTCGAAAACATCAACCTGGCGTGTTCGATGCTGGGGCTTTCAGCCGCAGAGATCCGCGAGCGAACACCGGAGATCATCGAGTTCTCCGAGCTGGGCAATGCCATTCAGAGGCCGGTCAAGTCATACTCTTCAGGGATGTTCGTGCGCCTGGCTTTCTCGGTCATTACGTCGATCGAACCCGAAGTGTTGATTGTCGATGAGGCGCTATCTGTCGGCGATGCCCTGTTCCAGAAAAAAAGCATGGATCGCATGATGCGCTTTCGCGAGGAAAACAAAACCCTGGTTTTCTGTTCGCACAATCTCTACCAGGTCAAAGAGCTTTGCGATCAGGCGGTCTGGCTGGAGAACGGAATCGTGCGGGGCATGGGGGATTCGGCCAGCATCGTTGATGATTATCAGGATTCGGTACGACACAGACAAAGCAAACATAAAGAGAACACAAGATCGTCCCCGGAAATGGATGCGGTGAGCGATGTTTATATTCAAGAGGTCGAGTTGGAAGGTGGGGTTGATACACCGGAAAAGATCCCTGTGTTCCGGCATGGTGACAAACTCGGCATCAGGGTGCGCGCCTGCAAGGGTTCAAGGTCTGTAGAGGATGTGCACATCGGCCTTGTATTGATCAGAAACGATGGTCTCCAGGTGTATGGAGTCTCTACCCTGATCGATGAGGTCAAGATGTATTCCATCGATCAGCAGCATGTAGGCATTCGTTTGATGTTCGACCCGTTGATGTTGATGTCGGGAGACTATGCACTCGAGGCATGGCTGATCGATGGCAGTGGTCTGCATGTTTACGATTCCCGCCCCTTCTGTTGCCAATTCCGCGTGCGTCTGGACTCCAGTGAAGTCGGATTGGTCAAATTGAGCCATGACTGGGAGCCGGTCGACTGAGTGGAATGCTAGGTTGCGTTGCAAGTTTCGTTTGAGTTGCAGATAAAATGAATCAACAGAAAAGACGTTGGGATCTGCGCTTCAAGTACAGCGTTATGTTTCCGGCTATAGCGAAACTTCCACGCTATACCGCCTATCGCCTTGCGAGTCTTTGGGGGCGTGTCGAGATGCGTCGTGACAGTGAACTGGCGGCGCAGATTGCGCATCAGATGCAACGGGCATTGCCCGGCTATGACGCAGATGTCTACCGATCCTGGACCGCGTACTTCTACGCGCTTCAGCAGCGCGAAATGCTTGATACCTGGTACTACCCTGGCCTGCAAACGGCGGAGCAGGTAGGGAAGTTTATCGAGGTGGAAAATTTTGAACCGGTGCTAGCAGCGCGGCGTGAAAATCGCCCCATGATTTTTGTTGGGGCGCATCTGGGTCGCTTCTGGATGCTGGGCGTAACTACTGCGGCCTATGGGTTTCCGACCAGTGCACTGGCCCGTGATGATGAGAACAATAACACCTGGGGTTTGCCCCAGGCAGAGTTTGAATACCGGCGCTTGAAATTATCCCGTTTACGGGCCTGTTACCGGGGCGAGTTCATCAATCCGGGTGCCGCCAACATGCGCCCGCTGCTGCAGTCGTTGAAACAGCGGCCGATGGCGATACTCCTCGATGTGCCCTACCACAAAGGGAGTCCTGGCCTGGTGCCGGTTCCGTTCTTCAATCATGAGGCGTTCTTTCCTGAAGGTGCGATCAAAATTGCAAAACGCTCGGGTGCCGTGCTCCAACCCTTCTGCGTGGAAGAGGATCGCAGGGGGTTGCGTTTGAAATTTCTGCCGCAACACGAGGTCGAAGGGAAACCCACGGATCTTCTGCTGGCGGAGCTGGTGGCTGATATCGAGCAACGGATTCGCAGCAACCCGGGGCGTTGGTGGCAATGGCAGGCGTTACCCATGTACTGGGGTGAAGTTTGACGCTTACCCAGGGGGTCGACTGCGTTGAAGCGGCAAAAGAGGATCCGTAAGATTGTGCATTTTTTACTTTTTTGCTTTTCCGATTGAGGAGAGGATTGTGCGAACCAAGAAAATTCTCACAGCGATGGCGATGGTTGTGGCGCTGAGTGCCTGTGCGACAGATCCAGCGGCCCAGGCCAAGAAGGATGAGGCCGTGGTGGCGCAACGGGCAGCGGAGCGTTGGGATCTGCTGATTCAGGGGCGTCTGGAGTCGGCTTATGAGTACCTCACGCCGGGTTACCGGGCGGTAACCCCATACACTCACTACCAGAAGTCTGTGAAGGGGCGGGGATTGTGGCAGGAGGCCACGGTTGAGAACGTGAAATGCGAACCGGAGGCCTGCGAGGTCAAGGTTAAGCTGAATCTGTTGATTCATTATCCGCTGATGAGGAAGGCCGTTCACACGGATACCGAGATGATCGAGCGTTGGATCAAAGGCCAGGATGGTGTTTGGGCATTTCTTCCCACGGAGTGAGCGGGTTTTTGAAAGTGATGTTGTATTTTTGATACATCAGGTACTAATTTCTTTAAATACAGCTTGTTAGGGGCTGTTATTTCGAATTTATCTACCATATCGCATTAAAGTGAGCCATAAACAGGAAAATTGTGATGTCCTGTGGCCACTTTTAGGCTTTTTCATGGTCCTGATGTGTCTATTATGGAAAAGTATTTGTTGTTAATTTTCAGCATGTTATTAATTCCATTTGTAAATATGCAACATTTTTTCATATTTTTGCTACAATTCCGCTTGTTAGCTCGAAGATTTATGGTAGACTTCTGGCGTGAGATTGGACTTATGGGGCGTATGTGGCCTGAGACTTTCCTCACAAAGGAATGATCATTCCCTTGCATGGTCATGGGTTTGGGTCGATAATCCTCGAGAACTGCCTGGACTCATGGCTTTTTAGCTGGCCGCATAACAGGCTCAGTTATTTTTTTTAGTGTTAACACGCAAGAAAATAGGAGACACAACTGTGTTGAGAAAATCTAAGATCGCTGCAGCCATGCTGATGGCTACCGCTACAGCCGGAGTCAATGCGGCTCACATCAATACTGATGGGACCGGCCAAGTTGCACTGCTGCCGTACTACAACGTCAACAACAACATCATCACCAACATCAACATCACCAACACCACCAACCTTTATAAGGCTGTCAAGGTGCGTTTTCGTGAGTCCCGCATCTCTGCTGACGTGCTCGACTTCAACATCTACATGTCTCCTTTCGACGTGTGGAACGGCACCATTCGCATGAACAACGCCTCCGGTGTTGCCAACATCATCACCGAAGACGAGTCTTGCACCTTCCCTTCGAAGGCTCTGCTGCAGGCTGGTACTGATTTCCGTAACATCTACACCGCTACCACCAACGAAGATCTGACCGAAGGTTACGTCGAGATCATCGAAATGGGTGTTATCGCTGACGGCGCAGGTCCTGCTGTTGACGGCGGTCTGGAAGCTGAAATCGATGCTACCGGTATTGCTAACGGTGTTGTGAACGCTGTTGCTGGTGACCGTTCCATTCCTGCAGGTCTGCTGCATGATGCTACCGGCATGCCCGCTGACTGCTCCGTGGTCAGTGACGCCTGGAACGCTGGTCTGGCTTCTGCTGTGAACATCAACGGTTTCGAGCCTGGCTCGCTGTCCGCTGCTGGTATCGCTCAGGATCTGGGTGGTCCCGCACTGCCTTACGCTGACACCATGAACGCCGGTCTGGTTGAGCCCACCGGTGGCCTGAACGCCTACGCCATCATGATCAACGTCGCCAGCGGTGCTGCCTTCGTTGAGCAGGGCACTCACGTTGACGACTACGCGACTGTTGCTCAGCACTACCGCTCCAATGACGCCTCCAACTACCTGCTGCCTTCTCTGGCTTCCGGTGACGTTGTTGTGGCCAACATGCTCGACGCTACCGGCGCAGCTGTGAAAACCACTGGTGCAGTGAGCCTGACCGAGTACGATACCGGTTCCGTGAACGACATCTCTCCGAACCCCTCCATCCCGATGGGCTCCAACCCCTTCCCGATGGCTGTTGTTCTGAGTGCTGACGCGATCTCCGCTCCGTACTTCGTAGAAGCCGGCATCGCTGGTGAGACCGACATCGTCGTTTCTTTCCCGATGCGTAAGCACGGCATCTACAACGGTGCTGCCCTGACCAACCAGGTCGATCCTCTGGTTGCCGCTTGTGCCGGTACCCTGAACGACGGCATTAACGATGGCGGTCCTGTGACCCTGCCGAACCTGGGCACCACTGCTCAAGACTACCCGAACGATGTGGGTGCCGCTGGTGGTAACATCTGCACCAACGCGGGCTTTGTCGCCGGTTCTCCTGACGTACAGGTTTCTCTGAACTACTACGACTACGAAGAGCAGACTGCTACCGTAGCCCCGGGTAGTGACGACTTCTCACCTGTGCCGATCGATGCGCCGACCGTCATCGCTCTGCAGCGCGAAGTGAACGTGGTCTCCGTAAACCGTTCCGGCGGTGGTAACCTGTCTGTGCTGGGTACCCCGGCTGCCAACGTGTTCGACTGGACCCTGGATGCTGGCTTCGAAGCTGGTTGGGTGACCATTGGAATGGGTGGTTATGACTACAACACCGACGCTGAAATCGCTCTGCTGTCCGAGCAGGTTGGCGGTATCAACGCCGCTGGTCCTGGCGTCTTCACCGGTGTTCCGGTCATCGGTTTCTCCGCAATGGCAGCTGACGTTGGTCCTGCTCAGATCGGTGAAACTGTGGACCTGATCCGCAGCGTGAACCGCAACTAATACAAATCGCGTAAGCGATCTTGTAGAGAAGGCAGGCCGCAAGGCCTGCCTTTTTTTTTGATGATTAACTAAACAGCGAGAGCAGTGAATGCGTAATGAATCTGGGGTTGGACTCGTTTACTTTCCAGAGGAAGCAACGTGTTTATTGTGTCTTAATGTTATACCCAGGGTTTTTTCAGCCAGTCTGAAATCAAACTCAGGGTTAGCTTCAACTATATGGTTGGTTAACGTCGCGGAAACGTAATATTGTGCAGCGATGAATGGAATGCATTCGCGTTAAGCCGTGTCAGAGTGTGAAGTCGTAAAAGTCGATTCTGAAATCCGTGACATTAAGTCTCACCCCGTGATTACGAACTTTTAGCCTGCGTATCCAGTCTACTTCCTGTCGGTTGGCTGTAATGGCAGTTCACACCGTCGAAAGGGATTCAGTATAATTTGGTGTTCGATTTATCCGCTTGGATAGAGATTTTCGAGGTATATGATGAGGCTGATTTCAATTGTATTTGGTTTGTTACTAGTGTCCCAGGTGATCCATGCGGACGATCAGGTTTTGATGTTCGGTGGGGATATCACGATAAAGGACATCGACCTGGATGCACTGCTCCTGGATGGCCCTGAAAAGGCCCGAGAGCAGGTGCTTGCGGATAAGACAAAAGTTTTACAACTGCTCCGCCAAACCTACCTGATCCGGGCGCTGGCGGAACAGGCCAAGCAGGAGGGTCTGGATCAGGATCCCCTGGTGCAGGCAAAAATGAGACGGGCCAATGAGCGGATGTTGTATCTGTTGAAATTGAAAGAGCTGGATAAACAGCCGGTGCCCGATTTTGAACAGGCCGCGCGGGAACAATTTCTGGGAAATCCTGAAAAATACACTATCCCTGAGAAGGTCGAAGCTCAGCATATTATGATTGCTACGACCGATCGGTTGCCGGTCTACCATAACCGGGAAGAGGCTTTGAAGATTGCCAAAAAAGTTAAAGCCGAAGTGGATGCAGGCGGTGTATTTGATGATCTGGTTACTCTGTACTCTGAAGATGTACCGACGAAAAAAAACAAGGGATATCTCGGCGTCTTTACCCGTGGGTCGATGGTGAAACCGGTCGATGACGCGGTGTTCGCCATGCATAAGCCCGGTGAGATCAGCGATATCGTGGAAAGTCCGTTTGGATTCCATATCATAAAACTGGTTAACCGTTTTCCTCCGCGTAAGATGTCTCTCGAAGAGGTTCAACCCAAGATCATGGAGGATATGAAGAAAGAGTATATTCAGAAGCGTCGGGAAACCTACTTCGACGAACTCCTTAAAGAGAACAAGGCAAGTATCTACGAAGATCTGGTTGAGGACTATATGGCGAACGGACTTAAGCCTACATCGGAATGAGATTAAGGCAAAATTTTAGCGCAGTCCTATAGAGAGAATTCCGCGTGGCAGAGTACGATTTCAAACTCGATGTAAATGTCGAAAACAATTCCCACACTCAGTTGGTCCGTCGCATCCCGGAGGGCAGCCGGGTATTGGAGTTGGGTTGTGCTACCGGATACATGGCGGACTATCTGCGGCGTGAGCGTCACTGCACCGTTGTGGGAGTTGAGATGGACCGGGCAATGGCAAACAAGGCGAAGGACGTTTGCGATCGGTTGATCATAGGTGATGTTCAGAAAGACCAGTGGTTGAAAACCCTTGGTGAGGAACGTTTCGATATCATTACCTGCGCAGACATCCTGGAGCATTTGCGTGATCCAGTCTCGCTGCTGAAAAAATTACCGAATCTGTTAAGTGAGAATGGGCGTCTGCTGGCATCCCTGCCGAACGGTGCGCATGCCGCCCTGCGCCTGGAACTGCTCGAGGGACGTTTCACATACGAAGATACGGGTTTGCTGGATCGAACCCACTTGCATCTGTTTACCTACCATTCGTTGCGGGAACTCTTTTGCCGGGCCGGTTTTCGGGTAGAAGAGCTCTCCTATACCTTTCACGATATGGCCGATGAGGAGATCAAGCGCAGGTTGAATAACCTGGGTTTGGAAGTGACTGATAGGGGACTGGCGCAGTTTCATACACCGGAAGCAGCTGCTTTCCAGTTTATTATCAGCGCGGTGCCTGATGCATCGGTAAAGGTGGAGGATTTTCCTGCGCTGACGGATAAGCCCATGGAATCCTCAGTTGAAGTTTATCGAAATCTTCTCGATCAATTGCATGAGGCTGGGGAAACCGCCGCGACTCGCCTTGCGATGGTTGAGGAGCGTGATCGAATACTCCAGGACCAGCAGCAGCATCTCAAAGCGTTTCACCAGATCCGCGATGATCTGACTGCGCAAAAGGAGGACCTGGCCCAGCGATTGGAATCGGCCACTCAAACCCTTGCACAGGAACAGCAGAAACGAACGGTACTCGAGAAGCAGTTAAAGGACAACGATCAGCATATCCGGGTACTGGGACAACAGAAGGCGCTACTCGGTATTCAACTTGAAGAGCACAAGCGCAGTCTCAAGGATATCCTCAACAGCCGTGGCTGGCGGGGATATATGACACTGATGACTCCGTTACGGGTCATTCGCAAACTGAAGCCGGTGACGGCGCAGGTGATCAGACAGCCCTCATTATTGAAAAAATGGTGGAAAGAAGGGGGCGATCTCTATCGTGCAGGTGGCGTGGCGGCGTTGAAGAATCGGCTGGTGAACAATGCCTCACCCACTTATACCTATTCAGTCTGGATTCGTGATGTGGAACCGGTGGGTTTGCCCAAGCTGTATGCCATCGAGGATTTGAACGAGCGTAAAGATGCTCCGCTGATCTCGATCGTGATGCCGGTTTACAACGTTGACGAGGGTTGGTTGCGCAAAGCCATCGATTCCGTGTTGGCGCAAACCTACGAACATTGGGAACTGTGTATTGCTGATGACGCATCGACACGGCCTCATATCAAGCGGGTTCTGAATGAGTACATGAACCGCTTCAAACGGATCAAGGTGGTTTATCGGGAAACCAATGGTCATATTTCGGCAGCCACCAATTCCGCGCTGGAACTCGCAACGGGGGACTTCGTGGGGTTCATGGACCACGATGATGTGCTGGCGCCTTTCGCTCTGTTCTTTGTCGCCCAGGAAATCGTGCTTTACCCTGATGCCTCGCTGATCTACTCCGATGAAGACAAGCTGAATGATGAAGGGGTTCGATACGACCATTATTTCAAGCCCGATTTCAATCCGGATCTGATGCGCTCCCACAATATGATCTGCCATTTTGGTGTCTATCGTCGCAACCTGCTGGAAAAGATCGGCGGGGTGCGGGAAGGGTACGAAGGGGCGCAGGATTACGACATGGCGCTGCGTTGCCTGAGGCATCTGGATACGCGCAAGCAGGTGCGTCACATTCCATGGATTCTCTATCATTGGCGCGCCATCCCGGAGAGCACCGCCTCGGGGGTTGAAGCGAAATCCTATGCCATGAAGGCGGCCATCGAAGCGGTTGAGGATGATCTCAAGGAGCGGGGTATCGAGGCAAGCGTCAGTGAGTCGGAACTGATCGGGGGCATGATCCGGGTACAGTATCCGGTTCCGAAAAAGCCGCCTCTGGTCACCATTATAATCCCGACTCGCAATGGCAAGGTACTGCTCAAGCAGTGCATCGACAGTATTCGTGAACTGACTGAGTACAAAAACTACGAGATCGCCGTAGTCGATAACCAGAGTGACGATCCCGAGACGCTAAGCTATCTGGCGGAACTGGATCAGCAGGAAGGGGTTCGGGTGCTGCGATACGATCACCCCTTCAACTTCTCCGCGATCAACAATTTCGCCGTGGCTCAGACCGAGGGTGACATGGTCTGTTTCATGAACGACGACATCGAGATCCTCTCCCCGGGTTGGCTCGACGAAATGGTGAGCCAGGCGGCGCGTCCGGAGATCGGTGCTGTGGGTTCCCGTCTCTGGTATCCCGATGGACGCCTGCAACACGGCGGTGTGGTGTTGGGTCTGGGTGGTGTCGCGGGACATGCGATGAAGTACACCTATCGCGAGAACCGGGGTTACATGGGACGCTCGGTGCTGGTTCAGAACTACACCGCAGTGACCGCCGCCTGTCTGCTGGTGCGCCGTGATGTGATTCAACAGGTTCAGGGTTTTGATGAAGTGAACCTGGCCGTGGCGTTCAACGATGTGGATATCTGTATCCGCATCTACCAGCTTGGCTACGATAACCTGTGGACACCCTATGCCGAAATGTACCATCACGAGTCGGCCTCTCGGGGTGCGGAGGATACTCCGGAAAAGCAGTTGCGTTTCAGTCGTGAGGCGCAATACATGCTCGATAAATACGGTCCGCTGCTTGAGCGCGACCCGGCCTACAACCCGAACCTGACCCGTTGTGGCGAGGATTTTTCGCTGAACTGGAAAGGGGTCGCCGAGGAGAATGAATCATGACCGAAACCAATGACCTCAAGGAGTTCACCGAACTATCCGAGCGTTTCATCCAGCTCGCCAATGAAATGAAAAGCGAGGGTAAGCCTCTACCGATGATCAATGCGGCGTTGCTGTCAGCCTCCGCGACCTACGGTACTTATATCTTTGCCGGCAACGCCGGTTACCTCAAACCAACCGGAGTCGATAAGCTGGTTTCCACCTTCCGGCTTCAGGTGGAGAGTATCCAGAAGATCAAGCAGCAGGCCGCTGCTGCGGGGTCCACCTCCGCTAGCGGGGAATAGTGCCGTCTTCTGGGAATGTCATCGGCGATCACGCATAACAGGGCATTGGGCCGATGAAACTGGTCATCTCCATCGTCTATTACGACAGTGGTCTGGATGTACTGCGGGATACCCTGCGCAGCATCGTCCGCTCTCTGGATCACTCCCTGTCGGTGCGGCCAGGTCTGGAAGCCACTGTGGTGGTAGTGGACAACGGCGGCATACTCAACAAGGTGAAACGCCTGGTAGGACAGGTCGTGGGCGATGGTCCCTATCATTGGATGGTGCTGGGTACCGGCGGCAACATTGGTTACGGTGCGGCGCATAATCTGGTGATACTCAATCAGATCAGCGACTACCATCTGGTGATCAATCCGGACGTGGAGGTGGTGCAGGATGCCTTTGACAAGGCGATTGATTACATGGACAAGCACCCGGATGTGGGGATGCTTTCACCCTACTCTGAAGATCCGGAGGGTCACAAGCAGTACCTGTGCAAACGCTATCCCGCGGTGCTGGACCTGTTCCTGCGTGGTTTCGCGCCGCGCTTTGTGAAACGTTTCTTCGCCGAGCGTTTGCAGGAATATGAGATGCGCTGCGAGATGACCACGCACGCATTGAGCAAAGAGGTAATGGCCAGCGGCTGCTTCATGTTCGTCCGTCATACGGTATTGGACGAAGTGCGGGGGTTTTCTCCGGAGTTCTTCGTTTACTTCGAGGATTTCGACCTTTCGATACGTATCGCCCGCCATTCCACCATTGCCTATGTGCCGGAGGTGCGTATTGTGCATGGGGGGGGGAATGCGTCGAAGAAGGGTTTGCGTCACATTATCATGTTCGCCAAATCCGCATTTGTCTTCTATCACCTGCATGGTTGGCGTTGGGCCTAGGGCCGTTACCAGTTCAGCATGAGTCAGGATCACCTGCATTCGCATGTACCCGGGGTGGCGCTCGAATCGCGACCCTGTCCATTGGGTTGTGCATCTGACGATGAGCCGGTTCTTCACGGGCATGACCGGATCAACGGGTTACCGGGTGAATACCAGGTCGTAAGGTGTCTCTCATGCGGTCTATTGAGGACCAATCCACGACCGACTGCTCAGACTATAGGTTTCTATTATCCCGATGACTATCCCCCTTACCTGGCAACCCGGGTGAGTCCATCCGCAGGACGACCCGGGCTTAAGGCGTGGCTGCGAAAAATGCTCGATACCCGGGCCCAGGCGATTCCACCGCTTGAAGCGGGACGGATGCTGGAGATCGGTTGCGCTTCCGGTTCCTACCTGCACCAGATGTCAGCCAGGGGGTGGGATGTGACCGGAATCGAGTTCTCACCCCAGGCTGCGGAAATGGCCCGAAACAACGGTTACACGGTACACACGGGCGCGCTTGAAGCAGTGGATCTGGATCAGGGCGGTTTCGATCTGGTGGTCGGATGGATGGTTCTGGAACATCTGCATGATCCCGTCGCGAGTCTGCGCAAACTGCATGAGTGGGCAAAGCCGGGTGCCTGGATGGCCCTGTCGGTGCCGAATATCGATTCCCTGGAGTTTCGCCTGTTCAAACAGCGCTGGCATGCCCTGCAACTGCCCAGTCATCTCTATCACTATACCCCGCGTACCATTGGGTCGATGCTGGAAAAAACCGGCTGGCAATTGCACTCGATTCACCAGCAACGGGTATTGAGCAGCCTGTTTGCCAGCCTGGGACACCTGTTGGACGAAAAGGGTTATCCAGGCCTGCGCCGCTGGGTGGTGGGTGAGCCCGGAGACAGGATTCGCATGCACCAGTTGTTCTATCCTCTGGCACTGCTGGTAGCCGCTGCGGGGCAGTCTGGTCGGATGACCGTCTGGGCGTGCAAACAGTAGTTGTTTGAATTTTGAATTTTGAATTTTGAGTTTTGAGTTTTGAGTTTTGAATTTTGAGTTTTGAGTTTTGAGTTTTGAGTTGAGGAGTTCGCTGCGCTCACGGTTTTGTTGTTTACCCCTCTCCCTGGCCCACTCCCGCAAGGGGAGAGGGGATTCACGGATCAGGGTTCGGTAGTAAACAGCCAGCTCCCGAGGGATGTTCCCGGGTTCCGCTGCGCTGCACCCGGGCTAGGTTTTTCGGGACACATGGGAATTTCAAGAGGAGTGAGCCTTACCCGGGATGCGGTAGAAGGCAAAGCACTGCGGGATGATGTAAAACGCTCCAAACACTTCCCTGCTCCCCGTGTTCGAAGATCAATGCAGGCTGCCGTTGTTGAATTTTGACCTCAAGACCTCGTTCCCACGCTCTGCGTGGGAATGCGTACCCACCCCTGTCTGTACTCATCACTATTGTCTGCTCCGATTGACCGAGATATGCGTTCCCACGCAGAGCATGGGAACGAGGGGGGAGTTTTGAGTTGAGGAGTTCGCTGGGCTCACGGTTTTGTTGCTTATGCCTATCCCTGGCCCTCTCCCCGCGCGGGAGAGGGCCAGGGATAGGGTGATATAAAAACAGTGAGCGCAGCGAACTCCGCAACTCAAAACTCATAACTAAAAACTCAACACTCCA
>JBEVWC010000005.1:58035-93822 GCA_040506775.1 Candidatus Thiodiazotropha sp.
GCGGGAGAGGGCCAGGGATAGGGTGATATAAAAACAGTGAGCGCAGCGAACTCCGCAACTCAAAACTCATAACTAAAAACTCAACACTCCATTCAGTCTGTTCTCGACAGGAACTGATGCTGACTGATGTCTGTCAGGTCAAACTAAATAGAATCGGAGGGTTTGGATATTCGGGTTAAGATAACGCTATGAGTCAGCAAACCAGGCAGAAAGATCTAACCCGTGGCGGTCGTTTGGCCAAGAACGTGGTTTGGAATCTGGTCAGCGTGGGTGTGCCTTTCCTGGTCGCGCTGGTGACCATTCCAATCCTGATTGATGAGATCGGCACCGAGCGATTCGGTTTGCTCGCCATCAGCTGGATGTTTGTCGGATACTTCAGTCTGTTCGATTTTGGCTTGGGACGCGCGTTGACGGTACTGGTGGCCCGATTCCTGGGTGAGGGTCGGGAGACGGAGATCCCGACGTTGATCTGGACAGCACTCAGTCTGATGCTGGTGTTGGGGGTGTTCGGTTTTGGCGTGATCCTGCTGCTGTCTCCCTGGCTGGTGGGGGAGGTGCTGAATGTGCCGGCTGAACTGCATGAGGAATCCCTCAAGGCCTTCTACCTGCTCTCCCTGTCGATTCCACTGGTGATTGCCACCGTGGGTTTGCGCGGAGTGATTGCCGCTTACCAGCGCTTCGACCTGCTGACCGCAATCCGCATCCCGATGGGGATACTCACATTCCTTGGTCCGGTGGCGGTGCTGCCTTTTTCAAACAGCCTCTACCCGATCGTGGGGGTGTTGGTAGGGGGACGTTTTCTCGCCACCCTGGCGCACCTGTGGTTGATGTTCCGGATCATTCCCGAGGTCCGCCAGGACTACCGGATCGATCGGCTGCAGATTCGCCCGTTACTCGGGTTCGGTGGCTGGATGACGGTCAGCAACATGGTGGTGCCGTTGATGGTTTCGATGGATCGCTTCGTGATCGGTGCTGTGCTGACCGTTACCGCAGTGGCCTATTACACCACGCCTTATGAGATCGTCTCGCGCCTGCTGATCATTCCCAGCGCCTTCGTGGCGGTGCTGCTTCCGGCCCAGTCCACTACCCTGGCCCGGGGCGGATCCGAGGACCGGATGCATTCGGCGCGATTGTTCGTCAAAGGACTCGACTACATTGCCATGGCGCTGTTTCCCCTGGTGCTGATCATGGTGGCCTTCGCCTATGACGGTCTGAATCTGTGGGTCGGTGCGGAGTTCGCGGAAAACGGTTACCGGGTGATGCAATGGCTCGGGGTGGGGGTGTTTTTTTATGGTCTCTCCCTGGTGCCGTTCTCCCTGGTTCAGTCGGCGGGGCACCCGGACTGGTCGGCGAAACTGCATCTGGCGGAACTGCCGGTCTATCTCGCGGCCCTGTGGTGGGCGTTGCATGAATACGGAATTCTGGGTGCCGCGGTGGTCTGGACTCTGAGAACCTTCGTCGATGCGCTGGCGCTGTACGTTATGGTGTGGCTGTTGATTCCGGAGTGCCGGGATTCGGCGGGGCGATTTGCCTGGGCTCTGGGGGCGGCGGTGGGACTGTTCCTGTTGACCGCTCAGGTTGATGGACTGGCGACGAAGCTCGTCTATTGCTCGGTAGTGCTGGGAGGATTCGTCTGGGTGGCCTGGCGCCATGGTCTGCATCAGCGGGAACGGGACTGGGTTATGCGCGGACTGCGCCTGGGGAAGGGGACTTGAAGCTCAAGGTTCTGCTGTTGTGCCGTTATCCCCGGCTAGGCGCCAGCAGTCGCCTGCGCTCCTATCAGTATCTGCCACTGCTCGCGGAGGCCGGCATCGATGTCACGGTTTTACCTCTGTTCGATGAGGCCTATCTGCAGCGTTTCTATGCTACGGGCGCCAAGCGCCCCAGTGATCTTGCGCGTGCCTACCTGGTTCGCCTGAGGCAGCTCCTCAGGGTGAAACGTTACGACCTGGTCTGGCTGGAGAAAGAGCTGTTTCCGTGGATGCCTGCATGGTTTGAGTGCGGCTTGCGGCGCTTGGGTGTGCCCTACCTGGTCGATTACGACGATGCGATCTTTCATCGCTATGATCAGTCTTCATCCGCATGGGTGCGCAGATTACTGGGACACAAGATCGACCGGGTCATGGCCTGCGCGACCCTGGTGACGGCCGGCAACGCCTACCTGGCCGAGCGGGCGAAGCGTGCAGGCGCCCGGGATGTGCGCATACTGCCCACCGTGGTCGATATCACCCGCTATCCGCTGAAGCAGCATCACCAACGGAATGAACTCACCATCGGCTGGATCGGATCACCGAGCACGGCCGGGTATCTGGAACTGATCCGGGAGCCGCTCGCCCGGCTGGCCGGTGAACATCGTTTGCGGCTCTTGATCATTGGCGCCGATGCCCTGACCATACCGGGGGTCGAAGTCGAGGCGCTGCCCTGGTCCGAAGAGCGGGAGGCGGAATTGATCCGGCAATGCGATGTGGGAGTCATGCCCTTGAAAGATGATCTGTGGGAGCGCGGTAAGTGCGGTTACAAACTGATTCAGTACCTGGCCAGCGGCCTGCCTGTGGTGGCTTCGCCGGTGGGGGTGAACCGGGAGATTGTGGAGCCCGGGGTAAACGGTTATCTGGCGGACTCGGATCCGGCCTGGGAAGCGGCGTTCACCCGCTTGATCGGCCAGCCGCAACTGCGCCGGGATCTGGGACTCATGGGGCGTGATAAAGTGCAACGGCAGTATGCCCTGGATGTGACGGCGCCGCTGTTGATCGAAGCGCTTCAGCAGGCCGCGAACGCCACGAGAGTGAACTAGTGCAGTGTCCTATATAAATCATATATTTAGACGAGGCCTATCCTGAGATGGCGTATAAATCACATCGCTCGCCCTCCGGGAAGCCACTCAAGCCACGATTGCCGCGTTGCAGCCCTTGGAAAGGGAATAGCCATTCCCTGCGGGCTGTGCCCCGAAGGAAATGCCCTTGGGGTACGCCTTGCACTCGCGGCTTGAGTGGCTTTCTAAATACATGATTTATATAGGACACTACACTGGCGATGTCGGATCATGACCGTTTGATTTTGTTCGTAGTCAACGACGCGGGCTTTTTCCTCTCCCACCGTTTGCCTCTGGCGCTGGCCGCGCGTGACTTCGGTTTCCGTGTATGTGTGGCCACCCCTCCGGGTGACGGGGTGGAGCAGATCGAGGCGGAGGGCCTGCTGCACTACGCCTTGCCCCTGTCCCGCAGTGGCGCCAATCCGTTTGCCGAACTGATGACCATCCGGGAACTCTACAAGCTCTACCGCAATCTGCGCCCGAGCCTGGTGCATCATGTCACCATCAAACCCGTACTCTATGGCACCCTGGCGGCACGTCTGGCGAAGGTGCCCGCGGTGGTCAACGCCATTTCGGGGTTGGGTTTCGTATTCCTCGCCCAGGGCTGGTTCAGCGCCCTGGCCCGTGCCGCGGTGCTCAACAGCTACCGTTGGCTGTTCTCCCGGGCGGGTCTGTGGGTCATCGTGCAGAACCGGGATGACTACCGCTACCTGCTGGATGAGGAGTGTCTGAGCCAGGAGCAGCTCGAGCTGATCCGGGGATCCGGAGTGGATCTGAAACACTTCACTCTGCGCCCGGAACCCGAGCAAGTCCCACTCGTGGTGTTGCCCGCGCGGATGCTCTGGGACAAGGGGGTGGGGGAGTTCGTGGCCGCGGCCCATAGTCTGAAACATCAGGGCGTGCAGGCGCGCTTTGCCCTGGTGGGCGGCATCGACCCGAACAATCCGGAATCGGTCCCGGCGCGTCAGCTGGCGGACTGGGCGCGGGACCGGGATATCGAATGGTGGGGGAATCGTCAGGACATGGCCGAGGTGTTCAGCCAGGCCAACATCATCTGTCTGCCTTCCTACCGGGAGGGATTGCCCAAGGTATTGCTGGAAGCAGCGGCCAGTGGCCGTGCCATCGTGACCACGGACGTGCCGGGTTGCCGGGAGGTGGTCACGGAAGGGGACAATGGCCTTCTGGTGCCGGCCCGTGAGAGCGAACCCCTGGCCGAAGCCCTCAAACAGCTGATCCAGCAACCTCAGCTACGCCAGACCATGGGACAGAAAAGCCGGACCCTGGCTGAGCAGGAATTCTCCGTCGACCGGGTGGTGGCCCAGCATATGTCGATCTATCGGCGGGCCCTGGAACTGTGAGCCGCCTGCTGGTCACCGGGGCTAACGGTTTTGTCGGCCGTCAGCTATGTCCTGACCTGGTGACCCGGGGTCATGAGATAAGGGCGGCCCTGCGCCGGGTTGAGCCGGGTGGTCCGGTCGCCGATCAGGTGGCGGTGGGTGACATCGATGGCAACACCGACTGGGGCGCCGCCCTCGAGGGGGTGGAGGCGGTGATTCATCTGGCCGGTCGCGCTCATGTGATGCAGGAGACCACGGACGATCCCCTGGGTTTGTATCGTCAGGTGAATGTGGCGGGCAGTCGGCGACTGGCGCAACAGGCCGCCGCTGCGGGGGTGCGTCGATTGATCTATCTGAGCAGTATCAAGGTGAATGGAGAGCGAACCGGGGAGCGTCCGTTTCGCGAGACGGATACCCCGGCGCCGGAAGATGCCTACGGTATCTCAAAGTGGGAGGCTGAGCAGGCATTGCAGGATGTCGCCGCGAAAACCGGCCTGGAACTGGTGATCCTGCGTCCGGTGCTGATCTATGGGCCCGGGGTCAAGGGAAACCTGCTGCGTCTCAGCGGGCTGATCCGCAGGGGTATTCCCCTGCCTTTGAAATCGGTGCACAACCGGCGCAGTCTGCTGGGTATGGGTAACCTGCTCGATTTTCTGCATCTCTGCCTGACCCATCCGGCAGCGGCCGGTGAGGTTTTCCTGGTATCCGACGGGATAGATCTCTCCACACCCCAGTTGATCCGTGAGATGTCCGAGGCCATGGGGCTAAAGCCGAGACTCTGGCCCTTCCCGACGATTTTACTGAGTGGGCTTGCCGGACTGCTTGGTCGTTCCGCGGAGGTGGAACGGCTGTGCGGCAACCTGCAGGTGGATATCGGCAAGAGCGCCCGGCTGCTGGGCTGGCATCCAGGCATCCCGGTGGTGGACGGGTTAAGGGCGATGCTGCAGGCCGGGGATTCGCAATGATAGGGCAACTGGCGATCTGGCTCGGAGTCGCAACCGGGGTGTTCCTGTTGTCACTGCTCCTTACGGGTTGGCTGAGACGCTATGCGCTGCATCGGGGTCTGCTGGATACGCCGAATGCACGCAGTTCCCATATTCAGGTGACTCCCAGGGGCGGAGGACTGGGGTTCGTGCTGGTCTATCTGGGGTTGATGCTGCTGGTCGGAGTCTATCCGTTGCCAGGTCTTGACCCGCTTCCTCCACTCTTCTGGGCGGTGCTGCCAGGTGCCGGTCTGGTGGCGCTGATCGGCTTCATCGATGACCACCGGGATCTCTCGGCGAAACTGCGAATCCTGGTGCATCTGCTGGCAGCCAGCTGGGCTGTATGGGTACTGGAGATACCGCCTGTGCAGATACTCGATGGATCGGTGACAGAGGGTTGGTGGCTCTACCTGCTCGGCGTATTGGCACTGGTCTGGTTGTTGAATCTTTACAATTTCATGGACGGCATCGATGGCATTGCCAGTCTCGAGGCCATCTGCGTGCTACTGGGTGCATCCCTGATTCTGCTGATCAACCAGGGTGATCCCAACCAGGTGGCCTGGCTGCTGTTCCTGGCGGCCGCGGTGACGGGTTTCCTGGTGTGGAACTGGCCTCCGGCGAAGATCTTCATGGGGGATGTGGCGAGTGGATTCCTCGGTTTCAGCCTGGGGGTGTTCGCCTTGTATACCGCCTGGGGTGAGGCCATTAGCATCTGGAGCTGGATCATTCTGCTGGGGTTGTTCGTGGTGGATGCCAGCTGGACCCTGCTGATGCGCATGAGCCGGGGTGAGGCCTGGTACAAACCCCATGCCCAGCATGCCTATCAGATCCAGGCGCGACAGGTTCAGGCCATGTTTCGCGCTCAGGGAGTGGAGTCGAATCAGTCGCGGGCTCTGGCGCACAGGCGGGTGGTGATGCGGGGCGTCCTGATCAATCTGCTCTGGTTGACGCCGCTTGCCTGGTGCGCGAGCCATTGGCCCGGGATGGGGTTTGGCTTCACGATGCTGGGCTTGGCGCCCCTGGTGCTGGATGTTTGGCGATCAGGCGCGGGGCGGGAGGATCGTGCTTGAACCACGGGAATAAGACGTGAATCCGTTAAAGGAATCGATCTTGCGAAGTTAATCAAACCCCAGGGCTGCATTCCCATGCAGAGCGTGGGAACGAGCTGAAGGCGGAGTGTGGGTATGCACTGAGAAGAAGCGTGGGATCCTGCTGAGCAGCATTCCATTGCTGCAATTGCGCTACTGTCGCGGTTCCGATTCCAGTTTACGCAAGCGGTACTGGATCTCCTCCAGCAGTTTTCGGTTGACGCTCAACAGGTCGGCGATGAAGGCGACCAGGAAGGTCTGGAAGCCGATGCCCATCATCACGCCGGCCAGCACCACCGACTGGATGTGACCCTGGCCTTCGCCGGCGAAGTAGTAGAAGAGAAAGCGCAGCCCCAGTACCAGGCCGACGCTGAAGATGGCCAGGCCCATGGCGAGAAAAAACCGGAACGGCTTGTAGACCACGAAGATGCGCAGGATGGTGATGATCGACTTCTTGATGTAACTGCTGATGCTCTTGACCAGGCGTGAGGGGCGCAGGTCCTTGTTCACCTCAACGGGTACCGAGGTGACCGCCATCTGTTTCATGCCCGCCTGGATGATGGTCTCCAGGGTGTAGGTATATTCGTTGAACACATTCAGCTTCATCGCCGCTTCCCGGCTGAAGGCGCGGAATCCGCTGGGTGCGTCCGGAATGTTGGTGTGGCTGACCTTGCGCACCACGCTGCTGCCCAGTTGCTGCAGCAGTTTCTTGGTGAAGGAGAAGTGCTCGATCAACTGGATCGGCCGCGCACCGATCACCATGTCTGCCTTGCCTTCCACGATGGGCCGGGTCAGATCGGGGATGTAGCGGGCATCGTACTGGTTGTCTGCGTCCGTGTTGACGATGACGTCCGCGCCCTGCTTCACACAGGCGTCCAGGCCCAGCATGAAGCCCCGCGCCAGCCCCTGGTTGCGGGTGTAGCCGACGATGTGGTCGACCCCATTTTCCTGTGCGACCCGGCGAGTCTCATCGGTGCTGCCGTCGTCGATGATCAGCCACTCGACCACGTCGAAACCAGGCACTTCCCGGGGCAGTTCCGCCAAGGCCAGCGCCAGGGTCTTCTCCTCGTTGTAGCAGGGTATCTGTATGATCAGCTTCATGGTGTTCCTTGAGCGGGCTGTCGAGGTAAAAAATGTTTATAATCCGCCACATGGTACCATTCAGGATTTGATCAACCTAGCCGATATATCAAATGTGCCCCACAATCGGGGGTAGACAGGGAGGTGCCAGAGGTTGTGTGGCTGATATCCTTCGGTAATGGCATGGCGGGACAGGATGAAACGATCATGAAATTGAACGGTTGCCGAATACAAGCTACTTGAATCAGACTGAGTCAGTTGTTCGATGAACGGATCGTTTTACACAGAAGTTTTTCAGAAAAGCCTGGAGCGGGTGCTCCGCAAAGAGGGCTTTCTGGATGATTTTTACGGTCACTTCATTCAACAGTCAGACGAGATTGCCAGGTTCTTCGAACACCGGGACATGGATCAGCTGAAGCACAAGCTCAACAGCACCCTGCATACCCTGGTCGAGGTTGCTGAGGGACAGCCTGGCACGGAACTCTATATGGAGATGGTGGGTCGCATTCATAAGCGTCTGGGTGTCGAGGAACGTCATCTGGACATGTGGATTGATGCGCTGTTGAAAACCGTAGCCCGCTACGACGAGGCCTATGACGAACAGGTGGCCCTTGCCTGGACAGGCATGATCGAGAAGATTGCTGTGCGGATGTATCCCCAGCGATCCCGGCGCAGCGCAGAGGCCGGTTAAGCAAAACCGCCGCTCATTCACTCCCCGTGCGTCATTCATAACACCCTCCTGATTCCAGGACGTCTCCCGCGAGCAAGCCTTTCTGTCCAGGTCTGGCTGCGGTATCCTTCCGCGATTG
Organism: Candidatus Thiodiazotropha sp.; assembly: GCA_040506775.1. GTDB lineage: Bacteria > Pseudomonadota > Gammaproteobacteria > Chromatiales > Chromatiaceae > Thiodiazotropha. Next base: position 66,145 of record JBEVWC010000005.1, read on the forward strand.
AACTCCAACACCAAATTTCGAGCTGAATTATGCAGAGTCACTACGATCCGGCCGCCGTCGAGGCCGAGGTCCAAGCGCATTGGGAAAATACAGGGACCTTCGAGGTGGTCGAGGATCCCGCACGGGAAAAATTCTACTGTCTCTCCATGTTTCCCTACCCGAGTGGCAAGCTCCACATGGGGCATGTGCGCAACTACACCATCGGTGATGTGATCGCCCGCTACCAGCGCATGCTGGGTAAGAATGTGCTGCAACCCATGGGTTGGGACGCCTTCGGTCTGCCGGCGGAGAATGCGGCGCGCAAGAACCGGGCGGCGCCCGCGGCCTGGACCTATGAAAACATTCAGTACATGAAGTCACAGCTCAAGAGCCTGGGTTTCGGCTATGACTGGCGCCGTGAACTGGCGACCTGCAAACCCGAGTATTACAAGTGGGAGCAGTGGCTGTTCACCGAGCTCTACCGCAAGGGTCTTGTGTACCGCAAGAATGCGGTGGTGAACTGGGATCCGGTGGATCAGACGGTGCTGGCCAACGAGCAGGTGATCGACGGGCGTGGCTGGCGATCCGGTGCTTTGGTGGAGCGGCGCGAAATCCCCCAGTGGTTCATCAAGATCACCGACTACGCCGACGAACTGCTTGATGAGATCGACGCCCTCGAGGAGTGGCCGGAGCAGGTGCGCACCATGCAGCGCAACTGGATCGGGCGTTCCTATGGCGTGGAGATGAATTTCGCCATCGACGGCGGGGATGACATCCTCACCATCTACACCACCCGCCCGGATACCCTGATGGGGGTCACCTATGTGGCGGTGGCGGCGGAACACCCATTGGCGCTGGCCGCCGCGGAGTCCAATCCTGACCTGGCCGGGTTCATCGATGAGTGCCGTCGCGGCGGTACCACCGAGGCTGAACTGGAGACCGCGGAGAAGAAGGGCATGCCCCTGGGAATCCACGCCGTGCACCCGGTGACCGGTGACAAGGTGCCGGTCTACGCCGCTAACTTCGTGCTCATGAGTTATGGCACCGGCGCGGTGATGGCGGTACCCGGGCATGATGAGCGGGATCACGCCTTTGCCCTCAAGTACGGCATCCCGATCAGAAAGGTCATCCACCCCAAGGATGGTTCCGATTGGGACATCCAGGCCGCGGCCTATGTGGAAAAGGGCATCCTTCAGGATTCGGGGCCCTTTGACGGGCTGACCTCCGAGGCGGCCTTCGACGCCATCGCCGGGTGGCTGGAGGAACGGGACCTGGGCGAGAAACGCAAGAACTACCGTCTGCGCGACTGGGGCGTCTCCCGGCAGCGCTACTGGGGCGCACCGATTCCGATGATCCATTGCGCGAGCTGCGGCATCGTACCGGTGCCCCTCGAGGATCTGCCGGTGCGCCTGCCGGAGGATATCGTCTACGACGAAAACACCATCAACCCGATCAAGAGCGATCCGGCGTTCGCCGCCTGCCGCTGTCCCGAATGCGGCGGCGAGGCCCAGCGCGAGACCGACACCTTCGATACCTTCATGGAGTCGAGCTGGTACTACGCCCGCTACACCTGCCCGGATGCCGGAGCGATGCTCGATGCGCGCGCCAACTACTGGCTGCCCGTGGATCACTACATCGGCGGTATCGAGCATGCGGTGCTGCACCTGCTGTATGCCCGCTTCTATCACAAGCTGCTGCGTGACGCGGGTCTGGTCAGCAGCAGCGAACCCTTCACCCGCCTGCTCACCCAGGGCATGGTGGTGGCGGAGACCTTCTACCGCGAGGAGTCGGACGGCAGCCGCAACTGGTTCAATCCGGCGGATGTCTCGGTCACCACCGACGACAAGGGTCGCCCGCTCAGCGCGGTGCTGGCCGACGACGGGCAGCCGGTGCAGATCGGCGGCATCGAAAAGATGTCCAAATCCAAGAACAACGGGGTGGACCCGCAAACCCTGATCGACCGTTACGGGGCCGATACGGTGCGGCTCTACACCATGTTCACCTCGCCGCCGGATCAGTCCCTGGAGTGGAGCGACGAGGGCGTGGAGGGCGCGTCGCGCTTCCTGCGCCGGCTCTGGTCCCTGGCTGAGACCCATCAGCCCTGGCTGGTCGCGGGCGAGGCGCAGGATCCGGTGGATCTGAGCGAGACCCAGCAGGCGGCGCGGCGGGAGCTGCACGAACTTCTGAAGAAGGCGCTGTATGACTATCAGCGTAATCGCTTCAACAACGTGGTCTCCGCCTGCATGGGCATGACCAACATCCTCTACAAGCTGGAGGACAGCCCGGCGGATCGGACCCTGTTGCGCGAGGGCCTGTCGCTGATCCTGCGTCTGCTCGGCCCGATCGCCCCCCATGTGACCCATCATCTGTGGCATGAGCTGGGGTACGGCGAAGATATCCTGGAGGGCCGCTGGCCGGTACCGGACGAGGCGGCGTTGAAGCAGGACCGGATCCCCTACGTGGTGCAGGTCAACGGCAAGGTGCGGGCCAGCATCGAGGTCCCCGCTGATGCGGACAACGAGCAGATCCAGTCCATCGCCCTGGAGAACGACAATGTGCAGCGTTTCATCGGGGAGGGCACGATCCGCAAGGTCATCGTGGTGCCCAACAAGCTGGTGAATATCGTTGCGAAGTAAGAGGCGCACCCCAGGCTTGCTGCAGACCGGGTTACTGACCCTGCTGCTGCTGAGCCTGGCCGGTTGCGGATTTCATCTCAAGGGATTCGCCCAGCCGTCCCAGGCCCTGAACGGGATCTTCATTCCCGGCGGCGAGGTCCCCGACACCCTTGCGGGGGTGCTGCAGGAGGACCTGCTCAATGGCGGCGTGATCTTCGCCCCGGATGCGAAAACCGCCCGCTACCGCCTGCAGGTGACCCGGGAGAAGTTCTCCAGCCGGGTACTCTCCCTGGACGCCAACGGTAAGGCGCTGGATCAGGAGATCCGCCTGCAGGCGGAGTTTCGTTTGAGCATTCCCTCCTCCTCCGGGGAGGAGTCCCGGGAGGAACAGGCGTTGGAACTGGTACGCCAGCTCAGCTACAGCGGCAGTGACGAACTCGGACAGCGCAACGAAGCGGAACTGCTGATGAACGACATGCGTCATGACATGGCCGCCCAGGCGATCCGTATGCTCGAGGCGCGTATGCAGCAACAACCCAAAGCGTCGGCAGCGCCATGAAACTGCGTAACGACCAATTAACCAGCCACCTCAAAAACGGCCTCGCGCCGATCTACCTGCTGAGCGGCGATGAGCCGCTGCAGATGATGGAGGCGGCTGACGAGATTCGTCTGGCCGCCCGGGAGCAGGGTTACCTGGAACGTGAAGTCATCGATGCGGTCAGCGGATTCGATTGGAGTGCCCTGGCCCAGGCGGCGCAAAGCCTCTCCCTGTTCGGCGATCGGCGTCTGCTGGAACTGCGGCTGAACTCTCCCAAGGTGGGCGCGGAGGGGAGCAAGGCCCTGAGCGCCTATTGCGAGCGACCGGCGGAGGATACCGTGCTGCTGGTGATCCTGCCGAAACTGGAGCGGGCCCAGACCTCGAGTAAATGGCTGCAGGCGATTGAGCAGGCCGGGGTATTTCTGCAGATCTGGCCGGTCGAGGGGGGACGCCTCGGTCCCTGGATCGAACAGCGTCTGCGCAAGGCGGGACTGATCCCGGAACCAGGGGTGGTGGAGATGCTGGCCGACCGGGTCGAGGGCAACCTGCTGGCGGCCAATCAGGAGATCGAAAAACTCCTGCTGCTGCAGGGTACCGGGGTGGTCAGTCAGGCGCAGTTGGCCCAGTCGGTGGCGGACAGCGCCCGTTTCGATGTGTTCGGCCTGCTCGATACCCTGCTGGCCGGCAACGCGGCCAAAGGTTTGCGTATGTTGAGCGCTCTGCAAGGCGAAGGAATCGCCGCAACTCTGGTGCTGTGGGGTTTGAGCCGTGAAATCCGTGCCTTGGCGGAGATGGCCTGCGAGGTGGAGCAGGGTCAGCATCCGTCCCAGGTGATGAACCGTTTCCGGGTTTGGGAAAAGCGCAAGCCGCTGGTGCAGAACGCCCTCAAATCGGGTAGCAGCCAGCGTTGGCAGCAATTGCTGATTCGCTGTGCCGATACCGATCTGGCGATCAAGGGACTCTCGCCGGTGGATCCCTGGTTGGGACTGCAGAACATTGCTCAGGGGGTTTGCGGCCGCCGCATCCTGTGATCCTGCGCACAACCCAACCCGGGAAATAATCTCCCGGGAAGCCTGTTCCCTTTCAAATGTGATCCCGATCACCCCTTTTTATGAGTCTCCGTTGTCATAGTGGATACAGAGTCCGGAGCTGGACTCTGGATCCAAACCATCATGAACAAGGAGTATCAAGATGAAAAAAATGACCTTTAAACATGTCCTGCTGAGTCTGGCTGCAGCCGGTTTCGTAACCGCAGCGGTCGCGGCGGATGAATCCACATTCTCCCGTCTGGACACCAATGCCGATGGCTTCATCTCGGCGGAAGAATCCACCGGTGATGAAATGGTCTACAAGGGTTGGGCCGAGATCGATACCAACGCGGATGGCCAGGTCGATGCGGCGGAATTCAGCGCCTTCGAAGCATCCCAGCCGGCTGATAAATAACGCCACGCGATAGATAGAGAGTTTTGGGTAGAAGACCGGTGGCCAGTTCGTCTGGTCGCTGGTTTTTTTTTGCCCTGAAGATAGCTAAATTCAATCGTAAGTTATTGATCAATTGAACACTTTTTATAGGAATTAAAATTTTGGAAATGTGATTCCCATCACCACAATTGTTTCCATCAGGGTGTTTCATTGAAGCACCAGTGGCGATTGCAGGACGAAGTCCCTGGCAACCTCAAAATCTGTTAAGGAGAACCTGATGAATATGAAAACCCTGAAACAAGCCGCATTGGCCTTGGCAGCAGCAGGCTTTCTGACCAGCGCGATCGCTGAAGATGTCTTCAGCGCCCTCGATGCCAATGGTGACGGCAGCATCTCTTCGGAAGAAGCCACCGCCAACGAGATGCTTTACAACGGTTGGGAAACCGCTGACACCAACCAGGACGGCACCGTGGATGCCGCCGAATTCAGTGCTTTTGAAGCAAAATCCATGACACAAGAAAAATAGTCGGAGCCGATTTCAAGCCCCATCAATTGGGGGTGGCCATTCCGACGGCCAGTTGTGTTTGCTGGTCGTCGGATGCCATTTTTGCCAGATGGCAATTGCTCAGTTGCAGCTGTGGCGGTTCGGTTGAAAAGATGAATGGCGCAGTCTTCAGCAACGCACTCAAACCGAGTATCTGCCGGGTGCTGCCCGGAAAAACCGCCACCTCAACCTCTTCCAGCAGACATTCATCCCCGATCATCACATCGCGCACTGCGTAGACAGGCACCCGCATCTCGGTACCATTGGCCAGAACACCTTTCAGATCCCGGATATAGCGGGGATTGGACACACTTCTGAGTTCCGCGAGGGTGGTTTCATTGATGGTCATGTAGCTGGAGCCGGTATCCACCATGAATTCAGAAGCCGGCATACTGCCAATCTTGCCTGAGATGTAATAGGTGTTGGCGCCCTTGGAATGCATGGGTACATCGAAAATGAATTGCTCGGCTCGAAGCTGCCCGATCGAGCCGAAAACCAACAGTGCGCTGAGGATGTACTTGAGCATGATTCCCTGGACCACATATCACATTTGCCTGATTATATTTTCGGTCAGACCCTGTCGAACTTTAACCTGCGTCCGGTTGCGGATGCCCTGGGAATGAGGTGCCACGCACATGGAACGTAAATATCTCCTGTTCAATAGTCCTCTGTCCTGGGCCGGTTTGCTGGCCGGTCTGGGTATGTTGTTCCTGTTCATGGAATTTTTTGCCTACTCCCTGAGAGGTTACGACTTCGCTGTAGGTTTCATCCTTGCGCTGATTGCCCTGGTGACAGTCAACCTGTGCTACTGGTCCGAGCGACGCCACCAGGAAAAGGCCGACGCGAGAGTCCGCCAGGAGGACTCGGTCTGAAGATCGGTGCATACCGCAATACGGTAGGTCGGGTTAGCGCAGCGTAACCCGACGATCGAGGCGCCTTTTGCAGGATTGCGTCGGGTTACGCTGCGCTAACCCGACCTACGACTTCAGGGTATCTCACGATGATGCGGGTTCATCTGTTGATCGGTCGTCAGGGACCCGATCGGTAAACACCTTTCCGGCAGAATTTTTGCTAAAGTAACCGACCCGGATCGACGAACCCGGTTGGTAAACGCAGTCCCCTTGCCGTGTAACCATTACACAGACTTTTGAGAACGTTCGAACATGACCCATCAGATCACCGATATCGCTGACTACATGAGACAACTGGGCGGGCGCGCCCGGCAGGCCTCCCGGGTGCTTGCAGGCAGCCCCACGGCACTCAAGAACCAGGCCCTCGAAGCCATCGCCGAAGCCCTCGACGGGGCTAGGGACACACTGATGGAAAAGAACCGCCTCGATCTGCAGGCCGGGCGTGACAAAGGTCTGGATCCGGCCCTGCTGGATCGTCTGGAGTTGACCACCCCGCGCATCGACAGCATGATCGAAGGGGTGCGCCAGATCGCCGCCCTGGCCGACCCGATCGGCGAGGTGTTCGACATGAAATACCTGCCCAGTGGCATTCAGGTGGGACGCATGCGGGTGCCTCTGGGTGTGGTCGGCATCATCTACGAATCCCGTCCCAACGTCACCGCCGATGCCGCCGCCCTGTGCCTGAAGTCAGGTAACGCCACCATCCTCAGAGGCGGTTCCGAGGCCTATCACTCGAACCAGGCCATCGCCGCCTGTATCCAGGCCGGTCTGGCAAAGACCGGACTGCCGGAGACCGCGGTGCAGGTGTTGGCCACTACGGACCGGGCCGCGGTGGGCGAACTGATTGCCATGCCGGAGTTCGTGGACGTGATCATTCCCCGGGGCGGTAAGGGTCTGATCGAACGTATCAGCCGGGATGCCCGGGTGCCGGTAATCAAGCATCTGGACGGTATCTGTCATGTTTACATCGACGATCAGGCTGACGTTGGCAAGGCCTTCGATATTGCGATGAATGCCAAGACCCAGCGCTACGGTACCTGCAACACCATGGAGACTCTGCTGGTGGCCCGGGAGATCTCGGAAGAGATGCTGTTGATGCTGGCCGCGCCGTTGTTCGAAAAGGGCGTGGAGATTCGCGGCTGTGCCGAGACCTGCCAGGTCATCGATGGCTGTGTGGCCGCCACCGACGAGGACTGGGATACGGAATATCTCGCCCCGATCCTCTCCATCCGGGTGGTGGACGGACTCGATCAGGCGATCGAGCATATCAACACCCACAGCTCCCAGCATACCGATGCCATCGTCACCGAGAACTACACCCGCGCACGGCGCTTCCTCACCGAGGTCGATTCGAGTTCCGTGATGGTCAACGCCTCGACCCGCTTTGCTGACGGTTTCGAGTATGGCCTGGGTGCCGAGATCGGCATCTCCACCGACAAGTTTCATGCCCGGGGCCCGGTGGGTCTGGAAGGCCTGACCTCGGTGAAATACATCGTCCTGGGAGACGGACACATCCGTAGCTGAGTCGATGATCGGTCTGTTCGGGGGCACCTTCGATCCCATCCACTTTGGGCACCTGCGCACCGCTTTGGAGGTGCTGCAGGCGCTGAATCTGGAACAGGTCCGCTTCATCCCGCTGCATGGCGCGGTGCACCGTGCCCCCCCGGAGGTGTCCCCTGAGCTGCGGCTGAAGATGGTGGAGGCCGCGATTGCGGACCAACCCGGCTTCGTGGCCGATGACCGGGAATTGAAACGGGCCGGTCCCTCCTACACCGTCGACACCCTGACAGATCTGCGCCGGGAACAACCGGACCCGGTGTTGTGCCTGATGATGGGGCTGGATGCCTTCAACGGCTTCACCGCCTGGCATCGTCCGGACGAGATTCTGCGTCTGGCGCACCTGATCGTGATGCAACGGCCGGGAGAGACCCTGCTCACTACCGGAGCCCGGGAACTCCTGGAAACCCGTCGCTGCCAGGGGGTTGCGGAACTCAAGGCGCGCCGCGCCGGTGGCGTGATGCTGCAGACCTTCACCCAACTGCAGATCTCGGCGACGCAGATTCGTACCATCCTCAGCCAGGGACGCTCCCCCCGCTATCTGTTACCCGACGGGGTTCTGCAGCTGATTACCGAACATAACCTGTACACCCGAAAGTGAGGGTACACTTGTGGAGTGTTGCGCGTTCCCACGCTCTGCGTGGGAATGCATACCGATACCATGTGAACCGCACCGATCAGATAGGATTTCCTTAACCCAAGTCTGCATTCCCACGCGGAGCGTGGGAACGAGATACCCTGGATTTTTACCACGAAGGACACGAAGCCCATGAAGAATCGACTCGAGCGGTCATCAAATTCATTCCTTCGTGCACTTCGTGTTCTTCGTGGTGAGACAGATCGGCAGGACAGGCCCGCCTGTTTTACCCATTTCACCCCGTTTTGCACGTTATGGGTTATGCTTTTACCCAGGAGCGGGTAAAATCGCCCCCTTTCCGGGAGGCCGCCGGCCGCTGTGTTGCGTCAAGCACCGGCCAACAGGGCTCTCAACCGACAACCACAGGTACAGCAGATCGGGATTCGATGGAGATAGAAGCACTCAAGAACGTCGTCGTCAAAGCACTTGAAGACATGAAGGCGAAGGACATCGTGATCCTTGATGTCCGGGGTAAAACCAGTATCACCGATATCATGATCGTGGCCAGCGGCACCTCGGACCGGCATGTGAAGTCGATTGCACAGACCGTGGCCTTTCAGGCGAAACAGGCGGGTGAATCCCCGTTGGGCACCGAAGGCTTGGATGACGGTGAGTGGGCCCTGGTCGATCTCAATGGGGTGGTGGTTCACGTGATGCTGCCCAAGGTGCGGGATTTCTACCATCTGGAGCGGCTCTGGTCCCTGGATGAGCCCCGGGAAACCCAAACCTCCCGCGAGATGAAATCCTGATTCACATCTGAACCGGCGGCCGGATCATGGATCGCTTCGATCGGATCTTCGAACTCAATCGCATCCTCCAGTCCGCGCGCTATCCGGTCTCCCGCAAACGTCTGGAGCAGGAGCTGGAGTGCTCCCGCGCCACGGTCAAGCGCCTGATCGAGGAGATGCGTCTGTATCTCAATGCGCCGATCATCTATGACCGCCAGCACAACGGTTATTGCTATGATCCCCGGGAAGGGGAGATGTACCAGCTGCCGGGTCTCTGGTTCAACGCCTCGGAACTGCAGGCGCTGCTCATGGTTCAGCAGCTGCTCGAAGGCATCCAGCCCGGTCTTCTGGACAGCCATCTGCAACCCCTCAAGCGCAAAATCGATGACCTGCTGAGTCAGCATCCGGGCAAGACCGGTCCCCTGTCGCGCCATATCCGCCTGCTGCAGGTGGCGGCCCGGCCGGCAGGTCCCTACTTCACCCTGCTGGCGGCGGCCCTGGCCTCCCGCCGGCGGGTGTCTCTGGTCTACCACTCACGGGGCGAGGACCGGGTCACCCGGCGGGTGGTTTCACCCCAGCGTATGACCCTCTACCGGGACAACTGGTATCTTGATGCCTGGTGTCATCTGCGGGAAGGGCTGCGCACCTTCGCCCTGGATGCGATCAGTGAGCTGGAGGTGCTGGATGAGCCGGCCCTGGAGGTGGCTGAGGCGATACTGGAATCACACTATTCCGACGCCTATGGGATCTTCTCAGGTGACGCGAGTCAGCACGCGGTATTGCGCTTCACTGCCCAGCGGGCCCGCTGGGTGTCCAGGGAACAGTGGCATCCCCGGCAGCAGGGGCGATGGCTCGACGACGGCCGTTATGAACTGACCCTGCCTTATGCCCATGCCTCGGAACTGATCATGGATCTCATGCGCCAGGGACCGGAGGTGGAGGTGGTGGCGCCGCAAGCGTTGCGTGACGCCCTGATCAGCCAATTGGAACTGACCCTGGGACAGTACCGCGAGACCCATCCTGAAGCTTGACCGGCCAGGTTGCGTATCCCATGAGCCAAATCAATGGCCGCTGCCTGGTGTGACTATTTGTGTTCAGTCGCCTCTCGTTCCCACGCTTTGCGTGGGAATGCATACCGATATTCTGCGCACTGTATCAGCTTGATCGGTTCACCGGTGTCCGGGTCTGCATTCCCACGCAGAGCGTGGGAACGAGAAAACAGGGTGAGTGTTGCGCTCGCTCAGGACCGACATTTCTTTTTCAGTTCCTTGAAACGCTGTAAGGCCTTCTTACGCTGGGTATGCAGAATCTTGATCTCCAGTGCGAGCCGTTTGTACTTGGTGCGGTCCTTCACCTTTGACAGCTTCTCTTTCGCGGCCTTTTCACGTTTTTTCAGTTTCTTCAGCAGGTCGGAGATGCGATCGCATTTGACCTTCTCATCTTTGCCGGTATCCAGCAGGTTAACCAGTTTTTCTAAGAGTTTTTCAGGAGGCATGCCTATCCCCGATGGTTGTTTGCTCGGCCTGCCTGATCACTGATGTCTCAGGGAACAGGCGTTTGAATTGACGACATATACGGCCGGCGTTGTATTGAGTTTCCCCGGTCGATATAACGAAACTCCGCTAGACTCAGTTGATATACTAAAAAACCTTTGGACCATGATGTCACCGGTTGAGGCGCCGGAACCTTTTGCCCGTGGCTTATGGCCCAGGCCTGTCTCGGAGTCGCTCAGCGTGGCCTGGTGCAACAAAGGTATTTGAAAATTTTAGCAGCCTGTGGGATTTCGTGGGTATGGATCAGTTGAACCTGCTCGTGGAGTCGCTCGGATTGGGGGCGGTTGACTGGGAGCTTTGGCTGCGCATCGCGCTGCAGGTGGTGCTCCTGGGGTCTTCGGCGATCTTCTCCGGCTCGGAGACGGCGCTGTTTTCTCTGAGCCGTATCGATCTGCAGAAACTCCGCCAGAGCCGTGACAAACATTCGGAAAACATTCATGCGATGCTGGATGAGCCGCGTCGTCTGATCATTTCCATTCTGTGCGGCAACGAACTGGTGAACATCGCCTCGGCCGCCAACATGGCGGCGATCCTGCTGCTGACGTTTGGCGAGGAGGAGGTTGGCTGGTTCAACATCCTGATCATGGTGCCTCTGCTGCTGCTGATCGGGGAGGTCACGCCGAAAACCATCGCGGTCAGTTTCCCGATCAAGTTCGCCACCCGCCTCACCGCGCGGATCCTGCCCCGCTGGATCGTCATCATCACCCCGCTCAGGGAAGCGGTGCGGCTGGTGGCCGACCGCATCACCACCCAGATCGTCGGCGAAGCGGTGGGTCGTGAAAACATCCTGCATGTGGATGAGCTGCGCACCCTGCTCCAGGAGGGTGAGGAGACCGGGGTGATCGAGGCCACTGAACGGGTGCTGATCGATAACATCCTCGAGGCCTCTGAGACCGACATCTCCCGCATCATGACCCCGGGGCCGAGCATCCGCTTCCTCGATGCGGATCAGTCGGTTCCGGTGCTGATCGAGCAGTTCCGCCGCTTGCGCCACCCCCGGGTGCCGGTCTACCAGGGGCATTGGGACAACGTGATCGGTTTTCTCCACTCCGAGGTGATCCTGCGTCTGGTGCAGGGGGGAGGCGAACTCGATCAGGTGACCCTGGAAAGGATCCTCAAGCCGGCTCACTTCGTCCCGCCGACCAAGAAGGTCGATGAGATGTTCGACTATTTCCAGAATCACAACACCCGCGCGGCGATCGTCCTGGGTGAGTATGGCGAGGTGCTGGGTATCGTCACCATGAAGGATGTGCTGACTTTCATCTTCGGCGAGATCAGCGGCACCATGGTCGGTCAGGAGCTTTATCACGAGGAGGACGAAAACAGTTACCTGGTGCCCGGGGACATGCGTCTGAGCGATTTCTACAATCTGACCAATTTCGATATCGAGGATCCGGTCATGGCGACCATCGGCGGGGTGGCGTTCCGCCTCTTTGACCGCTTGCCGAAACCGGGTGACCGGGTGCGTCACGAAGGTTATGAGTTTGTTGCGCGGGAGGTGACGGGTTTGCGCATCAGTCAGGTTCAGGTCAGCAAGATCGTCAACGAGGAGTCAACAGGTATACGGGAGCGGGATGCCGAGATGAGCGAAACCCCGGAAGATCAGGCCGATCCTCACGCTACAGACCCGGACCGGGAGGCCTGAGATGGACTGGACACTCGAACTGCTCATCATTCTCGTGTTTCTGGTGCTGAAGGGGTTTTTTTCCGGCTCCGAGATCGCCATGGTCAATTCGGACAAGTTGAAGCTGCGCCACCAGGCGAAGATGGGCAACCGTGGCGCGGCCCTGGTGCTGAAGCTGTTCCGCACCCCGGATGTGATCCTCGGCACCACCCTGGTCGGCACCAATCTCGCCACGGTCATCATCTCGACCCTGGGTACCCTGGTGTGTATCGATCTGTTCGGCCCGGTCGGAGACCTGGTCTCAGTGCTGATTCTTACTCCGATTCTGCTGATTTTCGGCGAGGTGGTGCCGAAGAGCGTGTTTCAGCAGGAGGCGGACAACCTGGTCCAGCGGCTGATCTATGTGTTGCGCTTCTTCTCCTACGTCTTCTATCCGGTGATTTTCATCTTCACCCGGGTGGCGCGGCTGGTGACCCGTATCGTAGGCGGCGGCAACATCCCCCAGAACATGTTCATCACCCGTGAGGAGTTGCGTGTGCTGCTCGATTCCTCGGAATCCAGCGCCGGGCCTCATGGCATCGACCGCAAGAAGATCCGCCGCATCATGCGCTTTGCCGAGATCACTGTCGGCGAGGCGATGATCCCGCTGCCCGACGTGGTGGGTTTCAACGAGATGCGCAACATGAAGGAGGCGATCCGGCTGGTTACCAAGCATGGGTTCAACCGGCTACCGGTGTATCGGGGCAACATCACCAATGTGAAGGGTATCCTGACCCTGGATACCTGGGACCTGATGCAACAGGATTTACAGAATCAGTCGGTCATGGACTACATCACCCCGGCGCTGTATCTCTCTCCGCGGCAAACCATCGACCAGGCGCTGCCGATGTTGCAGGCCCGTGAGGATCACATGGCGATCGTGGTGGACGAGTTCGGTTCCGCGGTGGGTATCCTCACTATGGAGGATGTGTTCGAAGAGGTGGTGGGTGAGATCGACGTCGGCTACGACTTCGATGAATACCATCCCAAACGGCGTCTCTACATCGAACATGAGAGCGAAAACTCCCATCTGGTCGGTGGCCGGGTCGCGGTCTCCGAACTCAACGATATCCTGCATGTCCAGTTCCCGGTTCATGAGGCACTGACCATCGGCGGACTGGTGGTGAGTCGGCTGGGTCATATACCCGGGGAGGGGGACTGGATCGAGGAGCAGGGTTATCGGATCGGGGTGATCGAAGCGGATGAACGTTCGGTGCTGAAGGTTCGGATCGAACGGATTGTCTGACTGGCTATACAGGGGTTGGATGGAGGGGGCGACAGAGATTTTTCCGTCGAGTGATGGGGAGAAGGTGAGTAACGGATCTGCTTACCGCTCATCGTTGTGTTCCTCATCCTGATAACGTTGGTTTCGCCCTCCTGGGCGAGTCACGTTCCCGCGCTCTGCGTGGGAACGCCGATCGATATCTCAATGCATTACCCAAGCCTGTCAGACCGGTGCAAGTCCGGGTCTGCATTCCTACGCAGAGTGTGGGAACGAGTGTAACCAAAATAGGGTGCCCGTCTGCCCACCCCTTGGGGGATGGTTGTGCTCAAACAATCCGCCCCGGAGCTGCGGAGGGTATTTCCCGGGTTCCGCTTCGCTGCACCCGGGCTACGGTGCTTGGGACACACGGGGAGTAGCCCGGGTGGCGCGGGATCCGGCGGAATGTGAGCAACTGCGGGACAGTGCAAAACTCTCCAGGCTTCATGGCATGGGGGACAAGTTGTTACAGACAGGCTACCATTTTGTTAAATAATCCCGGACGAGAGACGACACTACTTCTTGTGGGGCTGTGCTGAATCCGTCATGCGGTAACAGCCATCTCAATACGGGTGGTGGAACCACACCCGGGTCCGAATCAAGATGGTGATCGTTCACCACGTGCGGCGCCGCGGGCCGGCAGGCACAGGCAGGTGCCGTTTACAAACAAATGGATGATCAAACCAATAAAAACCATGGGTAAACGGTATGGTATTTGAGTCACATTCCCGCTTCGCCGGCAGACTGACCCAGGGTCTTCTGCTGCTGCTCGCGATGCTTTCCGCGTTTGTTGCGCTACCGGTATTTGCCGCCAGCGATTCGCAGCAGTCGATCGAATGGGGTGTGATGGGCATGCAGCTGTTCGGTGGGCTGGCACTGTTCCTGTTCGGTATGGAACAGATGGCCGATGCCCTCAAGGCGGTGGCCGGTGAGCGGATGAAAGGCATTCTGGCCAAGTTGACCAGCAATCGTTTCATGGGGGCCGCTACCGGGGCCTTCGTCACCGCGATTATCCAGTCTTCATCCGTGACCACGGTGCTGGTGGTGGGATTCATCACCGCCGGCCTGATGACCCTGTCCCAGTCCATCGGGGTGATCATGGGCGCCAACGTGGGCACCACGATCACCGCGCAGATCGTTGCCTTCAAGGTCACCAAGGCGGCGCTGCTGATGATCGGCCTCGGCTTCACCATGCTGTTCGTTTCCAAGCAGGAGCGGATCAAGCAGTACGGCGGGATGCTGATGGGGTTGGGTCTGGTGTTTTTCGGTATGAGCGTGATGAGTGACGCGATGCAGCCATTACGCACCTATCAACCCTTCCTCGACCTGATGGTGCGTATGGAAAGCCCCCTGGTGGGCATTCTGGTGGCTGCCGCCTTCACCGGACTGATTCAATCCTCATCCGCCACCACGGGTATCGTAATCGTCATGGCCAGCCAGGGGTTCATTTCCCTGAATGCGGGAATCGCGCTGGCCTTTGGCGCCAATGTCGGCACCTGCGTGACCGCACTGCTCGCCTCTATCGGTAAACCCCGCGAGGCGGTGCGCGCGGCGCTGGTTCACGTCCTGTTCAATGTGCTGGGGGTGCTGCTGTGGGTGGCCTTCATTCCCCAGCTGGCGGATTTTGTCAGCCTGTTTTCACCGACCCATCCGGAACTCTCGGGACTCGAACGCCTGGGTGCCGAGACCCCGCGTCAGATTGCCAACGCGCATACCGTGTTCAATCTTGCGAACACCCTGATTTTCATCGGATTCACCACCCAGTTGGCGCGGGTTGTGGAATGGCTGGTGCCGGACCGCCTGATCGAGAGCGAGGAGCTCACGGTCAGCGCCAAATATCTGGACGATGAATTGCTGAGTACGCCCTCGCTGGCCCTGGACCGGGTGCGCCTGGAGATGTTGCACATGGGCGAGCGGGTGCAGGAGATGCTGGAACGCATCATGCCGGCGATTCTCACCGGCAACCGGGAGTCCCTGCGCGCGGTGGCGCAGATGGATGATGTGGTGGATATCCTCAATGCGCAGATCCTCGAATATCTGGGCAAGATCAGTAAACAGAGTCTCACCGATCATCAGACCGAGGAGTTCCTGGGGTTGATGGAGGCGGTGTCCGATCTTGAGAACATCGGCGACACCATCGAGACTAACCTGGTCGCCCTGGGCTATGAACGGCTGCAGCATGGTTTCTCCATCAGTATGCCGACCCGGGAGGTGCTGATGGGGTTTCATAACGTGGTGAAGAAGTCGGTGATGGGGGCGGTACAGGCGGTCTCACAGACCAACGAAGAGGTGGCCCGCTCGGTGATCGCGATGAAGGATGAGATCAACGACATGGCGAATTCCGCAGCCCTGCATCAGGCGCGCAGACTGGTGGCCGAGGAGCCGAACCGGATTGCCGCCTATACCACTGAGATCGACATCATCGAGAAACAGAAACGGATCTATTACTTCGCCAAGCGCATGGCCAAAACCGTACTGTTACCCGAAGAGGAGGAAGCGGCTCAATCCAGTGAGTGATTGAGATACTCCTGCAGCGGCTCGACCGGGTAGATGAGCGGTACCATGTGTCCGTCCACCCGGGTCATTACCCCCACCCAGTCCGGGTGACCGGCGTAGACCACGTAGTGATTTTCGATCTGACCCACATCCCGCCACAGGGTGTCGTCCATGGACAGCGGTGTGTGTCCCACGATCAAGGGTGTCTCGGGATCGAGTTCGAAAAGTTTCCTGAGACGTCTCACATCGCCCTTGGTGTAGCCCCCGGGTCGGGAGGGTGTCTGCAGGCGGTTACGCGTCACTTCATGGACCAGGCCGGGCTGGTTGCGCATGTTGACCAGTGAGATGGGGTCCGTGCGCGATGTAGGGGGTGCGGCGTGGCAACAGATCATCTGTCCGGACCAGGCCAGCAGGGGCAGGCGTTCGTAAAAACGCTCCATCGCCTTGCGGTATTCCTTGCCGCGATTCTTGTTGAGTGCTTTCTTCCATAACATGCCCTGGAGCACGCCGCCTTTCGCGATGTCATCGGAAAAGCCGTCATGATTCCCCCGCAGGTAGAACACCTGTTGCGGAAAACGGGCTTTGAGCTGCAGTATCAGGTCCATCATCAGGATGGAACTCTCCATCTCCTCATAGTGGCCCTCCGTTTCACTGTGAACCGCGTCACCCAGAATCACCAGGCAGGCCTCACCGCTTTCCAGCCCTTCGAGGAATTGGTTTTGGCTGAGCAGGGTGAGCAGGTTGTCCACCTTACCATGCAGGTCCCCCACAATGATGGGTGTCAGATTGTCCGGAAGTGCGAGTACGGCTCCGGGGCGGCCCTCGGCGTCTTTTTCGCAGTATGCCTCCTGATCCAGCAGTTCATTGACATGGTTGAGCAGTTGCAGGGCCTGTGGGTTCGGCAGGGGGGCGATTTTTCCACCAAAAAGCTGCTTTAGCCGCTTGAGTTTACGGTGCCGCCAGTGGGTGATGCTGGTGTGGTGTTTCTCTTTCAAAAGTGGCGACAGGCAGCTGCCCTGCTGTGGCGTGAGATCACGAAAAATCAGATCTCCGTCATCATTGCGGATGGTCATCAGGATTTCCGCGTTCCGGGTTGGGGTGCTCTGGCAGGCTGCCAGTGGGTCGCCACTCTGAAGAGTCAGCTTGTCACCGTCTTCAATCCGGCAGAATGCTGAGATCTGATGGTAATACCGGTCGGGATCGAACAGCAGATACGCCTTACTGCGGCAGCGCGACAGCACTGCGAGGGAGAGGCATTCCGGATAGAGATGCAGGATCTTGCCGCTGCCGGGCAGGTTGAGTTGCAGAGGGTAACCCGGTAATGAGATCCGGACCTTCTGGTCGGCCAGATGATAGGCCTGTTTCAAGTCGACCGAATCGCACTGTTCGAGGCCGGAGAAGAGTTTTCGCAAACGCTTCAGCAGGCTTTTCTTACTTTTCAATCCGGATTGCGCCATGGCTTCACCGCGGACTGTCGAAGCAGAGTGGGGGTTGATCCAGTCCCCGCCGCAGATGCACCAGAAGTCCCTGGCTCCACAGGTAGCGGGCCGTCGTCTCGAACAGTGTGAGCTGTTGTTCCACCTGGGGCCGTGTCAGTTTCCGGTCTACCGGATGGGTACCCCGGCGCGCCCGCTCCTGGCGTTGTTCAAAGAGCTGATCAGCCGGTGGCAGGAGAAATTCGAAGACATATTTCCTGCGCCAGTCCACCATCAGCGGGAAGGGTCGGGGCGGGGGGATCTGAATTCGTTCGGATTCCAAGCGCAACGGCTCTGGAGCTTCCAGCCAGGGACCGTCGAATACGGAAAGGGCATATTTGACGCCGTGAAAGGGAAATCCGAGGTGGATCTCCCTGGGCCGCAGGGTGAGCATCTGATCACGCCACCAGGCCTCCTGGGAGAGATCGATGTAACCCTCCTGGGACCAGCCGCCGAGGGCGCGAATCAAAGTGCTTTTACCCGCACCCGGTGGACCGGTGATGAGCAGCTGACGGAATGACACATGGCCCGGAAACGGAATGCCCTTGATCAGCCGGGTCTCTTTACAGGGCGAAGGTTCCAGGTGTTCCGCCGATTCGTTGTTCTCCATGATCGATGCCGGGGTGGGCGCCAGGATTAATTCAACTGAATATGGCCTTGAGGATGAAGAAAAACAGGGCTGCCAGAATGCCGCCCGCCGGCAGGGTGACGGCCCAGGAGACAACGATGCCCCCCACCACCCGCAGGTCGATGGCGCCCAGGCCCCGGGCCAGGCCCACGCCCATGACGCAGCCCACCGCAATCTGGGTGGTGGATACCGGCAAACCGGTTTTCGAGGCAAGCACCACCGTAGTGGCGGCCGCCAGGGTGGCGCAATAACCCCGGGTCGGGGTGAGTTCGGTGATCCGGGTTCCGATGGTCTGCATGACCCGGTAGCCCATGGTGGCGAGACCCACCACGATGCCCGCACCACCGACCAGCAGAACCCAGACGGGAAGACTGGATTTCTGGGCGATGTCTCCACCGCTGTTGACCAGGGACAGTACGGCGGCCATTGGACCGATGCCATTAGCCACATCGTTGGAGCCGTGGGCGAAGGCCATCGCACAGGCGGTGAAGACCATCAGCGGGGTGAAGACCTTCTCCACGCTGGCGAAATGGAAGTCCCGGTCCGCCTCGTCGTCGACCTTCACCTTGTTGATCATGTATTTGCCAATCCCCGCAACCGCCAGGCCGATCACCGTTGAGACGATCAGGCTTTCGATCATGGAGAGTTCCAGCTTGAGATGTTTGAGCCCCTTGAACAGGGTGACCAGGGAGACGATCCAGCCCACCAGGAAGACATAGAAGGGCGCCCAGCGCTGGGCGTTGCGGAACGGGGTGTCGGTATTCAGTATCAAACGCCGGATACTCAACATCAGCAGCAGCGAGATCAGGCCTCCTACCAGGGGCGAGACGATCCAACTGGCGACGATGCTGCCGATCTTACCCCACTGCACCGCCTCCATGCCGATTCCCGCTACTGCAAAACCGACGATTGCGCCGACGATAGAGTGGGTGGTGGATACCGGCCAACCGCGATGCGAGGCGACCATCAGCCAGATGGCGGCGGCCAACAGCGAGGCCAGCATCCCGTAGATCAGGAGTTCGGGGGATCCGGCGATGCTGCTCGGATCTATGATGCCCTTGCGGATGGTCTTGGTTACGGATCCTCCCGCGAGAAAGGCGCCTGCAAACTCAAAAACCGCGGCAATGATGATCGCCTGCTTGACGGTGATCGCACCGGAACCCACCGAGGTGCCCATGGCATTGGCCACATCGTTGGCGCCGATACCCCAGCTCATATACAGACCGAAAATCACGGCCAGGACGATAAAGACGGTTCCCCATTCACTGATGATCGTCACGAGAACACCCCTTGTTTTGAATTGTATGGAAGGAAGATGTGTAAAGACCCGGGATCAACGCGCGATCAGCAGTCTCATCCGGTCCCCCACCTTTTCCGCGTAGTCCGCGAGATCCCCAATCCACTGGATCATCTGATACCAGAACATGACCGATACCGGATTCATCCGTTCTTCCTGGGCAAACAGGCTGCGCGCCAGGGTCATCCCCATCTCGTCGGTTTCGTCCTCGATAATCGAGAGCTGCTCCACCATCTCCTCGACCCGGCTCGCCATATTGCCCCGGAATCCGGTCTCCAGCAGTTCATCCAGTTCCTCGATGATGGTGGAGGCCTGGTTGCAGGTATCGACACAGCGGTTGACGAAGGCCATCAAGGGTTCGGCCATCCCCTCGGGAACCGACATATCCCTTTCCATCATCAGTCCGGCGATGTCCTGGGCGGTGTCGGCAATGCTGTCCTGCATCTCCAGCAGTTCCAGCAGATCACGCCGGTCAACCGGCATGAACAGGCTTTTGGGTAAATGAGCGCGGATGTTGTTTTCGATCTCGTCGGCCTGGTGTTCCAGATCGAAGATCTTCTCCTTGGCGGCTTTGACGCCCGCCTGGTCACCGGCGATCAGAGCTTCGAACAGGCCCGGAATCTCGGCAATACACACCTTGATCAGCCCCATGTGCTCCTGGAGCGGTTTGAAGGGAGAGAGCCCGAGCAGGCTGGCGATGGGATTTTTGGAAATCATGTGAAGTCCTCATGGTTCGGCGGTTGCGAAACGGACTGTCAAATAACTGTAAAGAATTTGTCATTTTTACACAATGACAGCACAAGTGATAGCGGCTCAGGAGGCATGAACCGGGGAATGTCCTTCCTAATTATCGAACACTCTTGGGCATCCAGTGGGTTTGAGTGTGTCGCTGGAAAACGGTCGGTTTGGCGACAGTCCACTGGATCGGAGACAATGGTGTGTAATCCGCCAGCGTAACCAACGAGGATCACAGGACCTTCCCGTTTATGAAGCAACCCGGTCGAAAGCCCGATACCGTTAGCGCAATGCGCGGGATGATTGAACAGATCCGCGCGGCACTGCCGTTCGACATGAGCGAGGACGAACGCTGCGGGGATTCCTGTCAGGGTTGTTCCAATAAACTGCTCATCTACCTTGAGACCGAACTGGACGAATGGGATATGAAACTGGCCCAGGGTGTGGTCCCAGGTTTTGCAGACCTCTCCCGGCTGGCGACCAAAAGCCGCAAGATCGCTGAGGTGCTCAAGCGCAATGGCCTGGATGTGCGGGAAGAGGACTGATCCCCCAGGCCTTTAAGAACTCAATCCGTGGTTCGCAGATAACCTGTCCGGAGTGTTTTCACCACCCAGTCGTTAGATGGAATGCTAACCGGGTAATTACTCCCTGGGTTGAGTGAAGATCCACCAGTAAAAAATAAAATCTCATTCAGGCTTTGTTCAGCCACGCCTCCCTAAGCTGTCCCACAGGATCAACCAAAAGGAGGTTCACTATGAAACCGCTGATGAAAACCCTGTTGCTGGGTACCCTGCTCTCCACTTCACTGGTCATGGCCGTGCCGGCCCAGGCTCACGAACTGCCCCACGTGCGGCTCAACAATCTGTTGCTGGATCTGCATTTCGGCTACCCCCACTATGACCGCTATTACAACCATCGTGACGGCTATCGCTGCAAGGACCATCGGCGTTGCGATGACCGACGTCATCATCATGACAACAGACGTTACCGTGACCATGACTGGGACCGGGGCCGCGATCGTGGGCATGACAGGGGGCATGACCGGGGCAGAGACCACCATGACCGTGATCGGCGCTACCGCTGAGGGAGTGGCCCTGTCGAAGCCGCATTAGCGGCTACGACAGGGGTGTTGTCCCGAATCGTTATTTGCTTCGGAATCAGAACACCAGGTTCATCATTGCGATCATCACCACCAGAAACAGGATCGTCATGATGCCGCCGGCCTTCATGAAGTCCGCCACCCGGTAGCCCGCCGGTCCCATGATCAGGGCGTTCACCTGATGAGTGGGAATCAGAAAGGAGTTGGAAGTGGCGATGGCCACGGTGAGGGCAAACAGGGCCGGGTTGCCGCCTGCGCCAATGGCGATATTCACCGCCAGGGGTACCAGCAGCACCGTGGCGCCCACGTTGGACATCACCAGGGTGAAGAAGGTGGCGAGCACCGCTACCGAGGTCTGTATCACCCACAACGGCATATCACCCACCACGGACAGTACCTGCTCGGCGATCCACTTGGCGGTACCGGTGGTCTCCACCGCAAGGCCGAGGGGGATCAGTGATGCGAGCAGGAATACGGTCTTCCAGCTGACCGCCTCGTAGGCTTCCTCGATACTCAGGACTCCGGCAAGTATCATCCCCATGGCCCCGGTGAGCAGCGCCACCGAGAGCCGGATATCGGTAAACAACACCATGAACAGGGCCAGGCCGAAAAACACCGCGGCAGGCAGGATCTTGTGCGGGCGCATCTCCTCCTCGCGGGGGTACTCGGTGGTGACCACCACGAAGTTTCGATCCTTCTCGATGCGTTCCAGAGCATTCCAGGGCGTGTGCACCACCAGGGTGTCGCCGGCGTGGAAGGGAATGTTACGGATGTCATCGCCTTCCCGCATGGTGGTGCCGTCGCGATGCAGGCCGATCATCGCCAGGCCGTAGGTTTTGCGCATCCACACATCCCGGGCGCTCTTGCCGAGCAGGTTGGAGCCGGGGGGGATGACCACCTCGGCGATACCGGATACCGCGGAAGAGAGGGACTCGGTGAAGGTGCGCAGCTGACGGCGTTTCTTCAACTGGTACTTCTCCACGAAATGGTCCAGGTCCCGGGGCTCGGCGACCACGCCGAGCACCATGCCGGGTACGAATTCTGTGTCACGGGCTATGGTGCCGGGGCCGATGCGGGTCTCCTCGCCGGCGCGCTTGGAGGCGATGATACGGATCCGGTAGGCGGTCTCCACATCGTCCAGTTTCATGCCCACGAGTTCGCTGCCGTCCTTAACCACCACCTCGTTGATGGTGTAGTCCACGCCGTAGACGTCGTGAAAATACTTCATTGGATCGGTGCCGATGGTGCTGCTTTCGCTCTGGGTGACGGGCAACACGTAGCGCCCGGCAAGGACGAAGTAGGCGATGCCGGTGATCACCAGGGCTATGCCCACCGGAGTCACCGAGAACAGGCCCCAGGTGTCCATCTGCTGATCCGCGGGAAGCGCCTTGTTGGAGGTCAGGATCAAATCGTTGAGCAGGATCAGGGGGCTCGAGCCGACCATGGTCATGGTGCCGCCGAGGATCGCGGTGAAACCCATGGGCATCAGCAGGCGTGACATGGGCAGGCCGGAGCGGGCCGAGATCCGCGAGACCACCGGCAGGAACAGGGCCGCCGCGCCCACGTTCTGCATGAACGAGGAGATGAAACCCACCGTGGCTGAGATGATTGGAATGATCCGGGATTCGGTGGTGCCGCCCACCTTGAGGATGAAGGCGGCCACCTTGCTCATGATGCCGGTCCGGTCGAGGCCCGCGCCGATGATCATCACCGCAATGATGGAGATGACCGCATTCGATGCGAAGCCGTCAAACAGGTGATTGTTGTCCACCAGGCCCTTTTCTAGACCCATGAAGGGCGCCAGCAGGGAGGTCAGTCCGAGCAGCACCATCACGGTTGCCGCAGCCACGTCGACACCGACGACCTCGAAGGCGAACAGGTAGATGGTCAGTACCAGCAGGGCGCTGACCCAGGCGATCTCCCGGGTGGGTACCACGCTGGCGAGGTACAGGGCCACCAGGGTGAATATCGCGGCGGCAATGATCTGTTTCCTGCTGAATATGCCGGGTTTGGTGACAATTTTTTCTTCATCGGCGAGTGTGTTCACAACAATCCTCTGCTTGGCTTCGTCTGAAAATGGCCAAATCCGGACTTGCCATACGGATCGGCACTCTTGAGTACACAGGGGTAAAACCCCGGTTTGCGGAGGCAGGCACAGGTCATCCCTGGACCCCGCCGGGCGATAATCGGCTTATCGCCCGGTCAGCGGGTCGGATGGTTTATGCTTTCTTCATACATTCGTAGAAGATGGGGTGCTGGCAACCGGCACAGACCGATTTATCCAGTTTTTGGTAGATGCCGTGGATGGCCGCGCTCTTCGACTGAAAGACGTTGCGCCCGCCGGTGGCATCAAGACATCCGTACTGCTCCAGGGATGTCCACAACCCCTGAGTTACGTTGATCAGGTAGACGCCGCCGCCCGCCTGTTTGCGGGTGTGCGCCTCCTCCGCCAAGGTTTCACCCCCCTGTAGGTCCACAAAATTGATGCCCTGGGCCAGTACGGCCAGGTGTTTCTGTCCGGGGTTCTCGGCGCGAATCCGGTCGAAAACCTCTTGAACATGGTTCACGGACCCGAAAAACAGGGAACCATCGATACGGACGAATTTCAATTGGGGACATTCGGGAAGCCCACTGTCGCAGGAAAAGGCCCGTTTGTGAAGTCGAGGATCCGGGGTCCGGGTGGTAATCAGCGGTTTGGAGACTCGTTCCAGGTAGAGCACCAGGGACAACAGTACGCCGGCAAAGATGGCAAATTCCAGTTCCAGGAACAGGGCGCTCAGGAAAGTGACCAACAGCACTCCGGATTCCCGTTTGGAGGTGTGCAGGATGTGCTTCATCTCCTTGAAGTCGATCAGGCCCCAGGCCACCAGAAACAGGATGCCGGCCATTGCGGCCTTGGGCAGGTAGGCGGCCAGGGGTGCCACCAGCACCACGATCACCATCAGGAAAAGGCCCGCGAACATGGCGGCCAGAGGGGTTTTTGCACCGGCCTGGTAATTAAGGCCGCTGCGATTGAAGGAGCCGGTGGCCACATAGCCGGAGAAGAAGGCGCCGGCGATGTTTGACAGGCCCTGTCCGATGAACTCCTGGTTGCCGTTGATCCGGTAGCCGCCCCGCGCCGCCAGGGAGCGGCCGATGGAGACTGCCTCGGTGAGGGCAAACAGGGTGACCGCCAGGGCGGAGGGCGCCAGGTGTTTGATGTTCTCCATGGTCAGACTGGGCGCGGACAGGGGGGGCAGACTATCGGGGAGTGCGCCCACGGTGACGATACCGGTGACCGATTCACCCAGGGACTGGTTGAGGATATACGACAGCAGGCTGCCTGAGACCATCGCCACGATCATGTAAGGAATCTTTGGAACCCAGCGTTTCACGGCCATCCCGCTGAACAGGGTAAACAGGGCCACCGCGGTCACGTAGAGATTGATGTTGCTTACCTCGGCGAGGAACTGGGCGATGATGTTATGCAGGTGGCCGCTGCCCTCCATGTTAATCCCGAAGAAGTGCTTCAACTGCTTGGCGGCGATTAGGATTGCGGCGCCCGCGGTAAATCCGACCACCACGGAATGGGAGATGAAGTTGACCAATGCGCCCATGCGCGCCAGGCCCAGGGCGAGCTCGAACAGTCCCACCATGAAGGTCATGGTCAGGGCCAGCGCGACATAGTCCGGGGTGCCGGGGGTGGCATACATGGAGAGGGCAGAGAACAGCACGATGGAAGCTGCGGTGGTGGGTCCGGACACCAGGTGCCGGGATGAACCGAACAGGGCCGCGATGATGGCGGGAATCATGCCGGCGTAGAGGCCATACTCCGGGGGCATGCCGGCGATCGCGGCAAACGCCACGCCCTGGGGTAACACCACGATGGCGCCGGTGATGCCGGCGGTCAGGTCCGAGCGCATGTCGCGCTGGTTCAGGGAGGGCATCCATTTCATGAACGGCAGAAACATGTTCCACCAGATGGGCTGTTGTGCGATTGGTCGATTCATTCTGGTACTTCTGTCATGTGCGGTGTGTAACGTCTGATGCTTAGTCGAAAACACATGAGGGACGGGGTGCCGGGCTGCCACTTTGGGTGAAGCCTCGTCGAGCGGGTAGCCGGTGTGCGATAGCGTCGGTCAGTGTGACCCGGACAATCAGTAATGTAATTGTAGTGGGAGTTGGCAGCCGGCTCAATCGTGACAGTGTCCAAACCAGGCAATCGGGGGTAATTTATCGCCTCGGATCCGGGAACCGAAACCGATTATCGGTCTCGCGGGTTGTGATACTGTTGAGGCTGATTCTCTACCGCTTCACCTGTTTTTTAGCCGGAGCCCTGCCATGACGCGTCCCCTGCTGCTGATCACTGCGTTGCTGCAGCTGCTTTTGTTGTCAGCCTGCGCCTCCCTGGGCCAGGTCGGTCAGGTGCTGGAGGGGCAGAAGCCCATCGCTTCGGTCGAGGGGATGCGCCTCACCGGACTGGACATCAACGGGGTCGATCTGAATTTTGACGTGAAGGTGGACAACCCGAATCCGGTCGGCATCTCCCTCTCCGGACTGGATTACGATCTCAAGCTGTTCGGTCGCTCCTTTCTCAAGGGTGAACAGCCGATGGCGCTGAACCTGGCGGCAAACGGTCGCAGCCGGGTGCAGTTGCCGGTGCGGCTCGGGTTTCAGCAACTGCTGAGCAGCTACCGGCAGCTCAAGGATGCCCGGGAGGTTGCCTACGCCCTGGATCTCGGAATGGGATTCGAGGTCCCGCTGCTGGGCCGGGTCAGGGTGCCGCTGAGCTATCAGGGCAAATACCCGATACCCGAGATGCCGGCAGTGAGCCTGCGTTCCCTGGATGTGCAGCAGATCAGCATGAACGGGGCCCGTCTGCTGCTCCAATTGCAGGTGGACAACCCGAATGATTTCACCTTGCTGCTGAATCGCTTCAACTATCAGTTGAAACTCAATGGCTTTGACGCCGGGAGCGGCCTGTTGGATCAGTCTGTTAAAATCACCCAGGATGGCAAAGGCACCCTCAGCCTCCCCGTCAGCCTCGATTTTGCGCAGGCCGGCAGGGGGCTCTATTCGGCCCTGCTGGCAGGGAGCATTCGATACGATCTGAGCGGGTCCATGCAGGCCTCGGGTTCCGATCCTGTGCTTCAGTCCTTCCGCATCCCCCTGGACAAGCAGGGCAAGGTCAATCTGAAATAGGGTGAACCCCCTGCACGGCACCCTGAAGGGTCCTGAAGAGCACAGCATGCAGCCAGCCAAGCGACAGCATAAAAACCTTCAAGCGATCCTCACCCATATCAACGAGCTGATGGACAAGCAGGCGTTGATATCATCGCTGGTCACCAAGCAGCAGATGCGCCGTCACGACCTGGTGCAGGGGTTGGTGGCGAAACAGCAGGCGAATGAGCTGCGCCGCCAGATCAACCAGCTGCATCCCGCCGACATCGCCTATGTGCTGGAGCGCCAGCCCCTGGAGCGCAGGGGCACCCTCTGGGAACTGGTCGACCCGGCCCTGGATGGCGCAGTGCTGCTGGAGGTCTCGGATGCGGTACGTGACAGCCTGTTGGCGGATATGGATCGGGGCGAGATTCTCAAGGCGGCGGTCCACCTGGACAGCGATGATATTGCCGAACTGGTCCCCGACCTGCCCCAGCAGATGGTGCCGGAACTGCTCGCCAGTCTCGAGCATCAGGACCGGGAGCGGGTGCAGTCGGCGCTGGGCTTTCCCGAGGACACGGTAGGCGCGATCATGGATTTCGATTTTCTTGCGGTGCGCGAGGACAACAGCCTGGACGTGGTGCTGCGTTTTCTGCGCCGGCGTGAGCGTCTGCCCGCCGCCTCCGCACCGTTGCTGGTGGTAGACCGGGAAAACACCCTGCAGGGTACCCTGGCGCTGGAGGCCATTCTCACCCACCCGGGTGAGACCCGGGTCGCGGAGGTGATGCGCCGCCAGCCAGTGGTATTTCATACCTCAGATTCGGCCGCGGATGCGGCCAGCGCCTTCGAACGCTACGACCTGATCGCCGCACCGGTGGTCAACGCGCACAATCAGCCGGTGGGATACCTGCTGGTGGACGCGGTGCTCGACTACGTGCACGAGGTGTCTCAGCGGGACCTGCTGGCCCAGGCGGGTTTGCGCGAAGGCGAGGACCTGTTTGCGCCGATCTGGCATTCGGCGCGTAACCGCTGGCCCTGGCTCGGTCTGAACCTGCTGATCGCTTTTATCGCTTCACGCATCATTGGCCAGTTCGAGCACACCATCGCACAGGTGGTGGCGCTGGCGGCATTGCTGCCGGTTACCGCCAGCGTCGGCGGCAACACCGGTAACCAGACCCTGGCGCTGGTGATTCGCGGGCTCAGCATGGGACAGGTCGAACGGGGTAATTTTCCCCGTTTGCTGGGCAAGGAACTGAGTATCGGGCTGATGAACGGTCTGCTTTGGGGCGGCTTGATGGGTCTGGTGGTATGGGGCATCTAC
This sequence comes from Candidatus Thiodiazotropha sp., assembly GCA_040506775.1. GTDB lineage: Bacteria > Pseudomonadota > Gammaproteobacteria > Chromatiales > Chromatiaceae > Thiodiazotropha. Next base: position 93,743 of record JBEVWC010000005.1, read on the forward strand.
GACCAGCCCATGCTGGGTGGAGTGATGCTGGGCGCGATGGTTTTGAACCTGCTGCTGGCTTCGCTGGTCGGTGTGCTGAT
>JBEVWC010000029.1:0-75873 GCA_040506775.1 Candidatus Thiodiazotropha sp.
CGTTCCCAAGCTCCGCGATGGAACGCAGATCGGGGTTTGTGGAACCTATCAAAGCGAGGCTGCACTGCTCTGCTCAGGTACGCATTCCCACACAGAGCGTGGGAACGAAAAATGATGTCCTGGTGATCAAGCGCGTCTGGATGTCGGGTGGTCACGCCTCGTTCCCACGCTCCGCGTGGGAATGCAGACTGGGCTTGAGGAACCTCTCAAATTGAGGCAACTCTACTCTGCTGAGGTGGGCATTTCCCGCGCAGAGCGCGGGAGCGAGAAATGATGTCCTGGTGATAAGACACCTGCGGGTAACGGGTGACTCCTGATCTGTTTCAGGAACCGCTGCGGATGATCCGTGCCAGCTGGCGGACGAAATCCCGCGCCACCCAGCGGCGCCCGATTTCATTCAGATGACCGCCATCCGAGGTGTAGTCGCCGATCAGGGAATAATAGACATTGCCATCCTGGCGGAAAGATTCCCGACGCCCGTCCGCATAGGTCGATTCGCTGGCCGCGATATCGATCAGCCGATCTTCTCCGTAAGTCTCCCTGAGGCGTCGATTGAATTCGTTGCGTTTGAGGTTGTCGAGCTTGCTGTTATTGGGGCGCCCCAGCAATTCCCGTAACCACACACCGGGGCCGCTTGGACTGTATCTCAGGGGCACGGTCAGGGGAACGAAGGTGATTTCGGGATGACGTGCGATCAAGCCGACCATGGCCCGCTGATACTCCGCGAACAAGGTATCCAGATCCGTATGGCGATCGATATCGATATAACAGAATTTGAGCAGGGCGAAATCGATCCGCCCTGCCAGGGTCTGGTCGATGAGCTGTTCGAAATCGACACATTTGCTCACCGGCTGCTGATTTTTTCCGACTGGGGAGTGGATCAGTCCCTGGCTCGATCCATCCGCCGCCACGGACTCGAGATCCCATAGCGGCAGCTCTCTCCCATGCTGCCGGGCCAGGTCCTGCAGCCCTTCGATGATATTCTCGCCCACCGACTGGTGAGCGAAAAAAACCCGTGCACCGGAGAGTGCGTCCAGGTCTTCGACAAAACTTAGATCCGACATCATCGTCTCTCCCGGTGCATCGCTGTTCTGACATCCCGTTAGCGTCAACAGGATCAGCGCCAGCATCAGATATCTCAAGCGACTGCCTCCACCACCCTCATTCACTTCCGTTCGCGGGCCGACCTCCTGTATCAACCCAGGAGATCATATCCCTCCTGCAGCAACTCCTGGGTGGTATCCCAGTCGATGCACTCGTCGGTCACGGAGACCCCGTACTTCAGATCAGCCGGATTCGGGGTGATGTCCTGGCGACCGGCGAACAGATGGCTCTCCAACATGGCGCCGAGAATGATCGACGAGGATTCTCCCGCTGCCCGGGAGTTGCGGATCTGTTCGATCAGATCGCGCCACACCACGCCCTGGCGGAGATAATTTTTGCGGCTGTTGGCATGCGAGCAATCCACCATCAGGCGGGGTTTCAGCCCCACCTTGCGCAACGATTCAGAGACCCGCTGCACATCCTCAGCGTCGTAGTTCTCACCCTGGCTGCCTCCGCGCAGGATCAGGTGGGTATCGGTGTTTCCGGTGGTGCCGACAATCGCTGTTTCACCCAATTCGTTGATACCCAGAAAGGTATGCGGGCTGGCCGCGGAGAGCATTGCGTCGACCGCAATCTTGGTATTGCCATCGGTGGAATTCTTGAATCCCACGGGGGCGGAGAGGCCAGAGGCCATCTGCCGGTGCGTCTGACTTTCGGTGGTGCGTGCGCCAATTGCCACCCAACCCAGCAGATCACCGATGTACTGCGGAGTGAAGGGCTCGAGAATCTCGGTCGCGGTTGGCAGACCCAAGCGGTTGATATCGAGCAGCAGCTGCCGTGCAAGACGCAAACCCTTGTCCATGTCGAAAGAGCCGTTCATTTCCGGATCGTTGATCAACCCCTTCCAACCCACTGTGGTGCGCGGCTTCTCAAAATAGACCCGCATCACCACGAACAGCCGATCGCTGAGCGCATCGGCCAGGGGCTTGAGACGTTTCGCGTAATCCATCGCGGACACGGGGTCGTGGATGGAACAGGGACCGACGATGACCAACGGACGATTGTCCTCACCCGTCAGAATCCGGTGAATGGTTTCTCGAACCCGGATTATGTGATCGTAAACCGCGTCGTCTCCCGGCATTTCTGTCAGCAGTTCGTGCGGTCGAATCAACGTCTGGGTTGAGGCGACACGCAGGTTGGCGACGCGTTGAAAGGTTTCTGTTTCTACATTCATCCGTAATTCACTCCAGACGGATCGGGTTAGTCAATGAGGGTCTTGAGACCGAGTTACAATCCTGTCAGACAGGATCGGCCTGTATCATCCAGTGTAGTCTGGCGGATTCTACCCCTGCCTCGCGCCAAGACGAAAAAAATAACTGAAACTGCCGACTCATTCTGGTCGTTCGATCGCCAGTTCGATGGACTGATGCCGGGTGACCCGGTCGAGCAGGGCCCGGGCCCGTTCGTGCAGGTAGGTTTCGATGACGGTGTAACCGCTGGGCTGCAAGCGGTTCGAATCGACCCGATCGGGGTCGTATCCCCTGGACACCTCCCAGGCATCCGGCAGGCCGTCCCCGTCCCGATCAGGCTCCGGACTGGCGGACTCAAGCCCGCTCAGAAACCAGGCATCACTGGGCGCGGCCGGGGCGTTGCGGCGCCAGATGCCTGTACTGCTGATCACCTCACGTACCGTCCGACGGGTCACCCGGTCACGGGGAAATGCGCCGGCCTGGGATAACACCCGCAGGTATGCGGTGAGGGCATCATCGGTCTCGACCGGCGCCACCGCAAAGGGTTGATTGACCAGCTCTCCCAGGCGGTTGACGCGGACCCGGAAACTGTCGAGAAAACTCAGATCCCCTGCCCCATTCACCAGACCCACACCCTCGAGCCAGTTGCCCTCGAGGTGATAACGCCCCTTGGGACTGAAGCGATACAGATCCACCCAGGGGGCATCGGGACCGCGTTTGTAGTAGTTACCCACCAGATTGATCCCCTCGACCGGTTTGTGGCCGTCATGCCCAAGCCCCTCTTTGAAGTTGTAGACCACATTGTTACGGAAGTCCGCCGGCTTTCCGGGTTCGTAGGGTGTCAGCGAAGGGTTGCGGCGGGCGTTGTGGGCAAACAGATTGTGGTGGATGGAGATGTTGCCGCTATCGGGATAGGCGCTGAGCAGGGCAAAATTGTGTCCCACGCCCTTGTCGTGCCCCTCGGGATCGGACTCTTCCAGGGTGCACCATTGAACCGTGACCTCAGAGGAATGAATGATATCCAGCAACTCATCGTTGCCCCAGGAGAGGGACAGATGGTCCAGGATGAAGCGCTCCGATTTCGGCAGTTGAATCACGTCCCCGGTATGTCCGAGAACCGGTTTCTGACGGATTCGCAGAAAACGAATCACCAGATCATGCAATCGCTCCCCGCCCACCGGACGGGCAACGATGCGGCCCACCAGGGTTATTCCCGGGCTCGGGGCACTCTCACCGGCAATGGTGAGATAGGAGTGTGGGACTTCAAGATCACCCCGGATCACCCCGGCCACATCGAACACCACAATACGCGGTCCCTCGGTGGAGACTGCCGCCTGCAGGCTGCCGGGACCACTCGAATTCAGATTGGTCACTTTGATCACCCGGCCCTGGCGTCCCCCCACGGAGACCGCACCGAAACCCTCGGCACCGGGAAATGCAGGTACACCCGGCTGCCCCGCGAACAGCGAGGAGGAGAAGCTCACAAGCAACAGCGCACAGGCACAGCGCAACCACGCCACACCAGGGCACCAGCTCTGTGGCTGATCTGAATGGTTTGAGTCTGTCTTCATTTGCCGATCTCCTGGAAATCCGCATCGAGCAAGGCGCACAGATCCTGCGGGTCCAGTGCGATCTCGAGACCGCGACGTCCGGCACTGACAAACATCTGTGACAGGGACCTGGCCGAGGCATCGATCAGCGTGGGTAGCAGGCGTTTCTGTCCCAGGGGGCTGACCCCTCCCAGGACATAACCGCTGCTGCGCTCCACGGACCGGGCATCGGCCATGGCCACCTTCTTGGCACCCAGAGACTTGGCCATGGCCTTGAGATCGAGGGTCGTGGAAACGGGTACGATAGCGACTGCCAGGCCCTTGCCATCGAGGGCCACAACCAGGGTCTTGAACACCTGGGTCGGAGGGATCCCGAGTTTTTCCGCGGCTTCGAGTCCATAGGACTCGTGTTGCGGATCGTGTTCGTAGCTGTGGGTGGTGAAAGCGATTCCCGCCTTTTTTGCCACTGCGATGGCTGGTGTCATGCCTGACCTCCGTCGAGATGGGCAACGATCCGATGGGTGATGTACATGATCAACAACACCGCTGCTCCGAACAGGTAGAGCCCCGGATGAATTTCGACCTGTGCGACCACCCCGAGTTTTACCGTGACGATCATCACCGCCACCACCATCACATCCAGCATCGCCCAGCGTCCGTAGTCATGCATCAGTTTGAGCAATTGCCCGGTACGCGCCGAGCGCACCGTCCGATGACGCAACAACAGATAGAGAAGGAAGATTTTAAGGATCGGCAGTATCACGCTGAACAGCCCCACCACCAGAAACAAAAACCATTGCTCACGCCGAAACAGTTCCATCACTCCGGAGATCACCGAAAAGGAGCTGGCGATGAACAGGAACTTGGTGAGGGTCAGCATCGGCAGCCACAAACCGGCGACCAACAGTATCCCGCTGAGGGTCAGCAATGCCATCAGGCGCCGGGCACTGGCCAGGGGAATCAGGTCGGTCTGGGCCTGCGTATTCACGGCCGCATGCCTGCCGGTGATAGGCCCGGGTGGTTGATAGGTTGTTCGGCAACATCAGGCCAATGCGGATGGAACCCTTGTCTGTTCTGCACGTGCTGCTTCCCTGGGATCAGGTCCCGATTCGGTAAAATGCCCGGGCATTATCACACAACACCCGCAGCGCGGCAGCGTCCCCCAGGCTGTCGCTGATCCGCCCGACATCCGCATCCTGGAATGGCCTGGGGGTCCGGGTCGATGGCAGGTCGGAGCCGAACATCAAACAGCCGGGATGCGCCTCATTGAGCGCCCTGAGTCTGGATTCCAGCGGAAAATCGACCCGACCGAAGCCGCAGGCCTTGACCCTCACCCCCTGCTCCGCCAGGCGTAACAAGGCCGTGCCACCCTCGGCAGTCAACCCCAGGTGATCGATCGCCACTGCCGGAAGAGCGGCCAGACGGGATTCAAGGGCGATCAAGGCATCACCCGACAGATACAACTCCACATGCCAACCCAGCCGTTCGTAAACCCGCCAGGCGACCTGCTCCAGCTCATCCACTGCCGCGGATCCCCCCCGGTAGAGATTGAAGCGAACCCCCCGTACCCCGGCACGGTCGAGCCGGTCGAGTTCCGCGTCATCCACATCACCCGGTAATTGAGTCACCCCTGCGAATCCGGGGCCGAGCCGTTGCAGAGCAGCCACCAGATAGCTCTGGTCGAATCCCTGGAATGACCCCGAAACCACGACGCCTCCCTGCAGCGGATAGGCCGCCATTCGCTGCCGATAGTCTTCACAGGTGAAGGCGTCAGGGAGATAACCCCGGTTCGGGATCAGAGGATAGCGCGGATCGATGATGTGGAAATGGGCGTCGAACAGAGGCAAAGGCTGCCGTGCAGATTCCGGCATCAGTTGGTGGGTTGCCCGGTGATGTAACGCCCACCCTCGAAGGCACTGAAAAACTCCTTGATCAGGGGATGTTCCACCGGTTCAAGGCCCATGTCATGGGTGAGGTTGCGTTCCGCCACGTAGGTTTCGTCACTGGTGTTGTGCACCAGCACCCGGTACCAGGGCTGGTCTTTGGGCGGCCGGGAACGGGCGACCTGTTCATACCACTCATCCGACAGCATGAACACCGGATCGATATCCACGATCACGCCCCGATAGTTGAACAGGCGGTGATGGACCAACTCCCCCACTCCAAACTTCGCGTGACCGGTTTGAACCTCGTCGCTAGCCAATCAATGCTCCTGAATGTGTTGTTCAGTTTCTTGGATGCCGTGTTTCAGCCCGCTCACAGCCATGATACGGGCCTGGCGGAGATCGTTTTTTGATACTGAAAAGGCCTTTGAATTCACTGCGGATTCATCAGGCAGACCCTTGGATGCTGCTGGACCTTCAGCGTCACGATGCCGGGTTTACCACTCGGACGCCAGCCCATCTTACCGTGAACACCTGTCTGTCTCCACCTGCTGTGGGTGATTCAGTCAGGTGTCGGACAGCGGTGTGGGCGGTGTTCACGGTTTTTTCGCCCCCTCTCCCGCAAGGGGAGAGGGAGGATTGCCTGGAGAGATTCGTGGTGCTCTCAGTCTGGTCAGACTCTGCGGGATCCCGGGTTACGCGTTGCTTTACCCGGGCGACACAATCGCTCACATCCGTTTGAGGATTTTATCAGTCCGATCACAGAGTTAACCCGGCATTTGCTACACACCACACCCACCTGCTGGTATCATCGCAAATCTTTTGACGAGAGGAGAACGGGGTCCCCATGCAACTGACCGACTACTACATGAGTGAGGGCGATCAGGTCTCGTTCTCCCGTGATCAGGCCAGCCGCTTTGCCAAGCAGGTTGCCGATGACTTCAATCCGTTGCACAACCCGGATTCGAAAATGTTCTGTGTACCCGGGGATCTGTTGTTCGCCGTTGCCCTGAACCGGCTGGGTTTGAGCCAATCGATGAGCTTCACCTTCTCCGGCATGGTCAGTGACAAGGCCCTGATACTTCCCCGGACCGACGCGCAGGAAATCCGGGTCACCGACGCCGAGGGTAAAGAGTACCTGAGCATCCATCGTGAAGGGGCAACCACCCATGACTCACAGCTCATCCAGGACCTGGTGTGCCGATACGTCACCTTCTCGGGACACACCTTCCCTCACCTGCTGGTACCCCTGATGGCGGAACGGGGGGTGATGATCAACCCCGGGCGGCCGTTGATCATGTACCAGAGCATGGCGATCCAGCTGGAGCGACTGGAGATCAGCAAACCGAGCCTTGAGTACCGCGGCGCAACCCTGGATGTGCAGGGCAAGAAAGGCATGGTGCGGCTCGACTTCCGTCTTCTGGATGGCGAGCAGGAAGTGGGACATGGCTCCAAGCACATGGCGCTTCGTGGACTGCAGGCCTATGAGGAAGCGGTCATGCAGCAGGTGGTGGATGACTATAACGGCTACAAGAGCGCCTACGGGACCTGACACCACCCTGGGTATCGAAACGGCGCCGGCAAACCCTGATGGCCCCGATCACTCCTTGTATTGGCTCTTATCCAGACCGTATTTACGCATCTTGTCATACAGGGTCTTACGCGGAATACCCAGTACCTCCAGGGTGCGTTTCAGGTTCCCCTTCTGCAGTTCGAGCTGCTGCTTGATCAGGCTCTTCTCGAAGCAGTCCACCTGTTGTTTCAAGGTGATCGCCGTCTCACTGCTTTCGCTGCGCATCAGTGCAGGCAGGTCGTAATTGACATTCTCTCCGAGCAGCACGTAACGATCGGCAATGTTGCACAACTCCCGCACATTGCCGGGCCAGGCATGGGTCAGCAGCACCCGCATCTGCTCCCCGTTCGGCATCGGCACCTCGCGTTGGTATCGGGCCCCCGCCATGAGCAGGAAATGGTGGAACAGTAACGGAATATCCTCTCGCCGATCCCTCAGGGGCGGAATCTCCAGGGTCACCACGTTGAGCCGGTAGTAGAGATCCTCACGGAATACACCCTGCTCACTCGCCTCCTTGAGATCGACCTTGGTCGCCGCCACCACCCGCAGGTCCAGGGGAATGGACGTGTTGGAGCCCAGGCGCTCGATGCTGCGCTCCTGCAACACGCGTAGCAGATGGACCTGCACCGGAATCGGCATGCTCTCGATCTCATCGAGAAACAGGGTGCCGTGATTGGCGTGTTCGAAACGTCCGATGCGTCGCCCCTTGGCGCCGGTGAAGGCGCCCGGTTCATGACCGAACAGCTCACTCTCGATCAGGCTGTCCGGCACCGCGCCACAGTTGACCGGGACGAAATGGTAGTTGCGACGCCGGCTGTGTTCATGCAATGAGCGGGATACCAGTTCCTTACCGGTTCCGGTCTCACCCAACAACAGCACATCCGCATCGGTATCGGCGATCTGGGCAATCGTGGCGCGCAGTCGCTGCATCGAGGGCGAACGGCCGATGATGCGCGGACCGGGCAGATTGTTCTGGGTGTCCAGTTCGGAACGCAGATTGCGGTTTTCCAGAGTCAGCACACGTTTGTCCAATGCCCGCTTTACGGTCTCCACCAGCAGGTCGGCGGCAAATGGCTTCTCGATGAAATCGTAGGCACCATCCCGGATCGCCTGGACCGCCATGGCGATATCCCCATGTCCGGTGATCAAAATCACCGGCAGATCCCGGTCTATGGTCAATGCCTCGCGCAGAAACGACATCCCGTCCATACCCGGCATCTTGATGTCGCAGACCACCACACCCGGCCAGTCATGGGAGAGCATGGGCAGGGCCAGCTCGGCACGCTCCAGGGGCTGCACAGACAAACCAGCCAGTTCCAATGTCTGGGCATTGGCGATACGGATGTGCTTTTCGTCGTCTATGAAGATGACTGAGCCAAAAGTATTCATAGTTGTAGTTTTGAGTTATGAGTTTTTAGTTTTGAGTTGTGGTGTTCGCTTTGCTCACAACCTTTCGGGTGCACTTCCATGAGTCAAGTAAGTAGCCATGATGGGTTCTGTCGTGTTTACTATAACTCAACACTTAAAACTCATAACTCAAAACTCTTCAGTGATCATTGTCCTCGAGCGGCAATACCAGCACAAAGACCGCCCCCGCATCCCCACTGTTGTGAGCAGTGAGCGTCCCCCCCATGCTTTCAATGATGTGCTGGGAGATCGACAGGCCCAGACCCAGTCCGGATTCACGGGTGGTGAAAAACGGATCGAAGATACGCTTGAGGTGATCCTGCGCGATCCCGGGACCATTGTCCTGGATCGCCACCTGGAGATGGCCTTTGCGCTGTGAAGTGGCAATACTCACCCATCGCTCGGTCTGCTCCTCCATGGCGTTGACCGCATTGGCAATCAGATTGACCAGTACCTGTTCCAGGCGCACCGGGTCAGCCATCACCCGGTCATGGAGGGTATCCAGGTCGAGTCGCAACTCCGTCATGGTCTTGCGCAGTTGCGGTCGCAGGATACGCAGACTCGATTCGATCACCTGACGCAGGGAGACCACACTCAGAGAGCCATCGGTCTTGCGCGCGAACAGCTTCAGTTGAGAACTGATCTGGGTCATGGACTCGATCAGTTCGGTGATCTGTTCCAGGTTCCAGTTGACGTCCAGACAACGGTCCTGTTCCAGCAGACGGCGGGCATTGTCCGTGTAGGAGCGTATCGCCGCGAGGGGCTGGTTCAGTTCATGACTGATGCTTGCGGAGAGTTGTCCCAGCATGGCGAGCTTGGCGGCCTGAATCAGTTCATCCCGGGTCTGGCGCAGGGCCTGTTCCGTGCGTCGACGCTCCTCGATCTCCTGAAACAGGTCCTCAGTGCGCTCCTGCACCCGTTGTTCCAGGCGGTCGCGGGCCTCACGCAGGGTCTGATTCACCTGCACCTCATAGCGGGCCCGCTCCTGGCTGCGGCGGATACGCTGCTGAAGTATCAATCCCAGCAGAATCACCCCGGCAAAGGCCACGCTGACGAAACCCATCGAGCGCCACACCTGCTGGTTCACCTGTTTAAGGGACACCAGCAGATGCACCCGCCAGCCAACCTGGGGCATCGCCTGTTCGAGCATCAGAAAGGATTCGCTGTTAGCGTTACCCTGGTGCCACTCGATGCGGCGAATACCCTCCTGCACGGTTTGCCATTGGCGGATATCCAGGGGCTCCACCTTGGTGCCGGAGTAGCGTCGGCTCTCGTCCAGGCGCCGTTTTTCCGCATCAGAAAGGGGATAGAGACTGCGGAACCGCCAATCCTGACGGGTGGTGATGAAAATCACCCCCTCCGGATCGGTCACCAGCATCTCCGAACGCTTGCCCTGCCACTGCTGTTCCAGGTCGGTAAGCTCCACCTTGATCACCACGATACCGAGAATGCGCCCCTGGTGACGCACCGGGTAGGCAAAGTAATAGCCCCGCTTGCCGGAGGTGGAACCGAGCGCGAAATAACGCCCGAGATGCCCCTGCATAGCCTCCTTGAAGTAGGGACGGTAGCTGAAATTACGCCCCACAAAGGGCTTTTCGGACTGCCAGTTGCTGGCGGCGATGGTGAGGCCGTCCCGATCCATCAGGTAGGTGTCCGCGGCGTCCGTGATCTCGTTGATGGTCTCCAGGTAGCGGTTCAGGGCCTCGATACGATCCCGGTCACCGGGTCGTTCCAGCAGTTCCACCAGGCGTGCATTGGTGGAGAGCAGTTCGGGCAGAAACTCGTACTTTTCCAGTTTCGCCTGGAGATAGGTGACATAGATGTTGAGCTGACGCTCGCCGCTGCGAATGATCTCCTGCTGGGCGCGGTCCCGCACGTACCCGCTCACCTGCCACAGCAGCACCAGGTAGACCAGGAGCAGTCCGAGCAGGATCAACCCGCGTTTGCCAGTGAAGTGGAAGGGCAAGGCCATATTTGTCCGGAAGCGCCTGAGGCGGCCGGCCCCATGGGGGCCGTTGCTGACCCAGACGGGATAATCCTGAGCCAGGGAGTGCCCGGCTCGTCTGAGACGAAGTCTTCGGGCAAGCTACCACGCCTGCATCGAAACAAACAAGCGGGAGGGGAAATGGGTGGCGGCGGATATCAGCCACACCCCGGCACACGATGCCACTGCTGCCGCTGCTCCCTTCCGGGCCTGACGGGGTTCACAGCTTCTCGTTGCGGGGGGACCGATACCAACCGCCATAAAAGGTGCGGGGGGAGATTATACTGACATTTGCGGATCAAGAAAGTCCGCATCTTGGAATATCCATGAATCCTCGCCCTGTTCCCCCCTGCAGGAGCGCATTCAGGGTTGACTCCCACGATTCTGTCGACCCGATTGAAAATTCCCAAATCCGTTTTGAAAACATCGATAGCCCTGGGTTAGAGTGTGCCTGCAACATAACAGGGAGTTATTGTATGAAAAGGATGCTATGGATCGTGCTCACCCCTACGCTGGCGTTTGCCCAACCCCCCCAGCCCAACCCCTCGAGTGCTCCTCAGGCTGACTTCATCGGTTTGAAAACAAAGCTGGCTGATGGCCTGCAGTCCAGCATTGGCGTGATGCAACAGACCAGTAGCTGTCTGAGCGCTGTGCAGGAACAGGGTGGCTTCGAAGGCTGTTACCAGGCCATGCCCGCCTCCATGAGGCAGGAATTGCAGAGCCTGGTCTTCAACACCCAGCCCCTCACCTATACGGTAGACTCCCGGCAGCGTTCGATCGATATCATGACTACCTGGATTCAACAATCCCGATCGTTGATCGCCTGCTTTCAGCAAGCATCAGACATGGACAATGTGCAAGGTTGCTTCGATACAGCGACCGCAGTGGCCGGTAACGGCTCCGGGGTGTCCACCCCGCCACCCCAGCCACAAGGAGGCATGGGCAGGACCCAACTCAGCGAGGACTGGTGAATGAGGGTCCCAGGAGTGATTACGACCTCGCGGTGGGCACTTCGCCTCCTCGTTGTACTGGGCGTCTGGATTCCACCTCAGGGATTCGCGGTGGGGTTGCCTACCGGTTGGAATCAGCACTTCGACAACCGCAAGCAGGCTCAGGTGTTTCAACCGGCGAATCAGGCTTCGGACCTGCTGATCAAATACTATCCCAAGGCATTGCTGGAACATCAGGACATCAGCAACTGGCTACGAAGCCGGCTCAACGCAAGTAAACCACCTCGGGGTGAATGGCTGAACGATGCCGATATGGTACGCGACAGCGCCAACTATGCCCATGGCTCCCGGCCGTTCCGCCAGGCGGATGGCAGTACCGGCAAACTGGTCGCGGTCGCGGTCACCCTGGATCGCCTGTATGCGCGCCTGGCGGTGTTGATCTATACGGAAAACAGTGTCAATAAAACATACCTGAAGCAGGCGTTCCCGATCCTCAGAGCGATCTACGATACCGAAAAGACGGATGCCCTGGCCGAGGGGCGTGGCACGGATATCGAAAAATCCCCACCAAATCTTAAGGGACTTAAGGAAGGCGGTCCGATCAAACCGGGGCGTTATGTGGGCACGAAAACCCGTTCGCAAAAGGCCCTGGGCAGCTACGAAGTGATGCTCTACGAAACCGGTGAATACGAATTTCTCGGCGGAAAGGCCAAATCCGGTCGCTATACCTACTCCCAGGCCACGGGGCGGCTCAACCTCGCCGGAGACTTCTACAACATCAATTCCTACCATCTCGAAGACTATTGTGTCTACGGCACTGACGAAAAGAGCGGCACCCCTACGATCATCGCCCGGGATGATGATGAACGCTATCGCCTGAGCTGGGTTAACCCGGTGGATCGACTCTCACCCCGGCAGAACAAGGAACTCGAAGCACTGAAACGGGCGCGTGAGAAGCGATATCCCCATGTCACCAACCCGGGCGACGGGGTCAGCGACGAGCAGATCGAGACCCTTCTCTACACCTATGAGGACAACTACATCGGAGGCGGCATACAAACCGATGAAGCGATCTATCTGCTGATGAAGGACGGCCGGGTGATGGACGGCATCCCCGTCGCACCGAACCGTCTGGATGCGGCCAAATCCCGCAGCCGTGAACCGGACCGCTGGGGCTGGTGGCAACTCGAAGAGGGACGCTACCGTTTCGCCTGGAATGTGGATCGTAAACACTTTGTGATGCCCAAGGGGAAACAGATCAAAGGCATCCCCATCCCCGCCAACACCCGCCTGGACGGTGACTGGGGCGCCTCATCGACCTACTCGAGTCTCGATTTTTCCAGCACCTCATTCTGGGGGGTTTACCTGGATGGCTCGGGACGCTTCAGGAAATACCACAGCAACATGATGCAGGCCGGAGGTGAATTCCAGACCGGCACATCCAATCCGCTGGTCACTTCGATCAGTAACGACGAAGGATCCTCCACCTCGGTGATCGGATCAAATGTGGGCGGTGGCACCAGCAGCCGCAACAACAAACCCAACAGCAACCGGGTCGGCAATTACCAATTCGACGGTTACAACCTGACCCTGAAATTCGACAATGGCGAGGAAAAATATCTTCCGGCATTCGCCACCGACGATGAAAACCGGGGTATCTGGTTTGAGAGTGGACGTCTTTATCGAAAGAAATAAAGCGGATTTATGCAATCGACGAAACATGTCGTCCGCAAGATCACAAAAGGAATCCGGTAGGTCGGGTTAGCGCAGCGTAACCCGACCTACAACTGACCTACAACTTTAACCACGAAGAACACGAAGAACACGAAGGACACGAAGGATAAGACCAGCAACCATTTAATCTCATTGCGTAACTTTTAAGCATTGAAATCCATGAACACGCAGCTTCGTGAACTTCGTGCTCTTCGTGGTAAAAATTAGTGTTGGCTGCTGCCCTGAAGAAGCGCAGTCGTCGTCCGGACACGCAAATCCTGTTCCTGGAGCATTTGTGATCCTGTTGTTTACTTGATTGAAATCCGACCTGAACTCCGAAACTTGAGTTACAACCCCCTCCACAACATGGCGTGTTGCTTGTTTGTATGGATTGCAGGCGTTCCCTGTCAGAGTATTCAGTTGTTTCGTTTTCCCGCTTTACCCTCGATAACATACCCGCTTCAAATAACCCGATCTTTTCCACCCCTATACACAGCCAGAGCCGTTTTATGATGACCTCTTATGGCGGCGCCGTCTGACGGGACAGGACGCTTGTTGACGAACAGGATGCGGAGAACCGGGCACTCTTTTCAATAATGGGCTTCAACTCAGCCCACACATGGTCTTTCATGATCGGCTGGGCCTTGTCGTTGGGGTGAATGCCGTCCGCCTGCATCAGTTCCGGATTGAGCGCCACACCCTGAAGAAAAAACGGCAGCATGGGAACTGATTCCGCATCGGCGACATCAAAGTAGACTTGATGAAAGGCTTGAACGAAATCATGTCCGTAATTCGCCGGCAGTCGCATTCCCAACAGCAATACCCGGGCGCCCGCCTGTTTGGCGAGTTGCACCATGCCTTGAAGATTGCCGCGCAGCTCCGCCAGACTGATGCCCCGCAACCCGTCGTTGCCTCCCAGTTCGATGATCACCAGGTCGGGACGATGCTGCTCAAGCAGTTTCGGCAGGCGGCTCAACCCGCCGCCGCTGGTATCACCGCTGATACTGGCATTGATCACCTGGAACGCGTCACAATGGTCATTCAGTTGCCGCTCCAGCAGATCGACCCAGCGCGCTCCACGGGTTACACCGTAACCGGCGCTGAGGCTGTCACCGACCACCAGCACGCGAGCGCTCTCCTGCGCTGCAGCGGTGAGCGGCAGCATCCAGAACATCAAAAATGCGAGTAGGAATTTTTTCATGTTGCAGACATCTTCCAATCCTTCACCTGTGACCGCAAGGGGTCTGGGTAAGTTCGTCGAAACCACCCAGGGTCGTCTGGATATCCTGCAACAGGTGGATCTGCAGGTGGCGCCGGGTGAAGCGCTGGCGATTCTTGGTGCATCCGGCTCGGGAAAGTCCACCCTGCTGGGGCTCCTCGCGGGGCTCGATGAGGCCAGCTCGGGGGAGATCCAGCTGTTCGGCCAGTCGCTGACTGAGCTCGATGAGGACGGACGCGCCGCCCTGCGTGCCGGGCGCATCGGGTTCGTCTTTCAATCCTTCCAACTGCTCTCCGGTATGACTGCGCTGGAAAACGTGATGCTGCCCCTGGAACTCTCCGGCCAAACAGGTGCGGAGCAGATGGCCCGGGAGGCCCTCGCTGAGGTCGGCCTGGAGGCCCGTCTGACCCACTACCCCTCCCAGCTCTCCGGCGGCGAACAGCAGCGGGTGGCCCTGGCCCGTGCCTTCGCCCCCCGACCCGAAGTGCTGTTTGCCGACGAACCCACGGCCAATCTGGATGCGCATACCGGAGCACGGGTCGCCGATCTGCTGTTTCGCATGCAGGAGCAGCACCGTACGGTGTTGATCCTGGTGACCCATGACACGGAACTGGCCCAGCGCTGCGACCGGCGTCTGCACCTGCGCGAAGGCCGACTCGACAACCCGACCACAGGGAGTGTGTGAGCATGCCCTCCGGGAACGACCCGCTGAATCCCCTGACCCTGGCGATACGCCTGCTGCGTCGGGACTGGCGCGCCGGGGAACTGCGTCTTCTCGCCACCGCGCTGGTGATCGCGGTGGCCTCGGTTACCTCGGTGAGTTTCTTCACCGACCGCATCGACCGGGCGATGGAGCAGCAGGCCTCGGAGGTGCTGGCCGCGGATCTGCGGCTCACCCGAACCGAGCCCCTGCCCGACAATCTCAGCGAGGAGGCCGACCGGTCAGGTCTGACCCAGGCACGGACGCTGGGTTTCCCCAGCGTGATCCTCAACGGGAACAACACCCAACTGGTCGACGTGAAGGCGGTCTCCGGCGGCTACCCCTTGCGTGGAGAGTTGCAGGTCCGGGACGCGTTTGATGGGGAGAGCCACCCCGCGAGCGGGCTGCCCGCCCCTGGGGAAGCCTGGCTGGAGGACCGCCTGCTGCCCCTGCTGGGACTAGGCATCGGCGATACCTTCAAGCTGGGGCAAAGCCCGTTTCAGGTGACCCGCATCATCACCTATGAACCGGACCGCTCGTCCAACCTGTTCCAGCTGGCGCCCCGGGTGATGATCAATTTGCAGGATGTGGCGGCCACCGGGCTGCTGGGTCCCGCCAGCCGGGTCCGCTACCATCTGCTGCTCGCGGGAGAACCGGACGCCATCCAGACCTATTCGGAGTGGGTGAAGACCCAGGACCTGCCCGGTCTTGAGGTGGACGACATCCGCAACGCCCGCCCGGAGACCCGGGCCGCCCTCGACCAGGGGAGCCGGTTCCTGCGTCTCGCCGCCGCCACCGCAATCCTGCTCTGTGTGGTGGCCGTGGCCCTCTCCAGCCGGCGTTTCGTGGAGCGCCAGTCCGACACCAGCGCTCTGCTGCGCTGCCTGGGCGCGCAACGCCGTCAGGTCACCCAGATCTTCCTCCTTAGGCTGCTCGGCCTGGGGCTGATCGCCAGCCTGTTGGGCAGCCTCATCGGTCTGGCGGCACAGGCGGTGCTGGTGGAACTGGTCGGCCATTGGTTCACCCAGCGTATCCCGCCCCCCTCCCCCTGGCCGCTGCTGTCAGGATTCGCCACAGGCATCCTGGTGCTGACCGGTTTTTCCCTGCCCAGTGTGATACGTCTCGGGGATGTCCCCCCGCTGCGGGTGTTCCGCCGGGATCTGGATGCCCCGCCGCTGCGCTACCAGATTTCACTCGGACTCGCCCTTTCGGTGTTGGTGGCCTTGCTGGTATGGCAGATCGGTGACGACAAGCTGGCCTTTCAACTGATCGGCGGGCTGCTGGCCGGGCTGCTGCTGTTGTTGCTCATTGCCCGTGTGCTGGTGAGACTGCTGGCGCCGTTGCGCCATCGTGCCGCCGGTTCCTGGCGCTACGGCCTGGCGAGCCTGTCACGCAACCCGGCCACCACCAGCGTGCAGCTGACCGGCTTCGGCCTGGGCATGACGGTCCTGCTGGTGCTCGCCCTGGTGCGGGTCGACCTGCTTTCGAGCTGGCGCAACAGCCTGCCGGAAGACACCCCGAACCAGTTTCTGATCAACATCCAACCCGGGCAGGTGGACGGGGTGCGCAAGCTGCTGGAGCAGAGCGGCATCCGTGAGGTGGGTCTCTACCCGATGATCCGAGGCCGCCTCATCAGCATTGGCGATCACCCGGTATCGGCGGAGGACTACCCCAACCCGAGGGCCAAGCGTCTGGCCACCCGGGACTTCAACCTGAGTTTCGCAACCGAAATGCAGACCGACAACCGCACCACTTCAGGAACCTGGTGGAGCGCCACCGAACTGGACCGCCCCTGGTTCTCGGTGGAAGAGGGGCTGGCCAAGACCCTGGGCATCAAGCTGGGTGACGAGATCCAGTTCGAAGTGGCCGGTGCAACGGTCAGCGGCGAGGTGGTCAACCTGCGCAGCGTGAAATGGGATTCGTTCAATGTGAACTTCTTCGTCGTCAGCCCGCCCGGGCTGCTCAAGGATCAACCGGCCACCTACATCACGAGTTTCCATCTGCCCGCCAGTCAACGCCCGGTGTTGCATCAGCTGATCCGCACCTACCCCAGTATCACAGCCCTGGATGTCACGGCCCTGATGCAGCAGATCCGCCACATCATGGATCGCGGCACACTGGCGGTGGAGTCGGTATTCCTGTTCACCCTGGCGGCAGGTCTGATCGTGCTGTACGCGGGCATCCAGGCGAGCTATGAGTTACGGGTGCAGGAGACGGCCCTGCTCAGAACCCTGGGATTGAAGCGCCGTCAATTGACCCTCTCAATCGCCCTGGAGTTCGCCCTCCTCGGTGCTTTGGCGGGTGTCATCTCCGCACTGCTCGCCACAGCGATCAGCTACACCCTGTCCACCGCGGTGTTCGATCTGCCCTGGACACTCAACCCCCTGCTCTGGCTGTGGGCCATGCTGGGCGGCGCGTTGGGCATCGGGGTTGCCGGGACCGTCGCGAGTTGGTCATTGTTGAACATCCCGCCGATGGCGGTGCTCAAACGGGCATAGGGACTCATGCAGGGTCCGCAGCAATATCCGTTCGCTGAGCAGGCATGAGTAGCACTGCTGCATCCCGGATTTCGCGTATCCACTGAGTAGAGCACAAACCATCTTCTGAGCAGATCAGGCCTCATCATCCGGGACCTGGTCTCTGCAACCCGCTACCACCTGTGAGTAATCACGGACATTCGACGGGTCATGCAGATGTCATAAATATTTCTTCATTCCGTGACCATCCCGCAAAGATTCCGTTTCTAAGATAGCGGCCTTGCCTAACCAGTCTGGATGAAAAACCCCATGAAATACCTACTGCCCTCCTGCCTGCTGCTGATGAGTGCCCCCGCACTGGCACTCAACATTGTTGTAACCAACGATGACAGCTACGACACCCATAACGTACAACAATTGAAAATCGCTCTGGAGGATGCCGGCCATCAGGTGCTGGTTTCAGTGCCCTGCGCACATCAAAGCGGCAAAGGCGGTTCGCTGGGTTCCATCCTGACCTCCGTGCCGGTACACAAGTTGGCTTCAGATATCGATGGGGTATTGTCGATCGATGACACGGCCGAATCCCCGGCCGGATACTGTGTAGGTGATACCGAGGCCGACAAAGCGGTTAAGACATTCCAGGACTACAAGGACGGGACACCCCTGCAAGCCTCTGCGCATGGCATCTACATGGCGAATCAAATGTGGGGATCCAATCCGGACCTGCTGATTTCCGGTCCCAACGAAGGGCAGAATGTGGGCTTCGCGGTTTTCATCTCCGGGACACTGGGCGCAGCCCATAACGCCATCATTCAAGGCGTGCCCGCCATTGCCGTGAGCGCCGGCTCGACTCCCGGCAGCGAGGCAGACGCGGTGCTTCATGCCCAGATGGTCGCGGACATCACCCTAGACATCGTTGACCAGCTTGAGAAAAAAGCCCGGCACGGCAAACCGCTCCTGCCACCCTTGACCGGTCTCAATATCAATACACCGAACTACGAAATGCTCGCCGATGCTGAATACAAACTCACCAATGTGAATTGGTATTTTGGCAGTTCGATCGAATGGTCCAACCTGGGTAGCGCCGGTGGTTACGGATCGTATTACGGTTACACCGAGGCGATGGGACTCTACGGCTTGAATTTCTTCCCGGGTCAGGACAAATCGGGTGATACGGATGCGAACTCCGAGGGACAGGCGATTGCCAACGGCTTCATCGCCATCAGTACGATCGACGCCACGGAAAATGCACCCAGGACGAAAGTGGTGCAAGTTGCCCGGAAACTGCGCGAATTGACCCGCAAGCATTCTCATTGACAGGGTAAACCAGTGGATTTGCGGCTCCTTGCGGAGCCGCATACAACGCAATCCAGGACTACGCGTAACGAACCATGCGACTCAGTCCGGAGTAACAGATCGGGTATCAATCAACTGAGTCTTTCATGGATTAGAGTGGATGCAGACAGTTGGTTTTCAAGACCGCGTCCTAATCGCCGCTGACCGGATTCCCCGTCAATAGGGCGTACCGTCCTTGTGGGTGAAAACCACCTGCTCTCCCTCAAACAACGCCTTGATATCATCATCGGGATAGTCCACTTCATCACCCTGCGTACGGTCACCGATCTCCAGGTAGAGCACCGCTTCGTCCGTCTCGTTGATCAGGTTGCAGGCGTTACCGGTCCCTGCGGGCATACCGGCACACATCCCCGGTGAAAGGCGCTGTTTTCCGTGGTTCGTCTGGAGTGTCGGGCAGCCCTGCACAACATAGATGAATTCGTCCTGTCGGGAATGCGCATGACGCAGGGCGGATACTGCGTTCGGCGCCAGGCGGGTCAGATTGACACCGAAGTTTTTCAGACCGAAATAGCCACCCAGCACCCGCTTCTCCCTGCCATCCATGCGGGATGCAAAGGGTTGCGGGTAGAAGCTGACCTGAGTACGGGTCGGAATATCTTCAGCCAGGATGGCGGGCGGTACTGCGTCCTTTTCCATTGCTTGTCCTCGTGTTTGAGAGAATAACCGGTGATCAGGATGTCCTTTCCAATATCTGGATTTGCCTGGTCTACCTATCTCACCACGAAGGACACGAAGCGCACGAAGGAACGACTTGAGCGTTCATCACATTCTACCCTTCGTTTTCTTCGTGTCCTTCGTGGTGAAAATTTCAGCGCCATCAAGGGCACTTCACGTAGTCTGCAGGGCCGGGGTTCCATTCAGTAAGAATTGGAACATCATTCCGGGATCACTCCTAAAATATCGGATTAGTTTAGGTCACTAAACTAGCAGGCTGTTGAAACTCACTCAGCCGGCGGAATCCTGAAACAGGTTCCTGATGTCACGCATCGGTGGCGCACCAAACTGACGACTGTACTCCCGACTGAACTGGGATGGGCTCTCGTAACCCACCTCGAAGGCCGCTTTGGAGGCATCGACATGCTCCGTCAGCATCAGGCGGCGCGCTTCGTTCAGACGCATGCGCTTTTGATACTGCAGCGGACTCATCGCGGTGGTGGCGCGGAAGTGGTTATGGAATGCCGAAAGGGACAAACCCGCCTTGCTGGCCAGGTCCTCCACCTTGATCGGTTTATTGAAGTTCGCCTTGAGCCAGTCGATGGCCCGGGCGATCTGATAGCCGTGATTACCGGCGCTGGTGATATGCCGCAAGCGTGGACCCTGCTCACCGATCAGCAGGCGGTAAAAAATCTCCTGCTGTACGAGCGGCGCCAATGTGGGTATGCCATCCGGCTCGTCGAGAAGATCGATCAAGCGGTTGAAGGCATCGAGCAGGGGTTCGGTCAGTTCGCTCACGGCGATACCCAGACCATTTTTCATTTCACGCTGGGCCGGAATACGGCTGCTGACCATGAGCTGCGCAATCAGGTGCAGATCGAGCTCCAGGGTCAGACCCAGGTAGGGTTGCCCGGGGCTCGCCTCCATCACCTGAGTCACCACCGGCAGCTCGACCGAGGTTATGAGGAACCGGTGGGAATCGTAGTCATAGGTCTCTTCACCGAGAAACAGCCGTTTTCGACCCTGGCCGATTAGGCAAATGCTCGGTGGCAGCATGTAGCTTGCCGGTTCGGTGGGCGCTTCCCAGCGATGCAGATTAAGACCGCGAATGGGGGTCTCCAGACTATTCTTTCCCTCGGTCCATCGATCGATTCTTTGGGCCAGGCTCAATGGGCTGCCCAGGCGTCGATCCCGTCTCTCTTTTTCTTCGGACATGACATCGTTACTCATTGAATTCTGGTTGATAACAGCGCTCTGCGGTGAACCCTCTCAAGCTTGAGATTAGCATCGCCATGCGACAACCGCCAATCTCGCTCAGGTCTCTAAAACAGGATCAGGCAAGTATTGGACAGAATTGTGCTATCCGCTTCTGGCGCCTGTCACTAAACATAAGGAGAGCGGCTCGTGCACTACCCAGACAACTCAGAAATGGAGAAATAGGCAAGATAAGGCGATGAACGTTCTACCGCTGACTGGCGCTTGTTTCCTAAAGTAAACGTAACGAAAACGACTTGTTCTGCCCCAGGAGACCCCCATGAACTTCGAATACCACAACCCGACCCATCTGATTTTCGGCAGCGGCACCCTTACCCGACTGGGCGAGGTCGCCCGCCAGCAGGGTAAACGCGCCCTGCTGGTCACCGGTGGCGGCAGTGTGAAACGCAGCGGCATTTTCGAGCGTGCCGTGAAAAGCCTGCAGGATGCGGGCGTGGCGGTGTTCGAATGCGACGGTGTCGAACCCAATCCGCGTATCACCTCGGTCAAGCGCGGGGCCGCGATTGCCCGTGAGAACGCCTGTGACCTGGTCATCGCCCTGGGTGGCGGCAGTGTGATGGACGCGGCCAAGGTGATGGCGGCCGCAGTCTTCTATGAAGGTAACCCCTGGGACATGATCCTGCACGGCCAACCGGAACCCTATGTCCCGACACAGGCGCTACCGCTGATTGCAGTGCCCACCCTGGCGGCCACAGGTTCCGAGATGAACTGCGGCGCGGTCATCTCCAATGAGGAGACAAAGGAGAAATCCTTTCTTCAGAACGAATGTCTCTACCCCAAGGTCGCACTGCTCGATCCCGAATTGACTGTGAGTGTGCCTAAGGATCAGACCGCTTACGGCGTCGCCGACCTGATCACCCACATCACCGAGAGCTATTTCAACGGCAGTGGCGACACCCCGATTCAGGACCGCTTCGCCGAGGGAGTCATCCTGACCGCGATGGAATACGGCCCCAAGGCGATTGCCGACGGCAACGACCTCAACGCACGCGCGCAGATTCAGTGGGCGGCCACGGTCGCCCTGAACGGTTGGCTGCAGTCCGGCAGTGGCGGCATGGGCTATCCCGTGCACATGATGGAACACACGGTTTCGGCCTATCACGACATCACCCACGCCGCCGGGTTGGCGATCATCAATCCCTCCTGGATGCGCTTCGCCGCGAAAGCCAACCCAGGCAAGTTCGTCCAGTTCGCCCAGCGTGTGTTCGGACTCGAGGCATCAGGGCCGGATGATCTGGACTGCGCGCTGGCCGGTATCGATCGATTCGAGGCCTTTCTCCAGTCGATTGGCTGTCCCACGCATTTCTCCGAACTGGGGATCGACGATCAGTTGATCGAGACCTATGCCAGCGAGACCCTACGCATCGTGCACGATCAGAACGGCAGGCTTCCGGCTTTGCCACCGATGAACCAGTCGGACATGGTCGATGTCCTGCGCGCGGCATTGTAGCCATCTAAAGCGGCGAATAGCGCCCTACTGTGATGGGGCGATTTTTCACGCATCTTCAAATAGGGAGATTGTCCCATGCGAAACAGTAAACAGTTGTTGGGACGGCTACTGGCCGTACTGACCGGCAGTATCGCCCAACCCGGCCTGGCCGAAGACGCCGGACAGATCCACTATCCCGCCGGTTCGCAACCGTCGTTCAGTGGACCGGCGGAATATTTCACCGGTGAGGTGCAGGTGCAGATGCTGTTCCCGGAAACGGCGCACAGCGCCTTCTCCGGCGCCTATGTCACCTTTCAGCCTGGCGCGCGGACCCACTGGCACTACCATCCAGCGGGACAGCACATGATCGTCACGGACGGCACCGCACTGACCGGCACCCGGGACGGCCACATCGTGGCATTCAGCGAAGGCGAGACAGTCTGGTGTCCCTCAGACATCGATCACTGGCACGGCGCCACCCCCGATGCTCCGATGACACATCTGGTCATTACCGGCAGCCTCGACGGCAAGAACGTGGTCTGGAAAGAGAAGGTCAGCGACGAGCAGTACTACGCGGGCAAGTCATCTTTTGAACGCAAGGCCGGTGATGCCAGCGCCCTCTCACAGCCCGTTCAGCGTATTGCGCCGATCGCTGCGTTTGCCACCAGTGGCCGCCAGGAAGCGCTGAGAGCCGCCCTGGAACAGGGTCTCGACGCTGGGCTCACAGTGAACGAGATCAAGGAGGTCCTGATCCATCTCTACGCCTATCTGGGCTTTCCCCGCGCGCTCAACGGCCTGGCCACCTTCATGGCACTGGTCGAGGAGCGCAAGGCCCAGGGGATCGAGGATGAGACCGGCACGGAGGCGACCCCGCTGCCGGCTGACAAGAGCAGTCTGGAACTCGGCAAGGCGGTCCAGACCCGCCTCTCCGGCAAACCGGTGACGGGACCGCTGTTCGACTTCGCTCCGGCCATCAACACCTTTCTGCAGAGTCACCTGTTCGGCGACCTGTTCGGCCGTGGCATCCTGGACGAGCAGAGCCGGGAAATAGCCACCCTCTCCGCGCTGGCCAGCCTCGACGGCGTCGAATCCCAGCTGCAGGCGCACGTTCGCATCGCCACCAACGTGGGACTTAGCCGGGAGCAGCTGCTCGCCCTGGCCAGTGTGCTGGGTGACACGGTTGGTCGGCAGGAAGGGCGTCGGGTACAGGGAGCAATAGAGACGGTTCTGCCTGAACAGAGCGGAAGCCAGAAACGGGATGCCTAACGCCCGAATGCTTATGAATGAAGAACAGCATGATGATATGGCAATACCCCAAAACCCTCCGCCTGATGATGGCGCTATCGCTGCTGTTCTCGGCTCCAGCATGGGCCGAGACAGGCAACGCCGGATCCGATGAGGAGAATGCCATGATCCGTATACATGTGATGATCGCAGACGAGACCCTCACCGCGACGCTGGACGATACGCCGGCAGGAAGGGATTTCGCAGCGCTGCTGCCGCTGGAGCTGACACTCAGCGATTACCACGCAACCGAGAAGATCGCGGATCTGCCTCGCAAGCTCGATACGAGCCAGGCCCCGCCCAGCTACACCCCACAAGCGGGCGATATCACCTACTTCGCCCCCTGGGGCAATCTGGCGATCTTCTATAAGCCGTTTCAGGCCGCGAGCGGTCTGGTACGACTGGGCGCCTTAAACGGGCCTATCGATGCCCTGCTGAGGGATGACTCCCTTCACATACGCATCGAAGTGGACGAATAACCGAACGATCCCGGACATGCATGGTATTTCGTAAACCCAGGCTATGAGCCGATCCGGATCGACCTAGAGTGATTTTTAAAGAGGAGATAGACGATGTCCGACAAAGACGATCTGAGCAGAAGAGAGTTCATGCACCTGTCGGCCCTCGCGGGTGGCAGTCTGCTGTTTACCAATTCCCTGGATCTGTTTGCCGGCACGACACCGGCCATCAATATCCCATCGAAAGGCTATGCGGCCGTCGACACCTCTGGCAAGCTGGTGCCCTGGGCGTTCGAGCGTCGCCCGGTGGGCGATGACGACATCCTGATCGATATCAAATACGCCAGTATCTGCCACTCCGATATCCATCAGATGAAAGGCCATTGGGGGCCGCAGCAATACCCGCAGGTGCCCGGTCACGAGATCGTGGGTATCGTCACCGCCGTCGGCAGGAACGTCACCCAGTTCAAGGTCGGTGACCGGGCGGGTGTCGGCTGCATGGTGAATGGCAATCCGGAGTGCGAGAGCTATAAGCAGCACGAGGAGCAGTACTGTCCCGACACCACCTTTACCTACGGCTACCCCGAGGCGAGCTTGCCGAGCGGGATTTCACAGGGCGGTTATTCCACCAATATCGTCGTCAAGGAGCACTTCGCCGTCCACATCCCGGAGCACATCAGCTTCCAGGAAGCCGCGCCGCTGCTGTGCGCCGGTATCACCACCTATTCGCCGCTGATGAAGTTCGACCTCAAACCGGGCGACAAAGTGGGTGTCGCCGGCATCGGCGGGCTCGGCCACATGGCGATCAAGATCGCTGTCTCCAAGGGGGCGGAGGTCTACGCCTTCACGACCTCCCCGGGCAAGGTCGACGACATCCTGAAGTTCGGCGCCAAGCAGGCCGTGGTGGTGGACGACCTGAAGAAGCTCGCGCCTTACGCCGGCAAGCTGGACTACATGATCTGCACCATCCCCTATCAATACGACGTCGCAGCCTACGCCTCGGTGGTGAAGCCCTACGGCACCTACACCCAGGTCGGCATGCCGGAGAAGTTCGAACTGACGCTGAGTGCCATCGGGCTCTCCATCAGCCGGGTCAACTTCAACGCCTCGCTGATCGGCGGCATGAAGGAGACCCAGGAGGTGGTGGACTACTGTGCGGACAACAAGGTGTTGCCGCAGATTCAGATCATCAGCGCCGAGCAGATCAATCAGGCCTGGGAGGATGTGGTCAACAAGAAGGCCCGCTATCGCTATGTGATCGATGCGGCAACCTTTTGATGACGTCTCGCGGAGGCCGGTGTGAACCCATACCGGCCTCATGCGGGAGAATCGGACCATTGGCAGACGGATAGCGAAACGACATGATGAAATTCCTGCTCATCGGCGGCACACTCCTCGGCCTGTTACTGATCACAGGATGGGTCTATCTGCAACGTCCCCAATTCGGACCGACGATCGACGTCAGCGATTTCACCGGCAGGCAGGGCTCGCCCCGCTTTACCGATGGCCAGTTCCATAATCTCGAACCGACCGAGCTACTGGCCGGCGACGAGAGTACGGCGTCGGTCATCGCAAAGGGCCTGTTCCAGAAAAGACCCGACAACCTCCGGCCCGCCATCACGATTCCGAGCCGAAAGACCGATCTGAAGTCTCTGGACATTGAGCGGGACCTGGTCGTCTGGCTTGGCCACTCGTCGTGGTTCGTGCAGCTCGGCGGGCGGCGGATCCTGATCGATCCCGTGTTCAGCCGGTATGCCGCCCCGGTGCCGTTTGCCAACGAAGCCTTCGAGGGCGCCCTTGTCTATTCCGTCGCCGACATGCCGGATATCGACTACCTGCTGATCACCCACGATCACTGGGATCATCTGGACTACCCCACGATAGACGCATTGCGCGGCAGGGTCAGACACGTGGTAAGCGGGTTGGGCATCGACCAGTATTTTCTCCACTGGGGCTACTCCGGGGAACAGCTTCATGCCCGTGACTGGTTCAGCGCAGTCACACTGGATCCCGTCTTGACGATTCATCTCCTTCCCGCTCGCCACTACTCCAGCCGTCTGTTGACGAAGAACCAGACCCTCTGGGTCGCCTTCGCCCTGGAGACCTCTGCACGGAAACTCTTTTTCGGCGGCGACAGCGGCTATGGCCAGCATATCAGGCGGATTGCCGGGCAGTTCGGAAATTTCGACCTGGCGGTACTGGACATGGGGCAGTACGACGACCGCTGGCGTTACATTCACATGACTCCGGAACAGGCCTCGCAGGCAGCCGAAGAGCTCCATGCCCAGGCCCTGCTGCCATCCCACGTGGGCAAGTTCACCATTGCCAACCACGCTTGGGACGAGCCGTTCGAGCGCATCGTCACGGCCAGCAAAGGGAAGGCTTACCGGCTGTTGACACCGATGATCGGCGAGACCGTTGATCTGTCGAATGATGATCAACACTTTGCAGCGTGGTGGCGGCAGATGGAGTCGCGGGAATAGACCTGTTCTGAATCCTCAGCTGCAGTGACAAACGGCATTATCTCAACGGGGACAGCGACATCGAAATAACGCGCATACGGATGATTCTGCCACGGAGTACATGAACTGACCGACGGACTGATAGAGCCTTCATACCGGCGTGTGCAAACCAATCGCAACATCGGAACTCAGCTTGTTGCGCAACAAGAAAACCGCAGTTTGATCACTACTTTTTAGATCGCAACGCGGATTCCAGTGCCCGGTTGGTCCATTCGGTCAGGGATTCCGAGGACTCGATCACCTCAGCGGGAAGCGACCAGAAATTCATCCGGCTGACCCGTCCCTTTACTGTGTAGCTGAACTGCGCAGCACCGGCATCACGATACCGGGACTGGTTTTGTTTGTCTGCTTTGAAGTAAAGGGTGTTATCCGCGGCGATGGCAAAAAAAAGATCATCACTGTAGAGTCCGGCGCCGCCAAACATACGTTTCACTATCAAGAACGGCAGCCAGTCGAAAAGGTCTCTGAGATAATCCAGGTATGCATCACTCACAGCCATGCTGTTTCCCCGTTGTCTTTCAAACACGCCAACCCATGTTACCTTAGATCACAGGATCTACAGAATCAGGTGTGATGATATCCTGTTGTAAGACAAATTCCTTCAACTCATACAATAATTGACCCGCTACAATGATGTTTTACAGATCTCGGAGATAAGGAGTGTCATAACCATGCGCAAGATTCTGCCGCCGGTACTGTTCATGATCGCGATCATAATGATCATGATCCTGCACAGCCTGTTGCCCATCAGCCATCTGATCCGTCCACCAGAGACCTGGCCCGGAGTCGTTCTGCTGCTCGGTGGCCTGAGTGTCTCTGCCTGGCACAATTGGTTGTTTCGCCGGCTCGGCACCAATATTCACACCTTCAACGAACCGGATCTCCTGGTCACTGAAGGCCTGTTCCGCTTTAGCCGCAATCCCATGTACCTGGGCTTTGCCCTTGCCCTGACGGGTCTCGCGCTGACGCTGGGCACGCTTACCCCTTTCCTCGTGGTGATGGCATTCGTACTGATCGCCGACCGTTGGTACATTCCTTTTGAAGAGCGGGCCATGACGGATAAATTTGGCCAAGCCTACCTCGACTATGCAAGTCAGGTTAGACGCTGGCTGTGATACTGAGACGGTTGATGATGTCGTGTTGCCAAGAGGCCTCATGACCGGATGAAGCACAGCGGAATCCGGGCTACAGCTTGACGACTTTAGTTGTGGCGGCGATCAATCGAGTTGATCAAAGTCTGTTGGGCAACCGCTTTGAGATAGAGGGCATAACGGTTTAATCATCCAACACATACCTCATTCGCACCTGTTGTCACCACTCCCATATACCCTGAGACAAGAAGAGTCTTCGCATTGGCATTTGGCTTGCTACCTGGGTGGATGTTTTCGTGACTTCAACCATGCCCTGGAATCTCGATATGTACGGTGCAGGGAGATGCGGACCTTATTGGTAAACGTTGGGCGCATGATCATCAAGCTCACATCTCTGGTATGGCAGTTACACAGTTCACGCTTGTACTGCGCATCGGTGATACCGAAGTGAATGACCTTCGCCTGATCCGAATTGATAATATCTTCGATCGCCAGATAGAGCAGAACCGTACCAGGTGAGTATTTGGCGTAATTGATATCGTAAGCGGTATCCGCACAGTGATAGATGCCATTACACAGAAAACCCACAGTGAATGCGCAGGGTACACCATCCAGACTCAAAACATGGGAACGCAGAAAGCCATTTTCGGTTACCTGACGAAGAAATTGTTGATTGTTGATGCTTTCAGGAATGGGCTGTCTGAAACTATGCATTTTCCAGGAATTCTGTACTATTTGTTTTGCGCTGAGGGTCAGGTAATCGAGATCGTCCGCATAGTCAATTCGATGTATTTCAACCTTTCCTGGAAAGGCTTCATTGATTTTTTTGATTTTCCTTTTGAAAGATATTCTTTGTTTGGATTTGAACCCGTCTATATACTCCTGATGCGTCTTGATTGAATCAACATAGTGAAACGTGCGTTCGGTATCCGGCATGTAGACCAGGGCGTTATCAACTCGCCAGTTGTTATCGCTGAATGTTTGCCAAATGGAAGAACCCACATTCACCGACTTCAAATAGATTGCATCTACCGATCGAAAGTCGTTCCATACAGAGTTTGCAATCGCCTTCAGACTGGAATAACTATTTTTGCCAACCAGATCACAGCCCAATAATTCCAATACTGATAAGTCTGATGTGAAGTTTAGACGACGTGATAATCGAAAATTCAGCGGGATCTTACGTTTTTTGAAGGCTGCAAATGTAGTCGCACCGTCGCGACAATGCTCAGCGATGCTTATTGTGTCGTGCTGCGGGTTATCGAGACAGGATAGCCAATCGAGGGAGTGGTACATGGCATACAGGTTCGAATCGAAAGATACGCCCGCTTGCCACGCCAACGAGTGGGTATGACAGCCAGTAATATTCGGCAATGTTTTCCATGTGATCATCTTTACTACCAATCACTTACAGCCAAGGCACCGAGTATCCTATAGCAAAACATCTAAAGATCAAAGCTCTATAAATCAAGCAACGCCCATGTACTGCAGGGCTGGTCGTCTGTGCATCGTCGATGCCATTATGCACGTTCACGATCATCCCAGCGCTGGCGTCTGGCATTGAAGCGGGTTTGATTTTAGGGTCTGCGGGCTGCCCACTGGTATGTTGATGTTTCCTGTATTGCCAAGATCGAGTTATTACATGAAAAAAGTGGCTGCACTCATTATTCTTTTGGCGATAGCCTCAGGCTCATGGCTGCTTTTCAAGCATTGGCAGCACTCCAAACTTCCCAAGGTTTATGATGAATCCGTTAATGCGAACCTAACCGTCGAGTCCGCCCTGACAACGGCCAGGGCCTCTGATAAGCCTGTACTCATAATCTTTGGCGCCAACTGGTGTCCTGATTGCGTTGCTCTGGACCAGGCAATGAAGGAGGAGCCAATAGCAGGTCTCGTAGCTGACAGCTTTGTCGTGGTCAAGATCGACATCGGCAATTTCAACAGGAACATGGATATCTCCACTCGTTATGGCAGTGTTGTGCAAAGAGGCATTCCGGTGGCGGTTCTCCTGTCACCCGATGAAGAGGTTCTTTTCGCCACCCGCGCTGGCGAACTGTCCAGTGCAAAGCGTATGGGCCGAACCCGGATTTACGATTTTCTTTCAAAACTGGCCAAACTCTGACCCGGGATAACAGTCTCACAGCGTCCATCGCACTGCCGCTGATCGTGCCTGACACTGCCCAAGGATATTCGGTTGCCCCGGCCTCGGTATGACCGGAAGTTGGCCTGTTTTGAGGGAAAATTCTGATACTGCGCCAGTGAATGGTAAGTTGAGATATCCAGTCAGGATGTAGTAGCGCGAAATCCGGATGGATCACAGCATCGCTTGTTCCCACGCAGAGCGTGGGAACGAGGAAATGTATCTGGGTTTTGCCCTCGCACTGGCAGTGCATTGCGCAGGGCCTGGGCACACACTCCGTTTCCCCTGGTGCTGTAGTTCATACTCATCGCAGACCGTTGGCACATGCCTTTTGAGAAAAGGGCCATGACCGAGCACTTCGGCGAGGCCTATATCGACTACGCCAACTGAGTAAGACGCTGGCTGTAATCCTGACATAATCTGAGGATATTCCGTGGAGCCGCCGCCGGTATGATCGGGACCAGGGTCTGTTAACACTAATCCAACATGCGCTGCATGCCTTTAGCCGGATGCAGCATCGCGTAATCCGGGATGGATCGTGGCGACACGCACTTCTCGGGTTCCGCTACGCTTCACCTGGGCCCGAATGAATGGCTCATGGTCAGCTCGATGCATTTTGTTAACACCCGATTTGCCTAACTTGTCGTATTTCTCCCTCCTCGTTCGTTGTAGTCATTGTGAGACACAACAAACGAGTCAGCGGATATGCCTTATGAAGCGTCTGATCGTCGTCACTTGTGAGGCTTGGCTCACTGAACCATAAAAACGCAAACCTGGAGGAATGACCCATGAATCAAACCGTTAAACCCATCCCTGAAGGCATGCACAGCCTGACACCCTACCTGACGGTGAAGGACGCGCCAGCAGCCATCGACTTCTATTGCAAAGCCTTTGCGGCACAGGAGCAGGCCCGGGTCCCGGGTCCTGATGGCCGACTGCTGCATGCCAGTGTAACGATCGGGGACTCGGTGCTGATGCTGTCTGAGGAGTTTCCCGAGTTCGGCGGCACCTCCCCCCTGGCACTGGGCGGTTCACCGGTTTCCATCCACCTGTATGTCGAGGATGTGGACAGCGCATGGGAGCGCGCGATTGCGGCAGGCTGTGAGATCACCATGCCGCTGGCCGATGCCTTCTGGGGGGACCGGTTTGGCGCCTTGCGCGATCCCTTCGGTCACCACTGGTCACTGGCCATGCACATCCGGGACATGTCGGTTGAGGAAACCGTTGCCGCCGCGGCCAACATCGATTTCAGCGCCAACTGCGGCGAGGCAAACTGATCATGGCCTATCTTTTGATCATCCGGGAACCCCGCGGGCAAAGGGCGCAGCGCAGCGTGGAACAGGGCAGACAGGTGTACGACGAGATGCTGAAGTTTGGCGAGGGTCTGGCCAAACGCGGCCTTCTGGTTGCGGCCGAATCCCTTCGGGATGACAGCCACGGCGTGCGTGTCAGCCTGCGGGATGGCAAGACCAACCTGATGGACGGCCCGTTCACCGAATCCAAGGAGATGGTCGGTGGTTTCTTTCTCATCGATGTCGGCCTGCAGGAGGAGGCCATCGAGATCGCCCGGCAATGTCCGGCCGCCGCATTCGCCACCGTGGAAGTGCGTGAACTGGCCCCCTGTTACACCCGTTGAAGGAGCGTGAACCATGACAACCCAAGCCAACACCGTGTTACTGCTGAGAGTCCTCAAGGCGCCGCCGGAGCGGGTCTTTCGGGCATTCATCGACCCTGATGCCA
This sequence comes from Candidatus Thiodiazotropha sp., assembly GCA_040506775.1. GTDB lineage: Bacteria > Pseudomonadota > Gammaproteobacteria > Chromatiales > Chromatiaceae > Thiodiazotropha. The sequence continues at coordinate 31,700 of JBEVWC010000029.1, forward strand.
AGGTCCGCTGGGAACCCCCTTTCGGCTTTATCGCCAAGGTACATGAGTGGGACCTGCGCGTAGGGGGATCTTACAGGATGTCCTTCATCAACTTTTCCACCGGTAAGGAGCACAGCTTTGGGGGCAAAATCCTCGAACTGGAGGAGAATCGCAAACTCGTGGTGAGCGACGCTTTCGACGATCCGGGCCTCGCCGGCAGCATGCGCACCACGGTACAGATCCGCCCGGTACTCAACGGCACGGAACTGACCATCGAGCAGTCCGGCATTCCCGAGGTCATGCCATTGGAGTTCTGCTACGCCGGCTGGCAGGAGTCCCTGGTGCAACTTGCACAACTGGTCGAAGCGGATATTCCGGACGATGCCTGTTGACCCAAGCGCCACCCTGGAAGCGGTGTGGAAACTGGAGTCAGGGCGGGTCATCGCCACCCTGCTGAGAATGGTGCGCGACCTGGACATCGCCGAGGAACTGGCGCAGGACGCCCTGCTCAGCGCTTGGGACAAGTGGCGCAGCCAGGGTCTCCCGGAGCATCCCGCCGGGTGGTTGATGACCGCGGCGAAAAACCGGGCGATCGATCACCTGAGACGCCAGACCGTCTACGGGGAGATTCGACAGAGCCTGAGTCATCAAACCCCTGACCGCACCCCGGCCAGTCAGACCGAGGAGGCTGCTGACGCACAGATCGATGACGACGTGTTGCGCCTGATGTTCACCGTCTGCCACCCCCTGCTCTCCCCCGATTCCCGGGTGGCCCTGGCGTTGCGCCTGGTCAACGGTCTCAGTGTTGCGGAAATCGCCCGTGCCTACCTGGTGCCCGAAACCACCCTGGCGCAACGCATCACCCGTGCTAAACGCACCCTGAAATCCGCCCGGGTCCGTCTGGAGTTGCCGGAGGGAGCGGAACGGGAGGCACAGCTCGCCTCGGTGCTCGAGGCGATCTACCTGATCTTCAACGAGGGATACACCGCTACGAGCGGCCCCCAATGGATGCGCCCGACCCTGTGCCAGGAAGCCCTGCGTCTGGCCCGCAGCCTGGCCGGTCTGGTGACTACGGACAGCGAGGTGTTTGGACTGGCCGCGCTCATGGAATTCCAGGCATCCCGGTTATCCGCGCGGATGGATTCTGCAGGAGAGGCGGTGCTGCTGGCGGAACAGAACCGGGCCCTCTGGGATCCGTTGCTGATACGTCGTGGATTTACCTATCTGGAACAGGCGTTTGGCTTGCAACAACCCGTCGGCATGTACTGTCTGCAGGCCGCTATCGCCGCCTGTCATGCCCGCGCGAGCACCTGGGAAACGACCGACTGGGAAGAGATCACCGCACTTTACGATGCCCTGCTGCAGATTCACCCAACACCGGTAGTCGCCCTGAACCGCGCTGTGGCCGTCAGCCTGTCGGAGGGTCCCCAGGCCGGGCTTGAGATCGTCGATGACCTGCGTAATGAGCCGCAACTCTCCACCTATCACCTGCTCTACAGCGTGCGCGGGGATCTTCTGCAGAAGCTGGGGCGACACGCGGAGGCCAGTCGGGAGTTTCTGCACGCCGCCGCCCTCACCCGCAATGAACAGGAGCAATCCCTGATGCAGCGCCGGGCTACCGAGTGCATCGAGCAGGATTCAGCGGGCAGGAACATCAACTGACCGACGTTGGCTGGACTGGTAACGGAACACCCGGTCATCGGTTGGAATTTGAAGATTTTCCTATCCTGCCTGAACCCGGATTCCGCTTTGCTCCATCCGGGCTACTCGATGTCGGAGCTTGCTCACAGCTCACTCGTTCCCACGCTCCGCGTGGGAATGCAGACCAAAGGCCAGACAAACATCTCAACATGAAATGCTCATTATGGATTGGGTATGCGTTCCCACGCAGAGCGTGGGAACGCGTCCAACTGTAGAAAAATATTGATCCGCCCTGGAGCCGATTGTTGAGGGCAACCACAACACCTTACTGGTACTCTTACGGCCATCAACACCAGGCTACGCTGCGCATCGAAACCGGGTATAAACACCGGAATTTCACCCCTTGATACCCGGAGTGCGATTCCTGACAATGCCAAGTTTGCTTCTTCTCAACGGGTGCGGCTATGAGCGATGACTCGATCAAAATCGTCGGTGCGCGGCAGAACAATCTCAAGAACCTGGATCTGTCGCTGCCGCTCAACGAACTGATCGTGATCACCGGGGTGTCCGGTTCCGGCAAATCCTCACTGGCTTTCGACACGGTCTATGCCGAGGGTCAGCGACGCTACGTGGAAACCTTCTCACCTTACGCCCGCCAGTTCCTCGACCGCATGGACCGGCCCCAGGTGGAGCGTATCGAAGGCATCCCGCCGAGCATCGCCATCGACCAGACCAACCCGGTGCGAACCTCACGCTCCACCGTGGGCACCATGACCGAGTTGAACGATCATCTGAAACTGTTGTTCGCCCGTGCGGCCTCCCTGTTCTGCCACGGTTGTGGACGACCGGTGGAACGGGATACCCCGGAGGGGATTTACAAACAGCTGGTGGCGTTATCCGGCAGCAGCAATCCCCGGGTGGTCATCACCTTCGCCATCGAGGTACCCCATAATTTCACCCGGGACGAGATCCGCCAGGTGCTGGATCAGCAGGGATACACCCGGGTCCACAGTGAACAGGACAACCGAATCGAGGTGGTGCAGGACCGGATGCGCCTGGATGCAGAGCACCGGGGTCGTCTGGTGGAGGCGCTCGAGATCGCCCTTGAAAAGGGCCACGGGCAATGTGCCGTTTACCCGTTGGACGAGAACCGGGAGGCGGGGGAACCCTGGAAATTCTCCAGCGGCCTGCACTGCGCCCACTGCGACATCGACTATCGGGAACCCCAGCCCAACATCTTCTCCTTCAACTCCGCACTCGGCGCCTGCGAAAGCTGCCGCGGTTTTGGCCGCACCATCGGCATCGACTGGAACCTGGTCGTCCCCGACGATTCCCTGTCCCTCAGCGACGGCGCCATCAAACCGTTCCGCAGCGGTTATTCCATGGAGTGCCAGGAGGACCTGATGCGTTTCGGGCGCAAACGCGGCATGGATCTGCAGACCCCCTGGCGGGACCTGGACCCGGCCACCCGCGACTGGGTGATCGAGGGGGACGGGGCCTGGGATGGTAAGACCTGGTACGGGGTACGCGAATATTTCGAATTTCTCGAGAGCAAGGCCTACAAGATGCATATCCGGGTGATGCTCTCGAAGTACCGCAGTTACGATGTCTGTCCCGAGTGTCACGGGGCACGTCTGAAACATCAGGCGCTCGACTTCCGTCTCGGCAGCCGCAGCGAGGCGGATGCGGTACTCGATCCAAAGTTGCGCTTTCGTCATGACGGGATCGGCATGACCGACGAGGAGTTCCGCAATCTGCCGGGACTGAGTATTCATGATGTGATGCAACTGCCCCTGAAACAGGCACACCGGTTTTTCAAGGATTTGTTTCGCGGAAAACGCCCAGCGGGCAGTCAAGCGAAACAGGCTCCGGGCGCATCCGCACACAGCGAATTCGAGTTGCTGCTCGACGAGATCCGTTCACGCCTCGACTACCTGCTGGATGTGGGACTTGGCTACCTGACCCTGGATCGTCAGTCCCGAACCCTCTCCGGCGGCGAAGTGCAGCGCATCAATCTCACCACCGCCCTGGGCACCTCCCTGGTCAATACCCTGTTCGTGCTGGACGAGCCGAGCATAGGCCTGCATCCCAGGGATATCGATCGCATCAACGGGGTGCTGGCCCGGCTGAGGGATGCCGGCAACTCCCTGCTGGTGGTGGAGCACGACCCGCAGATCATGCTGGCCGCGAACCGTATCCTGGATATCGGCCCGGGACCGGGGGAACGGGGCGGTGAGATCGTTTTCTACGGCACACCCAAGCAGCTGCTGCGGGACCGCAACTCACTGACCGGGCAGTACCTCAAGGGCGAGCGACAGGTCGCGGATTCCTACGAACCCGATCTCCCGGATGAACAGGATGGCTACCTCAGCGTGCTCGGCGCTGCGGAACACAATCTGAAAGGCATCGATGTCCGCATCCCCCTCAACCGGCTGGTGACACTGACCGGGGTGTCCGGATCCGGTAAATCGACCCTGGTGCAGGACATCCTGTTCAACGCCGTTGCGAAACTCAAGGGCAATCCCGAGGAGATTCCCGGTGTCCACCGGGCGATCGAGGGCGACGACAAAATCGACGCTGTAGTGATGCTCGACCAGGCCCCCATCGGCAAGAGCTCCCGTTCCAACCCGGTCAGCTACGTGGGCGCCTGGGACGCGATACGCAAACAGCTCGCATCCAGCCGCCTTTCCCGGGAACGGGGTTATACCCCGGGCACCTTCAGCTTCAACTCCGGCAACGGCCGCTGCCCGGTGTGCAATGGCAGCGGCTTCGAACACGTGGAGATGCAGTTTCTCTCCGATGTCTACCTGCGTTGCCCCGAGTGCAACGGCAAGCGTTACCGCAACGAGGTGCTGGAGGTTGAGATCCGCGGCAAATCGGTGGCCGACATCCTGGAACTGACGGTGTCCGAAGCACTCAACTTCTTCCGTGAGCAGCGGGACATTCACAAGGTGCTGGAACCCTTGAAAGCGGTGGGCCTGAGTTACCTGCGTCTGGGTCAGCCGGTACCCACCCTCTCAGGCGGCGAGGCGCAACGACTCAAACTGGCGGGCTACCTGGCCAAGAGCAGCCAACGCAAGCAGTCCGGTGAACGGCTGCTGTTCCTCCTCGACGAACCCACCACCGGACTGCATTTCGCCGACATCGCGGTACTCCTCAAGGCGCTGCGCCGGCTGCTGCTCAAGGGACACTCCCTGGTGGTGATCGAACACAATCTGGATGTCATCGCCGCCAGCGACTGGCTCATCGACCTGGGCCCCGAGGGGGGTGACGCGGGGGGCGAACTGGTCTGCGAAGGCACCCCGGCGGAGGTCGCCCGTCACCCCACCAGCCACACCGGCCGGGCGCTGCGGGACTATCGGACGGCTCTGGATCAACTCGGCGGAAGCGCCCCCTCTCCCCTTGCGGGAGAGGGTCGGGGAGAGGGAAAACCCAACAACGCCATCCATATCGTCCACGCCCGGGAGCACAACCTGAAGAATGTCTCGCTGGAGATTCCCCGGGAGAAGTTCACGGTGATTACCGGTGTATCAGGCTCCGGCAAATCCACCCTCGCCTTCGATATCCTGTTCAACGAAGGCCAGCGGCGCTATCTCGAGTCCCTCAACGCCTACGCCCGCCAGTTCGTGCAGCCCGCTTCCCGTCCCGACGTGGATGCGGTGTTCGGCATCCCGCCTACGGTCGCAATCGAGCAACGCACCAGCCGGGGCGGCCACAAAAGCACCGTCGGCACCCTCACCGAGATCCACCATTTCCTGCGCCTGCTGTTCGTCAAACTCGGCGTGCAGTACTGCCCGGAGTGCGAAGTGCCCATCGAGCCCCAGTCCCGGGATGCCATCCTCGGCCACCTGATGCAGACTTACCGGGACCGCAAGATCAACCTGCTGGCGCCACTGGTGGTGAATCGCAAAGGCATCTACAAGGAACTGGCCCAGTGGGCCGACCGCAAGGGCTACCCGATCCTGAGGGTGGACGGTGAACCCCTGCCCACCAACGACTGGCCCCAACTCGATCGGTACCAGGAGCACAATATCGACCTGCCCCTGGGTGAACTGGTGGTCAAGCCGGAACAGGCGGACGAACTGCGGGAACGGCTCGACGAGGCCCTGGATCATGGCAAGGGCACGGTCCGGGTGGCGCTGGTCAAGCGCGGCGGAGACTGGGGTGAGGAGCACCACTTCTCCACCCACCGTACCTGCCCGAGCTGTGGACGCGGCTTCGAGGAACCGGATCCGAGACTGTTCTCCTACAATTCACGCCACGGCTGGTGCCCCGGTTGTTACGGTACCGGCACGGTGCTGTCCGGTTTCGATGCCGAGCAGAGCGGAGAAGAGGGCGAATGGCTGGAGCAGGATCAGCAACCGGAAACCTGCCCATCCTGCGAGGGGGCACGGCTCAACGACGAGGCCCTGGCGGTCTATTTTCACGATTGGAACATCGCCGATTACGCCGCGGTGCCGGTCAGCGAAGCGATCGGTATCTTCAAGGAGCTGTCACTCAATGCGCGGCAACAGGCGGTCGGTCGGGATGTGATCCGCGAGATTGTCTCGCGCCTGGAATTTCTCCAGGAGGTGGGGCTCGGTTATCTCACCCTGGACCGCGCCGCCCCCACCCTGTCCGGAGGCGAAGCGCAACGTATCCGTCTCGCTGCCCAGCTCGGTTCCAACCTGCGCGGGGTCTGCTACATTCTCGATGAACCGACCATCGGACTGCATCCCCGGGACAACACCCTGCTGTTGAAAACCCTGAAAAAACTCGAACACAAGGGCAACACCATCGTGGTGGTGGAACATGACGAGGAGACCATTCGCAGCGCCGAGCATGTGATCGATATCGGCCCCGGCGCCGGGGTGCGGGGTGGTGAGGTGATCCATACCGGCACGGTCAAACAGTTGGAGAAAAACAAGGCCTCCCTGACCGGACGGTTTCTTGCCCAGCCGTTGCAGCATCCGCTGATTGAACCCCGTCCTCAACAGATCCAGGCGCGGCTGTCGATCCAGGGCGCCTGCATGAACAACCTCAAAAACATCGATGTCAGCCTGCCGTTGCAGCGCCTGGTGTGTGTCAGTGGTGTCTCCGGTTCCGGCAAATCCACCCTGGTGCGCGATGTGATGGTCAGGAGCCTCAAGAGCCTGCTCGCCCGGGGCCGCAAGAAAGGGCGGATTTCCACGGATCATTTCCATGGTTGTGAACGCATCGACGGCTGGCAGGATATTCAGCGGGTGCTGGAAGTGGACCAGACCCCGATCGGCAAAACCCCCCGCTCCTGCCCCGCCACCTACGTCGGGTTCTGGGATGATATCCGCAAGCTCTACGCCCAGACCGAGGATGCGCGGATCCACGGCTGGAACGCCAGCCGCTTCTCCTTCAACACCAAGGGCGGACGCTGCGAAACCTGTCAGGGCCAGGGCATGACCCGGGTGGAGATGAGCTTCCTCCCCGACGTGAAGACCGTCTGCGAATCCTGCAATGGGGCCCGCTTCAACCCGGAGACCCTGGCGGTGCACTACCGAGGGCGGTCGATCGGTGATGTGCTCGCCATGAGTGTCGACGAGGCGGTGGAGTTCTTCGTCCACCACCCGAATGTTCACCACGCCCTGCAGCTGCTCCAGGACGTGGGTCTCGGCTACCTGACCCTCGGTCAGCAATCCCCCACCCTCTCCGGTGGCGAGGCACAGCGGATCAAACTGGTCACGGAACTGGCCAAGGCCAAACCCAACGCCCGCACCTTCACCCCAACCCTTTATGTACTCGATGAACCCACCGTCGGCCTGCACATGGCGGATGTGGAAAAACTCATCCGGGTGCTGCATCGACTGGTGGATGCGGGCCACTCCGCAGTGGTCATCGAACACAATCTGGATGTCATCGCAGAAGCCGACTGGTGCATCGACATGGGTCCCGAAGGGGGTGACGCAGGGGGTGAAGTGGTGGTCGAGGGTACCGCCAGCACCTTGAAGAAAGCCGCCCGACGCTCCCGAACCGGCAAGGCCTTGAAACAGTTCCTGGGCTGATCATCAGATAGCCGTATAGACCTGTAGCCCGGGTGAAGCAACGCGTAACCCGGGAGGACGTGGCACCCACTTGATTCAGCGATGTAAAAACAAGCAACCAACACTCTCCGGGACCACTTCCCGGGTTCCGCTTCGCTGCACCCGGGCTACGGTACTGCCACACCCTGTAACCCGGTGAATCGTTTATACGGAACCCAGGCACAAACGTACCGACCATCCCGCTTTTCAATCAAAACAAAAAAGGGGCCGCCAGGCCCCTTTACATGCTTCAGGATAGCGTTTCAGACACTGGCTTCAACCGAGCCACCCTTGCGCACTTTCCAGGCCGGGAAGAAACGGGCGGTGGTGCGCATGTAGCGGATGTAGCGCTCACCAAAGGCACGGATCAGATCCTTCTCTTCGTGATACACACCGATCAGGATGTAGGAGGACATTCCCAGTGCAAACAACAGGTGCCCCACAGTCATCACCGGAGTGAACCAGATCCCGATGAACGCCCCGGTCATGATGGGATGACGCACATAGCGATACAGGGAGTGCACTTTAAAGGGCATCGGGGTGTAGTCCCGGCCGCGGAAGTAGAGCCACACCTGGCGCAGGCCAAACAGATCGAAATGATTGATCAGGAACGTGGCGTAGAGCACCAGCACCCAACCCGACAGGCCAAGACCGAGCAGACTGTAGTACAGCGCACTATCTTCGGCCTGCCACACCACACCGGGCATCGGCTGCCAACCCAGGCACAGGGCATAGGTCACCGCCGCCGTGGCCATCATGTAGGTGCTGCGTTCCGCGGCCTGGGGCATAAAACCGCTCAGCCAACGCTTGAATTTCGGCCGCGCCATGACGCTGTGCTGGAAGCCGAACAGCACGATCAGGCCGATATTGACCCCCGCGGCGAGCCACACCGAACCCGGCTCGCCCCCGTCGATGCCGTGCAGCAGGCCCACCTCAGGGATCAGGTTGAACAGGAATGCGATCAGATAAACCAGGGCGGAAGACCCCAGGTTGTAGTTGATGAAGCCGTAGAACAGTACGCTGATTTTTTTCATGATTTCGATCCTCGTTTGGTATTTATAGTGATTTACATGGCGACCAGGGTTGCCTCGTGCCCCTGACCCCTGACCTGCTGCAGGATGTGCATCGAGCCGGTCACTGCGGCGTCATAAACCACCATCAACAGCATGGGACGGTGGATGTTGCGGCGGATCGATACGATGCCACGATCCTGGTAGACCTGATGGCTCAGCTGATCGAATTCCTGATCGCTGAGCACCTGGCGGGTGTGAATCAAAATGTCGGTAACCTGATTGTTCATAGCGTTTCTCCTCGATGTTGGTTACGGCATCTGTGTACCGTTGAGTTCATCCTAGGCGCATCCGCAGCCCCCCTCTACGCAACAAACTGGAGTTAGCCACTACATAAACCTGACAAACCCACTACACTTTTTGGAGTTGACCTGGGCTACACTCTGTAAAAACCACAAACCTTTACAACAATCAGGGGGTTAGCATGGAATACGGCCAGTTCTGCCCAATCGCGAAGGCCACTGAAATCCTCGGGGAGAAATGGACTATTCTGATCGTCAGGGAACTGCTCATGGGAGGCGCGCGATTCAACGAATTGCAAAGGGGGCTACGCCTGATCTCACCCACCATGCTCTCCAAGCGCCTCGACAGCCTGGAATCCCATGGTCTGGTGATCAAAAAGAAGATCCCCAATCAGAAAGGCTATGAATACTTCCCGACCCGTTCCTGCGCGGAACTGCTGCCGATCATCAAGAGTCTCGGAGACTGGGGCATGCGCTGGGTGCGGGCCAACATCCTCGACTCGGACTATGACGTGGAACTGCTGATGCTGTACCTCAAGCGCAGCATCAACCCGGAAGGACTGGTGGGCGATGAGACGGTGATCCGTTTTCATTTCACCGATGCCCGACAATTTGCCGACTGGTGGATCACGGTGAAGCAGGGGATGGTGGAACTCTGCGAAAAAGACCCGGGCAAGGAGATCGATATCTATTTCACCACCACAGTGAAAAAGATGGTCGAGGTGTGGATGGGCGACACCAGTTACCGCAAGGCCATTACCAGCAATGATTTGAAGGTGGTGGGACCGAAGGCGTTGATCAACGACATCACGGCCTGGATGCAGAGCAGTATCTTTTCAGGTATCGCCCCGGCCACCCAGATCTAGTCTGCTGTCCTACAATCGTTGACCCTCAGGCCGGGTCGAGCAAGGGGGTGATTTCATCCAGCCAGGCATCGATCCGCGCATCGGTCAGCAGATGCTGCAGGTGCTGGTCCAGAGCCAGGCCGATGAACCGCCCGTCCACCACGGCCCGGGAATGGGTGAACTCGAACCCCTCGGTGGGACTGCCTCCCACCAGTTCCGCACCTGCGGCGGCGAAGCATTCGTGAAGGTCCATCATGGCGCTGAGAAAATGCGCGGGGTACTGCTCCTGGTCCCCCAGGCCGAACAACGCCACCCGTTTGCCGGTAAAATCACTACCCTCGATCCCGGGAAGAAATTCAAGCCAGCTCGGCTCCCGGTTCTTGCTCTCAAGCCCGGGTAACACACCCTCTCCATAGGTCGGAGTACCGAGGATCAGGGCCGAACAGGCGAGCAGGTCATCGACACTCACCCGGTTGACGTTCAGGGGCTTGGCGACTTTGTCATCACCGATCCGTCCTTTCAGGTTTTTCGCGATTTTTTTGGCGATCAAACGGGTGGTACCGGAATCGGTGCCAAAAAATATACCAATCTGTTTCATGATGCTGCGCAGGGTTCCTGGTCGTTCTGTAATAATGGACGGGGGTTCCTGGTGCCACCCTCCCCGTTTTATCGATAACAGCAAAAACTGCACCAGCACCGACAGATCCCGGTAACACACTGATTATCAGCACTTTCACTCCGAACAACACAACCCTCCTATCGGCCAAATGTATGACATCCGACAATGAGTGCGGTGAATACTCCGATCCTGATCAAGCGCTGGATTGAAGCCGGGGATGGCTTTCAGGCAGGCAAAAAAAAGCGGACTTTCGTCCGCTTTTTTCAGTTCGGGTTCGAATTACGAACCCGGAAGCAATCCGATCAATTACTTCGCAGGAGCGGCAGGAGCCTGAGCCTGAGGAGCAACCGGAGCGCCGTAAGGAGCACCATAAGGAGCGCCGTAAGGGGCACCGTAAGGAGCGTAACCATAGTAGTAGGGGTTGTTGTAGTAGTTGTTGTAACCACGGCCATAACCGTTGCCGGCGCCACGAGCGCTGCCGCTCATGTTGAAAGAGAAATCGCCGTCGCCGAAACCGTCGCCCATGAAATCATTGCCGTTGTTCCAGCCGTTGTTCCAAGGAGTACCCCACCAGGCGGAAGCAGAAGCGGAAGCGGTGATCAGAGCGGCCGCAGCGGCGATTTTCACGATTTTAGACATTGTTAAGTCCTCAGTTTTCAGGTTTAGAAATTTTTTTATAAAGTTTGTACTGCTCACTTCATGGAGCAAAAGAATATTAGTAATTTCTAAAATAATCAATATTAAATTATAAATCGATTTCAACATCAGATAGTTTTTATCAATCTTCCGGATGGGAACGAGCGATCCCTCGCGAATAATGGGGAACGAGTCTGGCAGGGGTACTAATCAACAGGTGGCAGAGAGTACCCGAAGGACTTCGGGTTTAGGCGGACAGAACAACGACAACGATCGAGATTGGATGATTATTCCGGCATATTGGGCGGGTCGAGATCCTCCAGTGGCTGTTCATCACGCAGTCTGCTCTGCCAGTCGCGCAACATCTCCACATGCCAACCCTCTTCCTCCGCCATCTCAGCCGCCAGTGCCCGGACCGACTCATTTGGGGAGTTCTCGGAGATCATGTGATAAAAATCCCGACCTCGGATCTCGTTGAACAGGGCGATCTCCATTGCCTGGGTCACGGTCATCAGGTAGTTGGCGTCTTCCATGCAGAAGGCTTCCGGCGAGGAAGGACATTTCCATTTGAAATCCCAGGGCGTCAAACTGGGCAATTGCATACCCTCGGTGCGGTCATGCACCTCCTTGGCGTGTTGCCTGCTGTAACCGGCCAGTTTACGAAACAGTTCGGCCACCTCGAGATTGTGGTGGATCTCCATGCTGTCCGCCAACTCGTCATACTGGTCCCCCGAGGCTTCCTCAAGTTCCAGTGCATGAACCAGAAACTCCTCAATCGTCTCGATGGGATCGGTCGTCAGATCGGTCATAGGCAAAATTCCTCCTCCAGTTCGGCAACCGAGAACTCACTGTTATTCTCCGGCTGCCAGACCGGGTAGTTCGCAGCATAGATCACACCGGTGGCGAGGTCATCCGTACCCTGGATCATCTGTGCCGCCTGGATGGGGTTGCTGGTAGGCAACTGCTGATCGAAACCATGCACCTGGTCTTTCCAGTCCCGCTGTTCCGGTCGAAAGGTCACACATCCGCTGAGTACCTGAACAAAGGCAAACCCGGGATACTGCATCGCTTCGACCAGAATGCGGGTCACCTCCGTGGGATCGCCGGAATATCCCCGGGCGATGAAACCGGCCCCCGCGGCTAGAGCGATGGCTGCGGGATTGAAGCTGGGGATCCCGGTGCCATGCGGAGTCATCTTGCTCTTTGCCCAGTCGGGACGGGTGGTCGGCGAGGCCTGACCCTTGGTCATACCATACACCTGATTGTCCATCACGATGTAGGTCATATCCATGTTGCGTCGGCAGGCATGCAGAAAATGATTGCCGCCGATGGAGAAACCATCACCATCACCGCCAGCCACCACCACGGTCAGATCCGGTCGCGCCGCCTTCAGTCCTGACGCAGCCGCCAGCGCCCTGCCATGAATGCCGTGAAAACCGTAACTGTCGATATAGGCCGGCAGACGGGAGGAACAGCCGATACCCGAAACAACCGCCACCTCCTCCTTGGCCAGCCCCAGATGAGCCATGGCCTTGGTCAGGGCCGACAGCACCGCGAAATGGCCGCAGCCGGGACACCAGACGGGCTTGATATCCGATTTGTAGTCTTTTGCCTTGAGAGAAGGTACGGGCATGAATGCACTCCGACGCAACGGGCTGATTGTCACCATGGTAATGCAACCCCAGCCCGGAAAACAGGATTAACGCCACGGGCGCCTGGTATACGGGTAATCCCGGATACTCAAGCCCGGCATGAGCGGCATAATAAGACTGGCCAATGCCAGGAAGAATTTCAAGCGCCAACAGGAAGGTCACCATGATTACAGGCCCATCTCACGAGTACCCTTCAAGGTCGAAAGGCCACCCTGATCGACACGCCACGGGTCATCAGGACCCGGAAACCCTGCTCGACGAACTCTCCGAGATCGAGATCCAGCGGGCCGTTCGAAAACGAACCACAACCGCGGAAAAATTGGCCCGCAATGCGCCTCAAGCGCATCGCAAGGAGATGGAGAAGCTGTTCAATATCGGCCTTTATGTGCACGAGCGGTTTGAACAGATTCACAAACTACCCAGACGGGACATCAATGGCGCCCTGGCGATTTTTCTCTACGGTATCTGGTCGACCTACAACCCGGGCCACCGCATTCCTGGCCCATCCTTCCCCCGTCTGATCACTTCCTCCCATGAGATTCTTGCCAAGTGGGGGGATTTCCTTGAAACCTATGAAAGATCCGCACCGGGGAAACGTCAATCTCTCTATGAAACCTTCGCCATGGTTGGAAACTGGCTGCTGATGATTCAGCACCATCTCAACGCACAGCCGGACGATACTGCGTTGAACAACGTTAAGATCATGGTCCGGGAAATCATTGTACGAAGTCTCAAGATCGAGCCCGAATGCATCATCATCGGCCAGGACGGCCACCTGATGCTGATTCCGCTGACCCACTCACAAGAGATATCCGCATGAAGCCCGGGAAGTTTATTGCACGGATGCTACTGACCGCATCCCTCTCGACCTTTTCCACCCTGATCAACTGTGCCCCATCGGACGCACCGCTGCCGATGCCCGCCTTTGCCATTGAAGGGCTGGATAAAATGCTGGCCGAGTCCGTTCAGATCAGTTCCCGGAACTCCGCTTCGGATGACTCAGGAAAGGCCTTTGCCCGGGAAATCAGCACCATCACCCAGCAGGAGCTGGTCGATGCTGCCAGCAATGTCACGGCCTCGGCAAAAGAGCTGGCGAAAGTTTTCCCGGAACAGAATCGGGCGAACATGGAGAAAATCTTCAATATCGCCCTCTATGTGCAGCAGCGCATCGAAAAGGCGGCCGGGGTTCCTGAGGGAGATCTGGCCACGGCGGTATCTTCATTCCTCTATGGGGCCTGGTCCGCCTACAACGGTGGCGCTGAGATACCGGACGAAAAGATCCCGGTCCTTCACAGGCAGATCCAGCAGGTTTTCGCCAACAACGACACGATGAGGAACATCCTCAACAATGGCACAGCGGATCAACGCCAAAAACTCTACGAGTACCTCTCCATGACGGGAAACTGGATGGCCATGTTCTCCGATACTCTGAAACAGACCCAGGACCAGAACACAATCAACGCCATCCGCGAAATTGCCAAACAGCTCTACTACAGCAGTTTCAAACTGGATATCGAAAGACTGCACATTGCACAGGATGGAAGCCTGTCACTCGGGTAACAGGCATAGCCACTAGCAGGCTGTCCGCCTGAGAGGAATTTCAACGGCCTGCCAGCGCCTCACGCCTCAGAAAGGCTTTCCTGTATGAGGACTTTCATCTCACGTACAACACGACCGGGACGTATCGGCAAGGGACCCGGTTGTGCCAGAGATACCGCCTGCGGTGGTAACGCTGCTTCGGCACGCAGGTAGTGGTAGAGCTGAGCACCATGATTTTGTTCCACCACCAGTACCTGATCCATATCGGCCAGGGCCTCCTGAAGTGCGGCTTTCTGCAACGGCGCAATCAACCTCAGTGCAACCACCTTGACCGGTTGACCTGCTTCACGGAGTCTGTCGGCCGCTTCCTTGACCGCACCGCTGCTGGAACCCCAGGTGATCATACAAACTTTGCCCTCTCCTGTGATTTCCGCCCATTCGGTGCCGTAATCGAAATCGGTCAGTTTATGAAGGCGCTTGTTCAACTGCTCCCGGTGGTCCACTGACATGCTCGAGGGCGTGCCCCGGGTGTTGTGTTCCAGCCCATCAGCGGTATACATGCCACAGGGGGTGCCGGGCAGAGTCATGGGTGATACGTGATCAGGACTCTCCCTGTAACGGAGGTACTCCGCATCCGGTTGGGTTTCAACCTTTCGTACCAAAGGCAGCTCGATCTCTTCGGCGGCCTCGATGATGGTCTGGGACTGCCCCAGCGACTGATCGGAAAGCACCAGAGCAACGGTTTGCAGGTGTTCCGACAATTGAACCGCCCACTGGGTGGTGAAGACCGCGTCGCGAATCGACAGGGGCGCCAACACCAGATGGGGTGCATCACCATGCAGGCTGTACAGCGCCTGGTTGAGGTCGGACTGTTCGGATTTGGTGGGTATGCCGGTGGAGGGTCCGCCGCGCATCACATTGATCACGGTGACCGGTGTTTCACTCACCAGGGCCAGACCCAGGCCTTCCACCATCAGGCTGAGCCCCGGACCGGAGGTGGCGGTGAGTGACGGTACGCCACCGAATGACGCACCAATGATCATGTTGATCGAGGCGAGTTCGTCTTCAGCCTGGAGCAGGGATCCACCGACTTTCTCAAGACGTGGCGCCAGCCACTCCAGGATCTCGCTGGCCGGGGTAATGGGATAGGCCGCAACAAACCGGATACCGCCACGCAAGGCACCCAGGCCACAGGCCTGGTTGCCCGTGATACTCCAGCGGTTGGGTTGTTTACCCGGCGCCGCCAGTTCAATCTGGGTTCGCCGATCGTGATTGTAGCCCAGTTCCAGGGCGCGCAAAGCGCTCTCGAGCACCTGGGCACCTTTCTTCGAAAGTACCTGCCGGACCCCCTCCTTCATCGCATCCAGGGATAGCCCGCAAGTTACCGCCGCGGCACCCAGGGCGACCATGTTGAGCCGCCCTTCCGGTAATCCAGAGGCCAGGGTCTTGAAAGGAATTTCCCGAACCTGGGCGCCATTGCTGCGCAACAACGCGGGCACTTCGCCCGCTTTCGGATCACACAGGATCAGACTCCTCTCACCCAGAGGAATCTCGTCTGCGAAGCGTTCGATATTCAACCAGTCCAGGGCGACCAGGAGATCGTATTCATCCCCCATGCATTCCACCGGCGCGGTGCCAAGGCGGATCATCGAGGCGGATTCGCCGCCACGTATCTGGGGTCCGGCGGAGCGGGTCATCAATCCCTGAAAACCACTTTGTGCCGCCGCTTCAAGAAGGATCCGTCCCGTGGTCACCGCACCGCTGCCACCGGATCCGGTGACCGCCACGGAGTAGCTTGTCCTGGTCTTTTGAGGACTATTCATTGATTATCAGAACCTCGATGCGACGATTGGTCTTACGTCCCTCTTCGGTTTCGTTATTGGCCACGGGGCGGGTTTCGCCATAACCGATAGCAGTCAAACGGGTGCGTTTCACCCCCCCGACCTTTTCCAAGAACGATGCGACGGTCTCCGCCCGTTGCTGAGATAGTGTCAGATTCGCCTCCGCGCTACCAACCGAATCGGTATGTCCTGAGACCACAACATTGGGATTGGGAAAGGTGTTCACTGCAGTCACGATCTTGTCCAGCAGGGCAAAATTCTCTGCCTGGATATCCGCACCGCCGCTGGGAAAATTGAAGGCATGTAGCTCGAGCAGCACATTGTGACCCTGGCGATAGACATTGGCCTCGTAGGGTGAGAACAGCCGCTGGATCTTGTCGAAGCGCTCCTGGGCCTCACGATTCTGCCGCTCCATGGTCGCCAGACGGGTCTCCAGGTCAATACGGGTCGCCAACTCGGTCCGTTGCATGGTCACATAGTGCTTGAGCTTGTCTTTCAGGATCTGCACCACCTCGTGATTGGGTTGATCGAAGGGCAGTTCCTCGGACAGGGGTTCATTGATCTGGCTGAGCTGATTCTGATACCACAGGAGGATATCCTCGAGGCTGAACTCCCGGCTTTCAAAATCCTTGACCAGTTCGGTGATCTCGATACTGCGCTTAGCCAGCTTGCTTGCCTGAAGGGCATGGTTGCGGGCCTTATCACGTTGACTGCGATTGGTTTCGAGTACAGCGATGGCCAGGGTAAGCTCATCATTGGCCCGTTTCAGGGTTTTCGGTGCGTATTCGTCCGCCTCGCTCTGTACCGCCAATTGAATGTCCTTGCGGGCATTCTCCGTGGCCTCCTGCTTGAGTGCCTCCAGCTCAATCTGGGCATAGCCTTCGAGCATCTCAGGCCGCCACTTCTTGGCCGCCTCGAGATCCCCCTCTTCCACCAGTTCCGAGGCCTTGCGCAGCTTGTTATCGAGGGCCTTGAAGCGCTCTTCCTGAAGGGTATCGGCGCCCGCTTCGATGGCCAGGCCTCGGGCATCCAGCACTTCGCGCATCAGCGCCTTGGAGACATTGGCATCCGCTTCGGCCTTGCTGATCACCCGCCAGCCTTCCTCCAGGGTCTTGGCCACCTTTTCACTGTTACGTGTGCGTCCAAGGGAGATCGCCTGCAACAGAATCTCCTGGGAGCGGGCAAAACCCTTGGGAGCCAGATCGAATCGGCCCTTGCTCAGATCCTCACTCAAGCGTCCTTTGTAGGCGGAGATCTCATCATACTCTTCGATGACCTGATGCTCGGAAAGGGTCGGAGCCGTGGTGCAGCCCCAGACTGACAGGCCAAGTGTCAACAGGACCGCCCATCTCAACAACGATGACATATCACAGATCCCCTCGCGATTCAGGAGTGTTCCGAAAGCCATAATCGTAACCGCAGAGTCAGTTCGGGTGTGTAGCCCACGGTCACAAAGCGGATCTTCAGATCCTTGTCGACGATGTAACTGGTTGGCAGACCTTTCACGCGCCAGGCAGCGGCGATGTCTCCTCCCGCATCATTGATGGTACTGAAACCCAGGTTTCGCGACTGCAGATGTTCCCGAACCTCTTGAGCCGGCCCTGACTGCATGGCCACGGTGATAACCCGGTGAGAGCGAGACAGGTCATCAATGCTGGAGGCTTCCAGGCCGCAGACCGGACACCAGGAAGCCCAGAAGTGGACTAACACCGGCCCATCCGCAAAATCCGCCAGGTCGAAATGTTCTCCCGCCAGGGTCTGTCCCAGCAAAGGGGGGGCATCACCGACCACCAAATCCCGAGTTTGCCAGAGATGAACCAGGAACAGAACCAGTATCAATCCAAGGAGTTCGGCACCCCAGCGCAGCATACGCCGTCCCAAAGTGGGTGATTCCTTGGCTTGCTTTTTTTCCATACCCGAATACCGATGCGGCTGAGCGGATGAGCAGCCGGGGCTTACTCCCGTTCTTCGATCCAGGCGGCCTGGATGGCCTCAAGGATCTTCTCCCCGGAATGGTAGGGATCGTCGTCGAAATCGTCCAGTTGCATGACCCAGTTGCGCAAATCGACGAAATTCACGCTGCGTGGATCCACTTCCGGATAGGTTTCATCGAGTTCGATGGCAATGTTGAGGCTGTCGACCCATTTCAATCCCATAGCTACCTCTCAGTGATGTTCTGACACCATATTGATCGTGTACTTGGGAATCTCGACCACGAGATCCACCTCTCCGACTTTCGCCTGACAACTCAAGCGGGACTCCGGCTCGAGGCCCCAGGCCTTGTCGAGCATGTCCTCTTCCACCTCGTCGGCTTCGCCCAGGGAATCGAAACCCTCCCGCACGATCACGTGACAGGTGGTACAGGCGCAGGATTTCTCGCAGGCGTGTTCAATCTCTATGCCGTGCTGCAAGGCCGCGTCACAAAGGGTGATACCCGGTTCAACATCGATCACCGCACCCTCGGGGCAGATCTCTTCATGGGGCAGAAAGATGATTCGTGTCATGCGTTGTCTCTGTCAAAATTCATCTAGACTGTGGCCGGACATGGCCTGTTGGATACTTTGGTTCATACGGCGTTCGACATAGAAACCACAGGTCTTTTCCAGATCGGCGATGCGCGCCTTGATCTGTTGCGGATCGGTCGCATCGACCACCGCCTTGAGATCCTCCAGGGCCTGGTCGACCCGGGCACGTTCAGACGCATCCAGCAGACGCTCGCCATCCTCGGCCAGGGCGCTGACCAGGGCCTCAATGACCCGCTCGGCCTCGACCTGCTGTTCCCGAAGATTTCGCGCTAGTTTGTCATCGCTGGCATGCGCGATGGAATCGCGCAACATGGTCTCGATCTCTAGATCGGTGAGACCGTAGGAGGGTTTGACCTCGATACTCGCGTGTACGCCACTGCTCTGTTCCACCGCACTGACGCTCAACAACCCGTCCGCATCCACCGCATAGGTGACACGGATGCGCGCGGCGCCCGCCACCATCGGGGGAATTCCCCGCAGCTCGAAGCGCGCCAGGGAGCGGCAATCGGAGACCAGTTCCCGTTCCCCCTGCACCACATGAATCGCCATCGCGGTCTGACCGTCCTTGAAGGTGGTGAACTCCTGGGCCCGGGCCACCGGAATGGTGGTGTTGCGGCTGATCAGCTTTTCCGTCAGTCCGCCCATGGTTTCGATGCCCAGGGAGAGCGGAATCACATCCAATAGCAACATCTCATCGCCGGGTTTGTTACCCACCAGGATGTCCGCCTGAATCGCCGCACCCACCGCGACCACCCGGTCCGGATCGATATCCACCAGGGGTTCAGTGGCAAACAGTTCGCCCACCATTTCCCGTACCCGGGGCACCCGGGTGGAACCGCCCACCATCACCACGTCTTCGACCTCTTCCGCGGACACGCCGGCATCCCGCAGGGTACGGCGGCAGGCCATCAGGGTTTTCTTCACCAGGGGATCGATCAGTTCATGAAATCCTGCCCGGTCGAGGTGGCCGCGCCATTCGGAACCATCCTCGAGGCTGACCACGATTTCGGTTTCGTCCGTATCGCTGAGGGCCTCCTTGGCCTCGCATCCGGCGCGGATCAGACGCTTGATCATGGCCTGGCCGGCATCCTCGGGTATCCCGGCCTGCTGCATGATCCAGGCGGCCACGGCGCGGTCGAAATCATCTCCGCCCAAGGCAGAGTCACCCCCCGTGGCCATGACTTCGAACACGCCTTTGTTGAGTCGCAGAATGGAGATATCAAAGGTACCGCCACCCAGGTCATAGATCGCATGGATACCCTCCGCACCCTTGTCCAGACCATAGGCCACCGCGGCGGCGGTAGGTTCGTTCAACAGCCGCAGCACATGCAACCCGGCCAGCTTGGCCGCATCCTTGGTTGCCTGGCGTTGGGCTTCATCGAAATAGGCGGGCACGGTGATCACCACACCCTGCAGGGGGCCACCGAGGGTGTTTTCCGCCCGATCGGAGAGCTGCCGGAGTATCTCCGCAGAGACCTCGATGGGTGACACCTCACCGCTGCGGGTCTTGATTCGCGGCACCCGGCTGTCCGGCTGGGCAAACTCGTAAGGCAGCTGAGTGCCCAGGGTCTTGATATCCTCGACACCCCGGCCGATCAACCGTTTGACGGATGAGATGGTGTTGAGCGGATCGTCCACCTCGGTCTGTTTTGCCTCGTGACCGACCCGGATTCCGGACTCGAGATACTGAACCACCGAGGGTAACAGGTGCCGCCCCTGATCATCGGCCAGGGTCTCGGCCTGTCCGCTGCGGACACAGGCCACCAGTGAGTTGGTGGTACCGAGATCGATACCCGCGGAAAGCCGGTGCTGATGAGGCGCCTGGGCCTGTCCCGGCTCGGCTATCTGTAGGAGCGCCATCGCGTGGTCTACCTCGTCTTGTTTACCTGCAACGTCTGTGTCTTCCGCCTGGAGACGGCCGCTGACAGACGCTAGTTGTACTGATCTTCCAGTTCGGCTTCCGCCCGCTCCACTTCAGTGCGGAGTTTCTGCAGAAAGCGCATTTTGCGCAGTATCTCCCGGGCATCCTCGAGCTGTTCCGCGGTCGGACGCTCAAACAGCACAGCCATCTGTGCCACCAGGTCGGTGATCTGCTTACGGATCCGGTTACTCAGATCGAGCACGGCTTCGTAGGGGCCGGACTGACTGAGCAGGTTCTCGAGTTCTTCACGCAGCTCCATCTGCTGCATAAGGAACTCCATGTCCTGGGTGGACTCGTTGAGACTGTCCATTTCGACACCGTGCAGCGACAGCAGATAGGCCGCCCGGGCGATTGGATCCTTGAGGGTTTCGAATGCCTCGTTGATCAGCGAGGCCCCCTGTACGGAAAGCCGCCGCTCCTGCTCCGTAGCATTGGCGTAGCGGTCGGGATGCACCACCCGTTGCAGGTCGCGATAGCGATCCGCCAGGGAGGTGCTATCGACGATATAGCCGACCGGAAGGCCAAACAGATCAAAGTAATTTTTCGAAAAATCCAGCATATCGAAAAAAACGGCTGCCTATTGGCAGCCGTTCCGTACCCTTGATTGATGAAGTGTCAAACTCCGAAACTCTCGCCGCAACCACAGGCGCTCTTGGCATTGGGATTGTTGAACTTGAATCCCTCGTTAAGCCCCTCGCGGGCATAGTCGACTTCGGTGCCATCGAGGTAAACCAGGCTCTTGGCATCGATGATGACTTTCACGCCCCGGTCCTCGAAAACCTGGTCGTCTTCGTGGATCTCGTCCACGAATTCCATCTCGTAGGCCATCCCGGAACAACCCGAGGTGCGAACCCCAAGGCGAATCCCCAGTCCCTTGCCCCGGTTGGCGAGGAAGGTCTGAACCCGTTTTGCCGCCGCTTCTGTGATTGTGATACTCATCGCGCTACTCTACCAGAACCCAGCAGGCTGTTGAAATTCCACTCAGACGGTACGACCCTGGGTTGAAAGCCGCCTCAAAATGCTCATTTACCTTAAGTAAACTGCACATTTTCGGCGAATTCAGCCTTGTCTCATACCCGTCCAGGCGAATTTCATTGGCCTGCCAGTGCTCTATTTGGTGTTTTTATCCGAATAATCCTTGATCGCGGCCTTGATGGCGTCCTCCGCCAGCACCGAACAGTGCACTTTCACCGGCGGCAGGGCCAGTTCTTCGGCGATGTCGGAATTCTTGATCAACTGGGCCTCTTCCAGGGTCTTGCCCTTGACCCATTCGGTCAGCAGGCTGCTCGAAGCAATCGCTGAACCGCAGCCATAAGTCTTGAACCGGGCGTCCTCAATGACTCCGTTTTCGTTGACCTTGATCTGCAGGCGCATCACGTCACCGCAGGCAGGAGCACCCACCATGCCGGTTCCCACACTGGTGTCCTCCTTGTCGAAAGCCCCCACGTTGCGTGGATTCTCGTAATGATCCAGAACCTTGTCACTATATGCCATAGCCTAAACCTCAGAACTCTGCGCTCAGTGCGCAGCCCATTGAATCGTTTTCAGGTCGATACCGTCCTTGAACATCTCCCACAGGGGCGAGAGCTCACGCAGTCGCTCCACCTCGGTGCGGATCTTGTTGATCGCATAATCCACCTCTTCCTGGGTGGAGAAGCGTCCCAGGGTGAAGCGGATCGAACTGTGTGCCAGTTCGTCTTCACGACCCAGGGCGCGCAGTACATAGCTGGGTTCCAGGCTCGCCGAGGTACAGGCGGAGCCGGAGGAAACCGCAAGATCTTTCAGCGCCATAATCAGGGACTCGCCTTCCACGTAGGCGAAACTCACATTCAGATTGCCGGCCACCCGGTGGCTTTCGTCACCATTCAGGTACACCTCTTCCATGTCCCTGATGCCGTCCCAGAGACGCTGACGCAGGCCCAGAATGCGCTCGTTTTCAGCGGCCATCTCCTCGCCTGCGATTCTGAAGGCTTCGCCCATGCCGACGATCTGATGAGTCGGCAGGGTGCCGGAACGCATCCCCCGCTCATGACCGCCACCGTGCATCTGGGCTTCCAGCCTGACCCGCGGTTTGCGCCGTACGTAGAGGGCGCCGATACCTTTGGGACCGTAGATCTTGTGCGCGGAAAACGACATCAGATCCACCTTGAGGTGCTCCAGGTCGATTGGCACCTTGCCTGCGCTCTGGGCCGCGTCCACATGGAACAGGATCTTGCGTGCACGGGTCATCTCGCCAATCGCTTCGATGTCCTGGATTACGCCGATCTCATTGTTCACGTGCATGATGGAAACCAGAATGGTGTCCTCACGTAAAGTCGCTTCGAGCTTCTGCAGGTCGATCAAACCATTCGGTTCGGGCTCGAGGTAGGTGATTTCGTAACCGTCACGCTCGAGTTGGCGGCAGGTGTCGAGCACCGCCTTGTGTTCGGTTTTGCAGGTGATGATGTGGCGGCCTTTCTTCTCATAGAACTCGGCGACGCCTTTGATCGCCAGGTTGTCGGACTCGGTGGCACCGGATGTCCAGACAATCTCCTTGGGATCCGCATTGACCAGTTGCGCAATCTGCGCGCGGGCCTGGGTTATGGCGTCGTCGGCAGCCCAGCCAAAGGCATGGGATCGGGATGCCGCATTGCCGAAGGTCCCGTCCTGGGTGAGGTAGGTGCACATTTTGTCCGCGACACGTGGATCCACCGGCGTGGTGGCCGAGTAGTCCATGTAGATGGGTAACTTCATCTCAATCTCCGACCAACAACGGTCAGGCCTCAGCCGAGCCGCGGGTAATGTCTGTCATGGTGACGCCCAATGACGTCTTAGCGCCCTGACCGGTTTGTTCCTGCCGCTCAGCGACCTCCCGGACTGCCTTGCGGTCCATGAGGTCCTGAAGACTGATCTTGTTCAGGTAATTATAGATTTGATTGCTCAGGTCCGACCACAAATCGTGAGTCAGACAGCGTTCGTTGTTCTGGCAGTTGTGAGCACCGTGACAACGTGTGGTGTCGATGTTCTCGTCCACCGCGGAAATCACTTCGCCCACGTAGATTTCGTCGGCTCCGCGCCCCAGGCTGTAACCGCCACCCGGGCCCCGCACACTGGCGACCAGAGCCTTTTTACGCAATCTGGAGAAGAGCTGCTCCAGGTAGGAGAGTGAAATTCCCTGACGCTGAGCGATATCGGCCAAGGTGATCGGACCTTCTCCGACATGCAGGGAGAGATCCAGCATGGCAGTGACCGCATAGCGACCTTTTGTGGTAAGTTTCACGTCGTCTGCTCCGTGTATATATCCAGTCGCTAATATACAATCCCTAGCAAATTAGTCAACATTCAGCCACCTCGTTCATTCGGTGGTTTTCTGTGCCTCTTCTGTCACTTCATCCAGCTTTTTCAACTCCTCTGCAGTGGAGATGATTTCACAGGAATCCAGATCCGGAAGCTGCGAAGAATCCTCATCGATACCCAGCTTCTTCAGGGCTTCGCACATGGACTGCATTTTCTTGTCCATCACGTGCATGTGATCCAGCATGCAGTTGATCGCATGGGCCACCGGGTCAGTCGCGTCCTTGGTCGCACCATAGGCGTCAAAGCCGATCTTCTTGGCGATCGCTTCACGATGTCCCCCGGTTTCCGGCTCTTTGGGGGTGATCAACTTGCCCGGGACACCGACCACGGTCGCACCCGCAGGCACATCCTTGACCACCACCGCATTGGAGCCGATACGCGCCCCCTCGCCCACTTCGATGGGCCCCAGCACTTTGGCCCCGGCCCCCACGACCACGTTGTTGCCCAGGGTGGGATGGCGCTTGCCCTTCTCCCAACTGGTGCCACCCAGGGTGACCCCGTGATAGAGGGTGCAGTCATCGCCGATGATTGCGGTCTCGCCGATCACCACGCCCATGCCGTGATCGATGAAGAAACGCCGCCCGATCACCGCGCCCGGATGGATCTCGATTCCGGTCAGCAGTCGCGCAAGATTTGAGAGCACCCGGGCCAGCCATTTCAGGCCAAACTGCCAGAGTTTGTGGGACAGGCGGTGAAACATCACCGCATGCACCCCGGGATAGGTGGTGACGACCTCGAAGCTGTTGCGTGCAGCGGGATCCCGTTCGAAGACACTCTGTATGTCCTCTTTCCAACGGGAGATGTTCCTTGCTCCGGAATTGTCTGACGGCATATGGGTCTACTTCTGTCCAGGGTCAAGCCAGCTTCGGGACTCGCATCGGAGGCTGTCGCCGGAGTGACGCCCCGCACAGCATTGCGAGAGGTTGATGATTATGCACAATCCCGCACAAATTACTAGGGTATTAAACCCTGCCGCGATCCGGGTATCTCATAATCTGTCGGGGATGCTCAGCCAATGCCGATAAAATGAAAATCAATTCCAATTGCAGGCACCGAACTTGGATTTTTTTGCCCGTGTCATTCAACCTGGATCCGCTCTGAATCAGGATCATTCAATGCGATCACAACGACTCTCGTACTGGGCCTGTTAACACTCGATTCGGGAATTGGATTGTGGTTCGAAAAGTATCGGGTTGGCAGCGTTGAATTCTGAGCATATGAGTGCTCCCTGCCCTCTTCAGCAAGAGGAGAGGGGAAGACCTTTTCGAGTGCGCAGTACACTTCTTTCCGGGTCGTGGCATCGAGCTGTCTGGTCGATCCAGTCTGGATTCATGCATCCCCTCGCCCCTTGCGGCAGAGGGGAACCCATTACAGATGAGCGTAGCGAACCCCCCAA
The DNA here is from genome assembly GCA_040506775.1 of Candidatus Thiodiazotropha sp. Classification (GTDB taxonomy): domain Bacteria; phylum Pseudomonadota; class Gammaproteobacteria; order Chromatiales; family Chromatiaceae; genus Thiodiazotropha. The sequence goes on from JBEVWC010000029.1 coordinate 56,974, forward strand.
CCCAACACTCAACATCGCTCCTGGCGGCGAACCCACTAACTGTGCCCGATGGGTAATCGGATTTTTTGTGTATGCTCATCCCGGTGCCGGTTTGAAATCAGACAAACGGCTACAGGTGTCTCTGCTATAGTTGCGTCTGCCCGTGAGAAAAACAGAAAAAACCATCATGAATACCAAGGCGATCGTCATCCACGAACACGGCGGACCGGAACAATTGCGATGGCAGGAGGTTGAGCTGCTTCCTCCGAAACCGGACGAGGTACGAATCCGACACCGGGCGGTGGGTCTCAACTATATCGATGTCTACCATCGCACCGGAGCCTACCCGACCCCGCCCCTGCCTTTTATCCCCGGGATGGAAGCAGCCGGTATCGTCGAGGCTGTCGGCCGCGATGTCGCGGACTTTGCAGAAGGTGATCGGGTCGCCTATGCCAATCCACCCCTGGGGGCGTACTCAGAGGTCCGCAACATGCTTGCCGGACGCCTGGTCAAACTCCCTGACAAGATCGACTTCGAATCGGCCGCCGCCATGATGCTGCAGGGCATGACCGCGGAATACCTGTTGCGGCGGACCTTTCCGGTTCAATCCGGGCAAACGGTACTTTTTCATGCCGCCGCGGGGGGCGTCGGGCTGATCTTCTGCCAATGGGCGAAACGACTGGGCGCCACGGTGATCGGTACGGTTGGCAGTGAAGAGAAGGCGCAGATCGCCAAGGCCCACGGATGTGACCACACGATCCTTTATCGGGAAGAAAATGTTGTTGCCCGGGTGAAGGAGATCACCCAGGGTCAGGGAGTACCGGTCGTCTATGACGGGGTCGGGAAAGATACCTGGACCGACTCCCTCGACTGCCTCTCCCCCCGGGGCATGATGGTCAGTTTTGGCAGCGCTTCGGGTAAAGTGGCGCCGGTAAAACTGGAGGAGTTGACCGCTCGCGGGTCACTTTACCTGACCCGTCCCACGCTGATGACCTATACCGCGGACACCCGGGAACTGCGTGACAGCGCCGCAGCCTTGTTCGACCAGGTGCTCACCGGCGCTGTCCGCATCGAAATCGGTCAACGTTTCAATCTGGCTGATGCGGCCGAGGCGCACCGGGCTCTGGAGGCCCGCGAGACGACGGGGTCGACCATTCTGCTGCCCTGAGCCCGATTCAGCGGCGCATGGATTTGCGCCCCTGCATGGCGCTGAAGATGCCGCGCAGGATATTGACTTCGTCCTTGTCCAGCCGGGCCCGCTGGAACAGACTGCGCAAACGTCTCAGCAGCTTTTCGGACTGTTTGTTGGCGGTAAATCCCACATCCTCCAGAGCCTGCTCCAGGTGGTCGTGAAAACTCTGCAGCATTTCCGCGGTTGCCAGGTCCCTGGGTTCATCCTGATCCGTCTCATGACCACTCAGATGGGTCTGATAGACCTCGTAGCTGAGCACCTGAACTGCCGCCCCCAGGTTCAGGGAGCTGTACGCCTCATTGGTGGGGATGTGAACCAGGAAGGTGCAGCGTTCGAGTTCCTCATTGCTCAGCCCGGAACGCTCGCGCCCGAAAACCAGGGCCACATCACCCTGGACGGACTCCTGCACCACCTTGGCGGCCGCTTCCCGAGGCGACACCACCGGCCAGTTCACGCTGCGGGCACGGGCGCTGGTGCCCACCACCAGCCGACAACCTTTCAGCGCTTCGTCCAGGCTCTGCACCACCTCGGCCTGCTGCAGGATGTCATCTGCGCCGGATGCCCGGGATGTGGCTTCTTCATGGGGGTAAAGCTGGGGAGAGACCAGAACCAGCCTTTGCAGACACATGTTCTTCATGGCCCGGGCCGCGGCTCCGATATTGCCGGGATGACTGGTATCGACGAGTACGATTCGAATGTTCTGCAGCATAGCGCGCAAGGGTACCGGATTCCCGGTTCCCAGCATAGGCTGTGCAGGCGCCCGTGTATCGCACACCACAGATCAGGCCGAGCCCCCAGTGAACAGGCTTCCTGCTGCCCTGGCGGCATCCCGGGTACGTAAAAAAAGTTTAACCCCATCCGGACTTGCGGTATCCTCGCCGCCCATGAATCCCATGGTAACCATCGCAGTCCGCGCCGCCCGAGAGGCCGGCCGTATCATCACCCGCAGTTTCGACCGACTCGACCGTCTGACCATTGCCGACAAGGGCAATAACGATTTCGTCACCGAAGTCGATCGCAATTCCGAGGCGGCCATCATCGAGGTGCTGCGCGAAAAATATCCCCATCACGCGATCCTCGCCGAAGAGAGCGGCCAGCATCAGGGGGATGAGTATCAATGGGTGATCGACCCCCTCGACGGCACCACCAACTACCTGCACGGGTTTCCTCAGTTCTCGGTCTCCATTGCGCTGAAAGTCAAAGGCCGGCTGGAAATCGGCGTGGTCTACGACCCGATCCGCGAAGAGATGTTTACCGCCAGTCGCGGCGAAGGTGCGCTGCTGAATGACCGCAAGATCCGCGTCACCAATCGCAAGGGTCTGAACGGTGCCCTGCTGGGGACCGGCATCCCCTATCGGGACTTCCGTTTCATCGATAACTATCTTGGCATGATGAAGGACCTGCTCAAGGACAGCGCCGGAGTGCGCCGCCCGGGTTCCGCCGCCCTGGATTTCGCCTATCTGGCCGCAGGCCGGATCGATGGGTTCTGGGAGCTGGGGCTGAGCGAGTGGGACTTTGCCGCCGGTGCGGTACTGGTGCGCGAGGCGGGAGGTCTGGTCACGGACATCGGCGGTGGCGAGCGCTTTCTCGAAACCGGAAACGTACTGGCCGGTAACATGAAAGTCCATAACGCCATGCTCAAACGGATCCTGCCGCATCTGAACGACAAGCTCAGGGCCTGACATCCCTGCCTGATCCGCTTTCCGCGAAGAGTTCCCAGCGGCCTGACCTTTACGGCTCCGTCAGGCAACCTGCTCCCCGCACATACGCACGGGTTGCTCACATCCCACGGCTTCCCTAACGACCCCCGCGATACCCAGCCCTTCCACAGCCGATTCCCGGGGTTACCTGGCTCACAGGTATAACAGATTGTTTCTGCAAGTTATGTTTATTTCCCAAGGTCATGAATCCAATTCACAGATTCGCGATTGGTGTGAATTTGTGCCTCAAGATCACGTCCATTCAACCGTTAGTTCGGGTGTAGTGCATCAACTGCCTGAGTGGACCCAAACGTATGCAAGACGAAGAAAACAAAGCCAGGAAGTTAAGTGACAAGGCCCTGGAAAGAGTCATGCGGGATGTATTGAATGGCTTGATGGACGCCTCACAATCGGTAAGTCATCCGGGGGGCTTCTCTGGGCATTCGGGTACTGCCCTCACTTCCCTGTATGAATATGAGGATAGCGGCGATACGGACAGCATCTGACGATCGGGGGGCAAGCAATTGCCCCGCAACGGTCGGTTGTGCACAGACCCCGTAGAGGCCGCTGATACCCTGCCCGCTGATGAGCAGACAGAGTCCAGCGACTGTTCAGGGCATATCGTCGACTGTGCCGTCCTCTTTCTTGACCGGCATCAGGTCAGCACGGCTCACACCCATCGCGATCACCGAGGTACTGGCAACATAGATGGATGAGTAGGTACCGACCACGATACCCACGATCAGGGCCAGTGAGAATCCGCGAATAATCTCACCACCGAACAGCAGCAGCGCCACCAGCACCAGCAACGTGGTACCGGAGGTAATGAGCGTTCTGGAGAGTGTCTGGTTGATCGAGCCGTTGATGATCTCGATCGTCTCCCCTTTGCGCACTTTCCGGAAATTCTCGCGTATCCGGTCGAATACCACGATGGTGTCATTGAGTGAGTAGCCGATCACCGCCAGCACTGCGGCCAGTACCGGCAGATCGAACTCCACCTGGAACATGGCGAAGAAGCCAAGCGTGATGATCACGTCATGCACCAGGGCAATCACAGATCCCACCGCAAAACGGTATTCGAAACGCAACCCGACATAAATCAGGATGCCGATCAGGGAGTAGAGGAGCGCCAATCCGCCGTCCTCGGTCAACTCGTCCCCCACCTGAGGTCCGACAAACTCGACCCGACGCAGGTCCGCCTGGGCGTCGATGCCTTTCAATGCGGCAAAGGCCTGATCGCTGATCTTTGCACTTTCGGTGTTTTCCCGGGGTGCGAGACGGATCAGGACCTCCTGGGAGGTGCCGAAATGCTGTACCACCGCTTCAGGAAAGCCTTCCTTACCGAGTGCGCTGCGTACATCGGCGAGTTCCACCGCTTGGGGAAATTTCACCTCGATCAGGGTGCCACCGGTAAAATCGATACCGAAATTGAGCCCCCTGACGAGGATCGCGCCCAGGGAGATGAGAATCAGTATTCCCGAGAAGATGGTCGCCAGACGGCGCTTCCCCATGAAATCGATGGCGGTATTGTTTTTGAAAAACTGCATCTGTTTCACCTATCTCAAATCGCCAGGGACTTGATCCGCTTGCGGCCGTAGAGGAGATTGACCACCGCCCGGGTACCGATGATGGCGGTAAACATGGAGGTCACGATACCCAGCGCCAGGGTCACCGCAAATCCCTTGATCGGGCCGGTACCGAAGCTGAACAGCACGATCGCTGCGATCAGGGTGGTGATATTGGCGTCGATGATCGTCGAGAAGGCTTTCTCATAACCCGCCTGAATGCTCGCCTGGGGCGAACTGCCGTTGGCGATCTCCTCGCGGATACGTTCGAAGATCAGTACGTTGGCGTCCACCGCCATACCCACGGTGAGCACGATACCGGCAATACCCGGCAGGGTCAGGGTGGCCTGCAGCATCGACAGCAGCGCGACGATCAGGATGATGTTCATTCCCAGGGCCAGATCCGCCACCAGACCGAACATACGGTAGTAGACCGCCATGAACACCATCACCAGCGCCAGACCGATGACCACCGATTTAAAGCCCTGATCGATACTGTCCTGACCCAGGCTGGGGCCGATGGTGCGCTCCTCGACGATCTCGATCGGCGCGGCCAGGGCGCCGGCACGCAGCAGCAGGGCCAGATCATGGGCCTCCTCGGTGCTGTCCAGGCCGGTGGTCTGGAAGCGCTTGCCGAAGGGTTCACGGATGGTGGCCACGGAGATGACCTCCTCCACCTTCTGGGTGGTCTTCACGGTTTCCCCGTCCACCACCCGGGTGACCGGGCGGTTTTCGATGAACACCACAGCCATCGGACGACCCACATTTTCCGTGGTCATGTTACGCATGCGCTTGGCGCCTACGCCATCGAGGCTGACAAACACCGCGGGTGAACCGTTCTGCTGATCGAGTCCGGAGGAGGCGTCGACGATCTGATTGCCGGTAACGATGACCCGCTTCTTCAACAGAATCGGCTGACCGTCTCGTTCTTTGTACAAGGACGACCCGACCGGGACCCGGCCGTCGATCGCGTCCACGACGCTGTGTTCGGTATCCACCAGGCGGTATTCCAAAGTTGCAGTCGCGCCCAGGATCTCCTTGATCTTGGCCGGATCCTGCGCACCCGGCAGTTGCACCACGATGCGCCGGATACCCTGCTGCTGAATCGAGGGTTCGGAGACGCCCAGGGCGTTGACCCGGTTGCGCAGGGTGGTGATGTTCTGCTGCAGGGCAAACTTCTGTACATCCTGGCGCTCTTTGGGAGAGAGACTGAGTTTCAGCACAAACCCGTCCTGCTCATCGACCTCCTCCAGATTCAGGGAGCGGAATTCGTTACCGACCAGTTTGGTGACTTCATCCCGGGTGGCGGCCTGCTCCATTTTGAGCACTACCTGTTCGCCGTCCCGGGTGATGCGCACCCCATGCACCCGCTTTTCCCTCAGCAGGGTGCGAATGTCATCACTGTACCGCTCCGCGGCCTGCTGTATGGCGGTTTCCATGTCCACATCGATGAGCACGTAGATACCACCCCGGAGATCCAGACCCAGGTACATGGGCTCAGCGCCAAGGGACCTCAGCCAATCAGGCAGATCCGGCGAGAGCGTCAGGGCGGCCGTGTAGTTGTCACCCAGGGTGGCAACAATACGGTCCATCCCCCGCAACTGGTCTTCTGAGCGGGTGAAACGCACCAGGAGCTTCTTATCCCGGATTTCCGTTCCCTTGGGGGTGATCTGGTCTTCAGCCAGCGCGTCACGAATCCGGGTCGCGGTGGCTTCATCGATGACCGCGTCGCGGCTGGCGGAGATTTCGATGGAGGGATCCTGCCCGAAGAGGTTGGGCAAGGCGTACAGGGCTCCAATCAGAATCACTCCCACAACCATCAGGTTTTTCCAGAGTGGGTATTGGTTCATCGTATTTTCTTGTTAGGTTCAGCGGGAAATCACGGGCAGTCGGATGACTGCCCTGACTGTAGATACCCTTTCGCGGCTAAAGTTCTTTCAGGGAACCCTTGGGCAGAATAGTGTCTACGGCCTGACGGCGAATCTTGACCTGGGTGCCCTCGGCAATCTCCACCTGGACGAAATTTTCACCCAGGTCGGTGATGCGTCCGGCGACACCGCCCGCGGTGACCACTTCATCGCCCTTGGACAGGGCATCGACCATCTTTTTGTGTTCTTTCTGGCGCTTCACCTGGGGACGGATCATCAGGAAGTAGAGCACGGCGCCAAAAATCACCAGAGGAAGCAGACCGGTGATCGCATCCGCCTGTCCGGCCGCGGCAGGAGCCGCCTCCGCCAATGCGTCGGAAATGAAAAAACTCATGAGTAGGAACCTCTTCTTTAGGATCGGAGACTCGGCCCGTGGAAGCCTGAATGCCTCACGGAATCAAAACCAGCGGCCGATTATGCCACAGAAGATGCCAAGAAATTAGCCCCTGCGGGGGAGTTTTGAGTTTTGAGTGGTTGGGTCCCGGCACCAGTCCGGGACGATAGAGTGTCACCGTGATCCCGGCCGATGAGAAAAAATCAAACAAAGCCGTGAGCGCAGCGAACTCATCCAATCAAAACGAATCACTCAAAACTGCCGAAGGCATCAAGTCGGAACTCCCGGGGTCGTTCCCGGGTTCCGCTTCGCTGCACCCGGGCTACGGGTCTGTTCAATACCAGACTGAGAAGTAAGCCTTGATCACATTGGCGGAGTAGGAGTAGAGGGGTTCCTCGCCTGCGACACCGCCTTCGGTGATATCCCGGAAATCGTCATAGCTGTAGCGCATGTAGTCGAAATCCAGGTTGAAACTGCCGTGATCGATGAATTGCCAGAAATCCGGTTTGATTTCATAGCTGACCCCGAAGCCGATGGTGTGGCTGTGGAAGGTGCTCAATTCCTTGTCCCGCGCCATGTAGGTGAAGGGCTGACGGCGGGAAAACAGGTCGCTGTAGAAATCCGCACTGTCCTGGGTGTAGTAGCGGTAACGGATATCGAATATCCACTTCTCACGGAAGGGGTGGGTATAGGCGAACTCCAGGTTGTTGGAAGTGATGCCCCAGGTGTCGTTGAAGAAACGGTACTCCCCACTGAGCGCCGCCCGATAGGGCAGATAGTATTTCAGGCGCAACGCCAGCGCATTGCTGGTTCGGGTCGTGGGATAACTCTCCGGCAGAAAGCTGTAGCCTTTTTCGCTGGCCGGATCGAGATACCGGTAGGAGCGGTAGGGACTGCCCAGGAAACCCTCGTCGGTGACGGTCTCCCAGTTGAGGCCCATGATGCTGTCCTTGGTCAGCACCTGGGTCAGGCTGACCCGGTAGTTCTGGCGTTTCGCGGTCTCCCCGAAGTCCTCATCCCCATTGCGGCTGATATCGTCATTGCCCACCGAATAGCCCAGGGTCACGGTGGTCAGATCACCGAACATGTCATGGCTGACGCTGAAACTGCCGGTCTCCGACAGGTAGTCGCTTTCGTCGCTCTTGATCAGCGACAGGTTCATCAGGGTCTTGTTGTGCAGGTAATCCACCGAAACACCGGTTTCGGTACGCTCCTCGGTATAGGGCGACGCCATGCTCACCACATCCACCGATGCGCTCGAGATGCTGTCCACCGCATAGTCGGCCGAGACCGAGAAGGACTCGCCGATCGACTTGCGTACCTGCAGGGTGGGACCATCCACCTCCACCCCACCGCCGTCATAGCGGTGGTACATCACATCCGCCCGGTCCTCGGGAAGCACCGTGGCGAACAGGGTTCCGCTGCCCGGCACACCACTCAACAGCGCCAGGGCGACACCACCGGCCAGGTAACGCCTGCGGGTCTCAGTTACAGCCACAACCGCCTCCACCACCGCCCTCGGCGCCCCGGGCCGATTCACGGATCTGATAAACATGGGTGCGATACCCGCTGGCCACCGGGTTGCGGTCGAAGCTCATGATGGGATCGGCCAGGTGTGCACGCTCATAGGGCTTCACCCAGGGTTCAATGCTGCAACCGCCGAGCATCAGGGCCGCCAGGGCACACAGCAGTGCTTTCAGGGGAGGCGACGGGAGTTTCATGATCATTCGCGCAGCAGGTCACGGATCTGCGACTGATAGTCGTTTTCGTAACCGGGCAGGTAGCCCTTGTGCAGATGCCTCACCTTGCCATCCCGGTCGATCATGAAGGTGCTGGGCATCGCCTCGACCTGGTAGCTCTGACTCACCTGGTTCTTGGCATCGTAGAGAATCGGAAATTTCACCGGGATCTCTTTCAGCACCTTGTCCGCGGCGCCGGGTTCCTCATCCAGGTTGACCCCAAGCAGGGTGAAACCCATGTCTTTGTATCGATCGTACAATTGATCCAGCAACGGCATCTCCTGACGGCAGGGACCGCACCAGGAGGCCCAGAAATTCACCATCACCACATTGCCGCGCAGTTCGCTCAGCTTGATGTTTTCACCGCTGCGGCTCTTGAGGGTGAAATCGGGCGCGGCTTCGCCCTCCGTGACAGCCAGCGTAATCGCCGGCATGGCGAGCATCCAGCCACTGAGCATCAGGCCGGTCAGGCCTTGTCTGATAGTCCTGTATGTCATGTTTACTGATTTCCTCTAGAAGAAAAAGGTCAGGCTGCCACTCAGCTCGAAGTTGTTGGTGGTTTTGTTTTCACCCAACAGATCGGACTCAAACAGGTGGTCCCGTGCATTCAGATGCAGTGTAAGCCAGTCACTGATCAGCAGCCGATAACCGGCGCCGACGTTGTAGGTGAAGGCGTCATCGCCGGCGAAATGGGTACTGCCGATACCGGCGATCAGATAGAACTGGCTGTTGTACGCCGCCTTGCCGCCAAGGAACACCTCGCCGGGCAGCAGATTGTAGCCCAGCGACAGGTTGTAGTAGGTCAGGCGCCGCTCACTGTCGGTCAGCAGTTGTACGTCACCGCTCAACCTTTCGTAACTGGTCTCATTCGCCTCGGTACTGCCCAGTGCCGCTTCCAGGAACAGGGACTCGGTCCCATGATAGGCGAAGCGTGCACCGTACAGGGGGCTGGTGCCGAAGTCCTCAATGTTCATCAGGCCGACAAAGGCTCCGATCTCGAAATCCTCGGTGTCGAACTTCGCTTCGTTGATCTCCCGGCGGGCCACCTCGGGTTCGATCAGCAGTTCCTCGCGGGGTTTGTCCCCAAGGGGTTCCGCGGCCTGGGCCGGCGACAACGCGAGCAGGCTCAACAACAGCGCCGCGTTCAGAAAAAGAAACCGAGTCCGATTTTCCACTGATCAAATTCCTCGTTGTCTTCACGGCTGGTAAACACCGCGTAGTGGCGAAATTCGCCGCGTATGAAAAAGCGCCGGGTCAGGTAGACCCGCAAACCCGCGCCTACATGGGCGGTGGTGTCGGTCCGGTCCTCGGTCTCCACCAGGGTGGTACTGGGCTCGGTGCGGATGACCCCGCCACCGAGGGTAAAGAACGGGCTGAAGGTCCATTCGGGAAAGGGCTGGGAGAGCAGATTGACGTCCACCAGATACTCGCTCGAGTAGTCGCCGAGGGCCTGGGAAAAGCTGATTTCGGTGGACAGATTCTCGTTGAATGCATAGCCCGCATAGAGACCGAGCAGCGAGGCTCCGTCCATATCGCCGCCATAGAAACTGAACTCCCAGACCCGGTTGCGGAAGTCATCCTGATCGAAGGCGCTGAGTTGCAGGGGAGTGCCGTCCGGGTGGCGGGTCTGGCGGATCTGTTCGATCCCCACCCATCCCTGAAAACCCCGCGGGGTTTCCACCAGGAACCAGTCGGTGCGGCGTTTGTAGATCTTCACCCATTCGTTGCGTTCCGCCACATACTGTACGGGATAGACGCTGCCCGGACCGGTGTGCATCTCGATATAGGGCGCCGTGACCTGCACCTCGACAGGCACATCCTCGGCCATGCCGGACAGCGGAATCAGCCCCAGCAGCCATCCACAGACCCACAGGGGCCAAGCGCGTACAAACCTGTTGTGTCTCAAGCTTCAGTCATCCAGTGGGGCCAGGAAAGGATCGTTGTAGTACTGCGCCCCGATATCCAGCCATTCGGCAATCAGGCGCAATTCCGCGTCCGTGAGATAACCGGCATGCACGCCACCGGCACTGAAAACATCCATGAAGCGGCTGCCGCTGGCGGATCCCGCAGCCATGGAGGCGCCTCCGGGCACCGGCACCGGCACATCCGGCAGGGGAATCGGATTGCCGTCCGCATCCAATACCGGATTGCCGTTCTCATCGGTTTCGTAGAGTTGGTTACCGTTGGCATCCGTGGCCGGCACCAGCACGTCCACCAGGATGCCATCGACCACTTCCTGCATATTGTCGGGGTAGAGCAGTTCCCGGTAGGAGGTCATGTGCTGGGGCTCATCCTCGGAGGCACCGCCGGTAAGCTCCAACTGGGCGTCCGGGACCACCGTCTCACCATTGTCATCGGCATCGTGACAACCTGTACAGGTGTGGTCCTCAATCAGATTGCCCTCCCCGTCCTCGACGGTGCGCGGCAGTTCCCAGAGCGGGTGGATATTCTGCTCGTAGTGGATCACCGAGCGACACAGGGCATTCCAGTTGTTGGCGCAGGTCGCGTCACTCAGCGGCGCCGGCGTACCCAGGTCCGCATAACGGTAGGCGAACTCCGCCTCGACGGTTGAGCGCGCCGGATCGGACCAGACATCCGCGTAAACCGGGTCCAGGGTGGGGTCGCAGGCGGCAGCCTGGCACTGCAGACGATTGCGGGTCTGGGCCATGCTTTCGCCCACATCGGTCCACAGTTCCGGGTTGGCGTTGGGGAAGGGCTGGCCGGTGATCTGACTGCCGCTGTTGACGCTCGGCGGAGCGGCGGACAGGCGTCCGTGAGGCAGCGGGTTATCGCCTTCGTGACAACCGCCGCACTGGATCACCTCACCGGGCCGGAACTGCAGCCAGAAGGGGTGTACCCCGCCCACCCGGCGGCCCTGCCGGTCGAGTACGCTGAAGCTGATCGGCACATTGGCCGGCACCTTGACCTGCACCGAACCGTCCGGTTCGATCGGGGCGTAGCCGAGGATCTCGCGCATACCGAACTGGGCGGTGCGGCCATAGGCGGTATTGGAGAAATCCAGCACGTCGTCGTCCGGTATCGTGACCTGTTTGAGCAGCCTCAGAAAGCGTGGCTGACGGTCGTCAGGCCGGGTCTGGGACGGGTCGGCAACCGTGGCCAGATCGGGTTCCGCGTTATCCACCCCATCCAGGTCGTAGACACTGCGGATATGCAGCAGGCCGGCCTTATCGTCCACCAGGGTCGGGTCGAGATCGATCCCCGCGGTCTTGTCGTAGCGGATGATCGGCTCTGTTCGGGAGACCGCCACCACCACATCGGTGAAGACCATCCCCTCCTGGGGTTTCACGATCGGCAATTGGGTGCCATTGGAGGGATCGTAAATAAACAGGCTGTAGAGCGGTGGCGCGGGTAGTACGGCGGGATCGGCCAGACGCTCATCGGTGCAGGGCAGAATGCGATCGTCCTCGATTACCCGACAGGGGCTCCAGCTGATGAGCATCCGGTCGGTGTTGTCGAACAGGGGATAGGCGCTGCGCAATTGACCCCCCGCGGACACCGATCCGTCGGTGGTGACCCGGTGCTGGGTGGCGAGGGTCTGGGCCGGTCCGGTCATGCCCAGGTTGTCCCAGGTGGGGGCGTCATTATCCACATAGGTCGCGGTATCGATGAAGATCAGGCTGCCACCCTCGTCGGTGCCATCGAAGGGCAGCAGCAGGGCGAGCATACGACCGTCCGCCATCTCCTGGGGACGCAGGAACTGCACCGTACTGCCCTCGGTACCCGTGTCATGGCTGTTGAGTCCGTAGAGCAGTTCCAGTTCAGTGCCGTCCGGATTCATCCGGTAGAGATGAATCGCATTGTTGCCATCGGCGTTGTCCCAGCGGCTGAACACGATCTGTCCGTTGGCCAGTACACTGGGGGAGAAATCATGACTGCGGTTGAAAGAGATCTGGGTGATGCGGCTGCCGTCCGGGTTCATCACATGCAGCACCATGGCGGGTTCGTTGACTGCACGCTCCATGGCCAGGTACTGGGGTTTGCCCTCATCCAGCAGGCGCGCCTTGGCGAGTCGCTGGCGGGTGGAGGAGAAGACGATACGGCCATCCGGAAGATAGTAGGGAAACCGGTCGTGACCGTCCTCTGCGGTAATGTCCGAAACAATGATCCTGTGCAGATCTGCGGAGGGAATGTCGTATTCCCAGATATTCCAGGTCGGCTGGTCTTCGGGTTCGGCATCCTCGATCAGGGGCATGCGCAGGGAAAACAGCAGCTTGGTGCCGTCATAGGAGACCGAGACATCACGCACGTCGCCCCGCCCCCCGGTGACCGATCCGGTGACATTCACCTCGTCGGCGCTGCCGGCGGCAAAATTCTTGTAGTACAGGTCGCCACCCGCTTCGCTGACCTGACTGACGCGGATGTCCGTATTGCTCTGCTCGTTGACCGGCCGTTTCACATAGGCCACGGGATAGTCCACAACCACCGGATCCGGGTCCTGACTGCTGCCACCCCCGCACCCCATCCACAACGGGACACACAGGAGCGCGGTGACATAAGGCGTCAATGCCTTGCGTAGGACAACGTTCATGTGGTGTGAGAGCTCCCGAAGGTCCGTTAGACGACAGCTTTGCCGAATAGCGTTGAATTCCGCTATCGACTAATAAAATCATAGACTTGAGAGTCTACCCAATCGAAAACCCCAATCAGTGCATGAGTTCACAACTTGGAGAAACAGAGATCACGATTCCACCACCTGCCATTGACACGAAGCACATTCCATAAGAAGAAAGAAACAACGTGCAAAAACGTGTAGCGCCATCCAACCGGGTGCCTTCAGGGTGAAGTAATATCGCCAGCCGACCGGCTTGCTCCGCAGGGAAAGACACGCCCTCCTCAGGATGCCAGCCATCGCGGCGGACCGCCGAAGACAGGCCAGGGACCGGCAATACACCCGCACCCCAGGATTCAGCACATTCGATGTGCACCGTTTGAGAGGCAACCGCATCATGTCAGCCAAGCATCCGCCGTCAGGCCCGGGATCGATGATGAAACTCACCGCGTTCAGCCTGGCCCTGTTGTGTGCCGGCCCCGCGATCTCCGGCCCCAGGGAGCAAGCCAAGCGAATCCACGACCGGATTGCCGGGGTACCGCCCAGCGCGGAGGTGCTGGAGCAGATGGTCAATGAGATCGAGAACAACGATTCCCTCGCCGCTGCGATGCTGGCCATCGAGAACCCCAATTTCTACAACGTCACCCTGAAGAACTGGGTCACGCCCTGGACCAATGAGGAGATGACCCCCTTCGCGCCGCTCAACGACTATTCGGCCACGGTGATCGGCATGGTGCGCGACGAGGTGCCGTTCAACGAACTGCTCTCCGCAGACATCCTCTACGTGGGCAGCAATGCCCCGGCCTACTCCAACGACAACAACGCCCACTACGAGGCGATGGAGAGCCAGGGACTGAATCTGAAGGAGGAGTTGCGCAGAACCACCCAGTCGAGCGTCACCGGACTGCCTCCCGAGGGAACTGCCGGGGTGATCACCACCCGGGCCTCGGCGCGGGCCTTCTTCGTCGACGGCACCAACCGGGCGATGTTCAGCTTTACCATGCTCAACCACCTGTGCCGGGATCTGGAGCAGATCAAGGACCCTACCCGTCCCCACGACCGGGTTCGCCAGGATGTGGCGCGCAGCCCGGGTGGCGACAGCCGGGTGTTCTTCAACAACTGCGTGGGTTGCCATGCCGGCATGGAACCCCTGACCCAGGCCTACGCCTACTACGGCTACGACTATCCGGAAGAGGACATGGAAGCCGGTCACATCTCCTATACCCCGGGGGTGGTACAGCACAAATACCAGATCAACACCAGCGTGTTCAAGGACGGCTACGCCACACCGAACGATCACTGGGACAACTACTGGCGCAAGGGGCCCAACGCGGCCCTGGGCTGGGATACCAGCCTGCCCGGCAGCGGTGACGGCGCCAAATCCCAGGGACAGGAACTGGCCAACAGCCAGGCCTTTGCCGAGTGCCAGGTCACCAAGGCCTTCGAGGCGATGTGTCTGCGTCCGCCGGTGGACAGCGCGGATCGCAGCAAGATCAGCGAGATCACCACCAATTTCAAGTCCGGCTACAACATGAAACAGGTGTTTGCCGAGACAGCCGTCTACTGTGCGGGGGACTGAATCAGTGAGCAGGCAAATGCTATTCAAGAAGCTTATGGATGGGGCAAGGAAGTCGACCTGGCTGTTGCTCCCCGCAGTGGTAATGATCGGCCTGCCGGCCTGTCAGGACAGTGTCTCCAACGAATCCCAGCAGGAGACCAGCATCACCACCAGCACCTACAACGGACCGGCGGCCCGCACCAGTGACATTCAGGGATTTCGCATCAGTGTGTGGGAACCACTGCGCACACAGAACCGCTGCGGCGCCTGCCACGGTGCAGGTGGTCAGGCCCCGCTGTTCGTCCGGGAAGACGATGTCAACCAGGCCTACGAAGCGGTCAACCCCTTCATCAACCGGGTCGAACCTGATGAGTCCGCCCTGGTGACCAAGGTGGCCAACGGACACAACTGCTGGGAAGCCAGCGACAGTGCCTGCGCCACCATCATCGCCAACTACATCCAGTCCTGGCTGGGTGACGGCAGTGGCGGTGGACGGCAGATCGAACTCGAGGCGCCGCCGGAGAATGTGGTGGGCGAAAGCAAGGTGTTTCCGGACGATTCAGCCCTGTTTGCCACCCATGTTCATCCCCTGCTGACCGAATACTGCTCGGAATGTCATGTGGATGACGCCGCGTCTCCCCAGTCACCCTATTTCGCCAATGCGGATGCGGACAGCGCCTACGCAGCGGTGAAAACCTCCATCGACCTGGACACCCCGCGCAACTCCCGACTGGTGCAGCGACTCATCGAACTGCACAACTGCTGGGACGACTGCCCGGATAACGCCCAGGAGATGCAAAGCGCCATCACCCGCATGGCGGACGCGATCAGCCCCACTCCGGTGGATCCGGAACTGGTGGTCAGCTACGCCCTGTCACTCCCGGAAGGCACCGTCGCCAGCGGTGGCAGCCGTCAGGAAAACGATGTGATTGCGTTGTATGAGTTCAAGACTGGAGAAGGCAACGTCGCCTATGACACCAGCGGTGTGGATCCGGCCATCAATCTGACTCTGAGCGGGGATATGGGCTGGGTCGAAGGCTGGGGTCTCGAGTTCCGCGACGGCAAGGCCCAGGGCAGTACCAACGACAGCCGCAAACTGGCACAGCTGATCCAGGCCACCGGTGAATATACGATCGAAGCCTGGGTGGTGCCTGCGAATGTCACCCAGGAGGGGCCGGCACGTATCATCAGTTACTCGGCCGGGACCGATGACCGGAATTTCACCCTGGGTCAGACACTCTACACGTACAATTTCCTGCATCGCTCCAGCACCACTGACGGTAACGGGGAACCCGCCCACTCCACCTCGGATGGGGATGAGGATCTGCAGGCCACGGAACAGCATGTGGTGGCCACCTTCGATCCGGAACACGGCCGGCGCATCTACGTCAACGGCATATTCACCGACGATGAAGACGAGACCGCACCGGGTAACCTCAACGATTGGGACGACACCTATGCACTGGTGCTCGGCAACGAGGCCTCCAGCGACCGTCCCTGGGCGGGCAAGGTGCGCCTGCTGGCAATTCACAACCGGGCCCTCAACGAAGCGCAGATTGTGCAGAACTTCGAAGCGGGCGTGGGCGAGAAATACTTCCTGCTGTTCAACGTCAGCAGCCTGGTGAACCTGCCTCAGAGCTACATCGTTTTCGAAGTCAGCCAGTATGACAACTACAGTTACATGTTCCGTCAGCCGAAGTTCATCAGCCTCGATGAAGGCGTGGTGCCGAGCGATATCCCCTTACAGGGCATGCGCATCGGCATCAACGGTAAAGAGGCGGCCATCGGCCAGGCCTATGCGCGGCTCGACACCACTTTGAATGCCGCCGAGTACTCCCAGAACGGACAGCTGTTGTCACGCATCGCCACGGTCATCGCCTCCGAGAAGGGTGCCGGGAGTGACCAGTTCTTCCTCACCTTCGAACGCCTTGGCAGCTACACCCATGTGTTCACGGAACCGACCCCCCTGCCCCCGGCCGCTCCCGCTGATGCGGAGCCCAGATCCGAGGTGGGTTTGCGCACCTTTGACGAGATCAACGCCAGCATGGCCGAGCTGACCGGTGTCAGTCAGACCCTGGGCACGGTTCAGGAAACCTACACCACGATTCGCCAGCAGCTGCCCTCCAGTGCGGACATCAACGGTTTCCTGTCCTCCCACCAGGTGGCGGTATCCCAACTGGCGATCGAGTATTGCAGTGCATTGGTGGACGATACCGGCCTGCGAGCCGGCTTCTTCCCGGGCTTCGACTTCAATACCAACGCCAACGACATCTCCAGCGCCACCTGGCAGAGTCAGGTGGTGGCTCCGCTGATGAGTCGCTTCATGGGTGACAATCTCGCCACCCAGCCCGACCCGTCCCGGGTGGAGGGTGAGTTGATGAATCTGCTTACCGGCAGTGCGGGACTGGCCCGCTGCTCAGGACAGTGCGCCGCGGATCGTACCGAGAAAGCCACCAAGGCGGCCTGCGCCTCACTGCTGGGCAGTGCCGTGGTGTTGTTACAGTAATTACGCAGGGATAAAGAGTCATGCGCAGAAAAGTGAAAAACCTCTCCCCGGATGCCCCGCTGTATCACGCCGATCATCCCCGCCCGGTCACCCGACGGGACTTTGTCCGCCAGGGTTTGATGGCCGGTCTGGGAATGGTCACCGGTCCGTCCCTGTTTGGCCTTTTCGCCAATCCTCGGGAGGCCCAGGCGGCGCTCTCCTCGGATCTCCAGACCCTGAAGAACAGTTGCGGCATCGATACCCTGGGCGGGGGCAAGATCCCGTTCATCTGTTTCGATCTGGCGGGTGGGGGCAACATAGCCGGATCCAACGTCCTGACCGGACGCCAGGGGGGGCAGTTCGACTTTCTCACCACCGCCGGCTACAACCGCCTGGGACTGCCCGGTGACATGGTGCCGTCGATCCTCAATCCCGCCTCGGGGGTGAGCGATTTCATCAACACCGAACTGGGACTGGCGTTCCATTCCGACAGCGCCTTTCTGCGCGGCATTCTGGAGAAGGTGTCACCCGGCAACCGGGCCAACATCAATGGCGCGGTGATTCCGGCCCGCTCGGAAAACGACACCGCCAACAACCCTCATAACCCGATGTACGCCATCAACCGCTGTGGCGCGGATGGTGAACTGCTGACCCTGATCGGCTCGCGCAGTTCCGACTCCGGTGGCAATTCGGTGGCCCCGGCAGACCAGATCGATCCGTCAGTACGGCCCACCAAGGTCGATCGTCCCAGCGACACCACCGGACTGGTGGACACCGGCAAGCTGGTGGGCCTGTTCGAACAATCCGACGCGGTAGCGGTCATGGAGGCGATGCAGCGCATCTCGGATATGAAACTCGATCGGGTCAATACCGGTATCAGCAGCGATGCGGTGGTCAAGGAGCTGGTACGTTGCGGTTACGTCAAGAGCGCGGACCTGGTGGACCGCTACGGTGACCCCGCCGCCCTGGATGTCACCGCCGACACGGATATCATCGGACCGATATTCTCCCAGGCGGAGTTCGATGGGGACGGGGAATTTCGTAAGACCGCCTCGGTGATGAAACTGGTGGTGAACGGCTACGCCGGCGCCGGAACCATTACCATGGGCGGTTACGACTATCACACCGGCGACCGGGCGGTGGGCGAGGTCCGCGATCTGCGGGCCGGGCGCTGCATGGGCGCCTGCATCGAATACGCCGCCCGCCTGGGCATGCCTTTGATGCTGTATGTGTTCAGTGACGGTTCGGTCTCCAGCAACGGGGCCGTGGACAACTCCGCTGACGGCCGGGGCAAGGGCGTTTGGACCGGTGACAACCAATCCACCGCGGCCTCGTTCTTCCTGGTGTATAACCCCAGCGGCCCGGCCAGTCTGATGGGTGGCAGCCTGGACGAGCAACTGCGCCATCAGCAGATCGGTTACTTCACGGCGGATGGCGCGGTGGACAACGGATCCAGCCCGGCCGCCAACAACGTCAACCAGCTGGTGCTCACCGTGGCCCTGAATTACCTTGCCCTGCACGGTGAACAGGGCCAGTTCACCAGTCTGTTCGGCAGCAGCCTGGGCAACGCCGCGATGCTGGACAGTCTCACCGCCTTCAATCCGATCATGTGATCGGTCATCGCCGGGCGGGGAAGGTTCCGATCCCCCGCCCGGCACAGCCCGGTATCCACCTATCGGCACCGCATCAGAGTAATCGTCTACTGTCAAAACAGTCCCTGCTTGATAGAATCGTCCTCCTGTAGTTATCTCCCTGAAGGACCATGATGGAGCATCAAGCACACGCATTCATTACCTGGAACATCGACCCCGTACTGATTTCATTTGCCGGCCTCGAAATCCGCTGGTATG